>CAWFPP010000003.1:0-539106 GCA_963817735.1 uncultured Acidimicrobiaceae bacterium | reverse complement strand
CAGAAGGTTGGACAGTCTCAGCTGGCGCAAGCGCTCAAGACCATCGTCGAGCTCTTGGCCGAGCTTGATATCACCGGGGCCGCGGTGGCCATCTTTAACGGCGAGGAATCCCCCAAGAGTCCGGTGTCACGCATCGGATCGTTAGACGTCCATCCCACCCCGAACGGTGAGGCAGGTTGGGCCTTCTCCCGAAGCTACAGAGCCCTGGTGTTCACACCTCCGTCAGACCTACCACCTGAATGCGCAAGCCCACAATGCCAACAGGTGGTGCGTAGGTGGTCCGGGGCATGCATTTCTCTTTCGCTGCCGCGCTCCGGCGCGGTCGCTTTCGTCAGGTCCCGCAGGCTCCCCCGCTGAAGCACCAGTCCAGCAATAACCGCTCCCGCCGCGAAGAAGAGCGATGACCACAGGAAGGCTGTGGTGTAGCCGTGCAGCGCAGATGCCTCCAGGATGTTCGGACTCGGTGCATGACCGACCAGATACGCGGTGGTGGCACTCGCGGCCAAAGTATTCAGAAGCGCCACGCCGATCGAGCCACCCACCTGCTGGGTGGTGTTCAGCGCGGCTGACCCAACGCCGGCATCGTTTGGTCCCAGACCGAGCGTCGCCGTGCTGAAGGCTGGTGCCAGACCGAGTCCGAGTCCGATCCCGAGAATCAGCAACGAGGGCAACACGCGGCCGAGGTAGGAATTCTCGAGCCCGACCCCGTGGAGCAGGAGCATGGCGATCGCAGCCAGCAGCAATCCTGTCGGGACCACCGCCTTTGGCCCGAACTTCGGGAGCAGCACACGATTGGAGACCTGGGACACGACCACCAATCCGGCGACGAGCGGCAGAAAGGCGATCCCCGTCTTGATCGGACTGAAGTCGAGGATCTCCTGCAGATAGTAGGTCAGGAAGAGGAAGATCCCGAAGAGGCCGGCGCTGGCAAAGAGCATCGCAAGCATCGATCCGCCTCGGGTCCGGTTGCGCACGATTCGGGGCGGAAGCAGGGGAAAGGTCACACGGCTCTCAAGGAGGGCAAACGCCGCGAGCAGGACGACGCCGAGAACGAGGAACCCGATCGTGTAGGTGTCGCTCCAGGACGTCGTCTCGGCATGGGAGAGACCGAAGACGAGGCTGAACAGTCCAGCGGTGACCAGCAGCAGACCAGGAATATCGATCGGGTCCCGATATGCGCCCTTGTCGTTCTTCAGCCAGAGCATTGTGCCCGTGACAGCGATGGCCGCGAAGAAGAGGTTGATGAACAACGTCCAGCGCCACGACACGTAGGTGGTCAGGATTCCGCCGAGCAGCAGTCCGATAGCCCCTCCGGCTCCGGCAATCGCGCCGTAAATTCCGAACGCCCTGCCGCGTTCATTCAGGTCGGTGAAGGTGGTGTTCAAAAGCGCGAGCACCGAAGGGGCGAGCAGAGCTGCAAAGCCTCCCTGGACACCGCGGGCGATGACGAGCATCGCAAACCCGGTCGAGGAACCACCAACCGCCGAAGCACCGGCAAAGCCGATCAAACCGACGAGGAGCGTGCGCTTTCGTCCGAAGATGTCACCGATCCGACCGCCGAGGAGCAGCAGGCTTCCGAAAGCCAAAGAGTACGCAGTGACGACCCACTGTCGGTCGGCATTGGAGAATTGGAGCTCATGTTGTGCTGTCGGGAGAGCGATATTGATGATCGTGTTGTCCAGAATCACCATGAGCTGGGCCACTCCGAGTACGGCGAGGATCCACCAGCGCCGCTCATAGTTGGCCACCTGGTCGGATCGGCCCGATAGCGCATCCGTGGTCATCGACCGCTCCTTTCTGTCAGCCGGGACACCCGGAGATGACCTCGCATGCAGTGGACAATCGCTTGTACGGCATACGGCGGCCCTCGCGCTGGAGGTCAACACCCGAGAGGACGAGGAGCACCGATTCCTCTCCAACGATAGAGCCGACGATGGCGAGCGTCACTTGCGTTTCGTCGATGAGCGCCCCTATGAATGACGCTTGCCGTTCTGGGTGTCAGGTCCGGGTCCACCGCGACCGATCCTCTCGGCAGCTGATCCGTCCGCTTTGGTCACACCCGGTAGTAGATGACTCCTGCATCTTCACGTGACTTGACCTGCCCCAGGGCTCGAAGACGTTCCAGGTGGGCATAGGTCTCTGCTTCGGCCATCGATCCCCACGACCGCGGAGCGAACAGCTGGTGGGAAAGGTCGACGACGTTGGTCCAACTAGGGACATCGCAGAACTGCCGCAGCTGCTCCAGCCGCTCTTCGTGATGGACCTTGATCTCCGCCGTGCGGCCCGCAAGGTCCGTGAAGGGCTGGCCGTGGGCGGGCAGCACGGTCTCGACGTAGGGCAGGCCGGCCAGGCGATCGAGGGATTCGATGTACTGAGCCAGTGGGTCATTCGGGATGATGCCGGAAATGTGTGGCGTGATCGTCGGCAATACCTGGTCGCCCGAGAGGAGGACGCCGCCCTCCTCGTCGTAGAGGCAGAGGTGGTCGTCCGTGTGTCCAGGAGTGAACAGCCCGACCCAGTCCTTGCCGCCCAGGCTGATGTGGTCCAGATCGGCCACCCGTCGTGACGGCCGAGGTGCCTTGAACCACCGATCGAAAGCCTCCCTGTTGGCCAGAAGTTGGGCCCGCTCCTTCGGGGGTGGGCCAAGAGTCGAGCCGCCCCACGGGGAAGGGTGGTCGAAGTGCAGCCTCGGAATGGGGTTCTCGCGGGCATCGATGTCGTCGGCGGCCTGCAATTCGCGGTCGTCGAGGTCGGCCACGTCGAAAAAGGTGCGGAATCGGTCCGACGCCACGATCTCGGCCCCGCTCTCTTGCGCCAAGAGCCCAGCACCCCCGAAATGGTCCGGGTGCGAGTGGGTGATCACCACCGTATGGACCCGGCGAAGTGGGATACCGGCATCGTCCATTCGCCCCCGGAGGGCCGTCCAAGACGCTTCCCCTGGAAGCCCGGGATCCACCAGGGCAAAACCGCGGTCATCCTCGAGCGCATAGGTATTGACGTGTCCAAGGCCTGTGAAATCGATCGGGAGCTGCAGGCGCACGATCCCCGGTACGACCTCCACGATCTCCGGCGAGGCATCCTCCTGTTCCTGCTTCTTCATGCGGGGGGGAGTAGTCACCCGGTCAAGCTAACGGAATGTGGGCCGACGTGGTGCAGCATCCGGAGACGAGAATAAGCCGGCTCCGCTTTCGCGGCAACGCCCTCGGATCCGATGGATGCCGTTCCCGCTAGCAGCGATAGATGCGCTCCGCATTCTCGGCGAAGAGCTTTCCGCGGGATGCATCGTCAAGGCCGGCTGTCACTGCGCTGTAGACCTCGTAGAGCTGATCGTAGGTGCCGTACATCGAGTCCACCGGGAAGTTGCTGGCGAACATGCAGCGGTCGACACCGAATGCGGCAATGGCATATTCGAGCCAGGGTGCGAAGGCATCGACGCGCATCGACTCCAGGGGCATCGCGAGCCCCGAAAGCTTGCACACGACGTTGTCACCAATGCCGGCGAGCGCGTCGATACCCTCGCGCCAGAGCGAGCGCTCTTCCTCGGAATCCGAGCGTGGCCAGCCCGTGTGCTCCACGACGACCAGCAGGTCACCGAATCCTCCGAGCTGCTCGGCGGCCACCTTCAGTTGATCGGGGTGCGTCATCAGCTCGAAGAGCAGGTCCCGCTCTTGGAGCGCCTGGAGCACACCGGCGTCGGGGACAGGTCCTTCGTGCCGTCCCATGGGGCGGACGCCGCGGAAGCGCGTCGCCGTCATCTGCTGATCCAGCAGCGCGACAGCATCGGCCACCGTCTCGGTCGGAGGAAGGCCGCCGATGATCGCATCGGGGCCGCCGGCGGCGCCTACCTCGCTGTCGAGGTGCAGCGTCTCTTCGATTGAGTGGCGGCCGGTCGCCGCGGCGACGTTGACGAACTTCTCGACGTTCCACCCAGCCGACTCGGCCCGATAGGTGGCAACGTCGAAGGCCCGGAACATGCGCGACGCATCTGCGCTTTGCGGCGCCTGAGGATGAGACAGGTAGGGATACCAATCGGTACGCGCCGGATCCCAGATATGGACGTGGGCGTCCACCACCCGGGTGGGTCTCTCGGTCATCGGACCGCTCCGTGTGCCGGGTGACCGGCGGCTCCGACGATCTCCTGAAGGATTCTGTCGAGCCAGTCGGGGAGGGCGGGACCACCGAAGGTGATGCTGCCGGTCGGCCGGGGGTGGCTGCGGAGGCCGAGCCAGCCGGGGCCGAGCACCAGCTCCGCGCCGGCGAGTGCGGAAGCGTCTGGTCGGCCGAGGATGTGGGCGACCAGCTCGCCGGACGGATTGCTGGCGGCGCCCTCTGGAGCTTCGAGGCTCACGGCGAAGGCCGTCACACGCCCTTCGGTGGCGGTCGTGGCGACGCGCGCGTGCTGGACCGCGGCTTGGGCACGGCTTCGTCCCCCGGCCGTGGTGGCGTCGGTGAGGGTCACGAGCCGCACAGGACGGGATGCGTCGGCCGCGTAATCCGCGGCCGCACGTGCCCATCCGGCGTCTGTATGGAGGTACTCGACGATGCCGGAGTGCTCGGCGAGCACGCTGCCCCAGCCTTCCGTCGGCGACTCTGTCGGCCGACGACTGGCAGGAGCGAGAACGAGCGCGTCCATGGGACCGATGCCCTCCACGGCGGAGCGCAGGGCATCGGCGGCTTCGCCGAAGCCGTGAGCGACTTCGAGCCGGTGGCACTTGATCGATCGAGTCTCCAGGGCAGCACAGAGAGACGCGGCCAGCTCCGGACGATCGGAGACGACGACGCAGGATTGCACCTGCGACGGGGCGCCACCCGCAGAGTCCGGTTCGTCGAAGATCGGGCCGAAGCGAGGGTTGCCCCCGCCCCCGCTCGCCTGCTGGCTCTCGGCTTTGGCGAACGCAGTGGGAAGGATCTCGTCCAGCACTCGGGCGAGCGATACCGCGTGGTCCGTGCGGAGCACCTCCATCAGACGGGGTTCCTCGACGACGGCCACTTCGGGCCCCCCGGCGAAGAAGACCTCGCCGGAGCACCAATCGAATTCCTCGCTCACGAGGTAGGCGGCGAAAGGGCCGAGATCCTCCGGTTCCGGCACCGTCAGGAACGAGATGCCGCCGCCGCCCGACTGGCCCGCCTTTCGGGCGCGTTCGAGGGCGGACGCCATCATGCGGGTCATCGCGATGGGTGACATGGCGTTGACGGTCACTCCCGCCGGCGCTTCCTTTCCCAGCTGCCACGTCAGGGCGGCAACGGCACGCTTGGCGCAGCTGTACGCACCGGCATCGGCGGCTCGCCAGCCGGAGCCAGAGGTGACCCCGAGGACGCGGCCGAACCCGGCCGCGGCCATGATCGGCAACGCCGCCTGCAGCACGTTGAGGTAGCCCTGCAGGTGCACGGCGAGGACCGCCTGCCAATCCTCTTCCGTGCCCCGCCCGAAGTAGGTCTGGCGCGTGATGCCGGCGACATTGACGACGGCATCGAGTCCGCCGAACTCGACGTCGATCTCCCGAAACAAGGTACGAAGCGCTTCACCATCCGTGACCGATACCGAGGTGGCCCGGGCGGAGCCACCGGCCGCGACGATGCGGTCGGCAGTGGTCTCCTCGGGTTTCGGAAGCTGGTCCGTGCCATCGAGGGTGACCAGGGGGTCGACGGTCACGACGAACCAACCGTCACGACCCAGCTGCGCGGCCACGCCAGCGCCGATTCCCCCCCGCCACCCGTGACGACGGCGACCCTTTGACGCGTGCTCACGGAACCGTTGAGTCCGCCTGTAGGTCGAGTTCTTCGAAGATGCCGGACTCGAGCCAATTCTTCAGCAGATCCCGGTACCCGAACCAGTCACCGAGGCCCCCGCCATAGTTGGTGTTGCGGGGGTTCATCGCCTCGGGATGTCCTTCATTGTTGATGCGGGACGGGGTGCAGGCCGCCATGACCGAGCTGCTGTCGACAAAGGAATCGAGGATCCGCTGGGTCCATGCTTCCTCGGCCTCGGCGCTCACCTCGAACGATTCGACCCCCTGCTTCTCGAGAATTCCGACCGTGGCGCCGATGAACTCGGCCCCGAGGACGGCCAGCAGCGTGTAGTTCACGGGTGTCACCGCCTGTTGACCGGGCGCCGGCATCACAAACAGGTTCGGGAAGCCGCGGCTCATGATTCCGAACAGGCTGACAACGCCGTCGGCCCACTTCTCGGCGAGGTGCAGCCCACCTCGACCGACGATCTCGTGCCCGGCGCGTCGGGTGAGCGGGGTGAGCTCTGCCTCGAATCCGGTGGCGTAAATGATGCAGTCCACGTCGTATTGGTGCCCGTCGACCACGGGCCCCTTTGCCGTGATCCTCTCGACGCCGGCCGGGCAGTCGATCAAGGTGACGTTGGGGTTGTTGAACGACGGGAAGTACTCATCGTGGAAGCATGGCCGCTTGCAGAGATATCGGTAGTAGGGCTTCAGGATTTCGGCCGTGGCCGGGTCGGCCACGAGCTCCTCGATCCGGCGCCGGTGCGCGTTCATGATCGAGTAGTCGAGCTCTTCGGCCAAGCGGGCGTAGTCGGATCTGGCCGTGCCTTTTGTCCGCCGCGGATACATGACAGGGCCGTAGTAGTGGGTCCACCCATCATCCACCTGGTCCACGGCGGTGGGCTGGCCCATCATGACCTTCTGGAAGTTCTCCATGCGAGCCTGTTGCCAGCCTGGCTCGAGGCCCGAAGCAAAGACCGGGTCAGTGTCGCGGTTCCCGCGTTCGCCGATGGCTGACGGCGTGCGTTGGAACACGTAAAGGCGCTTCGCCGATTCGGAGAGCGGTGCCACGCACTGAATGCCGCTCGCTCCTGTCCCGATGAGGGCCACCACCTTGTCGGCGAGGCCCGTGAGGGCCTGGTCCGGCCCACCGCCGGTGTACGAATAGTCCCATCGAGCCGTATGGAACGAAGGCCCGGCGAAGTCCTCCATGCCGGGAATGGCCGGCAGCTTCATGAGATTCAGGATCCCGACGGCCAGCACATACCAGCGGCACCTGAGCTGGTCGCCGCGGTCGGTGCTGATCTGCCATCGGGCGCCGGTCTCGTTCCACTCGGCTCGGGTGACCCCGGTGTGAAAAAGAGCATCCGGCCCGAGTTCGAACCTTTCGGCGATCGCCTCGAGATGACCCAGGATCTCATCGCCGGACGCATAGCGTCGAGTGGGGACGTAGTCGAGCTCTTCGAGCATCGGCAGATAGATGTAGGACTCGATATCGCACATGACCCCCGGATAGCGATTCCAGTACCAGGTGCCACCGAATCCGCCCGCTTGGTCGAGGATACGGATCCGCTCGACTCCAGCTTTGCGCAGGGCTGCGCCCGCAAGCAGGCCCGCCATTCCGCCGCCGACGATGACGACGTCGACCTCGTCGGAGACCGGATCCCGCTCGATGTAGGGGGTGAACGGGTCGGTGCGATAGCGGGCGTAGGCGTCATCTGCACCCAGGTCGCGGATTTCTGAGCGATGAGGAACCAGCCTCCTATCGCGTTCGGCCTGATACTTGGCCCGCACCACTTCTGGGTCATAGCTGGTGTCTTCGCCGTCCCCTAGTGCTGAAGCCATCCCAGATATCGATCCCAACGTAAGAATTACTGGCAGGGCAGCAGTGTAGTTCGTCCTTCTGAAACTCGCGAGAGCGCCGGCGACACCGTCGGAGGCGCTCCCAGGCTCAAATCTCGCCTTCCGCTCCGGGCGCGTTGGTCGTAGGGAACGCGTCGGGCTTGCAGTGTCGAAGAAATGGCGACAAGACTTCATCGATCGTGACAGTTGTCGGGGTCCGTCGGAGGACAAAGTCAGGTTCTCGACGTCGAGTGGAGAGGTTCGCCAGTGTCGGGGCGAAGATCGTGGGTCTCACGGTCGTGACTGCGATGACGGCAACGATGGTCGTCTCCTCCGGAACCGCCGCGGCTGACCAGGTTTCGGACCTGAAGACGCAGGCGACCCAGATCGCGCGGGACCTCGTGTTGGAGCAGCTCCAGATCGGTGTCTACCAACAGCGGTACGACGTTGACGGCGCCAAGGTCACGCAGGACGAGGCCAGGATCGAAGCGACCGAGAA
Source organism: uncultured Acidimicrobiaceae bacterium (assembly GCA_963817735.1). Lineage (GTDB taxonomy): Bacteria > Actinomycetota > Acidimicrobiia > Acidimicrobiales > RAAP-2 > Bog-473. The sequence goes on along the minus strand of CAWFPP010000003.1, from coordinate 531,033 downwards.
CCAGATCTCGACCGAGACGCGCCAGGTGCATCGCGACCGGAGACGACTCCAGGCTGAGGCGCTGTCGGCCTATGTCAACTTGGACCCGCAGGCCGGGGGAACACAGGTCCTCTTCGTGGGCAGCCAGAGCGATGCGTTGGCGAGAACGGAGTACGAGGAGGTCGTCAGCGGTGACACGAACCTCACTATCGATGCGCTGCACACCGACGAGAATGGGCTGCATGCGCAACGCGCCACGCTCGAGCAACAACAGGTAGAGGACCAGGCGACAACCAACCAGCAGGCGGCGCAGGCCGCCGCCGCCCGTCAGACCCAGGCCGAACTCGACTCCAAGCAGGCCGCCATCACCGGCGAGCTGGCGGTGGCCGTGGCGCAGCAGCAGGCGGCCCAGGCCGCGGCGGCGGCCCAAGCGGTCCGCGCCGCCCAAGCCGCGGCGGCGGCTGCAGCAACAACGACAACAACTCATCCTTCTTCGACCACCTCAGCCGGCGGGGATCCCACCAGCACGACGCAATCCGGCAGTTCGACTGCAGCAGGCACCGTCGCAGCCTCCTCGTCCGGTGGTGACCCGTCGCTCCCGCCGTTCCTCCAATGCGTCCTGAGGGTCGAGTCGGGCGGCAACTACCAGGCGGTGTCGCCCGGCGGGACCTACATGGGCGGCTTCCAGTTCAGCCAGGCGACGTGGAACGAAGCGGCTCAGCTGGCCGGTTTGTCCCAGCTCGTCAACGTCCCTCCCAACCAGGCGACTCCGGCTGAGCAGGACGACCTGGCCATCGCCCTCTACGACGCCGATGGCCAGCAGCCCTGGAACGACTCCTGTCGCAATAGTTGAGTCGGCTCAGAGCGGTTCGGGTGGCGCGCCGTGTTCGGGCATGCCCAGAGTCCCGCAGTCGCTCTCGAGCGGGCGGTGCGCACGTTGATCGGTGCCGTGCATGCGGTCTCGAGCGGGCTCATCGACGACCGCGCCACGAATGTCCGGCCGGCATGAGAACTGCAGTGACCCTGCCATCGGCACGAGCCGACCGCAACCCTCCTACCAGGCCAAAGAGAACCATTCCTCCCGACACACCGGAGTCGACAGATGGTCCCCCGCCGCACGCGTCCTGGGACGGCCAACGGATCTGTCGCTACATTGAGACCTTCAGAAAGGACCAGTGGATCTCTATGTCGTCAACCTCCGGGCCAACGCACCTCAGCGGCCATCACCGAGACACCCTGCTGCAGATCTTCCAACACCCGACGAGCCACAACATCGAGTGGCACGATGTGACGTCCCTGCTCAACGAGGTCGGGTCCGTCGAAGAGCGGCACGGCAACATGTTCCTGTTCAAGGTCGGCGAGGAGAGCGGGGTGTTCGAGCGCCGGCAGGGCAAGGACATCGACGTGCAGCAGGTCGTGGACTTGCGGCGATTGTTGACGAGTGCCGGCTACGACAGTGTCGCCGCTGGCCTCGAAGCCAAGGGGAAAGAGGACTGAGAATGACCGGCGACCCGAGCGGCACAGGCCCGTGCATTGTCTGACTGCCTGAGGACGCCGCTCGACCGCCCGGCCACACGGGAGAGAGGTGACTGACCCGTCGGGCCCCCTGCGGGGAGTACGGGTTCTCGATCTGAGCTGGGGCGTGGCGGGACCCGTCGGTGTCCTGCTTCTCGCCGAGCTCGGTGCCGACGTCATCAAGGTCGAGCCGCCTGGTGGGGATCCCTTTCGACGCCAGCCCGGTTATCACGTCTGGAATCGCAGCCGGCGGTCAGTGGTGCTCGACCTCAAGGCTGAGGAGGGCCGGGACGTGTTCCTGCGGCTCTGTCGCGACGCCGACGTGCTGGTGGAGACCTTCAGCCCCGGCACCATGGACCGGCTGGGCCTCTCCTACGACGACATCGCACCGGAGTGTCCCCGTTTGGTCTTCTGCTCGGTTCCGGCCTATCCGTCCGGGCACCGGTTCGCCGATCGACCCGGTTGGGACGCCACGGTACAGGCGCGCTCGGGCATGCAGAGCGAGCAACCCGCTTGGCGGGCTGGACCTACCTACCTCCACTTTCCCGCGCCGAGCATGGCCGCGTGCTTCCTCCTTGCCTCCGGCGTGCTCGCTGCGCTGGTGCGTCGCGAGGCGACCGGGCGCGGCCAGCATGTCCGGACCTCCCTCTATCAGGGAGTGCTCGCCTACACCACGCAGATCTGGCAGGAGCACCAACACGCACCCGCCGGGTTTCGCTCGGTGATGGCGAAGACCTATCCGCCCGGTATCCACCAGAGCACCCTCTTCGAGTGCGCCGATGGAGAGTGGATCCACGCCGCCACCATGAACGGGCGCACATCGACGCGGACGCCCGAGGAGATCCTGGGGCTGGACCCGGTGGACCCACGCGCCTTGTACGCCGATCCCGGGTTGCGCGCGTCCCACGAGGCCCGGCTGCGGGCCGCCTATCTGCTTCGGCGCCGCGACGACCTCGTCGAGGAGTTCCACCAGGCCGGTCTCGGAGCCGAGGCGGTGGTCCCGATGGCAGAGGTGTTCTCCCATCCCCAGTTCATCGCCAACGAAATGGTGGCGACCGTCGAGGACCCCGAGCTCGGATCCACCACGCAAGTCGGGGTGCCGGCGGTCTTGGGCCGCACGCCCGGCGCCATCCAGGGACCACAGCCCCTTGCCGGCGCGCACAGCCGGGAGGTGCTGGCCGAGGCGGGCTATGTCGCGGCGGACATCGACCGTCTGCTCAGGGCGCGGATCGTAGAGGACGTCTCGTGGGCCCCCTGAGCGGTGTGGTCGTCCTCGACCTGGGACAGTATCTAGCCGGACCGTTCGGCCCGATGCTCCTGGCGGACCTGGGGGCCGAGGTCATCAAGGTCGAGCCCGTACGCGGCGACAGCATGCGGATGGCCGGCATGCCTTTCGTGGGCTGCCAGCGCGGCAAGCTCGACATCGCCGTCGACGTCAAGGCACCCGACGGGCGCGAGGTGGTCCTGCGCCTGGCCGAGATCGCCGATGTGGTCCACCACAACATGACCAAAGGCACTGCAGCACGGCTGGCGATCGACTACGAGTCCCTCAAGCAGCGCAACCAGGACCTCGTGCACTGCAACACCTACGCCTACGGTGCCGAGGGACCGCTGTCGGACTTCGGCGGGCTCGATCCGCTCTACCAGGCGGCGTGCGGGCTCGAGTTCGAGTCGGGTCCCGTGGCGGAAGGCAACCCGCCGCTGTATCTCCGCTTCGGGATGACCGACACGGCCAACGCCATGGTGTCGGTGGTCGGAGTGCTCGCCGCCCTCTACCACCAACGTCGTACCGGCGAGGGACAGGACCTCTGGACGTCGCTCCTGAACGGCGCCGCGGTATTCAGTTCCGACGTCTTCCTCGTCGAAGGGGAGCCGGGCCCCGCCCGGCCCGGCCTCGACGGGAACCAGATGGGGATCTCGCCCTGCTGCCGTCTGTACGAGACGCAGGTGGGCTTCATCCAGATTGCCGCGTTCGGCCCGGGCGAGTGGGCGCACCTCTGCCGTCTGGTGGGCCGTCCCGATCTGCAGCGGTTCGAGACGATCGAGGAGCGGGTGGCGGCCAGGGCGGAGATCGAGCCGGAACTCGAACGGGTTTTCCTTACCAGGACCGCGGTGGCCTGGTTCCATGATCTCGCCGCGGCCGGCGTGGCCGCAGAGGTTTCAGTCGACAGCAACGACGGGGAGACCGTCCTCTACGATGCCGACAACGAACGGCTGGGCCTGGTGGCGGAGTACCCGCACCCGATGCTCGGACAGCTGCGTCAATTCGGCACGCTGATCGACTTCTCCGAGTCCCCGACGGGCCCTTACGGTCCTCCACCGTTGGTGGGTGAGCACACCCGGCGCATCATGGAGCGCGTCGGCTACTCGAGCCAGGAGATCGAGGACCTGTTGACCCGGGGTGTCGTCTACGAGCCCACCGAGGACTATCGCTGGACGCTCTGAGGTGTTCTCGGCGTGTCAGGCGGTCTTCATTGGGCGGCCATGATCGCCGCCACTTCGGCCACGGGGTCGCGCATGATCGGGCCGGTCGCTCTGACCTCCGCCCGGACGATGGTGCCGTTGAAGGCGAAGGGTGCGCCGTAGTCGCCACCGATGGCCGGGCCCCACTCGTAGCCGCAGGTGAGTCCGATCATCAACTCGTTGAAGGCCACCGGGGTGAAGCGCTTCACCACGCCGGTCCCGACCACCACACCGTCCTGCACCAACGTGGCCTGCCCTCCGAGCCCCTCGTCCTTCTCGAAGCGGAAAGCCACCTCGTGGCGGCCCGCGCCGAGGTCCGCGTCGGCCACGACCTCGTAGAGCCGCTGGCCGTGCAGGTTGTGCAGGTAGCGCAGCCTGCCTTCGAACACCTGGAAGGCCCAGCCTCCGAGTGCGCATCCGAGCGCAAGCAGAGTCCCCTTCGGCGCCACACCGTCGGGCACCTCCAGCGTGAGGGAGATCTCGTGGGAGCGGTTGCGCGTATCCACGGCCACCCATTCGGGCACCGGGGCGCCACCCTGAAAGTAGCGGTACGTCGCTTGGGGCCGCCGGCCATCGTGGTTGTGCGCAATGACCTCGAGCACCCGGTTGTCGAGCGGGAGCACGTCGTTGCGCCGCGCCTCCTCCCACCAAAGGTCCACCAGCTCAGCGACCTTCTCGGGGAATTCGGCGGCACGGTCACGTGACTCCGACACGTCCTCGGTCACGTGGTAGAGCTCCCACACGTCGTCGTCCCAGGGCGCGTTGGCCCGGAGCCCGTCGCCGTAGATCGGGCCGACGGGGTGGTACGTCACCGCCTTCCACCCGTCGTGGTAGATGGCGCGCGAGCCGAGCATCTCGAAATGCTGGGTCAGGTGACGGCCCGCCACCTTCTCCCCGCCGGCGCCCAGCAGGTTGGCGAAGCTCGTCCCGTCGAGATGCGACTGCGCAATGCCTTCGATCTCGGCCGGAGGTGCGATGCCCACGAGCTCGAGCACCGTCGGGGCGATATCGATGGCATGCGCGTACTGACGGCGGACCCCGCCGCCTTCGCCACGCCGGCTGGTCGGTAGCCGGACGATGCAGGGGTCGGCCACGCCACCTTCGTGGACCTCTCGCTTCCAGCGCTTGAACGGCGTGTTGCCCGCCATGGTCCAGCCCCACGGGTAGTTGTTGTGACAGCGCGGCCCACCGATCTCGTCGATGCGGTCGTACATCTCCGTCACCCCGGCGGCATCGAAGTTCGACATGCGACCTTCGTTGATGGTCCCTTCCTTCCCACCTTCGGAACTGGCGCCGTTGTCCGAGACGATGATCACCGCGGTGTCGTCCGAGTCGCCGACGTCCTCAATGAAGGCGAGCACACGGCCGATCTGCTCGTCGGTGTAGGACAGGAAGGCGGCGAAGCATTCCATGAAGCGTTCGGCCAGGGTGCGCTCGCGCTCGTCGAGCGTCTCCCAGGCGGGGACCCACGGCGGGCGCGGCGACAGCACCGTGCCCTCGGGCACGATGCCGGTGGCGAGCTGACGGGCGAAGATCTCGTCGCGCCAGGCGTCCCAACCCTTGTTGAAGTGGCCCTTGTAGCGCTCGATCCACTCCGCCGGCGCGTGGTGGGGCGAATGGCAGGCTCCTGTGGCGAAGTACAAGAAGAACGGCAACTCGTCGTCGACGGCGCGCAGGTCGCTCAGGTACTCGATGGCCCGGTCGGCCAGATCCCCGCTCAGGTGGTACCCCTCGTCGATGGATCGCGGCGGGCGCACGGCGTGATTGTCGTGGTAGAGCGCGGGGACGAACTGGTGGGTCTCGCCGCCGTGGAAGCCGTACCAGCGGTCGAAGCCGCGTCCGAGGGGCCACGTGGCCCGCGAGTTCGCCATGTTGGTCTCGCCTTCGGGGGTCAGATGCCACTTCCCGACGGCGTAGGTGGCGTACCCGGTTCCCTGCAGCATCTCGGACAGGAAGCCGTTCTCCCGGGGCGGTCTTCCCCAGTAGCCGGGGTAGCCGCTGGCCAGGTCGGCCACGCGGCCCATGCCGCTGCGATGGTGGTTCCGTCCGGTGAGCAGGCAGGCCCGCGTCGGTGAGCATAGGGCGGTGGTGTGGAAGTTCGTCAGGCGCACGCCTTCGGCGGCGACCGCGTCGATGAAAGGGGTGTCGATATCGGACCCGTAGCAACCCAGTTGGGCGAATCCGACGTCGTCGAGCACGATGAGCACCACGTTGGGCGCACCCTCGGGCGGGGTGGGCACCGGCGGCCACCACGGCTCCGAGTCCCGCCATTCGTTGCCGATCTTTCCCTGAAATTCCATTCGTGCCACGCGCTGTGCCCCCAGGTCCTCGATGTGCGGATGGAGCTTGGCATTCCGCGTGCCCGATCTGCACATGTGTGGCCATTCCGCCCTGGTGGGACGCCTTGTGTTGCCCAAACTCCCACCCACTTGTTCCGCGTTGGTCCTGCTCGCAACCCCACTTTCATCTGCTCCTAAAGATGAGGGTCGGACTAGACGAAACATCCTGGTACAGGGCCGCCGCGGCCACATTTGTGCGTCGCGTGGAGAAACTGGCGGCAAATGGGGGGAGGCGAACATGGTCACCGAGGAGGAGTGGTCCGGTGAGGTGGCGCGGTCCGCCCGCTTCCGCCTGATCAGCCCCATCATCGCCCTCGGCGCCTTCGGGTTGATCTTCATCCCGTGCATGATGGCGGGCCAGGCGCTGGCCTCGGGCATCTACGCCGACCTGGTGGCGGTCGGCATCCTCTTGGGCATCATGTTTCCACTGGCTTTCGTACTGGTGGTCATGGGGGAGAAAAACCAGCGCCGCACCGATGAGAAGGTCCGCAAGCTCAACGCGGAGCTGAGCGATGCCGTCGCCGACGCCGAGCGTCTCAACACCGAGCTGAGTGTCGCCATGTCCGACGCCGATCAGCAAGCGCAGATCCGGGACGCCCAGGTGCAGCGCCAACGCTTCGAGAGTCGCCTGGCCAATGCACTCGACATGGCCGAAGGAGAACCCGAAGTCATCGAAGTCATCGAGCGGTCCTTCGCGACCGTGTTGCCCGACGCCCCGGCTGAGCTGCTCCTGGCTGACAACAGCCATGCGCACCTCCATCGCATGGCCGCCGTGGGTCCTGACGGGAAGCCACCGAGCTGCGGCGTCGATTCCCCCGATCGCTGCCCGGCGGCACGGCGGGCGCAGATTCAGGAGTTCAGCGACAGCGACCACCTCGATGCCTGCCCGAAGTTGCGCAACCGCCCCGAAGGCCGGCTCTCGGCTGTCTGCGTGCCCGTTTCCATCATGGGGCGCACGGTGGGCGTCATTCACGCCACCGGTGAAGCTGGGGTGAAGGTGGAGGACGATCGCGTGGACGACCTGGCCATATTGGCGAAGTTGGCGGGCGCCCGCATCGGCTTGCTGCGGGTCATGGCCGAAACGCAGCTGCAGGCCTCCACCGACACGCTCACCGGGTTGCTCAACCGCCGGTCCTTCTCCGAAAGGGTGGCGGCCATACCTGCGCACCTCCACCCGGTGGCCATGGCCATGGCCGACCTCGACCACTTCAAGGTCCTCAACGACACCTACGGGCACGAAACGGGAGACCGGGCACTGCGTCTCTTCTCTCGTGTGCTCCGAGACACCCTGCGGACGAGCGACGTCGCATCGCGCTACGGCGGCGAGGAGTTCGCCATCGCCTTCCCGGACTGCTCGGCCGTGGACGCGACCCGGGCGCTGAACACGGTCCGCGCCCAACTCGACGCAGCGATCACCGTCGGGGGACTTCCCAAGTTCACCGTGAGCTTCGGGATCACGGAATGTGAGCCGGGTGAGGAGCTGGCGGCGACCTTGCGCCGGGCCGACGACGCCCTTCTGCAGGCGAAGCACGACGGTCGCGACCGGGTCGTGCTGCACGACACCAAGGGTGAGACCGGGGTCGCGCCGAGCAACGGGCGCGGGGACATGATCCCTCTGCTCGAAGGAGAGTTTCAGCCGGTCGACTAGCGATGCACAATCGGAGCCTGGGCGCAGCGCGGCCCAGGAGCTCAGACAGGGATCGACTGCGCGAAATGAAACACGCCGTCGGGGTCGTAGTGCCGCTTCACCTGCTGCAGCCGGGGGAGGTTCGACCCGTAGTACGCCTGCTGCCAGTCGGCCAAGGTGGGGTCGATGTAGTTCTGGTATGAACCTTGCGTCACGGGCTCGAACGCCTGCTGCAGTTGTCCCAACCACGCGGCAGCCGCCGCTGTCGCAGTCTGCGATGGCGGCGAGGTCGCAAAGGTGACGGAGTACTGGGCGCACGAGACGGCGGACCGGTGGACGAAGGCCGTCTCGTTCGCCGCAACCCGATTGATCGCCCCTCCGTAGCCGTCGAAGACGACGCCGCCACCGGCACCGGGCAGAGAGGCCGGGAGCGACGACAGGGCCGAGACGATGGCGCTCACGGCACCCTCGGGGAGTGCACCACCGACGTACGAGGACTTTGCCGCAAACGCCGACTGGGCCGGAGCGGCGCACTGGGCCACGGGCTTCCCCTCGCAGCCCGCCTCAATCATGGTGGCCGTCAGGTAGTCCTCCGGCCCCACGAAGTGGTAGGTCGTCGCTTCGTTCACCGCAGTGGTGAGTGGGTTCAGCGCGGCGGAGCACGCGTTCACGTTTCCGACGAACACCCCGGTGACCTTGACGAGACCGCTCCCGACCGTCCCGCTGGCGAAGAGCTGGCAGTTGGCCCACAGTTCGTCGGGCGCCGACGGGATCCAGCGGAGCCACGCGTCGAGGACGCTGCCGGCCGCCCCCCATGGCCATTCGAGTGTGAAGAGGGTGATGGCGTCGGGAATGGGGAAGGTCCGGAACTCGAACGACGTCACGACGCCGAAGTTCCCGCCGCCCCCGCCTCGGCTCGCCCAGTAGAGGTTCTCGTCCCGCCCGGGCGCGCAGCGGTGCACGACGCCGTCCGCGGTGACGATCTCCACTGACTGGAGCTGATCGCATGTGAGCCCATAGGCCCGCGAGAACACGCCGACCCCTCCTCCCAATGCCAGGCCGGCGATCCCCACGGTCGGACACGAGCCGCCGGGGAGGAGGAGACCCTGCGCCGCCAGCTGGCTGTAGACGTCGATCAGGACCGTGCCGGCACCCACCGTGGCGAGTTGGCCGGCGCTGCCGCCCGACGCGCTCGCCGACACCCGGTCCATGTTGGTGACGTCGATGACCAGACCGGGACAGGTGGAGTAGGCGGCGTAACTGTGCCCGCCCGAGCGCGCCACCACTTCCACGTCGTGCTCCCGGGCGAAGGAAAGGCAACGCTGGACATCGCTCGCGGATTGACATTGGGCGATCGCTGCAGCCTTCTGTGTGTAGACGGAGTTGTACAGGTGCCCGGCCGCGGGGTACCCGGGGTCCCCCGGTTGGAGCAACGGACCCGCGAGGGTGGCGGCCAGTTTGGACCAGTCGGGTGGTCCTTGACCCGACTTCGACGTCGGGGATGTGCCGCCGCCGCCCGAGGAGTGTGGGCTCGAACTCGAGCACCCGGCCATGACACCGCCGGCCAGCACTCCGGATCCGAGCACGGTGGCCCCACGCAGAAAGGAACGACGATCCATCAGCCCCGAGCGGCCCCGACCACCGTGCGAGCCGTTTCGGCCATGGCCGCCGAGGTTAGGTCAATCCATGATCACGCGGCGGCAGGCACCGATGCACCGTTGGCCTTCAAGGTCACCTCGACGTTCCCGCGGGTGGCGTTGGAGTACGGGCACACCTCGTGCGCCGCGGCGACGATGGCGACGGCGCGTTCTGCATCATTGACTCCCGGAAGCGTGACGTCGAGCCCCACGGCGACAGTGAACCCACGGTTCTCCGTGGTGATCAGGCTCACCTCCGACTCGATGGAGACCGCACCGAGATCCACCTTCTCCCGACGTCCCACGACGCCCAGCGCTCCCTCGAAGCAGGCCGCGTAGCCCACGGCGAACAACTGCTCGGGATTCGTGCCTCCACCGTCGCCACCCATTTCGACGGGAGTACGGAGCTGGACATCGAGGGCTCCGTCGCTGGTGACCCCATGCCCCTGGTCCCGTCCGCCCGTGACGTGGGCCTGAGCCGTGTACAACGATTTGGGCATCTTCGACTCCTCTCGCTGGTCCCGGCAGTCCGCCGTCTTGCAGAGCCCGGGCTGTACTTCCCGATCCAATGTACGGGGAGCGCCCCATTCTCGGGCCGAGTGGAGAGACAGTGGATCTCCCTCGGAATCCCAGATCCACCATGGGCCGCTCGAGGGGGTTCGTCGAACCCAGCCGGGGCGCCGAGGGAGGAGCGGCGGCGGTCGTGGACGGTCATGGGGACTGCGTCCTCCGGCGCGCTGCGCCGCGGCTGTCATTTCGAATCGCCGCGAACCTGCGGTGCCAGCAGCGAGACCGTAGTGTCGAAGCATGAACTCGCAGGAGCTGGCAGGGAAGGTCGCGATCGTCACCGGTGGCGCAGGGGGTATCGGTCGAGCGACCGCCCAGCTGTTGGTGCAGGAGGGCGCGCGCGTGGTGATCGGTGATGTCGACGCCGAGAGTGGACCGGAGCTCGCCGCCACCATCGGCCCAGCGGCCGCCTTCAAGCAGACAGACGTGAGCGACGCCGAGCAGGTGCAGGCCCTGGTGGACTTCACGGTCGAGCACTTCGGTGGTCTGGACATCATGTTCAACAACGCCGGGATCGGCAGCCCACTCAAGCGGTTCCTGCCGGACGATCTTGAGGATTTCACCCGCATCATGAACGTGAATCTCTTCGGCGTGATCGTCGGAGCCCAACGCGCCGCCCGCCATATGAAGGATCACGGCGGTGGTTCGATCATCAACAACGCGTCGATCGCAGCGGTGAACGCCGGGACCGGCATGATTTCGTACCGGGCGTCCAAAGCGGCCATCGCCCACGCGAGCAAGTGCATGGCCATCGACCTGGCGCCGTACGGCATCAGGGTGAATTGCCTGACACCCGCCCATATCCGCACGGGAATTACGACCTATGAGATGGGGCCGGTGTTGCGTTACATGCAACCGCTGGAACGAGAGGCACAGCCCGAGGACGTGGCGAACGCCGTAGTGTTCCTCTCCAGCGACAGGGCGGCACAAATCACCGGGATCGTCCTGCCGATCGATGGCGGGACCACGGCAGGACCGCCCTATGCGCAGACGAAGCTGATCATGTCCACGTTGCGGCCCCCGGAAGCTGACGCGCCGACTTCCTGAAGGAGCCGGTCCGTGCAAGCGTCTCAGCCGACGGGCGTGAATTCGAGGTCGAGGCGTTGCAGTCCGCGCAGGAAGAAGGTCGGGAGGTAGTCGTACCGTCGGGCGCCCACCGGACCGTGCTGAGCCTCCGATATCGCGATGTTGGCGGTGCGATCGAGGAAGCGGTTGATGGTGACCCGGCCCTCGGCGCGGGCGAGCGGTGCCCCGGCGCACGTGTGAATGCCGTGCCCGAAGGCGATGTGCTGCCTGGCGTTCGGACGGGTGATGTCGAATTCGTCGGGATTCTCGAATACCCGGGGGTCGCGGTTGCACGCACCGGGAATGAGCATGATCGATCCGCCCGCGGGAATGTCGACGCCGGCGAGCTGGGTGGACACGCGCGCCATCCGGAACTGCGTCCGGAGGGGGCTCTCCAGCCGGAGGGTCTCTTCGATGAAGTTGGGGATCCGTTCGCGATCGGCCCGGACGCTGTCCTGGAGGTCGGGCCGCTCGCCGAGCATGCGTAACGCGAAGGACAGCAAGCGCACCGTGGTCTCCTGACCACCGGCAAAGAGGTTGGCCGCAATCAGGGCGGCGTCCTTGGTCTCGGGGGTCGAGCCGTCCGGGAAGGTGGCGGTCGCCAGGCCCGTCAGCACGTCGTTTCGGGGCGACCGGCGGCGGTCTTCGATGTACTGGTTGAAACGCTCGTAGAGGAACTCGAGCGGTTTGTGGCCCACGTCCTGGTGTGCCGTCGAGAGCCGTTCCCGGAAGAGCGAGTGGTCGGATTCGGGCACTCCTTCCAGGTCGGCGATGACCGTCAGGGTGAACGGCTCGGCGTAGGAGCCGACCATCTCGCAGGATCCCACTTCGAGAAAACCGTCGATGAGGCGATCGGCGAACTGCCACATGAAGTCCTCGTTCTCCTTGAGGCGCTTCGGCGTGATGAGCCGCATGAGCAGGTGGCGGTGCGCCGTGTGGTTCGGCGGGTCGAACGAGGGAAGCTGGTCGCTGAACGGCAGTTCGTTGCGGTACTTGATGATGATGTCGCTGACGTCATCGCCTTCCATGGGGGCGGAGAACTTGACGAACGAACCGCAGACCACGTTGCACGATGAGAAGGTGCCGGAGGGCAGTTCGTTCTCCGGAAACGTCGCAGGGTCACCGTAGATCGCCATTGCCTCGGGATGGCCGGTGACCATGAACATCCCGAAATGCGGTTCCCGCCAGACCGGACCCTGTCGCCGTACCCAATCGAAATAGGCGTACGGATCGTCTTGGATCGACCGATCGGTGATGAAGTTGGTGTTCGCGAATTCAGTCACGTCCGTACCTGCACCTTTCCTCCAAGCCTACGATCGCCCCATGGGCATCGAGATCGACATCGACCGCGACGCGTGCATGGGCTCGGGCAACTGTGTGTACGAGGCCCCCGGCGTGTTCGATCTTGACGACGACTCCATTGCGTTCGTCGTCGACCCCGCTGCCTCGCCCGAGGACAAGGTCGTGTCGGCGGCGCGGAAGTGTCCCACCCATGCGATCACGGTCCGACGGGACGGCGTGACCTTGACCTGAGCCCCATCATCACGATGCGGGTGGCTGCGCGCGGGTCGCGTGGCGAGCGGCCAGGTAGCCGAAGACCATCGTGTTGGCGATGCTGGCCCCGGGCCCGAGATAGTGGCGGCCCATGACGGTGGCGGTGCCGTTGCCGGTGGCGTAGAGGCCCTCGATGGTCCGATCCTCCTGGTCGACCACCTGGGCGTCCTCGTTGGTCACCAGACCCCCGCAGGTGCCGATGTCACCGGGCACGACCTGGACTGCGTAGAACGGGGCTTCGTCGATCGGCCCCAGGCACGGGTGCACCTTGTGATTCGGATCGCCCAACGCCCGGTTGTAGGCGGACTCGCCGCGCCCGTAATCGGGATCGACGCCCCGCTCGGCGTTCTCGTTGAACCGCTCCACGGTCTCGGACAGACCGACGGGGTCGATGCCGCACATCGTGGCGAGGTCTTTCAGCGTCCAGGCCTGTTTCAGCATCCCGCTCTCGAGCAGCTTGCGCGGGAACCGCCCCGGTTGGGAGCGCTGGTGCGCATAGCGCTTCCGGTAACGATCGTCGAAGATGAGCCAGCACGGGACCGCTTTGCTCGTTTTGTCGCGTGCGTACATCGCCTTGCCGACTTCCATGTATGAGTTGGACTCGTTGACGAAACGGTGGCCCGCAGCGTCGACGTACATGGTCCGTGGTCGCTGTCGGGCCTGATCGAGTGTCGACTGCCCGAATCGACCGGTGCGCGGAGACGGCAGCCACCACGCCTCGTCCATGAGGTCGGTCTTTGCGCCGAGTGCCATGGCGCTCCGGATCGCCTCGCCCGTGTCGCCCGGGTTGGCGATCGACCACTTGGCCTGGTTGGGCTGATCGCCGCCGTAGAGGCCGCGCATCTCGGGATTGTGGGCGAAGCCGCCTGCTGCCAACAGGACCCCTTGACGAGCGCGCACCAGCACCGGGACTCCGCCCCGGACCGCGCGCACGCCGACGACACGACCATCCTCGACGAGCAACTCCTCGAGGGGCGCTTCGGTCCAGATCGGGACGCCGCGGGCAATGGCAATCAGCAGCATCTGTGCGATCAACGACGCACCGTTGGTGAGGAGCTCTTGACGCCGGAGTCGAGCGGTGTAGGTCCGGAGGACGACGCGGGCGGAGATCGCAAAGGCGCGAAGACTGCGGTTGTAGTGCGACAGCGAGCGTGCCTCGTTCGTCATCACCGCCAGGCCCAAGCTCTTCGCTAAACCGGGTTGGAGTTTCGGGAGCCACTCTCCGAGGACACGACCGTCGAAGGGAACGGGCTCAATCCCACGTCCGTTGTCGTGGCCGCCTTTGGCGTTCGAGTAGTAGTCGCTGTACCCGGGGCAGTAGACGAAGCGCACGCCGCGCTCTTGGAGAAACGTGACCATTTGGGGCCCCGCGGTGAGGAAGGCATGGCGACGTTCGAACGACGAGCATGGCCCGACGTCACCGACGACGGCTTCGAAATGGGCCATGGCGTCCTCGTAGGAGTCGGGCACGCCGTCGGCCTGCATCACCGGATTGTTCGGGACCCAGGCGATGCCGCCGGACATGGCGGTCGAGCCTCCGATGCGCTCTTGCTTCTCGAGCACCAGGGCGCTCGCCCCGGCGTCGGCGGCGGTCAGCGCGGCGACCATGCCACCGCCACCCGAACCGACGATCACGAGGTCGACGGTGGTATCCCACGTGGTCATGTCACCCTCTCCGACCTCCCGGCAGTGTGCTGCAACCCCGAAGGGGCAAGCTAGCAGGATCCGTTGACGATTGCTACGAAGCCGAAGTAATCTCCGGAGACCAGAGAGTGGAGCGGGGGAGATGACCGGTCACGCAAGAACGCTGACGTACCCACCCGAAGGCCTCGGGGCGCCGAAGGACCGGCAACCGGGACCGCTCGTCGACTCCGGGCTCCCTGCCGGCGTCGACGTGTTCTCGGCCGACGATCACATTTCGCTGGCCGAGGACATCTTCTACGAGCGCTTTCCCGAAGGCATGAAAGAGCGCGCGCCGCGCGTCATGAACGTCGGCGGTGGCTGGGTGCTCGGTGTCGATGGGAAGTCCATCCTCGTGCCCGAGTTCATTCGGGTGCTTTCGCAGTACGACCCGGTCCCGGGATCGCACACGGGTGACGTGGAGGCCCGCCTGGCCGCACTCGAATCGGAAGGAGTGTCCAAGGAGCTGGCCTTCCCCAATTCGATCCTTGCGTTGTTCGGATGGCCCGACAAAGAGGTGCGAGAGCTCTGCTTTCGCATCTACAACGAACACATTGCCGAGGTGCAGGAGCGGTCGGACGATCGCATTTACGGGGTCGGACTCATCAACTGGTGGGATGCCGAGGGCGCCCGCCGGACGCTGAACGAGCTCAAGGAGCTCGGGTTGAAGACGTTCCTGATGCCGCTGTCGCCAGGAAAGGACGAGGACAAACGTCCGATCGACTTCGCCAGCATCGTCATGGACGGCGTGTGGGAGGCGATCGAGGACGCCCAGGTGCCTGTTGCGCACCACATTGGGGAGAGCCCGCCGTCGTCTCCCAACGAGTTCAACGCGCTCAGCTGCGGCATGCTGCAGTCCGTGGCCCCGTTCCGGGATTTGTTCGGGAAGTATGTGTGGGGTGGCATCCTGGACCGTCATCCGGGACTCCGGGTCGGCTGGTTCGAGGGTGGGATCAACTGGGTGCCCTCGGTGCTGCAGGACGCGGAGCACATCGCGGCATCGTTTCAGCATCTCTCCGACCTGAACGTGCGCCACGAGCCCCGGTACTACTGGGAGAACAACATGTGGGCATCGTTCATGGTGGATCCACTCGGGCTCGACCTCGTTGACCGGATCGGCGTCGACAAGGTCATGTGGTCCACGGACTTCCCGCACAACGAGAGCACCTACGGGTACAGCAGCGAGTCGCTGGCCGCTGTGGTGGATGCGGTCGGTGCCGAAGCGGCCACGGCCATCGTCAGCGGGAACGTCAAGCGCTTTCTCGGGGTGGGCGACTGATGCCGGCCGGGCTCATGGCCGCAGCTCCTCCGACGCGGATTCCTGCCAACCCCGATTTCGCCCGAATGCAGCGTGCACGCATGGAACGGATGCGGACCATCATGCGCGAGCAGGGACTGGACGCGCTCGTGCTCCTGGGCAACACCAACGTTGCCTACGCGACCGGTGCGATCTGGCCCCTCGCAGACGGCGGCCGGGCCAACTTCGAACAGCCCGTCGCCGTCGTCCTCCTCGACGACGAGTGGCCCCACCTGTTCACCCCGATGCAGGAGGATGACCGGCTCTCGGCGAAAATGCCGCCCGATCACCTGCACGGGCCGGTGTACCTCGATTTCGACGAGGGCGTGCAGCTCTTCGCGGCCGAATTGGCCCGGCTCGTGCCGGCCGGCGCCGTGATTGCCATGGATGAATGGACCAATGCACTCCGCCGCGAACGGTCGATTCTCTTCGCGCCGGATGCGCCACGCGACGGCGGCCGTGTGATCAGCATGGCCAAGGTCACCAAGACTCCCGACGAGCTGTCTTGTATGCGCGAAGGGCTCCGCATCACTGAGCGGGCGATCGCGGACGTGCAGGCCCGGATTGCGCCGGGGGTGCGTCAGACCGACCTTACGGCCACATTTCTCCGTACCATTTTCGACGCCGGAGCAGACGCCAACATTCTCGACCCGATCTGGCAGGTGATGCCCGCCCGGATGGAGGACGGGCCGTGGACGACGACCGGCGACCTCGCCTGCCCACTTCTTTCGACAGAACGTGAGTTGGCCGACGGCGACGTGCTCTGGGTCGACCTCGGCATCAGCTATGCGGGGTTCCACTCCGATTTCGGGCGCACCTGGGTCGTGGGTCGTGAGCCCGATGCCCGGCAACGAGGCCAGTTCGAGCAATGGCGCTCCATCATGAGCGCCGTGCTCGATGTCACCCGGGCCGGAGCGACCGCCGCCGACCTGACTGCCGCCGCCATTGCCGCCGCCGGAGGGAAGAAACCGTGGATGCCGCACTTCTACCTCGGCCATGGGCTCGGGATCGACAGTGCCGAGATGCCCTACGTGGGCAGCGATATCGGCGAGGCGTTCGACGCCACCCTCGTCCTGGCGGATGGCATGGTGCTGGTGCTCGAGCCGATCGTCTGGGACGACGGTGCCGCCGGGTACCGGTCCGAGGAGGTCCTCCTCATCACGGAGGATGGCTGGGAACCCATGACCGACTACTCCTACGACCCCTTCTAGGGATCCGATGACGATCGTCGACATTGTTCCCGACGAGGTCGGATTGCGGCAGGCCCGTCGGGCCCGTGTCCTCGCCGCCATGGAGGAGGCGGACATCGACCTCCTTGTCGTCGGGCGCGAGGGAAACGCCCGCTATGTCTCCGGTGCGCCGCGCCTGTGGACGGCCGGCTCCCGGGCCTTCGGTCCCGGCTGCGTACTGGTGCGCGAGAGCGGCGCCGTGCACCTGCTGAGCACGTGGGACGAGGGAATCCCCGAAGAGATCCCTCGCGAGAACCTCTACGGGATCTCGTTCAACGCCATGAACTTCGTCACGGTGCTCCAGAAGATCGAGGGCGCCGCGACGGCGCGGACCGTGGCCACCGACTCCATGACGGGTTCCTCGGCGCACCTGTTGCCCAAGGCCTTCCCGTCAGCGGAGCTCATCGATGGAGAGCCGCTGCTGCGCCGGGTTCGACGCGTCAAGACGGCAGAGGAGGTACAGGCCATCCGGGCCTCGGTCGACATCGCCGAACGCGCATTGGCGGCGGCGATGAAGGCACTCGCGCCGGGCGTGACCGAACGGCAGCTGACAGCCGTCTTCATGGAGGCCATGGCGTCGGCCGGTGTGACCACCCCTGCCACGCAGGACGTGGCCTGGCTCACCTCGCGCCGACATGCATGGCAACGCGCCGGACGCGATGCGCCCGCGCAAGCGGGCGACCTGGTGGCGTTCGAGGGCGCGGTGATGCTCAGGGGATATGTCGGGGGACTCGGCCGGACGCTGTCGGTACCGGGTGACGGCGACAAGGACCGCAAGCTGTTCCAACGTTGCGACGAGCTGTTCGGCAGGCTTCTGGCCGCGTGCCGAGTCGGCGCGCCGCTGACGGACCTGCTCGATGTGTACGGGGAAGTGGGCGTTCCGCCGGCCCCGATGCCGGTCGTCCGCGGGTTGGGTCTCGGCTTCGACCTGCCCCTGGCGACCCACGCGCTCCCGGCGACGGCGGCCGAGCAACACCTGGAGGCAGGCATGGTGCTGGCGCTGACCGGCTACGTCTGGGAAGAGGGCGCCGGCGCCGCCTATGTCCAGGAGCCGGTCGTCGTCACGGCCGCCGGTCCGGAGACCCTCTCGACGATGCCATTTCGCCATGCAAGGAGCTCGACCACGTGACCGCTGCCGACGTCCCGCCGCCCGAGGAGATCATCCTCTACGAGAAGGATCCGGCCACCCGGATCGCGACGATCACGCTCAACCGACCTGATCAGCTCAACATTCCGACGATAGCAGCCCGACGCCGGTACGCGGACCTGTTGTTCAAGGCGAGCATCGACGACGACGTCAAGGTCCTGGTCGTGCGCGGCGTCGGTGATCATCTCGGAACCGGTGCCGACCTCGACGAGCTGATGGCGAAACGAAGCGCCGGCGTGGCGCTGCATGAGGAGTTCGGGCTCGACGAGGACGATGACGTCACCATGCCGAGCTCTCGGTCGTACCGCGCCGGCGCTTCGCTGCTGCACTGGTACGGCAACACGAGGTCGGGCTGCCGGACGCTGCAGGACTTCAAGAAGATCAGCATCCTCGAGGTCAAAGGGTATTGCTACGGCTGGCACTTCTATCAGGCGGCGGACGCCGACCTCGTGATCTCGTCCGACGACGCGCTGTTCGGGCACCCGGCGTTCCGCTATGTCGGCTACGCGCCGCGCATGTGGCAGTGGGCGATGATGATGGGAATGCGCAAATTCCAGGAGATGGTGTTCACTGGCCGGCCCTTCACCGCCGAGCAGATGTACGAATGCAACTTCGTCAACAGCGTCGTCCCGCGCGAGGACCTCGAGGCAGAGGTTGCGAAATACGCGTCGGCGTGCGCGCGCACGAGGCCGACCGACACCGTGTTCATGCAAAAGGTGTTCTTCGAGGTGATGAAGCAACACCAGGGCGAGTACATGGGCAGCCTGCTCAGTGCCTGGCTCGAGTCGATGGGTGGACAACTCCGGGAGGATGACGACGGCGGTCGGGCCACCCTCAGCAAGGAGACCATGGATGCCGGTCTCAATCTCGCGGTCAAGGACAACGACGATGCGTTTCCTCCCGAGTGGCGGCTGAGCCGATCCGGTCGTCGGCGCCCCGAAACCTCCTGACGGTGGCCGAGTCTCGGGTGGAGCCACTCACCGGGTTCCGTGTGATCGATCTCTCGACCTGGATCGGTGGCGCCTATTGCACGAAGCTGCTCGCCGACGGCGGAGCGGAGGTCATCAAGGTCGAGTCCCCCGAGGGCGATCCCCTGCGGCGGTGGTCGGCCTCGGGTGCGACGATCTCACCCGAGGCCGACGGCGCGCTCTTCAACTTCCTCGGCGCCTCGAAGCAGAGCGTCGTCGTCGACGTCGCGGACACGAGCGGTCGCGCCTCCCTGCATGCACTTCTGGCCTCGGCGCACGCGGTCATCTGGACACGAGGCTCGGCGCCGGCGGAGCACCCGTCCCTGAGCCCCCGCGAGATCCTGCGGACGCACCCTCATCTGATCGTCACGTCGATCACTCCGTTCGGGCTCGAGGGCCCCTGGAGCGACAAGCCGGCCACCGAGTTCACGCTCCAGGCCTGGTCCGGCGGGATAGTCGGGTTGGCCCGTGGGAGGCCGGACCGTCCGCCGGTGTTCGTGGGAGGGCAGATCGGCGAGTGGCTCGCCGGCATCTTCGCCGGCATCGGGACATTGGCGGCTCGGCGGCGCGCTGCCCCGGACGGCGAGCTCGTTGACGTGTCGATGCTCGAAGCCCTCGCCCTGTGCCTGACGTACTACCCGGTGACCTTCAACGACCAGCTGGGCCGGCCGATGCGCCGGCGCAGGTTCGTGGCGACGCCCGGGGTCGGGGCGGCCAGGGACGGACTCGTCGGTCTCGGTTGCGGGACCGGGCAACAGTGGCTGGACTTCTGCGTCCTGGTGGGACACCCCGAGTGGATGGAAGACCGATCACTCTTTCTCGACCGGACGGCCCTCGCGCCGACGATCGATGCCTGGATCGCCGAGCACACGGTCGAAGAGGTGCTCGAGCTCGCCTCGGCTTTTCGGATCCCCAACGCACCGATCACCAATGGTGCGAACGCCACGACATGGGCGCACTTTCGAGAGCGTGGGACGTTTGTGGCGAACCCACGGGATGGCTCGGCGAATCCCCGGCCACCCTTCCGCTTCAGCGCGGGCGGGCTTCGGCCCGCCGAAGCGGCGCCCCGCCTCGGCGAGTCGTCCGTCGAGGAGACAGCGGGCGTCGGGCGGGTTTCCCGGACTCCCACGAGCGGTGAGCCGCGGGCACTTCCGTTCCAGGGGCTGCGCGTCCTGGACATGACGTCGTTCTGGGCCGGACCCCTCACCGGCCACGTGCTGGCGCTCCTCGGAGCGGAGGTCGTGCACCTCGAGTCCTCGACCCGCCCCGACGGCGCCCGCCTGGTCGGGGGCGTGCCCCAGACCGAGGATCTGTACTGGGAGCGTGGGCCGATTTTCGCCGCGCTCAACACCAACAAGAAGAGCCTCACCATCAACCTGAGCGAACAACGAGGCCTTGACCTGATACGTCGTTTCATCGCGACGTGTGACGTCCTGGTCGAGAACTACACACCGCGGGTCCTGGACCAACTCGGACTCGATTTCGAATCGCTGCGCGTCGAACGGCCCGATCTCATCATGCTGCGCATGCCCGGATTCGGCCTGGACGGGCCGGGCCGCGATCTCTCGGCGTTCGCGTTCGTCATCGAAGATGCGGCCGGTCTGACCTGGATGACAGGCCACCCCGACCTTCTGCCCTTCGAGCCCTACTGTGTCGGCGACCCCAGCGCGGGGCTCCACGCGTTGTACGGCCTGCTGCTCGCCCTCGAGCACCGTGACAAGACGGGGGAAGGCGGGCTGGTCGAGGCGGCGATGGTCGACGCGGCGCTCAACATCGCTGCAGAGCAGGCGATCGAGTTTTCCGCCTACGGGGCGCTGCTCGGTCGTGCCGGAAACCGCGGCCCGGCCGCGGCGCCGCAGAACCTCTACCAGGTTGCCGGACCCGACGAGCACGGTCGGGACGACGGCTGGGTGGCGATCGCCGTCGCGACCGACGAGCAATGGACCGCGCTCTGCGGCGCGTTGGGCCAGCCGGAATGGGCGACGGACCCGGCGCTCACCACCATGGCGGGTCGGGTGCGCGCACAACAACGCATCGACGAGACCCTGGGAGCTTGGTGCCGGGCCCGGTCGGCCGACGAGATCGTCGAGCTTCTCTGGGGAGCCGGCGTCCCAGTCGGCAGGGTGATGCAACCGCACTGCCAACCAGAGCTCCCGCAGCTCGTGTCCCGCCAGTTCTTCGAGGAGGTCCATCATCCGGTGATCGGGACTTCCCGATACAGCACGCTGCCCATGCGATTCTCACGAGGTCCCGATCATCTCCACGAGCGGCATGCGCCGCTGCTCGGCGAGCACAACGTGGAGCTGCTCCTGGAGCTCGGGCTGTCCCAGGCGGATATCGACGCGCTCGAAGCCGACGGGATCATCGGCGGCACCCTGGTCGAAGGAGCCTGAAAGCCTGCGATGAGAGCCGTATCCTGAGCAGATGGGATTCGAGAAAGCTCCGTTCGACGTCGTCGAAGCCTCCCGCCGCGTGTGGCTCGAGCGTTGGGATCCCGAGGCAGCGTCGGGCATGGCCGTGTACACCGCGGTGCTGCGGTCGTACCAGCTCCTCAACGCCCAAGTGCACACCGTCATGAGGCATCACGGCCTCACGTTCGCCCGCTACGAGGTGCTGGCCTGGCTGGCCATGGACCCGGAGTCGTCCTTGGCCTTGAGCTGGATCAGCAAGACCCTTCGGATTCCACCTGCCACCGTGACCAACATCATCGACAAGCTCGAGGACGAGAAACTCGTTCGCCGTGTGCCACATCCGTCCGACGCGCGCACGACGCTGGCGGTGATCACCCGGCGCGGTGAGAGGGTCGCCACCGCGGCGACGCGAGATCTGAACTCCACCGTGTACGAACGCATCGGGCTGTCCGAGCCCAAGCGGAGCCGGCTCCTCGATCTCCTCGCTGAGTTGCGAGCGAGTGGGAACGAGTTCGACATCGAGCACTCGGACGAGTTCATCGAGGAGGTCGGCTCGCGGCAGGCGCACAAGCGCGGCGGCAACGGCAGATTCGAGGTGGCGTAACCGCCGCCGGCGGACCCTTCTGAGCCCGGCCGCCGGGGCCGCACTAGGGCGGGCCCTGCATCCGAATGCCTTCGAGAGGGCAAGTGTGCAACTCTTGAGGCCGGCGCGGCCATCGGAGGCTGCTGATTGCGCGGAGATCGATAATGCGAAACAGCTTCATCCTGCCGGTCATCGGCACCCTCATCCTGAGTGCCGTGGGGATTGTCGGCGCCGGTGGAACCGTGTCCGCCGCGGCGAGCCCGACCCAAGGTGTCACGGCGACGTCCATCCGAGTCGGTATTCCGTACGTCGACCTCGCCGCCGTCCGGCAGTTCGGCATCACCTTGGATCAAGGGAGCTTTCCCGATGCCTACAACGCCATCATCTCGAATCTGAACGCGCACGGTGGTATCGACGGCCGCCACCTGGTGCCGTATCTGGTGGCGGTGAACCCTGTGGGAACGGGGCCCGCCATCACTGCCTGTACGCAACTCTCCGAGGATGACACGGTCTTCGTTGCCATCGCCCCGCAGCAGACCGACTGCTACCTGCAGCAGCACGATGTCCCCACGATTTCGGGCTCGTTCCAGGACGTGCAGGCGTCTGGCGGCACGCCGAACTTCACCTTGGTGCCTCCGCCGGCGGCCTATGACCCGGTGCAGCTCGCCGTTCTGTCACACCGCGGCGTCTTCAAGGGCAAGAAGATAGGCCTCTTCGCGGGAACCGAGACCGACGCCGGCGAGCTGAAGGTCGTGCAGACGTCCCTGAAGTCTCTCGGTGCACACGTGGTGCAGAGCGCCGTCGACGGTGCGCCGCAAGACGACGAGGTGGCGACCAATCAGCAGGCCGGGTTGATCGCGCAGCGTTTCCAGCAGGCCGGGGTCAACGAGGTTGTCGCAGTGGGTACGGGCGCCACCATCTGGCCCGAGTCGCTGCAAGCCAACCAGAGCTCCTACCTGCCGGCGTGGGTCGCCACGAGCGAATCCACCCTCGAGAGCGCCGTCCTGGGTTCCTCCATTCAGCCCAAGTACCTCCAGAACGTCCTGACGACGAGCCCCGTTCCGTCGAACTATCAGCTCTGGCACACCCCGGCGGTCCAGCAGTGCGACCGCGTGGTGCGCAAGGCGTACCCGACGCTCAAGATCACGCCGCCCACGAATCCGCTCACCGGGTCGGACCAGACCTTCTTCGCCGTGGAGTCCGCGTGCTTAAACATCGACCTCTTTGCCACCATCGCCAAGGCGGCGGGGAAAGACCTGACATGGTCCAGCTTTGCCCACGCCGGCTACGGACTGCGCAACGCCGCCATTCCGGGATCGGGCGAGCCCGTGTCCTTCGGGCCGGGACGGCCCTACGCCGTCGGACCGGTGTACCTCGTCACCTTCGACCAGGCGAAGAGCGTGCTGCAATTCTCTGACACCGTGGCCACCAAGTAATCAGCCGTTCTGAGGGCTCGGCTCGGCGCGCCGCTTCGGCACACCGCTAGAAGGGGAACGCGGCCTCGGCCTCGGCGAGCAGGGGGTCGACGTCCCGGGCGAGCACGACCGACGCTGCTGCCGCTGCTCTCGTCGCCTCTGCGTAGCGTACGAGGTACACCGAGCGGTTGCCGTAGCGCGCGCGCACTTTCTCGACCGGGAAGCTCTCGTAGGACCCGACCAGCCTGGCGAAGATGTCGGGCGCCCGTTGGATGGCGCTGTTGTGCGCCAACGGGACCTCCACCTGGGGCAGCCTGATGCCGCCCCGGGCGATGCCGTCGTCGTCGCGCACGATCGTCGGTGGATCACCCTCGAAGGCGATGCGCGGTTGAACGGGTGGTGGCCTGTCGTCGCGCATCCACCCCTGCAGGTGATGGAGGGCGGCATCGACGACAGGGGCGACGGAGATCCGGTTGATCTGCTGCATCGACTCGTCGTCGAGTGGGATGGAAAAGCCGAAGTCTCGCTCCATCCGGGGAGCGGACGACGCCATTGCAGGCAGGGAAACGTGAGAGGCACCGGCCACCTCCCAGTACCGGAAGCGGTCGGTGTCCGGCTGACGGACCCCGTGACACGATGTCGCCTCACATTCCGTGTTCACCACCATGACGGGGATCCCGATGTCGTCCCGCAGGAGATGCAGCCCCTCGGGGATCCGCGGCGCGGTGTCGTTGCTCGCGGCCTCCCGGACGGTCATCACGGCGTCCCCGACCTGAAGGGGCGTGCCGCCGCCGAAGTACATAACCAGGAAGAAGGCGTCGAAGCGGTGGGTGATCGGCTGGACCGCGTTGAGGTAGGAGGCCAGCCGCGCCGCCGATTGCGAGGCACCCTGGGCGACCAGCCGGCGGACGTCGAGACCGGCCATGGGGTCGAGGCCGCGGCGCGGCCGATCCGGCGCCACCAGGTCGGCGGCCTGCGTGAAGATGTCGAAGGAATAGTCGTCGCTCGGGATCGAGAGGGATCCGTAACGTTCCGGATCCCAGGTCCGCAGGCCCTGTGGGTTGTCGGGTTGGCCGTGGACACCGACGCGCTGGGCCGAGACGGCGGCATAGGCGTACCCGCCCTCGAAGATCTCGGCACTGTCGCCGCCTCCGAAGTTCTCGTAGCCGGCGGACACGTTGTTCCAGAGCACGATGACGGTCCCGTTGAAGGCGGCCGGGTCGGTCGGACGCACCACGACCATGCGGGACGCGTAGGGCGAGCTCTCGACCGGCTCGGCCTGCCAGCGCCCGTCCCTCCCGAGGGCGGTGCCCGCCGCGGGGCCGTAGCGGACGGCCCTACCCTCAATGAAGTACTCGTCCTGGCGGTACCCGAGAGCGGCCAGATCCGCCGTCGGCCCGCCGAAGGCCCACCCCTTCGCGCCGCCCGTGACCGGTCCGCGCACGCTGGTCATCGGGCCTCCAGGAGAACGGGCTCCTCACGGAACCGCCGCGACGGAATGGTGCAGGTGCTCACCGTTCGGAGCGGAGCTCGCGTTTGAGCACCTTGCCGGACGGGTTTCGTGGCAGCGCCTCGACGAATCTGATGTCGCGGGGGACCTTGAAACGAGCGAGCTGGGCGCGGCAGTGTGCAATGAGAGCTTCGGGTGTCACGGCAGCCCCCGGGCGGAGCGCGACGAACGCCTCGGGTACCTCGCCCCATCGATCGTCCGGGCGGCCGACGACCGCCGCCTCGAGCACCGCGTCGTGCTCGTAGAGGACCCGCTCGATCTCCGAGCTGGCGATGTTCTCGCCTCCCGACACGATCATGTCCTTGAGCCGGTCGACGATGTAGAGGTAGCCGTCGTCGTCGAGCACGCCGATGTCCCCGGTGTGGAACCAGCCCCCGGCGAAGGCAGCGGTCGTGGCCTCCTGGTCCCGCCAGTACCCCTTGAACACCTTGGGACCGCGCATGACGATCTCGCCCTGTTCGCCGGCCGGCACGGATTGCCCCTCCTCGTCCCACACATCGAGCTCGAGGTAGAGGCAGGGGCGGCCCACCGAGCCGAGCTTCGTCACGATGCTGTCGCGGTCGAGGAACGTGTCCCCCGAGACCGTCTCGGTGAGGCCGTAGGCGTCGGCGAACCACGCGGCGGGAAAGACCCGCTGAATCCGCTGAATGAGAGGAACGGGCATCTTCTCTCCGCCGTTGATGACCACCCGCACCGACGACAGATCGCGCTGTTCGATGTCGGGCAGGGCCATGATCGCGTTGACCATGGCGGGTGCCAGCCACACCGTGGTGACCCGAGAGCGCTCAATCTCGTCGACCACGGCGGCTGCGTCGAACGTCCGATGGACGATCGTCGTCGCTCCCGCCGCAATCAGGGAGGTTGTCGTCAGGTCCAGCGCGCCCACGTGGTAGAGCGGGCCGCAGGCCAACCCCAGATCGGCGCTCGTGAAGCCGAATTCGATCGTGTGCGCCAGGTTCTTCCAGGCCAGGTTGGCATGGGTGAGCATGACCCCTTTGGGCCGACCGGTGGTGCCCGAGGTGTACATCAACCGGTGGACATCGTCGGCCGTCGCTCCGACGCGGGGCACCCTCGTGGAGGTGTCCCGCAGGTCGTCGAGGGTCGTCCATCCGTCGCGCCCGGTGGGAGAGATGCCCACCCGGACGAGCGTGTCCTCGAGGCCCACCGTCGCCTCGTTCGCCAACCCCAGCAGAGCGTCGTCGCAGACGAGCGCGCGGGCACCTGAGTGCTCCAGGATGTAGCGCACCTCGGGGGCGGCGAGACGCCAGTTGACGGGCATCGCAATGGCGCCGAGGAAATTGGCGGCGAAGAGGGTCTCGAGGAACTCGGGGCAGTTGTACGAAAGGAGCGCGACCACATCGCCTTGCCGGACGCCGCGTCCCGCCATCCCGGCGGCCAGCGCGGCGGCGCGAGCCGCCATCGACCGGTAGGTCGTCGCCACCCCCTCGAAGACGGTGATTGCCTTGTCGGGGCTGCGCGTGGCGTGGTGCTCGAGCACGCTGAACCAGTTCACGTCGGCCGAGGCCATCGGTGCGGCTGTCATGTCGGCGCTCCGACCACGACCACCATCGTGCCGCAAGACGTACGCAGCACGACGATCCTCTGTTTCGCGCGTCGGGAGACGTGGCGCGTCGGGAGCCGGTACTTCGGGCGGGCGCCGCCGCCCGAAGGGCATCCGGGCGGGTGACGGCCCGCTAGTCTCGCCCTCAATGGCACGGGTGGAAGCGACCGGTGACTCGAAGCGCAAGGCGAACTGGGAGGCGCGCTACCAGGCGATCATCGACACCTCCGCGGGCGTCTTTGCCCGGGGCGGCTACCACGCCACCGGCATCACGGAGCTCTGTGTCGCCAACGATCTCGGCAAGGGTGCGCTGTACCACTACATCGGTTCCAAGGAGGATCTGCTCGCCGCCATCCACGACCGGGTCATGGACGAGGTGATGCTCGGCGCGGACCGCGTGGCCCAGTCGGGCGGCACTCCCTCGGAGCAGCTCGCCCTGCTCGGCGAGGAACTGCTCGATGTGATCCATCGTTACCCGGACCACGTGTGGGTCTTCCTGCACGAGTTCCCTGCGCTCACCGGAGAGCGGGCGGAGAAGTTCCGGCAGCGCCGTCGCGCCTACGAGCAACGCGTCGAGGCGGTGCTGCAGGCCGGGGTCGACTCGGGGGAGTTCCGTGCCGTGCAGCCCCGCCTGACGGCCATGGCGTGGTTCGGGATGCACAACTACACGTATCTCTGGCTCAAGCCGGGTGGCGAGCTCTCGGCGCGCGATGTCGCCAAGCCCTTTGCCGACATCTTCATGCGCGGCATCACGAATCCACCGGCCGGCTGGCCCGAATAGCCGGACTCACGGCGCCGAGTAGCCGCCGTCGACGACGAGCGCCGAGCCCGTCGTCCAGCGTGCCGCCTCACTCGCCAGATACGAGTACGCGCCCACGAGGTCCGCCGCCGTGCCGAGCCCGAGCGGATGCCGCGCCGCGACGGCCTCGAGCGCCTCGGGTGGGAGGCCGTCATGGATCGCCGAACGGAACGTCCCCGGGCAGACGCAGTTGACGCGGATCCCGTCCCGGGCGTACTCGACGGCCGCGACCTTGGCCAGCTGAATGACGGCGGCCTTGGTGGCGCAGTAGGGCGCGGCGTGGGACCACGCGGTCAGGCCCGAGACGGACGCGGTGAGGATGATGGAGCCGGAGTGCTGGGGGCGCATGACGGCCACCGCGGCCCGGATCCCGTTGACCGCGCCGAGCAGGTTGACCCGAAAGGCGCGTTCCCAGTCCTCGGTCTCGAGATTGTGGATCCGTCCGTTCGGTGAGAGCACGCCGGCGTTGCTGATGAGCACGTCCAGCCGGCCAAAGCGCTCGACCGTCTGCGCAATCGTCGACTCGACCTCGCCGTAGTCG
The DNA here is from genome assembly GCA_963817735.1 of uncultured Acidimicrobiaceae bacterium. Lineage (GTDB taxonomy): Bacteria > Actinomycetota > Acidimicrobiia > Acidimicrobiales > RAAP-2 > Bog-473. The sequence goes on along the minus strand of CAWFPP010000003.1, from coordinate 503,146 downwards.
CTGACGTCCGCCAGCATGGTCTCGACCGCGCCGTCTGATCCGGTGAGGCCGGCGACGGTCGCCGCCAGCGAGGGCGCGCTGACGTCGCTCAGCATCAGATCGGTGCAGGGCTCGCTCGCCAGCTGCTGGGAGACGGCGGCACCGAGCGACCCGCCCGCACCGATGATTGCCACCACCCGTCGCGTCGGCGTCATACAAGCAAGTATCCGCCATCGACGCTGAGCACGGTGCCGGTAATGAAGGCAGAGGCGTCGGAGGCCAGGAACTGGTAGGCCGCGGCGAGGTCGGTGGATGTCCCCCAGCGCTGTTGTGCCGTGTGCCCGGTGATGGCGGCCGAGAGCGTGGGGTTGTGCAGCCACTCGTCGGCCAGGGGCGATTCGAACCATCCGGGCGCCACGACGTTCACGGTGATGCCGGCCGCGGCCAGATCGAGCGCGAGACCCTTGGCCACGCCGACCAGGCCCGCCTTCGACGCGCTGTAGGCGGCCAGGCCCTTGCGCGGCCGTTCCCCGAGGACCGAGCCCGTGAAGATCAATCGCCCGCCCTCGCCCATGACGCGGGCCGCGGCGCGGGCGCCGAGGAAGGCGCCCGTGAGGTTCACCTCCAGGACCTGGCGCCAGACGGATGCCGCGATCTCCCGCGGGCCGGCCACGATCGGCGAAATGCCCGCATTGCAGATCCAGGCGTCGACGCCGCCCCACTCGGCCACCATGGCGTCGGCCACCGCCTCGTTGAAATCCTCGTCGGTCACGTCACCGCTGAGCACCAGCGATGCCCCGGGGAGCGCCGCGGCGACCGCTTTGAGGTCCCGCTCCGTGCGGGCCACCAGCGCCACCGACGCGCCGGCCCGCGAGAACGTGTGCGCCAGCAGGGCCCCGAGGCCACGGCTGGCGCCGGTGATGACGACCCGCTTGCCCGAGACCGCGCCCGGGCCTGGGAACGACTCGGGTATCTCGATCGGCTCGATCATCGTTTCCCTCATGTTGTACCGACCAGTACAGTACACGGTCGATGACCGTCGACTCCTCGGCTTCCTCGACCTTCTCGACGGTCGACCTGGTCGAGATGCAGCGCCGGATGCTCCTCATCCGCGGCTTCGAGGAGCGGGTCGCCGCGCTCTATCGCGACGGCGAGGTCCCCGGTTTCGTCCACCTCTCGACCGGTCAGGAGGCGGCGGCCGTCGGGGCGTGTTGGCCCTTGGGGGACGCCGATGTCATCACGTCCACGCATCGCGGCCATGGCCACTGCCTGGCCAAGGGCCTGCAGCCGACCCCGATGTTCGCCGAGTTGATGGGCAGGGATCAGGGCACGAACCGCGGCCGCGGCGGCTCCATGCACATCGCGGATCCCAGGCTCGGGATCTTCGGGGCCAACGGCATCGTGGCCGCGGGCCTGCCGATCGCGGTGGGGGCCGCGACCGCCGCCCAACTCCGGGCGGACGGCAGCGTGGCCGTGGCGTTCTTCGGTGACGGCGCCGTCGCGCAGGGCGCCTTCCATGAGGCCCTGAACCTCGCCGCCGTCTGGAAGCTTCCGGTGGTCTTCTTCTGTGAGAACAACGGGTATGCCGAGTTCTCCCCGGCTTCCACCCAACATGCGGCGTCACTGTCGGACCGGGCAGCCGGCTACGGCATCCCGTACGTCGCGGTCGACGGCAACGACGTGGCGGCGACGGCCGCCGCGATGCAGCGCGTGGTCGGCGCGGCCCGCGACGGCGACGGCCCGACCGTCGTGGAGGCCGCCACCTACCGCTGGCACGGCCACTACGAAGGAGATCCCGAGCGCTACCGCTCTCCCGACGAGGTCGAGGAATGGCGCTCGCGCGACCCGCTTCTGGTGCACGAGGCCCGTCTGCGGGAGGCGGGGGTCGGCGACGATCAGCTCAAGGCGCTCGAGGCGTCGACCGCAGCCGACCTCGACGAAGCGGTCGAGGCCGCACGCCGGCTGGCCAGACCGGACCCGGCGACACTGACGGACTTCGTCGTGCGCCCGCGCGGTGCGGGCCGAGCCGGCTCCGCCTGGTGACGATGCCCCGGTGTTCCGCACCATGGACGCCATCCGATCGGCGCTGGCCGCCGAGCTGGCCGAGGACGATCGGGTCTTCCTCGCCGGCGTCGATGTCGGCACCGGCGGCAACGTCTTCGGGCTCACGCGTGGGTTGGCCGACGAATTCGGCGGCCGCGTGCGGGATACGCCGATCTCGGAGAACGCGATCATCGGTCTCGGCGTGGGGGCGGCCATGGCCGGCATGCACCCGGTGGTCGAGCTCATGTACCTCGACTTCATCGGGGTGTGCTTCGACCAGCTGCTCAATCAGGCCGCCAAGCTGCCGTTCATGACGGGCGGCGCGGCGGAAATGGCACTGACCGTGCGGACCCAATTCGGCGCCGGCCGCTCTTCGGGCAGCCAGCACTCGCAGAGCCTCGAGGCGCTGCTGGCCCACATCCCGGGGTTGACCGTCGTGATGCCGTCGACCCCGGCCGACACCTACGGCCTGCTGCGCGCCTCCATCCAGGATCCCAACCCGGTGGTGTTCATTGAGAACCGCCTGCTCTACGGCATGAAGGGACCGCAGCCGCCACACGACTACCTGGTGCCGATCGGGAAGTCCGCCGTCGTGCGCTCCGGGAGCGACGTCACCGTCGTGTCCGTCTCCCGCATGGTCCACGAGGCGCTGGCTGCCGCGGCGGCGGTGGAGGCCGACGGCATCTCCGTCGAGGTGATCGATCTGCGGACGGTGGCGCCCTTGGACATGGAGCCGATCCTGGCGTCGGTGCACAAGACGAGCCGCCTCCTCATCGCCCACGAAGCGGTCGTGCCCTTCGGGATCGGTGCCGAAGTGGCAGCCACGGTGGCGCGGGAGGGCTTCTGGGATCTCGATGCGCCGATTGCGCGCGTCGGGGCCGTGGCGACGCCGGCCCCCTACTCGCCCGATCTCGAGCAGGCCTGGCTCCCGGACCGCGAGAACATCGCCGAGGCCATCCGCCGGCTGGTCGCCGTGTAGATCAGCAGCCCAGCTGGCGGGCGATGACGAGATGCTGAATCTCATTGGTGCCCTCGCCGATCTCGAGCACCTTGGCGTCGCAGTAGAAGCGGGCCACGGGCGTCTCGAGCATGTAGCCGAGACCGCCGTGGATCTGGACCGCTTCCGACGCCGCCCAGGTCGCCACCCGGCTCGCCTTCAGCTTGGCCATGGCCGCCTCCTTCATGAAGGGCTGGCCCGCGTCGCGCAGCGATGCGGCCCGGTAGGTGAGCCAGCGGGCCGCCTCCAACTCGGTGGCGATATCGGCCAGCTTGAACTGCACCGCTTGGAACTTCGAGATCGGCTGCCCGAACTGGACCCGCTCACGGGCGTAGGCGGTGGCCAGGTCGAGGACCGCCTGGGTCAGGCTGAGCGACAGGGCCGCGATGGAGATGCGCCCCACCTCGAGCGTGCGCAGGAACTGGCCGAGCCCCAGGTGCGGATCGCCCAGAAGGTGCTCGTCGGGCACCCAGACGTCGTCGAGGTAGAGCTCGCGGGTGTCGAGGCCGCGCCAGCCGATGCCGCGCATCTTCGGCCCCATCGTGAATCCGGGCGTGCCCTTCTCCACGACGAGGCTGGCGAAGCCCGGCTCCTGGCCTTCGGCGGGCTCGGTGCGCGCCAGCAGGGTCACGCCGAACGACATGTCCGTGCCCGCGTTGGAGATGAAGGTCTTGCGGCCGTTGATCAGCCACCCGCCGTCACGCCGTTCGGCCCGGGTCCGGATCCCTCGTGCGTCGGAACCGGCGTCGGGCTCGGTGAGCCCGAACGCGCCCAACCTCCGCCCCTCCGCCAGCGGCCGCAGCCAGCGCTCCCGCTGCTCGTCGTTCCCGAACAGGTACAGCGGGAGCGAGCCGATGGTGACGTGCGCCTGCCAGGCCGCGGCCACGGACTGGTCGGCGTGGCCGAGCTGCTCCATCGCGGCGACGAAGCCGACGGTCGACATGCCGATCCCGCCCCACTGCTCGGGGACGAGCATGCCGAGGAGGCCGAGCTGACCCATGTCACGCAGGAGGTCGGTCGGGCACCGGGCCTCCTCCCAGGCCGCCGGTGCGCGGGCGGCGATCTCCTTCTGCGCGAAGTCGCGGCACAGGTCGATGAGGTCGCGCTCGGTCTCGTTGAGCGAGAAGTCCATGGTGAAGTCAGGTCACTTCCCGGGACCGAGGTGGGCCAGGAAGCTGGCCGACCACTCGGGCAGGTCGCCGGGTACGAAGTACCCCTTCTCCTCGTTGATCGCCCCCCAGTGCGCCGCGATGTCCTCGATCGTCGGGTCGGCTGCGACATACCCCGGCGTCGAGGCGATGAAGATGCGCGGCGAACCGGCCGGCGCCGGCGGCGTACATCTCTCCGTTGACCGGGCAGTCCTCGTGGGCGAGGAAGGCGACCAGGGGCGCCACCAGGCCGGGCGACATGGGCGATGCGGCGTCGTCGGGGTCCGCGTCGGCGTCCTGGCCCGCCATCCGGGTGAAGGCGGCCGGTGCGATCAGGTTGACCCGTATCCCGTGGGTGGCGCTGGTGGTGGCCAGGCTCCGGGTCAGCCCGATGACGCCGGCCTTGGCGGTGGCATACGAGAGGTTCTTGGGCAAGCCGAAGATCCCGGACGATGTCGTCATGACGATGCGGCCGTACCCCTGCTCGGCCATCACGGGCCAGGCCGCCCGCGTCGTGTTGAAGGACCCCAGGACATGGACCGCGAGGTGCCGTTCCACGTTGTCCTGGTCGGCGTCCGGGAGCCCCGCCCACTTGATGATGCCCGCGTTGTTGATCAGGATGTCGAGCCGTCCGAAGTTCTCGACCGCGGCATCGATGAGCGCCTGTGCGCCCCCCGCCGACGCGACGTCGTGCTCATCGGCGATCGCCGACCCACCCGCAGCCGCGATCTCCGACGCGACGGTCGTGGCCACGGTGGCGTCGGTCCCCACGCCCTGCATGGAGCCGCCCAGGTCGTTGACGACGACGCGGGCGCCCCGGTCGGCCAGGAGCAGCGCGTAGGCGCGACCGATGCCGCGTCCCGCGCCCGTAATGACGGCGACGCGTCCCTCGAAGCTGTGCTCGCCCACGTCGACCCCGCCCCTCTCCGCCGCCGGCCCGGTGGTGCGGCCTAGTTCTGCGAGGACGTCGCGGCGGGCGGAGCCGTGAAGCCCAGGAGGTCGCCGAGAGTACCCCCCACCATGGCGGCGCGCTCGACGTCGGGCACACCGGCGAAGAGCTGGGTCATGAGCTGTTTGCTGCCCCGGAACGTCCCCTCCGCGTGCGGGTAGTCGTTCCCCCAGACGATGGTCGACAAGCCGGTGATGTGGCGACAGGCGACCGCCACCGGGTCGTCCTGGAAGGAGACGTGGAACTGGCGCCGGACGTATTCGCTCGGCATCAGGGGGTAGGGCCACTTCTCGTTCAGCCGGAAGAGCCGTGCGATGCCCGTCTGCTGATCGGGGGGGAGGCTGTCGTCCCAGACGCCGAGCCACCAGTCGGGGTCCTGGCCGATACCGGTGGTCCAGCACTTGTCCATGCTGCCCACCAACGAAGCCAGCCAGTGCGCGTTGAACTCGATCAGGGCGAAGTGGAGGTCGGGGTAGCGCTCGGGGACGCCCCCACCGACGAGCTCGCAGATGACCTGCTGGGGGACGATCGTGCTGTAGATCGCCTGGGTGACCATGCGCTTCGAGGCCGACTTCTCGGTCACCGGCTGGTTGACCTCCGCGGCATTCTGCATGACCACCTTCAGGGTGGTCGATTCCGGGTCGTTGATCTTTATCCCACCGGTCTGGGTGTGGATGAAGACGTGCAGTCCGCTGGCCTGCGCGGCCGCCCACACCGGGTCGAAGTCACGTGAGTAGTAGGGCTTCGGTGGGGTCGCCGGCAGGAGGATGGCGCGGAATCCGCCGGCGGCGGCGCGCTCGATCTCCACGACGGCGTCGTCCACGTCGCTGAGCGGGATCGGCGCCGTGGGCGCCAGGCGCGAGAAGTACGGCGAAAATCGCTCGACGATGTAGTCGTTGTAGACGCGCGCGTGCGCAATCGACAGCTCGTGGTCGTCGGAATAGAGGCCGAAGAGGGACAGGTTCGGGTGCATGACCCCGACATCGACGCCGTCGGAGCTGAGGTCTTCGATGATCATGGCGGGGTCGCCCTCGGGCATCCGTCCGCCCGTCTGGCGGTAGCGGGAGATCGTCCATCCCTCGAACCCCGGCGTGTGGAGCCGCCGGAAGATGCGGGCCCCGCCTTCGACGAGGGGCTCGATCTCGAAGTCGTCCTCCCACACTCCCCGCTCGCGCAGGTGCTTGGGCAGTCGCGTCCGGAAGAGGTCCGTGGGCTCCAGGATGTGCCCGTCGGCGGAGACGACGAGTTGCTTCTCTGCCATGGTTGTGCCCTTCCTGCGCGGGAGCGCAAGATCGATGACCGAGCGCGCACGCACGCGGTACTCTGACTCGAATTCTAGACCAACCGGTCGGTACAGACAATGCGCGGGCGGGCGTCGCCACATGTGGCTCGCGGAAGGGAAGGTAGATGAGCAAGCGGTGGAAGCAGCGCCCGCCCGGCTCGACGTGGGGCGACTGGGGTGACGACGACGAGCTCGGCCGCATCAACCTCCTCACGCCGGAGAAGGTCCTGCAGGGCGTCCGGGAGGTCGAGGAGGGGATCAGCTTCTGTCTCAGCCTGCCACTCGACTACCCCGGCGGCACCGCACTGAATCAGCGACGGTACCCGCCGGTGATCTCGCCGACCGAGGACATGGACGGCAACCCGGCCACCTTCTACAACGTCCCGATGCGCACCATGGACAAGTTCGGCGACCCCAAGTACGTGGACGTGTGGGCCGACGACGTGGTGACACTTTCCCTGCAGTACTCGACGCAGTGGGACTCACTGGCCCACGTCGGTGCCGAGTTCGACGCCGACGGCGACGGTGTCGAGGAGGCGGTCTACTACAACGGGTACCGCGCCGGCGAGGATCTGGTCGGCCCCAAGCCGGATGCGGCGGGCGACGGCGGGCACCACCGCTGCTTCGCCCACCACCTGGGGCTGGAGCACATGGCCGCGGCCGGAGTGCAGGGCAGGGGCGTCCTCGTCGACCTGGCCCATCACCTGGGGCACGAATGGCGGGGCGTCGATCGCCAGACCCTCGAGGAGATCATGGCGGCGGACAACGTCGTGGTCGAGCCCGGCGACATGCTCCTCCTCCACACGGGCTTCGCCACCGAAGTCCTGCAATGGAACCGCGATCCCGACCCGGTGAAGATCCACACGCTGTGCTCGTACCTCGACGCCCGTGACGAGTCGCTGCTCGAGTGGATCGCCGAGTCGCAGATCGCCGCGCTGGTCGCGGACAACTACGCGGTGGAGGGCATGGTCGGGAAGGATCGCGATCCGAGCCGGCACTCGTTCCTCCCCATCCACCACCTCTGCCTCTTCCGCCTGGGTGTCCCGCTCGGTGAGATGTGGTACCTGCACGAGCTGGCGACGTGGTTGCGGGCGCACGAACGGAGCCGGTTCCTGCTCACCGCGCCACCGTTGCGCCTGCCCGGGATCGTGGGCTCTCCGCTGACGCCGGTCGCGACGGTCTAAGAACGTGAGAGCGCGAAGGCCTCGTAGTCGCTCTCGATGACCTTGGCGATCTCCGCCAAAAGCTTCGGCCGGCCGGCGGAGTTCAGCAGGTACTTGCGGGGCTTTCCCGGGATGTTCGTTCCGAAGTAGTAGCTGCTCTCCCCGAACGACGGGGGCTTGGTCGCCCACCGGTCCACCATGGCGGTCCACTTGTCCTCTGCGCTGGCGCTGACCTCAATGGTGTCGTCACCGATCGCTCGCAGGTGGACGAGCGTACGGGTGATGAAGTCCACCTGGTCGCCGTTGTACCGCGGATTGTTGCCTGCCGCGGCGTGCGGCCCTCCGGGGAAGAAGAAGTTCGGGAACCCGGCGGTCTGAATGCCGAGGAAGGTCTTCGGACCATCCGCCCAGTGGTCGACCAGCGCAAGACCGTCCCGGCCTCGGATCCCCATCCGGGAGAGCGCACCCGTCCCGAAGTCGAATCCGGTCGCCCACACGATGATGTCGAACGCGCGCCGGGCGTCCGTGGTCTCGATGCCCTCTTCTGTGACCCGCACCATCGGGGTCGCCCGCAGATCCACGAGCTCCACGTGCGGCTGGTTGTAGACGTCGAAGTAGGCGGTGACGAAGGGTGGCCGCTTCTCGCCGAAGCGGTGATCCTTCGGGATGAGCATGTCCGCCGTCGCAGGGTCCTTGACGATGCCCCTGATCTTTTCGGTCAGGAAGTCGCACCAGGCTGCGTTGGCGTCCTTGTCGAACATCACGTCGCTGTAGTTGCTCGTGAGCTTCGAGAAACCGGGGCTGCGCCACATGTGCTCGAAGAACGCCGCCCGCTCCTCCTCCGAGTCGTCGAATGCGGTGCGCTCGGTGGCGACGTGCAGGAACCCGCTGGGTGAGGTGTGCAACGTCTCCCGGATCGACTCGAAATCCTTCCTGAGTCGGACCTGCTCTTCGGGCGTGATGGGCGCGTTGTTGAGCGGCGTGCACCAGTTGGGGGAGCGCTGGAACACCGTCAGGGAAGCCGCCTTCTCGGCGATGACCGGAATGATCTGCACCCCGCTCGAACCGGTGCCCACCACGGCGACGCGTTTGCCGGTGAAATCGACCGGCGTGGCGGGCCAGAGCCCGGTGTGGTGCGACTCGCCCCGGAAGTCTTCTCGACCCGGCACGTCGGGGAAGTAGGGCACCGAGAGGACCCCGGTGGCGGCGACGAAGTACCGGGCCCGGACGACGGCTCCGCTGTCGTCCACGATCGTCCACAGACCCGAACGCTCGTCGTAGTCGGCTGCCGTGACGCGGGCCCCGAAGCGGATGTGGCGCCGCAGGTCGAACCGGTCCACCACGTGGTTGAGGTACCGCTCGATCTCCGGCTGTCCGGCGAAGTGCTCCTCCCAACGCCACTCTTCGAACAGGTCCTTCGAGAAGAGATAGGCGTAGGTGTAGCTCTCCGAGTCGAAACGCGCCCCGGGGTAGCGGTTCCAGTACCAGGTGCCGCCGACACCGCGGCCGGCCTCGAGCAGCTGCACCGAGAACCCGGCCTCACGGGCGAGGTAGAGCTGGTAGATACCGGTGATGCCCGCGCCCACCACGAGCACGTCCACGTCGGCGGCCGGCCGGCTCGCCGTGCGGTCAGATGCCGTGTGGTCAGATGCGGGTTCGGGGGCTGTCATGGGTGTCTGCGGCACTCCGCCCGTCGCGGGCCCGTGCGGCTCGCGGGCATCTGCATGGTCCCACGGGGCCCACGATTCCGGTTGTACCGACCGGTTAGTATATCTTCTCGGTTGTGCCTGTCCCGGGCACGAGGAGGCACGGCAGATGGCAGTCCTGACGACGGGAGACCTGGGCGCCGGGGCCGGCGCGCGGGCAGCGGTCGTCCGTCGAGGATGCCGCGGCGCATGAACGATGGCGACGCCGGTGTACGGCGGGTGGCGATCGTCACCGGCGGTGCGTCCGGCATCGGGCTCGCCGTCAGCGAGCGGCTGGCCGCCGACGGCATGGTCGTCGCCGTGTTCGACCGCGAGGGTGACGCCGCCGAGGAGGCCGCCGGCAAGATCGTGGCAGCGGGAGGGTCGGCTGTGGCCGTCACGGTCGACGTGACCGATCGCGAGCAGATCGAGGTGGGCGTGGCGCGGGTCCGGGAGCAGTGCGGCCCGGCGACCGTCCTGGTGAACAACGCCGGGGTCCATGCCGTCGATCCCTTCCTGAAGATCACACCCGAGAAGTGGCATCGTCTCCTTGAGGTGAATCTCACGGGTACGTTCAACTGCTGCCAGGCTGTCGTGCCCGACATGATCGAGGAGGGCTGGGGGCGCATCGTGAACATCTCGTCGTCCAGCGCCCACAGCGGCCAACAGTTCATGACGCACTACGTCGCTGCGAAGGCGGGGGTGATCGGGTTCACGAAGTCGCTGGCCCTCGAGCTCGGGCCCAAAGGCATCACCGTCAACACGATCCCCCCCGGCTTCATCGATACGCCGATGTTGCGCCGCCAGGAGAGCAAGGGCCTCCTCGGTGAGGGCGTCGATCATCACGCTGCGTTGACGCCGGTGCGTCGGATCGGTCGGCCGGAGGACGTCGCGGCGATGTGCTCCTTCCTCGTGCGCGATGAGGCGAGCTACATCACCGGCCAGGTTTTGGGGGTCAACGGTGGCCGCAACACCTGAGTCGCCGCGCCTCACGCCGCTGCCGCCGAACGAATGGCCCAAGGCGGCCGGAGCGGCGCTGGCTCCGCTGCTGCCGCCGACGGGAAGGCCCAAGGGTGAGAACCGTCCCAAGGGGCTCAACGCCCTTGGCGTGCTGGCCAGGTACCCGGAGCTCGCGCTGGCGTACAACACCTTCAGCGGTCAGATCATGTACGGGTCGAGACTCTCGGCGCGCCACCGCGAGCTGCTGGTGCTGCGGGTCGCCTCAGTCCGCCAGGCCGAGTACGAGTGGCGGCAGCACGTGGCCAGTGCCCCCGACAATGGTGTCGACGCGGGCGAGGTGGCGCGCGTCGCTGTCGGGCCGGAGGCGCCGGGGTGGTCCGACCTGGAGCGGGCGCTCCTCCGGGCCGCCGACGAGCTGCTGGGCGACGCGCTGATCGCGGACGAGACGTGGTCGACGTTGGAGGGCGAGCTCGACGAGCGCCAAATGATGGATCTCGTCTTTACGGTCGGTGCGTATGACACCCTGGCCATGGCTCTCCGGACGTTCGCCGTGCCATTGGACGACGACCTGAGGTCCCCATGAGCGTCCACGACCGCACCCGCTCCTCCCTCGGTGTCCCCTATGAGGTCGAGGTCCCGGACCGGATCCCCAAGGAGCGCTACTTCGACCCGGACTTCTACCAAATGGAGGCCGACCTGCTCTGGCCCCGGGTCTGGCAGATGGCATGCCGGCTCGAAGAGATCCCCGGCATCGGTGACTTCGTCGAGTACGAGATCTTGGACCACTCCGTCGTCGTGGTGCGTACCGCTGACGACGAGGTGCGCGCCTTCGAGAACTCGTGTCGGCACCGCGGCGTCAAGGTCATACAGGGCCGCGGCACGCTCAAGAGCGGCTTCACCTGCCCCTTTCACGGCTGGTGCTACGGCCTCGACGGGGCCAACACCTTTGTGTCGAGGCCAAAGACCTTCTCGGCGCACAACCTGGTGGAGGGAGAGATCGACCTGGTCGCGGTGCGCACCGAGTCCTGGGGCGGCTGTGCGTGGATCAATCTCGACCCGGCCGCACCGCCGCTGCGCTCGTGCATCGAGCCCTTCGCCAGCATCGGCGACGCCTGGCAGGTCGAGGCCCTGCGCACCGAGTGGTGGCACGCCTTCGCGCTCCCGGTCAACTGGAAGCTGGCCCAAGAGGCCTTCTTGGAGCAATACCACGTGATCGAGACCCACCCCGAGCTCGTCATCCCCAAGCGCTTCGCGCCGAGAGACCCGTCCACCTTCGACCCCGCCGCCTTCGTCGAGGCCGAGCTGCACTACCTCGAGGTGATGAGCGAGGGCATGGCGGGCATGGTCCATGCCAACGACGTGGCCGTGGCCCGGGCCCAGCGCGACATCGAGCTCTCGAGTGACCCGGGCCAGGCCATGGCGGCCTGGCACGCCAACCTGAACGACGCCGTGGTCAAGTGGCACACCGAGCGCGGGGCGCGCATCCCCGACCTCAACGAGCTGGCGGGCCGGGGCATCGGCGAGACCATGTACTACTGCTTCCCGCACTACTTCGTGCTCCCCATGTACTCGAGCGCGAGCTCGTATCGCTTCCGCCCCCTCGGACCCGAAGAGACCCTGATGGAGATCTGGTCGCTCACCCGTTACCCACCAGGTGAAGAGCCCGGCCCACCAGAGCCCCCCGAGCCCTGGGCCTACGACGACCCGAGGGTCCCCCCCATCCCCACCCAGGACTTCTCCAACCTGCCGCGCCAGCAACGGGGCCTGCACAACGCCGGCTTCGAGTACATGCGTCTCTCGGAGGGCATCGAGGGCGGCATCGCCAACTTCGAGCGCACCCTCGACGGCTATTTGGCCGGCCTCTCCCACGACCAGCTCGCCGCCGCCCTGCGCGCCCTCAACGTGAACCCCCTCGAGCGGCCCGTGGTGGATTTGGGATTCTGAGGGGATTCGATGACGACCGAAACGACGGAGCGAGTGAGGACGGCGCGAGTGAGGACGGCACAATGAGCGAGACGACATTTGCCGAGGTCTCCGAGGGAGTGCGGGCGGCACTCGCCCTGTACGCGCAGGCCTTGGACGACGGACGGACCGACGACGTGGTCGCCACCTTCTGCCCCGATGGTGCGATCGAATTGCCCGGGATGGGTACGCACGCCGGGCACGATGCCCTCCGGCAGGCCTACACGAAGTGGGCGCCCCGGCGGCCCCAGCGGCATCTCGTCCTGAACACCGTCGTCGAGACCTGGAGCGACGACGACGCCACCTCCGTGAGCGACGTGGTCTTCATTCTCATGGGTGAAGCCGGGTGGGACATCAAGCTCGTGGGTCGCTACAACGATGTGCTCCACCGCGACGGCGCAGCATGGCGATTCCATCATCGTGCGGCCACGTTCGTGACCGAGCCGCCACCACGCAAGGAGACCGCATGACCGACGCCACCGACTACGAAGCCTTGGACTTCTTCCGGGGGACCGAGACCGTGGCTGATCCCTACCCGTACTTCGACTGGCTGCGCGAGCAGTGTCCCGTCCACCGGGAGCCCGAGCACGGTGTGTACATGGTGACAGGGTATGAGGAGGCTTTCGCCGTCTACACCGACCCGGACACGTTCTCGTCATGCAACTCCGTCACCGGCCCGTTCCCCGGGTTCCCAGTCCCGCTCGAGGGGCAGGAGGACGTGAGCGCGTTGATCGAAGAGCACCGGGGCGAGCTGCCGTTCAGCGATCAGATCATCACCATGGACCCGCCCGCTCACCACGATCACCGGCATCTGCTCATGCGACAGCTCACGCCGAAGCGGCTCAAGGAGAACGAGGATTTCGTCTGGAGGCTGGCCGACCGCCAGATCGACGAGCTCATGGGGGGCGACGAGCACGAGCTCATGACGGGATACGCCAACCCGTTCGCCATGTTCGTCATCGCCGACCTGCTCGGCGTCCCTGAGGCGGACCACGAGGAATTCCGCACCGCCCTGTCCCGCCAGAACCGGGGCGGCGGAGTCGGCAGCACCAAGGCCGAGATGTCGCACAACCCCCTGGAGTGGCTCTACGAGCGGTTCAGCCGCTACATCGAAGACCGCCGCCGCGCGCCGCGCGACGACGTCCTCACCGCACTCGCCAGCACGAGGTTCCCCAACGGCGATCTGCCCGAAGTCATCGACGTCGTGCGTGTGGCCACCAACGTCTTCGCGGCCGGGCAGGAGACGACCGTCCGCCTCCTCGGCACCGCCCTGCAGCTGATCGGGGAGCGCTCGGACCTGCAGCAGCTGCTCCGCGAGCGACGCGACCTCATCCCGAACTTCGTCGAGGAGACCCTCCGCATGGAGGCCCCGGTCAAGGGCGATTTCCGGCTGGCGCGCTGCCCGGCCTCCGTGGGCGGGGTCGACATCCCGGCCGGTGTCACGTTGATGGTGCTCAACGGCGCTGCGAACCGCGATCCGCGCCGCTTTCCCGATCCCAACGAGTTCCAGGTCGAGCGCGACAACGCGCGCGAGCATCTCGCCTTCGGTCGCGGCGTGCACAGCTGCCCGGGAGGCCCGCTGGCCCGGTTGGAGACCCGGGTCAGCATCGAGCGGCTCCTGGACCGCACCACGCATATCGGCATCTCCGAGGAGCACCACGGTCCTCCCGACGCCCGCCGCTACGACTACATGCCCACCTATATTCTCCGCGGCCTGACCCGGCTCCACCTGGAGCTCACCCCGGCCGAGCCGGCGCTGTGAGAGCAGGTGAGCGGCGGATCGCGGGACAGAGGAGCCTTCGATGATCTTCAACGTGGTCAAGCAGCCGGTCCGCGCCAAGTACGCCGACGATTTCCCGGCGTTGATCGCGGACTACATCGCCGCCTCACGGGCGGAGCCCGGCAACCTCTTCTTCGACTGGTGCCGCAGTGCCGACGACCCCAATCTCTGGTTCCTCATCGAGGGATTCCGCGATGCCGAGGCTGGCGAGGCGCACGTGTCGTCCGAGCACTTCAAGGCGGCGATGGCCGACATGCCTCGCCTTCTCGCCGCGGCTCCCGAGATCATTCACGTCGAAGCGCCCGGCGAGGGCTGGGACAGTGTGAGCGAAGGCGCCTGACCCGAGCCAGGACCGGCGGAGCCGATGCGCTATTCGTCGAGCAGATCGGGCTGGACCGACACGATCCAGTCGTACAGCGGTTGAAATGCCCGCCAACCCGCCATGTACGGTCCGACCTGACCTGCCGTCTTCTTCGCTTGATCGGGATCGATCAGCACCGGAATGCCGGCGGCCTCCGCCAGCAACTGCGCCTGGCAGGTGCGCTCCATCGTGATGAACCACCAGGCCGCCTCGTCGACCGACGTCTGCCCGACGGTCAGGAGCCCGTGGTTCGAAAGGATGACCGCCTTGTTGCCGCCCAGTGCATGGGCGAGCCGCTTGCCTTCCTCGAGATCGAGCACGACGCCGGTGTAGTCGTCGAAGAGCGTGTGGTCCTCGTAGAAGGTGCAGGCGTCCTGGGTCAGGGGATCGAGCAGCCGGCGCAGCGACGACCACGCCTTGCCGTGCACGGAATGCGCGTGCGCGGCCGCCACGACGTCGGGCCGGGCGGCATGCACCTGCGAATGGATGGCGAAAGCCGCCAGGTTCACGGGCCAGTTGCCGTCGACCACCTCACCCTGGTCGTTCACGAGGATCAGGTCCTTGACCCGGATCATCTTGAAGTTCATGCCGAACGGATTGACCCAGAAGTGGTCCAGCAGCTCTGGGTCCCGGGCGGTGATGTGCCCGGCGATGCCCTCGTCGAACCCGAAATGCCCGAACAGTCGAAAGGCGGCCGCCAGGCGCTGCTTGCGGTGGCGGCGCTCGTCGTCGGGGTTGTCGA
This sequence comes from uncultured Acidimicrobiaceae bacterium, assembly GCA_963817735.1. Classification (GTDB taxonomy): domain Bacteria; phylum Actinomycetota; class Acidimicrobiia; order Acidimicrobiales; family RAAP-2; genus Bog-473. The sequence continues at coordinate 488,095 of CAWFPP010000003.1, read as the reverse complement.
ACGAGGGGAACGTCACCGGAAGTCGGTCTGACGGCACACGCTCATCCTAAGACACGGTCCCACGGAAGACAACGAAGCCCACCGGCTGGCGTCGGCGTCGGCGCTCGGCGTCGGCGCTCAGGCCAGGCCGGGCGGAAGTACGGCAAGGAGATCTGGTCGGAGGCAGGGTGGAATTCCACCGTCAGCCGGAGATCCTCGTGCAGCGCCTCGGGCTCGCAGCCGATGACGGCGCTCAGCATCCAGAACCCCTCGTCGAGGCGGACCACCGCCGGCGCGTACGGCACCTCGAAGGTGGGGTTTGGTGGCCGCCAGACCACAGTCCAGCTGTAGAGCGAGCCCTTCCCCGCGCTCTCTTCCCACACGGGAGACGTCGCGTGGCAGTAGGCACACACGCTGAACGCACTCAGGCCGCGGAAGGAGCACTCGGCGCAACGTTGGTAGAGCAGTTGGTGGCGCCGGCAGGCCTCCCAGTAGGCCTTGCTGCGAAGACTGGGGCGCGGGGCCGTGATCCCCTCGGGTTGCGGCTGCAGGAGGCTCATGGACGTTCCCGGCCGAGGAGGAGGACGTCGCAGAAGAGGGCACCTGCCCCGCCGTTCGAGCACAGGGCGACCTGCGCGCCGGCGACCTGGCTCGAAGAGCACGTGCCGCGCAGCTGCTGGGTCGCACGGATGACGCGCTGCAATTGCTGGGCGTTGATCCCCGGATGACTGAAGGACATGGTGCCCCCGTCGGTGGTCACCGGGAGGATGCCGCCGGGTCCGATGTGTCCGTCTTCCACGAACGGGCCACCCTCACCGGGCCCGCAGAAACCGAATGCTTCGAGTTGTCTGATGATCTCGAACGAGAAAGGGTCGTAGAGCTCGGCCACGTCGACGTCGGCGGGTGAGAGGCCGGCCATGGAAAATGCCTGTCGGGCCGCCCGGGCACCGACCAGTCCGGCGGGAATGTCATTGGAGCGCGGCTGCCAGTCCCAGACGGGGGCGACCACGTACGACGGTCCGAAGGAGTCGCTGGCACCACCGAGGATCCACACGGGAGCGCCACCCTCGCCGGCGCGCTCCGCTGTGGTCAGGACGATGGCACAGCCACCCTCCGACGTCGTGGCGCAGTCGAGCAGGTGGAAGGGGTCGGCGATCATGCGCGAGGCCAAAATGTCGGCCGGGGAGAACGGCCCCCGGCCGAAGTAGACGGCTTCGGGGTTGACGTGGCCGTTGGTCCGGATGACGGCGGCCACGGCGGCCATCTGTTCCGGCGTGGTGCCGTAGGTGAGCATGTGCCGCCGTGCCATGAGTGCGAATTCGGCCGCGGTGAACATCCCGTAGCCGACGACGAGCTCATTGGCCGGCCGGGTCCACGGTGCGGTCGAGGACCGATCGGAATGGACGCCGGCACCACCGGCGGCGAGGAGCACGACCTTGCACTGACCGGTGGTGATCAGGGCCGCCGCGTCGAGGAGGGCGGGAATGCCCAGCATGCTCGGCCGGCGGGTGCACGGGCCGAGGCCCAGCTCGAGGGCGATCTGCGCGCAGTCCGTCCCGACGACCCCGTCGACCTCGTGCGGTGAGACGCCGGCGTCGGCCAGCGCCCCCAGCGCCCCAACCAGGGCGATGGACGTCGAGTCGTGGTCGGGCAGGGCCCGGGCCTGCACCGTGTTGCAGACGCCGGCGATGGCCACACCGGCAAATGCGTGCGGCGCGGCGACGGTCACGGATGGATTGTCTCCCCGAGTGGACGTTCCAGTCCAAAGCGCCCGGCTAGCCTGCGCCGGAACGGGGCGGGACGGGCTGCATTGCTCGGGATTGTCGGGGCCATGGGGCCCGGGGGGTTGGGAAGAGAGTGAACCAAGTGCATTCGGACAGCACGCCGTCTCGCCTGCGCTGCGTCCTCTTGACCGTCCTGACCGCGTTGGTGCTCGCCGTGCCGCTTGCGTCCGGCGTCGCCACCGCCGCAGCCACGGCGGCCACCGCCACCGGGGCCGGCGCCATCGCCTGGTCACCCTGCCCGAACGTGTCCGGCTACTCGTGCGGAACCCTTCGGGTCCCGCTGGACTACGCCGATCCGTCCAAAGGATCGGTGTCCCTGGCGGTGATGGAGCACCCGGTGCCGCAGAGCAAGGGCGTCATCGTCTTCAACCCCGGAGGGCCGGGGGAGAGCGGCGTGCTGATCCTGCCCATCCTGGCCTCACTCGTGCCCGACGCCGTGAAGGACCAGTTCACCCTGGTGAGCTTCGACGAGCGGGGAACGGGCTCGAGCGAGCCGCTTCTCTGTGGGCCGTCGGCTGCGGCGGCGAGCAGCGCAGTGGCGGGAACCCCGGCCGCGACCCGGGTCTTCTCCGATCTGGAGCGCTCCTGCCGGGCCCGGTATCCCGCCTTGTTCCCGACCGTGAACACCGTGACATCCGCCCGCGACATGGACCAGCTGCGGGCGGCGCTCGGGGTGAAGACGATCGACTACTACGGCCTGTCCTACGGGACGGCCCTGGGCTCCGTCTATGCGCAGCTCTTCCCGCATCGCGTCGGCGCCATGGTGCTCGACGGGGCGGTGGACGCCAACCTGAGCCTGATCACCGATGCGCACGCCGATGCCGATGCCATCGAGACGGCGCTGACGCGCCAGCTCGACGATTGCATCTCCAAGCCAGGGTGCCCGTTGGGCCCGGATCCGGTCGCCTTCTACGAGAAGCTGCAGCAGCAGCTGAGTCGCTCGCCGCTCCCGGCGCCGGGCGGCGGCGATACGACGCCGGTGACCGTGGGCGATCTGTACACCGCCACGTTGCTCTACCTGTCCGCTCCGGTTTTCACCCCCGGGTACTTCCCTGCACTGGTCGCCGCGGCGGCCGGCAATGGTGCCCCGCTCCGGTCGGTCGCGCTCGGGCTGGAGGACGACCTGAACGGAGCGTCGCTCGTGGGACCGCTGTGGACGATCACCTGCAGCGACGCGGTCACCCACCCCAATGCACGCACGACGGCGGCGTTGGCCCGCACGCTGGCCGCCCGGGACCCCCTCGGCGGGGCCGAGGCCGTGTCCAACTACCTCATCGGGTGCCCGGGCTGGGGCACGTCGAACGAGCCCGTTCCGAGTCTGTCGCCGCACGGCGCGCCGACCCCTCTGGTGATCGGGAACGTATACGACCCCAACACGCCGTATGTCATCGCCTCCAAGCTCGCCGCCATCGTGGGCGGACGGCTCGTGACGTACGTGGGCGACGGGCACACCTGGCTGCTCAACGGATCGACGAACACCTGCATGGCCAATGTCGTGACGTCGTACATCCTCGACCGGGCCCTGCCCGCCGAGGGAACACGGTGCGCCCCCTCGCCGTGACGCGTCAGATGTACATGCCGCCGTTGACGCCGATCAGCTGGCCGGTGATGTAGCTGGCCTCGTCCGAACACAAGAAGGCGCAGGTGGCGGCGATGTCGTCGGGCGTGCCGGCCCGCCCCGTCGGCACCATGCTCCCCATTGTGTCGACACTGGGCACATTGCCCACCCCCGCGGCCTTTCTGGCCATGGGCGTGTCGACGATGGTCGGTGGGATGGTGTTGACGGTGATGCCCTGGCCCGCGAACTCCACGCGAAGGCCTTCGTGAGGCCGATCACCCCGCCTTTCGACGCCACGTAGTGCGCCATGCGCGGCGCTCCCGATTGGGCGCTCGACGACGAGATGGTCACGATGCGACCCCACTGCGCCGCCGCCATGTCCGGCACCGCCAGCTGCATGCACGTGAAGGTGCCCGTCAGGTTGACGGCCAGAATGCGATCCCACTTCTCGGCGGTGATGTCGGCCACGGCGTCGAAGGACTCGATCCCCGCGCTGGTCACGAGGATCGTGACGGGCCCGAGCTCCTGGCGCACCTCGGAGAACACGCGCTCCAGGCCGGCACGATCGGCCACGTCGACCTCGTGGGACGTGGCCTGCAGACCCTGGCCGCAGAGCTCTGTCGCCTCCTTGGCCACCGCGGCGCCGTCCCGGTCGAGCAACGCCACGGCGTGACCGTCGGCGGCGAACCGACGGGCGACACCGAGGCCGATCCCCGAGGCCGCCCCGGTGACCACTGCCACGCGGCCGCTCACCGGGAGCCCTCGGCCGGGGTGAACTCAATGTGCAGCTGGTGCAGGCCGCGGAGGACCCAGGTGGGTTCGTACTCGAAGTGGCGGGCCGAGGGCGGCCCGTGGTGTTCCTCGGAGAGCCGGATGTCACGCATCCGGTCGAGGATGCGCGCAATGCTGACCCGGCCCTCGACGCGGGCCAGGGGCCCGCCGGGGCAGGCGTGCACGCCGCGTCCGAACGCCAGGTGGACCTTGGCGTTGGGCCGGTCGAGCCGGAACTCGGCGGGGCACTCGAAGAGCCGGGGGTCGCGGTTCGCCGCTCCGTTGAGCAGCATCACCGGAGTGCCGGCGGCGATGTCGACCCCGGCGACCTTGGTCGATCGGCGGGCCAGCCGGAAGTCCGACTTCACCGGGCTCTCGATGCGCAGGCACTCTTCGATGAAGTCGGGGATGCGCTCCGGATGGGCCCGGAGCTCGTCCTGCAGGTCGGGGTATTCGCAGAGGTACTTCAGGCCGACGGCCAGCAGGCGTGCGGTCGTCTCCTGGCCGGCGGCGAAGAGGAACGTCGCCGTCCTGACGACCGCGGTCACCTCGGGCGTCGACCCGTTCGGGTAGGTGGCCTGGGCCAGACGCGTCAGTGCATCCTCGCGGGGCTCGCGCCGGCGCTCCTCGATGTACTGGGCGAACCAGGCATCGAGCCCCTCGAGGGCATTGCCGATGTCGGCGTCGCCGCCGACCATGCCGGGCGAATGGCTCAGCCCGAAGAATTCGCGCAACCGCTGGTGGTCGGTTTCGGGCACCCCGAGGACGTCCGCCACGGCGAGCATGGCGAACGGCTGGGTGTACGCGCTGATGAACTCGCAACGGCCGGCTCCGACGAACTCGTCGATCTGCCGGTCGGCCAGTCCCCACATGAACGCTTCGTTCTCCTTCAGGCGCTTCGGCGTGAGCAGGCGCATGACCAGGGCACGCTCCTGCGTGTGCATGGGCGGGTCCATGGTCACCATGTGCTCGCTCATGGGCAGCTGGTCCCGGTGGCCGTCGATGATGGCCCCGACGTCGTCACCCTCGAGCGGTACCGGGAAGGTCGCGAAGGGGCCGATCACGGAGTTGCACGACGAGAAGGTCTCGGTGTCGAGATAGATCTCCATCGCCTCCTCGTAACCCGAGACCGCGACCACGCCGAGGTTGTCGGTGGGAAGCACGGGGCACTGGGCCCGCAGGTGGTCGAAGTAGGGGTAGGGATCCTCCACGAGCGACTGGTCGCTGAAGAAGTCGATCGTCTCCCAGTCGGGCAACGCGGTCTCCCTTCGCCTCCCCGCTCGTGGCGGGACCGACCATGCTGTGCAGGTGCTCAGCATGTTTTGGCGAATGCTTAGCACCGGTGTCCATATGTGACAAGTTGTCAGGATGACGACGGCGTCGCAGCCGAGAAGGATCGGGGCGGCCGACTCCAAGACCAGGGCCCAACTGCTCGATGCCGCCGAGCAGCTCCTGCTCGACGAGGGCTACGCGGCCGTCACCTCACGTCGCGTCGGGGCGAAGGCGGGGCTCAAGCCGCAGCTCGTCCACTACTACTTCCGCACCATGGACGACCTCTTCCTTGAGGTCTTCCGGCGCCGGGCCGATGAGAGCCTCGCCCACTTCGAGCGGACGGTGGCGGCCGACAACTCTCTGCGGACGCTGTGGCGGCTGAATGCCGACCCGCGGGGCGCCGCCTTCATGACCGAGTTCGTCGCGCTGGCGAACCACCGCAAGTCCATCCGCACGGAGATCGCGCGCTATGCCGAGCGTTCCCGCGCCGCCCAGCTCGTGGCGCTGACGGCCGCCCTCGACGCGCACGGCGTCCCTCCGGACCAGCTACCGGCGATCGCCGCCCTGCTGCTGATGACTGGCCTCTCCCAGGTGCTCGCTCTCGAGCGCGGCTTGGGCGTCACCGCGGGTCACGACGCCACCAATGAGTTCGTGCAGCGCGTTATCGAGCGGCTTGAGCCGTGAGCAGCCGCGGCTGGGCCGCGGCAACGGCGTCCGCCCGCAGGTACCGGATCGTCTGGCGGTAGGACCCGGCCAGGCTGTCCTCGCGGTAGCTCAGGTCGTTCTCGACGCAGAAGGCCTTCACGAGGCGCTGGGCCCGGGCCAGGTTCGGACGGGGCATGCTCGGGAAGAGGTGGTGCTCAATCTGGAAGTTGAGACCGCCGAGGGCGACGTTCGTGAACCAACCGCCGGCCACGTTGCGGGACGTGATGACCTGGCGTCGGACGAAGCTCAGACCCTGGTCGGGGTCGACGAGGGGCATCCCCTTGTGGTTGGGGGCGAAGCTGCACCCCAGGTACACCGAGAAGACGGCCTGCTGAATTGCGATGAACGCCACGGCCTTCAGGGGGGAGAGGATCCAGAACACGCAGGCGAGGTAGAGGGCGGCGTGCATGCCGAGGAGCGCGGCCTCTAGGAAGGCGGTCCGGTCGCGCTGGCGGATCAGTCGCTGAATGCCCAGCACGTAGATGCCCGTGCTGCGCAGGACCATGAGCGGGAAGAACAACGGGGCCTGCCATTTCGTCATGAACCGTGCCGTCCGGCCCGGCTGGGGCGGTTGCCCGTCGCCGGGCGGCGCGGCGACGGCTGCCGCGCTGACGTCGGGATCGCGGCCGACTTCGTTGGGATGCGCGTGATGCGCGCTGTGCTTCGGCACCCACCAGCCGAAGCTCATGCCGATCAGGACGTTTCCCACGGCCAGCCCGAGGGCCCGGTTGGCCCGCCTGGACCGGAAGACCTCTTGGTGGCCGGCATCATGCCCGACGAAGCCGAGCTGGGTGAAGGCCAGGCCGAGAAATCCGGCGACCGCGAGCGCCCACCACGAGCTCCCGATGAGGATCAATGCGGCGAAGCCCACCGCGAAGGCCGCGACGGTGAGCGGGATCATGAGGCTGTAGTAGCCGAACCGGCGGTCGAGGAGGCCCGCCTCGCGGACCCGTCGGGCGAGGACGCCGAAGTCCGCTTGCTTCGTGTCGATGGTGGCCGTTGGCACAGTTCCACTCCCCGCATTCGTGGTCGAGCGCTACTGGGAATCTGGGCAACCCTGTGTGTCGACACTCTTAATCCCTATCCGGGATTCTAGTAATCCGTTTCCGGGATTCTAGACCCACTTCGGGTCGCCTGTCGGTACAGGCCGGCGTGACGGGCCTGCAACGAGGGACCCGACTCAGGTGGCGGGCGTGCGCAAGCCTCCGAACTGCCGCGATGACCGCGTCCCCGAAGGCCGCCAACGTCTCGGGTGGAGCGAAGTCGCAGAACCACGCATAGACCCGCTCGACACCGCGCTCCTGCAGCGTGCCGAAGTAGTCGGTCAGCTCGGCGGCGCTGCCGACGATAGGGATCGACCCGAAGCGCCGCCGGGCCGTCGCCTCGATCTCGTCACGCGGGCCGCCGGGCGGGACGAAGGCCACCTGGACCTGCAACGAACAACGGGCGTTCCCCGAGAGCGGGCGCATCTCGTCGAGCCTGTCGACGATGTGGGTGTGCACGTTCCACCAGTCGGCATGGGCGGCCACCAGCCGCATCGTTCCCTTGCCCGCCCCGCCGATGACGATCGGGATCTGCCCGACCGGGCCCGGTCGCTGCTGCGCGCCGTGCAGCGTGAAGTGCTCGCCCTCGTAGTCGAGCGTCTCGCCGGCCCAGAGCGCCTTCATGATCTCGAGCGATTCCCGCAACCGGCTCAGCCGCGCCTTCGGCTCGAGCGATCCGACGCCGAAGGTGCGGAACTCGTCGGCCACCGAGCCCCATCCGATACCGAGTTCGAACCGTCCCCCGGACGCCTGGTCGATGGAGACGGCCTCGCGCGCCAGGACGGCCGGGTGCCGGAACGAGTCGCACAGGACCAGCGACCCGACCCGCAGGCGCTCGGTCCGGCTGGCGAGCCAGGCGCTCGTGATCATCGCCTCGGTCATGGGCTGGCTTTCCGCCAGCGGCGGGGCCATGTGGTCCATGTTCGCGATGCCGCCGAACCCGGCCGCCTCGGCGGCGCGGGCGCGCAGCACCATCTGGTCCATGGTCAGCCGCATCTGCGGCAGGTAGAGCCAGAATTCGAGCGGGCTGTTCACGGGAGACTCCTCGTCGGCATTCGGCCGGGTTCGGCGTGGACGGCGCCCCGGTCCGGCTTGGTGACACGCCGGCCCGAGGATATCTAGGGTTCTCCTGCGGGCGACAACCGGTCCGGTCCGGCCCGACGCGAGGAGGAAGATGAAGGCTGTACGCAGTGTGGAAGGGGGAGTGGCCGTCGTCGACCTCGACCAGCCACCGGGCATCGGCGAGGTGCTCGACATGCGGGCCACGAGCATCTGCGGCTCCGACCTGAGCTACATAAAATTCGGGAGCCGGGCCATCCTGGGCCACGAGCTCGCCGGAGTGCGGGAGGACGGCACCGCGGTGGTCGTCGAGGCCATCTACGGCTGCATGGAGTGCGCACAGTGTGCTCGTGGTGCGTACAACCTGTGCCCTACCCACGGGCAGCGCGCCCTCGGCGTGAGCGCCGACGGCGGCATGGCGGAGCAATTCCGCGCCCCGACGGCCAGGCTCGTGCCCCTCCCACCCGGCCTCGATGTGCGCGACGCGTCCATTGTCGAGCCTGCGACCGTCTCGTGGCATGCGCTCGGGCTGGCCGGAACCGCCCCGGGGAGCCGCGTCGCCGTCGTCGGTGCCGGCGCGCTCGGGTTGCTCGCCGTGGCCGGGGCCCGGCGTCTCGGCGCGGACGCAGTCGCGCTCGAGGCGCGCCACCCCTACCAGAAGGAGGCGGGAGAGCGGCTGGGCGCAAGCGTGGGAGCCCAAGGCGTCTACGACGTCGTCGTCGAGGCGGCGGGCACCGAGGCGAGCTTGGCCCGGTGTGGTGAGCTCGTCGCACCGGGTGGGACGATCGTCGTCCTCGGCGTGCATTTCGGTCCGGTGCAGTTGGACTGGATGCCGCTGTTCCACAAGGAAGCCAGGGTCATCCCGTCACTGGGCTACTGCGCCCACGACGGCGGTCGTGAGATGGAGCACGCAGCCACCATGCTGGCCGACGACCCCGACATCGTCCGCACCTTGATCACGCACCGCTTTCCGATCGAGGACGCCGCCGAGGCGTTCCGCGTCGCGTCCGAGCGCGCCAGCGGTGCGGTGCGCGTCGTCATCGAGCCGTCCTGAGGGGACGCGGCGGCCCTTCGGTCGTCAGGGACGCGGCGGCAGTTCACCCGGCACACCGATGCTGTTGAGCACGGTGGCGAGGCACAGGTAGCCCCCGATCACGAACAGCAACTCGAAGATCTCGGCCGGGGCGAAGTGCGCCGCGAGGTCCGCCCACGTGGCGTCACCGACCGCATGGTCGTCGACGATCTCGTCGACGGCAGTCAACAGGGCCCGCTCCAACGGCGTCCAGACCGCAGCCCCCGGTCCCTCGGGAACGGCGTCGATCTGCGCCGCGCTCAGGCCGGCGTCGCCACCCATGCGGGCGTGCTGGGCCCACTCGTACCCCGACTGCGTGCGCCAGGCCACCCGGAGGACGAGGAGCTCCCGGACGGGCGCGCTGAGGCGGGCGTCCGCGCCGGCCAGCATCTCGGTGAAGGGGAGCCAGGAGGCGCTGAGGGGGAGGTGATGGGCGAACATCTCGAGCACGATCGGCATGGGCGGTGCGTCCGGCGCCCCGGAGAGGTAGCGCTCGGGCCGGCGCAGGAACTGCAGCAGCGTGGAGCGGGTTTCGTCGTCCCAGTCGGCGAACGGGACGGGGGCCAGCCGCGGTTCATCGGGAGATGTCATGTGTTCCTTCCGCCGTCGTGTGTCGAAAGCAGCTGCCGCAACTGGGGACCGGCCGCCCGCAGCCAGGTGGTGATGACCGCGTCGGCCTCGGCCAGCTCGCCCTCGGTGACGTAGAGGCCCCGCGTGGGCAGGGTCGCGCCGAGCTCGATGAGCACCGGCCGGAGATGCACCTCGACGGCGAGGGCGTGGTGGGCTCCCGCGCCGGTCATGACCGGAACGACGGTGACGCCCTGCAGGTCGCTGGTGCTGAACCAATCGAGGAAGGACTTGAGGAGCCCCGTGTAGCTGGCTTTGTAGGTCGGGGAGGCCACGACGACCAGCGCGCAGGACCGGATCCCGTCGACGGCCTCCCGGACGCCGGACGAGGACCGGTCGAACAGCTGCGGGCCCAGTCCGGCGAGGTCCACCGTCAGGGTGTCGGCCACGTCGAGTCCGGCGGCACCGCCTGCCGCCACGGCCACCTGCGCCGCCAGCCCGAGCGTGCGCGACTGCAGTTTCGGGTTCCCCACGACGAGACCGAGCGTGGGCATGCCGGCGGTCAACCGAGGGTGGCGATGACCTGGGGCAGGTCGACGATGGTCCGGATGCCGGGCTCCGCCGCACAGACGAAGGGGATGGCGTTGACCGGTCGGTGCGCCGTGAGGCCGGGCGACGTCGCCGCCCACTCGTCGGGTGGCACCGGGAACCGGATGTCGATGTCGAGCGGCGTGTCGCCCTCCACGAGCACGTGCCAGCCCGTCTGGCGGAGGTCCCAGGCCGGCTCGACGTCGCTCGTCAGGTACCAGTTGGCGCTGAACGTCACGAGTGGCCGCCCGTCCCGCATGCCACGGACCTGCATGCGCTGCGCGCCGATGCTGCCGGCGGGCAGATGGCCCGCCGCAACGTCCACGTCGTGGCGGGCGGTGGCCACCTGCCCGGTCGCCTCGACCGTGTCGAGCGGGAGCGAGAGTGCCTCGGCGAGCACCTCGAGCGAGCCGGCGAACGAAGCGCCGCCGTGGGCCTCCACGCCTCTCGGGTCGAAGCTGGCGGGGTCGCGCCCGAACCCCATGAGGTCGAAGATGAGCTCCGGCGAGTTGCGCGACGACATGTCGGCGAACTCCTCAATCAGCAGATGATCGAGGCGCCGCTGCAGCGACGTCAGCACGAGAGGCAGCGCCTCGGTGATGAACCCCGGGCTCGAGCCGGTGCTGTGCAGCGAGGACTTCCCTTGCGCGCAGGCCGCCTCCAGCCGGCGGCGGGTTTCCGGATCGAGCCGGGCCGGATTGTGGAATTCGCTGCGGGTCGACACCACGTTCGCGCCCGCCCCGAGCAACTGGCACAGCACATCCACGTCCACCCGGTCGGCCATGTAGAGGACGCAGTCCGGCTGCAGGGCGAGGATCTCGCCCACGTCGCGCGTGGCCCGCACCCCTGTGGGTGTGGCGCCGCACAGTTCTCCGGCGTCGCGCCCGGCCTTGTCCTCCGAGTAGACGTACAGCCCCACCAGGTCGAGGTCCGGATGCTCTATGACGGCGCGCAGGGAATGCGAGCCGATGTTCCCGGTGGCCCACTGGACCACCCGGTAGCGATCGCCGCTCATGACGGGACGAGGACCGGCAGCTTCTCCCACCCCCGCACCGTGGAGGTCCGAGCCTGTACCGCGTTGGCCGTGTCGACCTCCCATTCCGGGAAGCGCCGCAGGAGCTCTTCCAGCGCGACGCGCGCCTCGAGTCGCGCCAGGTGTGCGCCCAGGCAGAAATGCAGGCCGTACCCGAAGCTCAGGTGGCGCTGGGCCTTGCGGTGGATGTCGAACGTGTCGGGGTCGGGAAACTCCCGCTCGTCGCGGTTGGCCGACGCGTTGAGGAGCACCATGACGCTCCCGGCCGGAACGGTCCGGCCGTGGTGCTCGACGTTCGTGGTCACGTAGCGCGACTGGACGGGGGAGGGCGGCTCGTAGCGCAGGCACTCCTCAATGGCCGCCGGAATGAGCGACGGGTCGTCCACCAGCGCCTTGCGCTGGTCGGGGTGCTCGGCCAGGAGCTTGCCGGCCCAGCCGATGAGGCGCGTCGTGGTCTCGTTCCCGGCCCCTGAGAGCAGGCCGATGTAGCCGAGGATCTCCTCGCGGGTCAGGGTGCGGACTGTTCCGTCCACGTCGGTGAACTCGGCGGTGAGGAGCTCCGTCATGAGGTCGTCGGAGGGATGCTCGGCCCGCCAGTCGATGTAGGCGCCGTAGTCGGCGTCGGTCCGCCCGCTGGCATTGATGTCGACCTCGGGCATGACGCCCGCTTCGAGCCGCAGGCCCTCGTCGATGTGGTCGCGGATCGCCTGCTGGTCCTCCTCGGGAATGCCGAGCAGCATGCCGATGGTGCGCATCGGGATCTCCGTGCCCAGGTCGAGGATGAAGTCGAAGCCCCCCTGGCCGACCAGAGGGTCGAGTGTGCGCGCTGCGAAGTCCCGCACCTGCGGCTCAATGGCCGCCATGCGCCGGGGTGTGAAGACGCGGCTCATGATGCCGCGATGGAGGTCGTGGTCGGGCGGGTCCTCGAAGATGAACAGACCCGGGGGCATCTCCATCTCCGCCTTGATGATCTCGAGCACCGAGCCCTTGGCCGAGCTGTACGTCTGCCACTCGACCGAGGCGCGCTCCACGTCCTCGTACCGGCTGATGGCGTAGAAGTCGTACTTCTCGTTGTAATAGAGGGGGGCCTGGTCGCGCAGCCGCTTCCAGACCGGGTAGGGGTCGGCGTCGATCTCGAAGTCGTAGGGGTCGTAGTAGGGCGCGGGCGCGGTGGTAGTCATGAGTGTCCCCTTCCAGCTTCGCGGGCCGGTCAACCTCCCGCTTCTCGTGCGGCCAACGTTCGAAAGTATCATTATTGTATGGAAAGAGGACCATTCTCAAAGGGCTGGCCCTCCATCCCGGTGATGCTCGCTGACGCCGCCGGCGAATTCGCCGACCGGGTCGCGGTGCGGGACGGGCCGACGGACCTTTCCTATGCGCAGCTGGCGGAGGAAGCCGGGAATTTCGGTGCCGCGCTGGTGTCGGCCGGGGTCGGGCCCGGCGACCGGGTGGCGATCTGGTGCGGCAACTGCGCGCAATGGACAGTGGCGGCACTGGGCGTGTTCGCGGCCGGAGCCGTTCTCGTTCCCATCAACACGCGCTTCAAGGGCGCCGAGGCCGCGGTGGTCCTGGCGCGGAGCGGGGCCCGCGTCCTCGTCACCGTGACCGACTTCCTGGGCACCGACTACGTGGCCATGCTGCGGGACACGGGCGCGACGTTGCCCGAGCTCGGGACGATCATCGACGCCGGGGGCGACGGCGCCGGCGGCGCCGTCTCGTGGCAGGAGTTCCTGGACGGAGCCACGGCGGCCTCTAAATCCGAGGTCGAGCGGCGCAGCGTCGCGCTGGGCCCGGACGACCCCTCGGACATCCTCTTCACCTCGGGGACGACCGGTGTTCCGAAGGGCGTCGTCATGACCCACGGGCGCACCTTGACCGTGGCCACGGACTGGGTGGCCATGACCGGACTCCGGGCCGGCGACGTCTACCTGCAGGTGAACCCCTACTTCCATATGTTCGGGCTCAAGGCGGGCATCCTGGCCAGCGTCGCCGCCGGCGCCACCATGCTGCCCGAGCCCGTGTTCGATGCCGGGCGCGTCCTGGCCCGGGTCGCCGCCGAGCACGTCACCGTGCTGCCGGGCCCGCCGACCCTCTACCAGTCGCTCCTCGACCACCCGCAGCGGGCACAGCACGACCTGTCGTCGTTGCGCGTGGCGGTGACCGGCGCGGCGGACATCCCGGTGCAGCTGATCCGCCGCGTCCAAGCGGAACTTCCGTTCTCGCTGATCGTCACCGGCTACGGGCTCACGGAAGGCGGGACCGCCTGTGCGACGTCGGAGGACGACGATGCCGAGGCCATCGCCACGACCGTGGGGCGGCCGCGCCCGGGGTTCGAGCTGCGTGTCGTGGGCGAGGACGGTCGCGATGTCGAGGCCGGTCACGCGGGGGAGGTGCTGCTCTGCGGGGGCAGCATCATGGCGGGGTACCTCGACGATCCAGAAGAGACGGACAAGGTGCTCTCGGCGGACGGCTGGTTGCGCACCGGCGATCTCGGCCAGTTGGACGAAGCGGGCCGGCTCCGCATCGTGGGCCGCGTCAAGGACATGTTCATCGTCGGGGGGTTCAATGCCTACCCGGCCGAAATCGAGAACGCACTGTTGCGGCACCCCGCCGTGCACCAGGCCGCGGTGATCGGTGTCCCCGACCAGCGCTTGGGCGAGGTGGGCATGGCCTTCGTGGTCGTGTCGGCGGACGTCTCCGGTGCCGACGTCTCCGGTGCCGACATCATCGAATGGAGCCGGCGCGAGATGGCCAATTACAAGGTCCCCCGGTTCGTGCAGATCGTGGATGCGCTGCCCCTGAACGCCACGGGGAAGGTGCGCAAGGACGTGCTGCGGGACCGGGCCGCAGGCACGTCGCGCACCGAGGCCTGACGATGCCGACCGCACCGGGTGAGCCCGCGCAGCCGGCCGGCCTCGCCGCCCTCACCGGTCTGCGTGTGGTGGAGATGGGTGTGTGGGTGGCTGCACCCTCGGCCGGCGCCCTGCTGGCCGACTGGGGCGCCGATGTCATCAAGGTGGAGCCGCCGAACGGCGACCCCATGCGCAGTGCCTTCGGATCTCTGGGTATCGGCCAGGACTTCCCGAATCCCGCCTTCGCGCAGGACAACCGGGGGAAGCGCAGTGTCGTCCTCGACCTGCGCCGCACCGAAGCGCGGGCGCAGCTGGAGCAATTGCTCGCGACGGCGGATGTCTTCCTCACCAACCTGCGTCCCGACGCGCTCGACGGCCTCGACCTCGAGCCGGCGGCGACCGTGGCCCGCCATCCCCGCCTCGTCTACTGCAGCGTGAGCGGGTATGGCCTCCGCGGCGAGGACCGCAACCGTCCCGCCTACGACATCGGGGCCTTCTGGGCCCGGTCGGGCCTGTCCGTGCAACTGGCCGACAGCGAGGGCGTCCCGCTCAACGCCCGCGGCGGCATCGGCGACCACATCAGCGGGCTGGCCGCCCTGGCCGGGCTCCTCGCCGCGGTGCTCGAGCAGCGCCAGACCGGCCGCGGGCGCGTCGTGGAGGTGTCACTGCTACGGACCGGGACCTACGTGCTCGGGTGGGATCTCAGCCTGCAGGAGACGGTGGGCAAGGTGGCCAAGGCGGAGGCGCGCCACTCCAACCAGACACCCTTGATGAACTCCTACCGGACCAAGGACGGCCGCTGGTTCTTCCTCACCGGGTTGGAGGCGGACCGCCACATCGATCCGGTGCTGCGCGCGCTCGGCCGGACCGACCTGCGGGACGACCCGCGTTTCGCCGACGCGAGAGCGCTGCGCCAGAACCGCACCGAGGTCATCGCCGTGCTCGACGAGATCGTCGGTGAGCGCACGCTGGCCGAATGGGCCGAGCGGCTGGACGCAGAGGGTGTGTGGTGGGCGCCGGCGCAGGGCCCGGCCGACGTGCTCGGCGATCCGCAGCTCGCCGCCAACGACGGCTTTCTGACACTGCCCGCCGACGCAGACGGGACGACCCGGCGCTCCGTCAACGGGCCGGTGAGCTTTTCGGACCTGCCCGTCGGCCGGGCGGCGCCGGCGCCGCTCCTGGGCGAGCACACCGAAGAGGTGCTGGCGGAACTTGCGCCCCCCGGGGACGGCGGCGAAGGGCCGGCTCAGGCCTGATGGCGGGCCCGGGCCAGCAGCCCCCGGGCGATCACGATGCGCTGGATCTCGTTGGTGCCCTCGCCGATGATCATCAACGGTGCATCGCGGTAGAAGCGCTCGACCGGGAACTCGGTGGTGTAGCCGACCCCGCCGAGGATCCGCATGGCCTCGGTGCTGAGCTCGAGCGCGGTCTCGCTGGCGAAGAGCTTGGCCATGCCGGCCTCGACGTCGCAGCGCAGTCCCTGGGCCCGGCGCTCGGCGGCGTTGCGCGTGAGGAGGCGCGCCGCCTCCAGGTGCGTCGCCATGTCGGCCAGCTTGAGCTGAATGGCCTGGTGCTCGCCGATGACCTTGCCCATGGTCTCGCGCTGCAGGCTGTAGGCCAGGGCGGCGTCGAAGGCGGCCCGGGCCACGCCGACCGCCCGCGCCGCAATGTTGATGCGGCCCACCTCGAGCACGCCCAGAATCTGGGGCAGGCCGCGCCCCAGCTCGCCGATGACGTTGGCGGCCGGGATGCGATGGTCCGTATACGCCATCTCGACCGTCTCGACGCCGCGGTAGCCCAGTTTGCCCATGTGCTTGCTCACCGCGATGCCTTCGAAGCGCGGGCCGGGCTCCTTCTCCACGATGAAGGCGGTGATGCCCTCCTCGGCCCGCGCCGCCAGCGCCACGATGGAGGCCCGCTCGCCGTTGGTGACCCACGCCTTGCTCCCGTTGAGGACGTACTCGTCCCCGTCGCGCTGGGCCCGGCACGAGATGTTGCGCGTATCGCTCCCGGCGTCGGGCTCCGACAGCGACAGCGCGCCACGCCGCGCCCCCGTGGCCATGGCGGGGAGCCAACGCTCCTTCTGCTCCTCGGTGCCGTGCGTCAGCACCAGCGTGGCCGCCATGGTGTGGGTGTTCACCACGCCGGTGAGGCTCATCCAGCCGTAGGACAGCTCCTCAATGACGCCGATGTAGGTCAGCAGGTCGAGGCCCAGGCCGCCGTACTCCTCGGGGATGGTGACGCCGAAGAGGCCCAGCCCGCGCATCTGCTCGACGATGGCCTCGGGGTAGGTGTCGGAACGCTCGAGTTCGGACGCCACCGGAATGACCTCGCGGGCCACGAAACGGCGAACGGTCTCGATGATCTCGGACCGGACGTCCTCGTCGGTCGCCCCGACGTTCGGGCTGGTCATGGCACTGATAACCATACACTTCCTGGGTGTTGACGCCGAATCTCAATTCGGAGAAGAATGTTTCCCCATGGCAACGAGCCTCATGCATCGCGGGCTCGAGTCGGCGGCCGGGAAGCTCCCCGATCACGTGGCGGTCCTGGCCGGCGACGATCGCTGGACCTACGGGGAGCTCGACCGGGCCGCCAACGCGCTGGCGCGGCATCTCGCCGGTCGGGGCGTCGGCCGGGGCGACCGCGTGGCGGTCATGACGTCGAACCGGCCCGAGTTCGTGGTGACGGTCCATGCCGCCAGCAAGCTGGGCGCGGCCCCGGTCATGCTCAACTCGTCGTGGAAGGCACTCGAGGTGGCAACCGCCTGCGGCCTCACCGCACCCCGCTGCGCGGTCGCCGACGGCGCCGCCGTTGCCCTGTTGGCCGAGCAGCTCGGAGCCGACGCCGTCCTCGACCTCGATGAGGCCTCTGCGGCCGCCGCGCTCGATCGCACCAGCAGCGTGCCACCGCCCTCGGTGGCCATTGAGGAGACCGACGACGCCGTCTTCGTCTTCAGCTCCGGGACCACCGACAGTCCGAAGGCGGTGCGCCACACGCACCGGTCCATCCACATGGGCACCCAGCACTGGGTCACGGCCCTGGGCCTCGGTTCCGACGACCGGTTCCAGGTGGCGACCCCGCCATCGCACATCCTCGGATTGCTGAACCTGTTGGCCGCGGCCGCGGCGGGCGCCACGGTGCGGCTCCACCGACGGTTCGACCTCGACGAGGAGCTGCGCTGCATTCAGGACGAGCGCATGACGCTCGAGATGGCGGTCGCCCCGATCGCGCTGGCCATGGCCAACCACCCGGCGCTCGAGGACTACGACCTCTCGTCACTCCGTTACGTCATGTGGGGCGCCACGCCGATCACGCCCAGCGTGGCCGAACGGGTGTCGGCACGCAGCGGGGTGCGCTGGCTTCCCGCCTACGGGACCAGCGAGGTGCCCGTGATCGCGGCGAACCCGGTGGAGGATCCGGACAGGTGGCGCCTCGATTCCGCCGGGCTCCCCGCCGGCGGCGTCTCGCTGCGGGTCGTCGACCTCGATACCGGGGAGGTGCTCCCGCCGGGCGGCGTGGGCGAGGTGCAGGTGAAGAGCGACTCGGCCATGGCCGGCTACCTCCCCGACGAGGCGACAGCGGCGGCCTTCGCCGACGGCTGGTACCGCACCGGCGACGTCGGGTGGCTCGAGGCCGAAGGCTGGGTCCATCTCACCGACCGCTGCAAGGAGATGATCAAGGTCAACGGCTTTCAGGTCGCCCCGGCCGAAATAGAGGCCGTGCTCCTCGGCCATCCCTCCGTCATCGACTGCGCGGTGTTCGGCGTGCCCGACCGGAGCTCCGGCGAGGTGCCGGTGGCCGCCGTCCAGCTCCGGGCCGGTGCCGCGGTGAGCGCAGAGGAGCTCGAGCGGCTCGTCGCCGACACGCTGGCGACCTACAAGCGGGTGCAGCACGTCGTCGTGGTCGAGACCGTCCCGCGGACACCGTCGGGCAAGGTGCTGCGCCGGACTCTCCGCGACGAGTGGGCTCCGGCCTTCGCCGCCGCACCGCCCGGCTGATGGACGTCCGTCTCTCACCCGAGCAGGTGGCGCTGCGCGACGCGGCGGCGCAGGTGGTCGACCGCCTCGGCGTCCACGGCGTGGCTGCGCTCGACGACCGCGAGCGCGTGCTGAAACTGGACGCGGCCGTCGAGGCGTCCGGTTGGCGCGAGCTGCGGGCGGCCACGGACGACCGTTCGACGCCCTGGGCGTCCGCGGTCGAGGTCGCCGTCGTCGCCGAGGAGCTGGGGCGGGGCCTGGCCGATGTCGCCTTCCTGGGGGCCACCATGGCGGCCGAGCTGCGCCGCCGGGCCGGGGCGCCGCCCGCCACCGCACCCGAGACGGTCGCGCTGCGCACGGATCTCGGGGAGCCGGCGGTGGTCGCCGACGGCCTGGTGCCCGCCGGCACCCTGGCGCCGGACGCCTGCCTGGCGTCGTCGGCCCTGGTGCTCGTCGACGACGGTGCCGACCGCTACACCCTCGGCACGGTCGCGCTCGAGACGATCGAGACCCGCGTCGACCTGACGCGGCCTGTCGCGCGCGTGCGTCCGCCGGGTGCAGTGACGCCGGTCGACGGGCAAACCCGGCAGCTGGGTCCCGACGATGTCGCGGCGTGGCACAGCCTGGGGCTGGCCGCCACCAGCGCGGACCTCGTCGGCGTCATGCGCGGCGCGCTGACGCTGGCCACCGACTACGCGCGCCAGCGCACGCAGTACGGCGCGGCCATCGGATCCTTCCAGGCGGTCCAGCACCTGCTGGCCGACGCCCTCGTCGCCCTCGAGGGCTCCCGGAGCATCGCGTTGCATGCCGCCTGGGCGGTGGACGCGCTGCCGGCGCCCGCTGCGCTGGCCGCGACGGCGGCGGCCAAGGCCTTCTGCGCCCGGGCCGCCCGTTCGGTCTGCGAGTCCGCCATTCAGGTGCACGGCGGTATCGGCAACACCTGGGACTGCCTGGCCCACGTCTACCTGCGCCGCGCCCTTCTTTCGACCGACGTCTTCGGCGGGGTCGGGCCCAACCTGACCCGGGTGTTGGCCGCCCGCAGCATCGGAGCCGACGATGGACTTCGCTGATTCGCCCGAGGAGCGCGAGTTCCGGCTCCGCCTGCGGTCCTGGTTGCGCGAGAACAACCCGGGCCTCCCCGCGTCGTCGACGGCGGACGAGTACTGGGCGGGCCAGGCCGCCTGGCACCAGACGCTCTACGACGCCGGGTTCTTCGGCCTTTCCTGGCCGACCGAGGTGGGCGGGCACGGGCTGCCCAGCGTGTACGAGGTGATCCTCGACGAGGAATTGACCGCCGCCGCCGCACCGCCGCGCCCGAGCGTCGGCTACCTGGTGCAGGGGATCCTGCGCCACGGCAACGACGACATCAGGCGCCGCTTCCTGCCGGGGCTGGTGAACGGCCGGGAACGCTGGTGCCAGGGCTTCAGCGAGCCCGACGCCGGTTCCGACCTGGCCTCACTGCGCACGCGGGCGGTGCGCGACGGCGGGGAGTACGTGCTGACCGGCCACAAGGTCTGGACGAGCTACTCCGACGCCGCCGACTGGTGCCTGGTCCTCGCCCGCACGGACCCCGACGTGCCGAAGCACCGCGGCATCTCCGCCTTCATCGTCCCGATGCGCCAACCCGCCATTGCGCAGCGCCCGCTGCGGATGATCAACGGGGTCACCCGCGAGTTCGGTGAGGTGCTCTTCGACGGCGCCCGCGTCGACGCCGCCAACATGGTCGGCGAGCCCGGAGAGGGTTGGCGGCTGGCCATGACGGTCGTCGGTCACGAGCGCGAGCCCGGCGAGCTCGGCTACGTGGCGCGCTACGGCAAGCTGGCCAACGAGCTCGTCCACGTCGTGCAGGAGGACGAGGCCGCCTTCGGTCCCGAGCCGTTGCGCGACCTGGCCTGGGCCCTGGTCGAGACCGAGATGCTGCGCTGCCACGTCAGTCGCCGCCTGTCGGACCGCCTCGGCGGCCTGACCCATGGTCCGGAAGGTTCCGTCGACAAGCTCCTCATGACCGAAGCGGAACAGGCGGTGGGCCACGCCGCGCTCTCCGTGGGCGGTGCGGTGCACACCGACGGGACCGACACCTGGCTCAGGGTGTACCTCTACAGTCGCGCCCAGAGCGTCATGGGGGGCACGTCGCAGATACAGCGCAATCTCATCGCCGGCCGAATATTGGAGCTGCCCACCGCATGAGCACATACGACCTTCCCGACGAGCTGCAGGTCCACGCCGACGGGCCCGTCCGCGTCATCACGCTCAACCGGCCCGGGCAGCTCAACGCCACCAACCACGACCTGCACCGCGGCCTGGCTGCGCTGTTCCCCCAGCTCGACGCGGACGACGAGGCCCGGGCGGCCGTCATCACGGGCGCCGGACGTGCCTTCTCGGCCGGCGGTGACTATGGCTACCTCGATGAGCTGTCGAAAGATGCCGCGCTGCGCTCGCTCACGCTCGCCCATGGGCGCCAGATCGTCACCGGGATGGTGGGCTGCCGGGTACCGATCGTCGCCGCCGTGAACGGCCCGGCGGTGGGACTCGGCTGCAGCCTGGTCGCGCTCTCCGACATCGTGTTCATGGCCGAGAGCGCGCATCTGGCCGACCCGCACGTGCTGCTCGGGCTCGTGGCCGCCGACGGCGGTCCCGTGGTGTGGCCCACCCTGACCAGCCTGCAGCTGGCCAAGGAGTATGCGCTCACGGGGGAGCGGATCCCGGCCCGGCGGGCCGCCGAAATCGGGCTGGCGAACCACGTCTGTCCCGATGGCGAGGTCCTGGGCCAGGCGATGGAGTGCGCGCACAAGATCGCGCGACTCCCCAAGGGGGCGGTGGAGGACACCAAGCGCATCATCAACATCCAGATGGAGCGGGCCGTGCTCGCCGCCCTCGACTTCGCCCTGACGGCGGAGGACCGGTCTTTCACCACACAGGAGCTCCGGGCCAACATCGACACGCTGCGCAAGCCGCAGCGGGACGCGGCGAACTGATGGGGGACAGCACGCGACGGCAGATGGCGTTGGTGGGTTTCATGCAGGCCGGGAACGCCACGGTCTATGCGGGCTCGTGGCGCCATCCGGCCACCGAGCACGGGTTCCTGACGGCGGGCTACTACGAGAAGTTGGGGCGCACGCTCGAGGACGGCTGCTTCGACCTGATGTTCTTCGACGACCGCCTGGCCATGCCTGGCATCTACGGCGGTTCGGTGGCCGAGGCCGTACGCACCGGGGCCCGTCCGGTGAAGCTCGACCTGAGCATCGTGCTCGGGATCGTGGCCGCGGCCACCCGGCACATCGGTCTCGGCGCGACGTACTCGACGACCTACTACTCGCCTTATCACGTGGCCCGCACGTTCGCGACCCTCGACCACCTCTCAGGGGGACGGGCGGCCTGGAACGTGGTGACGTCGGTGAACGACGGTGAGGCGCAGAACTTCGGACTGAAGGAACACCTCGCCCACGACGCACGCTATGACCGCGCCGACGAGTTCCTCCAGGCGACGACCGGCCTCTGGGACAGCTGGGACGACGACGCGCTCGTGCTCGACCGCGAGACGCCGCTCTTCGCCCACCCCGAGAAGGTCCATGAGCTCGGCTTCCACGGGGACTGGTTCGAGGTGCGGGGCCCGTTGACCGTGCCCCGCTGCCCGCAGGGTCGGCCGGTCCTGCTGCAAGCTGGCTCGTCGGGCCGAGGCCGGGAGTTCGCGGCGAAATGGGCGGAGCTGATCTTCACGGGGGATCCCGGTCTCGACATCGCCCGGGCGCATTACAAGGACCAGAAGGAGAAGATCGGCGAGCTCGGGCGCGATCCCGACACCGTGAAGATGCTCCCCATGGCCTACACGGTCGTGGGCGAGTCCAAGGCCCACGCGGAGGAACGCGAGCAGCTCTTCCTCAACGACCTCGTGGACCCGATGGCGTCGCTCACGCTGCTCTCCGAGCTCATGAACTACGACTTCTCCGGCCTGGCGCTCGACGCCCCCATCACCGACGAGCTCATCGAGTCCGTTTCGGGCATCCGCGGGCTGGTGCAGAACATCCGTGCGCACATCGGCGGCGAGACGGTCACGCTGGGGGATCTGGCCGGACACCGGGCCACCCTGTTGCAAGGCCCGCGCTTCGTCGGGACGGGTCCTGACATCGCCGACCAGATGGAGGAGTGGTTCGGTGGCGGTGCCTGCGACGGGTTCGTCATCGCGGCCACGCACACGCCGGGTGCGTACGAGGACGTCGTCCGCCTGGTCGTGCCCGAGTTGCAGCGCCGGGGTGTCTTCCGCGACCGTTACACGGGCTCGACGCTTCGGGCGCATCTCGGTCTCGGGCGCCCCGCGTCGTCGCACGGGGCCTGACACGCCATCCCGTCGCCCGCCATACTGACGGCATGGAAAAGTTTCGCCACTCGGACTCGATCGTGATCAACCGCTCGCCGGAGGTGCTCTACGACATGGTGGCGGACGTCACGCAGATGGGCGCGTTGAGCCCGGTGTGCAAGGCCTGTTGGTGGGACGAGGGCGACGGCGCGCGGGTGGGCGCCAAATTCACGGGCCGGAACGAGCGGCCCGAGCGGACGTGGGAGACCCGCTCAGAGGTCGTGGTGGCAGATCGCGGCCGGGAGTTCGGGTGGGTCGTGGCCGAGCCACCGACCCGAGCCCGATGGGCCTATTCGTTCTCTGCGGTGGACGGCGGTACCGAAGTGACCGAGACCTGGGAGCTGCCTCCGGAGGGCGTTGCGTTCTTCGAGAAGAGATTCGGTGACGACGCGCGCAAGGAGATTATGGTGCGCAGCGACGCTGCGAAGAGCGGCATCGCGGAGACCTTGGCTGCCATGAAGGCGATCGCCGAGGCCTGACCACTCCGTGCGCACTGCTCCATCGGGGTGAATGTCGCGTTAGTGAATGTCGCGTCAGAGCCTCTTCACCAACGGAATGTCGTAGAGAGCGGACCAGTTGGTGCTCACAATTTTCGCTTTGCTGTCATCGGAGAGAGGCAGCTTGTCGAATGAGTCCACGGCGTGCGGGTACTTCGAGTCACCGTGCGGATAGTCGGTCGAAAAGATGATGCGTTCGTCACCGAACGTCTCCACGAAGTGCGGCACCGTCACTTCGTCTGCCTCGACGGAGACCCAGCAGTTGCGCTTGAAATACTCCGAGGGCGGCATCGTGAGCTCCGGTGCCTCGTACCAGCCGGTCCACTCCCAGTGCTCGTCGAGGCGGTACATGAACCACGGCGCCCACGAGCAGTTGCCCTCGAGCAGCGCCACCTTCAGGTCCGGGAAGCGCTCCAGCACGCCACCGCCGCACAGGCACGCTGTCACGAACTGGATTCCCAGCGGCTGACTGAACGTGTGCCAGAGCATCAACTTGTCCAGCACCTCCAGGCCGAAGTCGGGAGTCAGGTAGGTCTGGCCCCCGCCGTGGAAGGAGAGTGGCACGCCCAGTCGCTGGATCTCCGCCCACAGCGGGTCGTAGGCCGGGTGGTGCCAGGGCCGCCGGTTCACCGTCGCCGGCGGGAGGAAGATCGACTTGAAGCCGAGCTCCTCCACACAGCGCCGCGCCTCGACGACGGCACCGGCCACGTCGTGCGGCGCGACCATGCCCGAGCCGTACATGCGGTCCGGGGTGTGGTCGCAGAAGTCCTTGAGCCAATCGTTGTAGGCGCGCGCAATGGCGGTGGCGAACTCGGGCTCCAGGCCGTCGCTGCCGATCTGTTCGGACGAGTCCAGGCCGAGCACGAACAGCCCGCGGGACGGGAACAGCACCGCCATGTCGAGCCCCTCGGCGTCCATGGCGTCGACCTGTGACTGGGCGTCCCAGCCCCGGGCCTCGGACGCCGCGTAGACATTGTCGTGGTCCTTCTGCCAGCCCGTCTTACGGCCCTCCACGTGCATCGGTCGGGTGGCCCCCATCCGCAGCATGGTGTGGTTCTTCACCCGCACCCGCATGTCGCGGGTGATCTCGGACAGTCCCGCGGGGCGGCGTGGGCGTAGGCCGGGTCGATGTAGCGCTCCCACAGGTCGGGAGGCTCCATCACGTGGAGGTCACTGTCGCAGATGACGTGATCGCGCAGGCCCATGATCGAAGCCCCCTTCTTTCCCTGACGCACGAGTCAGGTTCACTATACGCTCGCGCCGGGCGCCCGCTCCGGGCCGCTGCCAGGGCATTCAGACTCGGGGAGGGTCGATGGCGACAGGTGTGATCGGGCTGGGGAACATCGGGAAGTTCATTGCGGCGAACCTGGTGGCGGACGGCAACGAGGTGGTCGTCTACGACGTCGACGCAGGTGCCGCAGAGGCGATCACGGGCGCCACCGTCGCGCCGGACGTCGCCTCGGTGGCCCGACAGGCCGACGTCACCCTGTTGTCGCTGCCCACCCCCGACATCGTGTCGGACGTCGCCGCCGCCTGGGCCGCGGCCGCCTCGCCGGGTGCCGTCCTGGTCGACCTGTCCACCAACAGCCCGGCTGTCGTCCGCGAGCTGGGGGAGCGCCTGGCCGCATCGGGGCATCACCTGGTGGAGGCGCCGCTCACCGGCGGGTCCATCGGCGCCGAGAAGCGCATGCTCATGTTCATGGTCGGGGGTGATGACGAGCCCGTCGCCCGTGTCCTCCCCGTGCTCGAGCCGCTCGGCCGGGCCACGTTCCACGTTGGGCCGCTCGGGCTCGGCAACACCATGAAGCTGCTCAACAGTCAGATCGCCTTCACGACGACCTGGGTCTGCCTCGAGGGACTGGCGCTGGCCAAGAAGGCGGGGATCGAGGTGCCTACCGCCGTCGAGATCCTGCGCACGGGAGGGGCGTCGAACTTCTTCCTGGACCGTCAGGTCGAGACGATCGACGGACGGGGCCGGCCCACCCAGTTCGCGCTCGAGCTGGCGGCCAAGGACGCCAAGCTCATCGTGGATTCGGGCACCGCTCTCGGCGTGCCGACGCCAGTGGCCTCCGCCGTGCGCGGCGTGCTCGACGGCGCAGTCGAGGATGGGTTGGGCGGCGCCGACTGGAGCGAGCTCGTCGCCTACGCCGAGCAGCAGGCCGGCGTGGCGCTGCGCTGGGACGTGAGCTAGTCGGTCCCCAGTACGTCGGCCGCCACCCGCATGGCCGACCCGGCCGCAGGCACGCCGGCGTAGATCGACGTGTGCATGATGATCTCGACGATCTCCTCGCGTGAGATGCCCACGTTCAGCGCGCCGGCGATGTGCGAGCGCAGCTCCTCGGGCTGGCCGAGCGCGGTGAGGAGGGCGACGGTGATCATGGAGCGGTCCCGCACCGGCAGGCCCGGCCGCGACCAGATGTCGCCGAACGCGCTCTGCTGCACGTGGTCGAAGTAGTCCGGGGCCAGCTTGGCCGCAGGGAACTGGCCGCCGGGGCCCTTGAGGATGGCGGGCCAGAGCTGGCCCTGTATCTCGCGGCCGGTGGCCCTTCGCTCGTCGCTCGTTGTCATGTGCCGACTCCTTCCACTCCCAAGAGGTTGACCGTCGCAATGCTCCCGCCGCCGACGAGGTGCGCCAGCGCGACCTTGGCGCCATCGACCTGGCGGCCGGTCGCCTGGGCTCGTAACTGCAGCACCGCCTCGTGCAACATGGCCGTGCCCGTGGGCCCACCCGGGTGTCCCCGGGCGAGCAGGCCGCCGTCCGTGTTGAACGGGATGCGCCCACCCGGACCCGTCTCGCCCTCGACCACCAGTTTCTCGCCCTCGCCCTCGGCGCAGAACCCGAGCAGCTCGTAGTACTCGAGCTCCTCGTTGACGAAGGCGTCGTGGCAGTAGGCCACGCTCACGTCCTCGGGCCCGAGGCCGGCCGCCTCGTAGCACTCGTTGGCGGTGTCGCGCGTCATGGAGGACGGGCCGACGACCGGGCCGACGAACGTGTGGCCCGGCGAGTACGTCTCCGACATGAGCGCCGAGGCCAATGCGCGCACCACGGGACGGTCCGGCTGGCGGGCCCGCACCAGGTCCTCGCGCGCCACGATGATGCAGGCCGCGCCGTCGTCGGGCGGGCAGCACATCATGGTGGTCAGGGGCTCGGCCACCATGCGGGCGGCCAGCACCTCCTCGGCCGTCACCACGTGGTCGGACTGGCGATGCGCCGTCGGGCACGTGGCGCCGTAATTCCAGTTCTTGGCCGCGATGGTGGCGAAATGCTCGGGTGTCGTGCCACGGTCGTGCATGCGGCGCTGCGCCCAAAGCGCGAAGTAGGCCGCCGGCAGGATCGGCGCGTCGATCTGGTCGCGGCCGGCGCCGCGGCCACCGCCACCGACCATGTCGGTGAACTTGTCGAAGCAGAGCGCCATGGCCACGTCGGCCCGGCCGGAGCTGACGGCCCAGGCGGCATCTCGGAAGGCCACCAGCCCGGTGGCCGAAGCGTTCTCGATGTGCGTGACCGGGAGCCCGGTCAGGCCGAACTCCTTCATGGCCTTGATGCCGAGCATGGAGGCCGGCTGGATGTACCCCACGAAGGCCTCGTCGACGTCGGCGAGCGTCATGTTGGCATCGTGCAGGGCGAGGAGGCCGGCGTCCCGCGCCAGGTGCGAACCGGGGATCTCCTTGTGCATGCCGAAGCGGACCATGCCGATGCCCGCGACGGCGACGCCGTCGAACTTGAGCCCATGGTGGCTCATGCCGTGGCTCCGGTGTTGGTGGCTCCGGTGTTGGTGGCTCTGGTGTTGGTGGCGGCGGCGGGGGTGGCAGTGGCGGGGCGGAAGCGGTAGATCACGACGTCGTTGCCGTCCTTGTCCTGGCGCAGCGTCTCGAGGTCGATCTCGACCTCCATGCCGATGGCGAAGTCGTCGTGGCCACCCGAGAGGATCGACTGAACCCGCGGTCCCTCGGGCAGGTCCACCTGGGCCACGCCGTAGCCGGCCACGTCCGCATCCTTCTTGCCGAACATCGGCACGTGGCAGTAGGTCCAGGTATGGATGGTCCCTCGAGTGGACAGCTCGACGTCCTCGGTTCCCTCGTGCAGGCACTTGGCGCAGACCAGGCGGCGCGGGAAGAAGACCTCGCCGCAGGCCGGGCAGCGGCTGCCGAGGAGACGTGGCTGCTCCGCCGGGTCGTCGGGAATCCGGAAGAACCCTTCTTCGATGGGAACTCGGGCCATGCGCTCCTCGCGTTCGTGACTCATCTGGTTCGTGCGTGACCACAGCACCGGGAGGCGAGTCCCGGCGGCGTAGGGGGTGGAGTTTGGCACACGCCTCGGCGTGACACCCGAGGAGGATATGGCCAGGATCGGCGACGAAGAGCGACGCGAGTCGGCGGCTCCCGCCGCTCGGTGTGGCTCAGTGGTTGGTCGGCAGCGTTCCCGCCTTCACGAGCGGAGCGCAGGTCGTCGTCCCGCCGTGGAGGGCGACGAACTTGCCGTTCTTTATGCCCATTTCGAAGAAACAGCTGTTGTTGGCAGGCTCGCCCTTGACGAAGTGCAGGGCCGGCGACAATCCGCCGAGCGTCTCGCCCGTGGGGAGCCCGTAGAGGCCCTTGAGTATGTCAGCCGAGGTCAGTGGCGCGGCGCTCGTTGCGCCGGCGGCCTTCACGGCGGCCTGCAGGAGAACGCCGTCCGACCAGGACTGCAGCACGATCTCGCCGAAGTTGGGCCCGCTGGGAACCCCCGGCGCGTACTTGTCCAGCGCCTGATACATCGTCGACGTCGCTGAGTTGTGGAGGAACCACAGGTTGTCGGACTGGGTGTCGATGTTCCCGTTGAAGGCCGGAATCGTGAGCCAGGCCGCCGCCACCGTGCCGTCGCTCGAGAGCTGGCGTGGCGTGTACCCCTGTGCGGCGCAGTCCGTGACCACGTGCTCGACCACGGAGGAAGCGTCGCCCACCGTCATTGCGGTGGCACCGGATTGCTTGGCCGCCAGGCACTGGGCCGTGTAGTTCGGCGCGGCGAACCCGATGCTCGACGTGTACGTGTACGTGATGCCGTAGTGCGCCGCCACCTTCTGTCCCTGGTGGACCGATTCGGCGCAGATGGCGACTTCCACGCAGTACACCGCGGCCATCTTCTTGACGCCAGCGGCCTTGGCCACGATGGCGCCGACCGAGTTGGTGTAGTTGAAGGTGGCGCCCGCGGGAAAGAAGTCGGAGTTCTGGTAACCCGAATCGGTCTCCTGGCCGCCGAGCACCGGCACGTCGGCCGACTTCACGGTGGAGGCGAACGACGGATCCTCGTCGCTGTTGTCGAAGATTGCGACAGCGTGATCCTGGTTGATGGCCGTCTCGGCGTTCGTCAGCGCTTTGGCAGCGCTGTAGCCGTCGTCGAGGATGACCAGGTTCACCTGGTGCCCCGCCAGGCCACCGTGGCTGTTGACCCACGAAGCCCAGGCCTGCATGGTGTCGGAGGTCTGGCTGATCGAGGAGGCCTCCGGCCCGGTGCAGCTGCACAGATCGGCGATCGTCACCGTGCCCGAGGAGCTGACGGCACCCGCCGGCGAGGCGGGCGCCACGGCGACGCTGACCGCACCCGCCGTGGCGAGCGAACCCATCGCAAAGGTCGCTGCCACCTTCTTCACGCGTACGAACACGTGCACCCCCTTTGGCCCCCCGGAGCCATACAGACGGCGCATGCACACCGTCGCCCCATTACCTCCCGCTCGGTGACCCGAGCAGGGACGCACCCATCACTTTCACGGACTATACCGACCCCTTAGTGTCCTGTCTTGGCACAGCAATCTCGTCGCGGAGGGACGTGAGCGTGGCCATGGGGCGCGGGCCGGGGGATCAGCGAGGGAGGTGAGCTGAGCGATGCAGGACTTCTTGCCGTTCATCGTCATCGGCCTCGCGACCGGTGCGGTCTACGGCCTCGCCGGCGTCGGTCTCGTGCTCGCCTACAAGACGTCGGGCATCTTCAACCTGGCTTACGGCGCCATTGCCGCGCTGACCGTCTTCGTCTTCTACTGGCTGCACGACGAACATGGATGGCCGTGGGGCCTGGCTGCCGCCGTGTGCATCCTGGTCATCGGCCCGGCCGAGGGGCTGCTCATGGAGTTGCTCGGTCGGGCACTCGAACGGGCGGGAGCCACCCTGAAAGTGGTCGCCACCGTCGGCCTCCTTCTTCTCGTCCTCGGCGTCGGCGAGCTCTGGTACGGGAACAACGAGGTGAACTTTCCACCGTTCCTGCCCACGTCGACCATCCCGATTCTGGGCGTGAACGTCGGATGGGACCAGATCACCGTCACGATCATCTCGCTCATCGCAACCGCGGTCCTGTACTGGTTCTTCCGGTCCGTGCGCTTGGGCTACGCCATGCGCGGGGTCGTCGACAACCCCGACCTCCTGTCGATGACGGGCGAGAACCCCATACGAGTGCGGCGCTGGGCCTGGATCATCTCCATGACCTTCTGCTCCATGGCCGGTCTTCTTCTGGCGCCCGGTCTCAGCCTGAACGCGGTCATCATCTCGACCCTCGTCGTCTATGCGTTCGGGGCCGCGGCTATCGGCGCGTTCTCGAGCCTGCCGCTCACATTCGTCGGGGGCCTGCTCGTCGGCATCGCCGGGTCCCTGGCCACGAAGTACTCGGGCTCGATCACCTGGCTCAGCGGCCTGCCGCCCGCGATCCCCTTCATCGTGCTCTTCGGGGCACTGTGCGTCACTCCCAAGGCGAAGCTGGCCGAGCGCCGGGTGGTGACCACGCTCCCGGTCAGGAAGTCCTGGTACGCGCCGTGGCGGGTTCGGGGCGTGACCTTCGCGATCGGGCTGGTCGTCCTGGGCCTGATCCCGAACCTGGTGGGGGACCATCTGGCCATCTGGGCCAGCTTCCTCGCCGACGCCATCCTGTTGCTGTCGCTGGGACTCCTCGTGCGTGTGTCGGGCCAGATCTCGCTGTGCCATCTCGCGTTCGCTGCGGTCGGTGCGGCGTCCTTTGCGCACTTCACCGACAGCTTCCACCTCCCCTGGCTCCTGGCGCTGCTGCTGGCGATGCTCGTCGCACTGCCCGTGGGAGCGATCGTGGCGATCCCGGCCATCAGGCTGTCGGGTCTCTTCCTGGCTCTGGCGACGCTGGGCTTCGGAATTCTGCTCCAGTATCTGTTCTATTCGACGAACCTCATGTTCGGACTGACCACATCGGGAATACCGGCGCCACGACCGGACGTCAGCATCTTCGGCCTCTCGCTCGCATCGGACAGGGGGTTCTACTACGTGCTGTTGATCGCGACGGTGCTCAGCACCGCGGTCATCATGGTGATCCAGCGCAGCCGCATGGGTCGCCTCCTGGGCGCGCTGGCGGACTCGCCGCTTGCGCTCGAGACGCAAGGAGCCACGACCAATGTGATCAAGGTCCTCGTCTTCTGCCTCTCAGCCGGGTTCGCCAGTCTCGCCGGCGCCCTGATCGCGATTGAGTTCCACTACGCGGTCGGGTCCACTTACGACCCGTTCCTCTCGCTGGTGTACGTCGCACTGGTCGTCATCGCCATCGGCGGGGAGCCGTGGTACGCGTTGCTCGCCGCGCTCGGCGTGTCCGTCATTCCCGGTTACTTCACCTCCAACAACGTCACCACGTACCTCCAAATCTTCTTCGGTGTGATGGCCGCGGTGTATGCCGTCTTCCAGAGCAGGACGGCGACTGTGCCTCTCCGCGTGCGTCAGTTTCTCGACCGTCTGGGCGGCCGCCGGCCGGAAGAGATGGTCACCACGGAGCAGGTTCGACGCGTCGTGTCGGACGCCGCCGCGACCGAAGAGGACGCCGCCCGCCGGGACGGCCGGATGGCCGCTGTGGCTGCCACCGCCGCGGGCGAGGCGGTGGCGGTCGAGCCCCGGGGAGAGACAATCGGGCTCCAAGTCCGAGGGCTCTCCGTCCGCTTCGGGGGCGTGGCTGCCGTGCAGGGGGTGAGCCTCGCGGCGCCGATGGGGTTGATCACGGGCCTCGTCGGACCCAACGGAGCGGGGAAGACGACAACGTTCAACGCATGCTCGGGATTGGTCCGGCCCAGCGACGGTGAGATCGTGCTGCACGGACGCAACGTCACGTCACTCGGTCCAGCGGGGCGGTCCCGCATCGGCCTCGGCCGGTCCTTTCAGCGGGTCGAGCTGTTCTCCTCGCTCACGGTGCGTGAGAACGTTGCCCTCGGCCGGGAGGCCTCGCTTGCCGGAGCAAACCCCGCCCGCCAACTGGTGAGCAGCACCGCGCAGCGCGCCACGGTGCGCAGAGCCGTCAATGAGGCGATGGAGCTCACCGGCATCGGACCGCTGGCGGACCTCCAGGCCGGACTCCTCCCGACCGGTCAGCGCCGGATGGTCGAGCTGGCGCGCGTGCTCGCGGGGCCGTTCGACCTTCTGCTCCTCGACGAACCATCCTCGGGGCTCGACGCCGGCGAGACGAGGCGCTTCGGAGAGATCCTGTTGTCCGCAGTCGCGGAACGTGGCGTCGGCATCCTCCTGGTCGAACACGACATGGCGCTGGTGCGTCAGGTCTGCCAGAACATCTACGTGCTCGACTTCGGACAGATGGTCTTCGAGGGCACCGCGGCCGAGATGCTGGCCAGCCCGGTCGTGCGGAGCGCCTACCTCGGTTCAGAGGGCGGCATGGCAGACGCCGCCGCGGGTGCGCCCCCTCCCGGCGTGGTCCCTCCCGCGGGAGCGTTCGATGCTTGAGCTCGAGGGGATCACAGCCGGCTACGGCGAGACGGTGGTCCTGCGCGATGTTTCCCTCTCGGTCCCCGACTCGGGTGTCGTGGCGCTCCTCGGTCCCAACGGCGCCGGAAAGACGACGACCCTCCGCGCCGCCTCCGGCCTCATCACGCCGATCAGCGGCAGGGTTCGCCTCGACGGAGAGGACGTGACGGGTCGCAAGCCCTATGCCATGGCCCGACGAGGCCTCTGCCACCTGCCCGAAGGGCACGGCATCTTCCCCTCGCTCACCGTCAGGGAGAACATCGTCTTGAACTCGCCGAAGGGCCGAGAGAGGGAAAGCGTGGCCAAGGCGGGGGATCAATTCCCGGTGCTCGCGGCGCGCCTCGGGCAACAGGCGGGCAGTCTCAGCGGCGGCGAGCAGCAGATGCTCTCACTGGTGCGGACCTACCTCACAAGTCCGAAGATCGTCGTGGTGGACGAGGCTTCACTCGGGCTGTCCCCGCTCCTGGTGGACCAGGTGTTCGAGACGCTCAGGCAGATCGTCGCCGGGGGCACGGCGCTGCTACTCGTCGAGCAGTACGTGACCCGGGCGCTCGAGCTCGCCGACACCGCGTACATCATGAATCGCGGCCAGGTCGTCTACTCGGGTGCGGCGGCCCAACTCCAAGGGGAAGAGGTGTTCGAGCGGTACCTCGGCATTGAGATCGGTCCGTGAGGCGTTGGACCAGTCGTCCGCACGCGCTTTCAGGACACCGCAGAGCCCCCGCCGCGCTGGAGGAGGATGAGCAGATCGTCGATCGAGGCGACCAACGGGGCCAAGCGTGTGCGGCTGGCGACGCTGCACTCCCAGGACTTTGTCCGGCGTAGTCTCGCTGACCGTGGCCGAGCCCACCCCTACCCCGCCTCCGACGCCGCCGCCCTCGCCCCGGGTCGAGGGCCTCCAGCCCACCTTCCGGCACCTCGACGACCCCGAGGTGCCCTGGCAGGCGATCAAGGCCCAGCGAAACGCCGACGGCTCCGTCGCCCAGGTGTGGGAGAAGTGGCTGGCCTTCTCGCCCGATCCTCAGTACCTGACCATCTACGCCCGCTACGACCCGGGCATGGTGGTGCGCCGGCACGGGCACTTCTCGCCGCACGTCGTCTTCGTCTTGGAGGGGGAGGTCAGCTTCGGTGATCGCCCCTGCCCCGCGGGGACTCACATCGAGCTGCCGCTCGGCGCCGCCTTCGGCCCCGTGGTCGCCGGCCCCGAGGGCGCGGTCATGTTCGAGGTCATGATGGGCGACCCGCGCAGCTGGGGCGACGAGCCCGAGGCCTACCAGGCGGCCCTGGCGGCGCAGGGCGCGGAGTCGTTGCCCGATCCTCCGCTCGAGTTCCCCGGCTGGTTGGCCGACCTGCGCGCGCACTGGGCTGGTGCGGCGGAACGGACGGGCGAGGGCTGAGCCGACAGGCCTCAGATCTCTGAAGGGATGCCTTCCCAGTAGGGGTCCCGCAGGCGCCGCTTGTACAGCTTCCCGTTGGGATCTCGCGGCATGGCGTCCGTGAAGTCGATGCTCCTCGGGCACTTGTACTTGGCCAACTGGGTCGCGCAATGGGCCAGCAGCTCATCGGCGAGGTCGGTGGCGGCCTCGTAGCCGGGGGCCGGCTCGACCACGGCCTTGACCTGCTCGCCCCAGTCCTCGTCCGGGATGCCGAAGACGGCGACGTCGCCGACGGCGGGGTGCGCGAGCAGCGCCGCCTCGACCTCGGCCGGGTAGACGTTGACTCCCCCCGAAATGATCATGTCGATCTTGCGGTCGCGCAGGTACAGGTACCCGTCCTCGTCGAGCTCGCCCATGTCCCCGACCGTGAAGTAGTCGCCCTGCCGGTTGGCGTCGGTCTTCTCGTCGTCGCCCTTGTAGCGGAAGTCGCCGCCCACGAGCAGCATGTAGACGGTGCCGACCGTGCCCGCGGGGACCTCGTTGCCCTCGTCGTCGAGGACCTTGACGTCGGCGCCCTGCCACGGGCGACCGACCGTTCCCGGGTGGTCGAGCCAGTCCTGTGGCTTGGCGAGGGTGCCGCCGCCCTCGGTGGCGCCGTAGAACTCGTAGATCACCGGGCCGAGCCAGTCGAACAGACTCCGCTTCAGGGTGACCGGGCACGGCGCCGCGGCGTGGATCACCTGGCGCAGCGATGACACGTCGTAGGTGGCGCGCACGTCCTCGGGTAACTGCATGAGCCGGTGCAGCTGGGTGGGGACCATGGCGGTGTCGGTGACGCGGTAGCGCGCCACGAGCCGCAGCGCCTCCTCGGCATCCCACTTCTCCATGAGCACCACGGGGTGTTCGAAGTGCGCCGAGAAGTAGCCGAAGGCGAGCGGGGACATGTGGTACATCGGCGACGTCACCAGGTGCACCGCATTCCCGCCGGGCTGAATGTCGTAGCGCAAGAGGTTGCCGCTGAAGACCTGCACCCACGTCTCGGGGTCGAACGCGGGGAGCGTGCGCTGGACCGCCTTGGGACGTCCGGTCGTGCCCGAGGTGTACTGCATGAACTGTCCCGCCAGCCGATCCGCCGGAGGCTCCTCGGGGCGGCCGGCGATTGCAACATGGAGCGGGGTGAAGCCCGGGATGCCCCCCGCTTCGCCGGCGGTGCCCACGGAGATCCGTCCGGGCTCGGGCACCCCGGCCTCGCGGCCGCTGCGCCCGCGACGGCGGTGAACCGCTCGTCGGCCACCAGCGCCCGGGCTCCGGAGTCCTTCAGGATGTACGACACCTCGGCCGTCGTCAGGTTGCTGTTCAGCGGGACGAAGTTCCAGCCGACCTGGAAGAGCGCCATGAGCACCGTGATGACTTCGGCCCGGTTGGGGAGCAGCATCGCCACCGGATCACCCGGTTGCAGTCCCTGCTCCCGCAAGAAGTGCACCAGCTGATTGGCCTCGGCGTGGATCTGGCCGGCCGTCCACTCACGGCCGTCGGGGTCGATGACGGCGACACGATCGGGCTCTGCCGTCGCGGCGGCCCAGAAGCCGCGGAGAGGGGAAAGGGTCGGTGCGGTCACCGGGGCAACCCCAACACGTGCTCCCCGACGATGTTCTTGTTGATCTCGGTCGTCCCGCCGGCGATGGAGACCGACCGCACGCCGAGCAGGTTGTCGGCCCAGTAGTCACCGGCCCGGAGCGCGTCGAGACCGATGAGGTCGACGGCCAGGTTGGCCAGCTCCTGGTCGCAGGAGGCCCACGACAGCTTGGCCAGCGAGCCCGCCGACCCCGCCGCCGCCGGGTCGGCCAGCGAGCGCTCCGTCAGGAAGCGCATGCAACGGATGGCCGCATAGATACCGGCCAGGCGCTGCCGCAGCACCGGATCCCCCAGCCCGTCCTTGGCCCGGGGGTCCGCCAGCAGCTCGTCGAGCCGGCGGGCCAGGGAGAGGTGCAGCCGCGCCACGCCGGCCCGCTCGAAGCTGAGCGTCGTCATGGCCACCGACCACCCGGCGTGCAGCGGCCCGAGTATGGCCGAGCGGGGCACGCGAGCGTCGGTGAAGAAGAGCTCGGCGAAGGAGACCCCGCCCGTCATGGTCCGTAACGGCCGCGCCTCAATGCCGGGTGTGCGCAGATCGACCAGGAAGCACGTGATCCCCGCATGCTTCTTCGCCGTCGGGTCCGTCCGCACGTACAGCTGGCACCAGTCGGCGAAGTGGCCGAGCGAGTTCCAGGTCTTTTGCCCGTTGATCACGAAGTCGTCGCCGTCTTCGACCGCGGTGGTGCGCAGCGAGGCCAGGTCGGAGCCGGCGTCTGGCTCCGACATCCCCTGGGACCAGATCTCGTCGCCGCGCAGCATCGGCTGGAGGAAGCGCGCCTGTTGCTCGGGCGTGCCGAAGTGCATGATGGCCGGGGCGATGTTGGAGACCCCGATCACGTTGACCGGCCCCGGCGCGCCGACCCGGTCGGTCTCCTCCATGTAGGCCAGCTGCTCAGGGACGCCCGCCCCGCGCCCGCCGTGCTCGACCGGCCACGAGGGCGCCGCCCACCCGCCGTCGGCCAGCGTGCGGTTCCAGGCCCGCAGGACCTCGAGGGACTCGCCCTCTATCTGGTGGCCTCCCGCCGCCACCACCTCGGGGGTCAGATGCTCCTCCAACCAGTCCCGCAGTTCGGCCCTGAACGCAGCCGTCCCCCCGGACGACCCGGTGTCCCCGCGCGACTCGGTGTCCGGCCCCTCCCGCGACGACTTCATGGGTCGGATATTGGTCCAGCCTCCCCGTTTCGGACCAGCCGCCCTGGTCACGAGCAGGTCCGATTGGGTGCCGCCGCGCCGGTTCCGCCCGGATCGCGGCGGCGGCCTGACCCGGATCCACCAACGAATCCCGCCGAGTGTCACCGCCACCGGTCACAATGCTCGTGTGGTCGCCGTCGACATCAGGCCGAGGGATTCCCGCTTTGCCAAGCAGTGCCCCCAACGCGTGCAGCTCGACGTGCTGCAGCCCTGTGATCCTCTGCCCGACCCGCCCTTCCTGCAGATGCTCTACCGGGCCGGCGAGGCGTTCGAGAGCGAGACCTTCGTCGCTCTCTTCGAGGGGGTGGAGGGTGCCGTTGTCATCGAAGCCGAAGACCTCGATGCCCGGGAGTGGCAGACCCTGCAGGCCGTGAAGGCCCGGGCGCTGGTCATCGCCGGCGGGCGGCTCCCGGTGGACCACGAAGCGCATCGAGTGGGGCAGCCTGATCTGCTCGTGCGGTGCGGTGAGGGCTATTTGCCCGTGGAGGTCAAGGCGCACAAGGCGCTCGAGCGCGTCCGCAAGGAGGGGACGGGGACGGCGTTGGTGTCCGAGGTCGGGGCACCGTTCTTGGATGCCGCGGCGGTCGATGTCGAGTTCGTCGCCCGGAGGCACGTTGGCGACCTGCTGCAGCTGGCGCACTACCACGCCCTGCTCGAGACGGCCGGCATCGCCTCGCCGGGTTGCTTCGCCGCCGGCGTCATCGGCACGGAGGGGGTGATCGTCTGGCACGACCTTTCGGAGCCCTGCCTTTCTCCGCCCGAATACGCCGACGGTGGTCCGCTCGAGCGCATGAGCCCCCTGGTCCGCTACGACCTCGAGTTCGCCCTGCGGCTCGAGATCCTTGCCGCGGCCGAGGAGTACCTGGTCGACGAGACGGCACCGTTGTTGGCGGAGCCGATCGTGTGCGACCAGTGCGACATGTGCCGGTGGCGGGAGTGGTGCGGCGACCGGCTCGAGGAGGTGGCCGACCTGAGCCTGATTGCGGGTGTCGGCGCCGGGCGGCGGGCGCTGTACAAGGCCTACGGGATCGGGAGCCTCCATGAGTTGGCGGCGCTCGACTGGCGGACGGCCGAGCTCGTCCGCGGCAAGGTCGATGTCGAGGGATTGCTCTCGAAGGCGGCGGATCGGCCGGCGTCGACTCCGCTTGCCGAGGTGATCGGGAACCGGCCCAAGCAGGTCGAGGTGCTGGCCGAGATCGGCCTGTACACGGTGGGCGATCTGGACACCATCGATGCGAAGACGCTGCGAGGTGTGTGGGGCCGGCGCGTCGAACGCGGCCGGCCAGATCGAGCTGGCCCGGGCCCGCATCGGTGCGTCACCGGCCTACCGGCGGCGCGACGTCCATGCGGTCGTCGTTCCTCGCGCCGACATCGAGGTCGACGTGGACATGGAGAACACCAACGACGGCTGTTATCTGTGGGGCGCGCTCGTCACCGATCGACGCGGGGTGACGGCGACGACGACGGCGCCGACGGCTATGGCGCCGACGGCTCGTTACGTGGCGTTCGTTTCGTGGGACCCCGACATCGAGGCCGGCGAGCTGATCGCCTTCAAGGAGTTCTGGTCCTGGTTCACCGGCGAGCGGGCCAGGGCCGCCGCAGAGGGCGCCACGTTCGGGGCCTACTGCTACAGCAGGAGCGCCGAGCAGGGGCAGATGACCCGCATCGCCGACCGGCTCGGCCTGCGCGACGAGGTCGACGAGTTCTTGGCCTCCGTCGACTGGGTCGACCTGCTGGAGGTCGTGCGGGCCCAGCTGATCACCGGCCGCAGCATGGGGCTGAAGGAGACGGCGCCGCTGGCCGGCTTCTCCTGGCGGACCGACGACGGCGGGGGGACCCTGGCCATGGTCAAGTACGAGCAGGCGATCGACGAAGCGGCCGACGGAGGAGCCCGGGCCGCGGCGCAGGAGTGGATCCTGCAGTACAACGAGGACGACGTGCGGGCGACAGCGGCACTGCGGGACTGGCTAAGCGGGCCGGCGCAGAGCCTCCCGTCCATCGCGGCCGCCACGGAGTAAGCCCGAAGTAGGCCCGAAGCTGGGCGCAACCCCGATGCGCGGTTGACCTGCGCCAACACTACGATCTGGCTGTGGTGGGGGAAGAGGCCGACAAGACCGACGAAGTGCCGGTAGTCCCGCATCTCGAATTCGACGATGCCGCGGACACCGAAGACCTGCCCCAGGGTCGGTGGACCGACAGGACGGCGCGGCTCGCTGCCCTCGGCCTCTGCGCGGTGCTGCTGGTCGCCGGCGGCGTCGCGTTCGGGGCCTGGCTCGGCACGAGCCCACAGAGCTCGGGTATCACCCAGATTCCCCATCCCTCGGGCGCCACGGGCAGCACCGGGACGGCGAACAGCGGCTCGACAGGGGGCGGCAACTCCGGGGCGGGTTCAGCGGCGACCCCTGCGACCAGCGGCACCGGGGCGACCGGCGCCACAGGGTCCACAGGTGACACGGGCGGCACCGGGGCGGCGGCGGAGGGCCTCTCGGCCGGCTCAACCGGGAGCACGGGGGCCGGCAATTCGGGTGCCGGCGCGAGCGCGGCGTCCCGGCTCAGCGCGGCCGGGGCGGGGGCGGGGTCGGGGTCGCCCGGCTCGGCCGGGGCGGGGGTCGGGGTCGTCCTCGGGGGCGAGTCAGACCCAGGGAAGCGGAGCAGCGGGCTCGAGCGCGGCCTCAGCCGGCAGCGGAAGTGCGAGCGGGGCCGCTGGTGCCGGCGCGACGTCCGAGGGCAGCGGGACCGGGAGCGGAGCCGGGACGACGCAGGGAACTGTCGGAGCAGGTTCGGGCTCGCTGTCGGGTGGGACGACGGGGACCTCCATCCCCTGAACGAAGGCTGCTCGGTCGGTCAGCCCAGTCTGTCGATCAGCCCAGTCTGTCGATCAGCCCAGTCTGTCGGTCAGCCCAGTCTGTCGGTCAGCCCAGTCTGTCGGTCAGCCCAGGCGCAGGGTCTCGAGCGGCTCCAGGCGCGCTGCCTTAATGGAGGGGAAGAGTCCGGCCACCACTGCGACGACGAGGGCGAGGCCCATCCAGATTGGGATCGTCTTGTAGTCGAGGACGACCACCCACCCGGAGAGGGCCGACACCCCGTAGACGATCCCCACACCCAGGGCCGCGCCGATCAGGCCACCGAGCAGGCCGACGAAGAGCGACTCGAGCAAGAACTGCCCGGCGATCTTCGAGCGACTGTGGCCGACGGCCCGGCGGATCCCGATCTCCGACGACCGCTGAATCACCGAGATCGACATCACATTGGCAATGCCGACCCCGCCGACGATGAGGGCCAGCAGGCCGGCCAGGAATGCCACCTGCTGCAGCGTCTTGTTGGCCTGCGCCGCGGCCTGCAGGACGTCGCTCGGGATCTGCGTCGACACCTGGTTGGAGCCCCCGAGGCTGATGGCGGTCTGGATGGCGTTGGCGGTGGACTGGGTGGTGCCGGGCGCGGCGCGGATGTAGAGCTGGTTCGGCTCGCCGTTGGTGCCGAGCATGTGTTGGGCCGACCACTCGGTGACGAACACGGCATTGTCGAGCTCGGGATCGAGCGTGACCGCGCCGAGGACGCCGACCACCGCGAAGTTGGCGCTGTTGAGACTGATCGTGCGGGCCTCGCCGGGCAGGTAGCCGTATTGCTTGGCGATGCCCTCGCCGAGCACTGCGGCCGGTGTGCAGGCGGAGATCGGCCAGATCGAGCCAGCGTCCACTCGTCACCGGCACCTGCAGCACGCTGGCAGGCCGACTCCCGCGGCCCGCACCGGCACCGGGAACGCCTCGTAGTAATCCTTGGCCCCCTGGACCGGCACCGACACGACGTCGGAGAGGTTGGCCGTGGCGGCGGCGGCCGGTCATGCTCGACACGGCCTCCACCCGCGCCACCGCGTTGGACGGGAAGGTGGGGTTCTGCGAACCGAAGGTGCCGCCGGCCTGGGCGACGATCAGGTTCGTGCCGAGCTGGGCCAACTGGGCCTGCAGCTGGCCCTTGGCGCTCTCGGTGAGACCGATGGCGCACACCATGGCGGCCACCCCGATGATCGGCCCCAGCATGATCATGAGCGTCCGGACCTTGCGGGCCGTCAGCCCGTTCAGGGCGACGCCGATCAGGTCGCGGGTCTGGCTCACGCCGTGGTCCCGGCCAGGAGCTCGTCGGCCACGATCTTGCCATCCCGCATGGAGATCCGGCGTGCCGCCGTATTGGCCACCGTGGGGTCGTGGGTCACCATGACGACGGCGCGCTCGGGCGACTGAAGGCTCCGGAAGATCTCGAGGACGTGCGCCGCGTTGACCGAGTCCAGCGCCCCGGTCGGCTCGTCGGCCAGGACCATCAGGGGATCGGTCACGATGGCCCGGGCCAGGGCCACCCGCTGCTGCTCGCCACCCGACATCTGCACCGGCCGGTGGTCGCACGCGGGCACCCAGGCCGAGCTGGTCGAGCGCGTCGTACGCCTTCTCCTTGCGTTGGCGGGGCCGCATGTCGCGGTAGAGGAGGGCGGTCTCGACGTTGCCCGAGCGCGCTCAGGTGGGGGATGAGATGGAACTGCTGGAAGACGAACCCGATGGAATCGCCGCGGACTGCGAGCGGGTGACGTCGTCGAGCCGGCTGACGTCGCGGCCCGCCACGCGCACCCTGCCGGCGGTGGGGAGGTCCAGCAGCCCGAGCAGACCCAGCATGGTCGACTTCCCCGATCCCGACGGCCCCACGATGGAGATGAACTCACCGGCCATGATCCGCAGCGACACGTCGCGCATGGCGTAGACGACCGACCTCCTC
Source organism: uncultured Acidimicrobiaceae bacterium (assembly GCA_963817735.1). Lineage (GTDB taxonomy): Bacteria > Actinomycetota > Acidimicrobiia > Acidimicrobiales > RAAP-2 > Bog-473. The sequence continues at coordinate 447,288 of CAWFPP010000003.1, read as the reverse complement.
GCCGTACAGGCGCGACACGTGCTCGAGCTCGAGGAGGGGCTGCTCCGGGACCGATCTCCCCGGTCGTCGGTTCCGCGGCGGGCTCGGACGTCACGAGGACTGAGTCGACCTCCACGACGACGGTCTGGCCGGCCCGCAGCCCACGTGTGATCTCGATGTAGGAGCCCTCGGTCAGCCCCGTCGTGACCGGCACCTCGACGATCCGTCCGCCGTGAGCCAGGTTGACCACCCGGACGACGTCCTGGCCCGTCCCGTTCTGCTTCACCGCGGCGATGGGCACGGTCAGCGCGTCGCTCTTCTGCTCGGTCGACCACGTTGATGGAGACCGACGACCCGTCGGCGCCGTCGAGCCCCGGTGCCTCGATCGTGCCCTCGTAGACCTGGGTGGACGCCTGCCCCGCTGCTCGACGTCTGACCGAGGTCGGAGTGGAGTCGAGCTCGGTGATGGTGCCCGAGACCGAGTTGTTCTCGCCGTCGATCTGGACGGTGCACGTCTGGCCCACGGCCAGCTGCGTGCGGTTCGACGCCGACGCGTCGAGCGTGACCGTGAGGTCCGGCTCGGTCAGCGACGAGGATGGTCGTGCCGGTCGCGACCGGCTGGCCCGCCTTCACGTACACGGTGCCGACGCGGGTGGGCCACGAGCCCACGATCATGTCGGTGGGGTCGAAGCTGATGTTCCGCTGCAGCGACTGCATGGTCACCGTGACCGGGTCTGGCCCGCCTTCAGGAGCGCGGTGCCGGTCAAGGGCACGTAGTTCTGGCCCGGGCTGCGCGGTTCCCTGCACCGCGAAGTTGACCGACGTGTCCTGCGCCGGGCGCCTGCGTCGGCGGTGATGACGAACGCAGCCGAGCCGCCCTGCGCCAGCGTGGCGGTCGCTGGCCGCGATGGTGAGCTTGGGCACGACCTGGGACGTGATTGTCACCGAGGCGCTCGAAGGCGACCCGACCTGGTACGCCGGAGCTCGGAGCGAGCGAGACCGTCAACACGCGGTCGGACTCGACCAGGTTGTCGGTCACGGTGGGGATCTGCACGGTGAACGCGGTCTGCGCCGGCGGGCACGGCCAGGGTGCCGGCCGGAACGGTGTAGTCGATGCCCGGCTGCGGCCGTCCCCCCGTAGGAGAGGTTGATGGTGAGGGGCGTGCTCAGTGGCCTGGCTCAGCGCCGACCGAGACCGGGTAGGGCTCCCCCTTCTGCAGGTACGTTCGTGGCCGACGTCAGCGTGACGGTCGGCAGGGTCAAGCTGCCGCCGATGGTGACGACGGCCGAGCCCGGAGCGCCGACGGTGTACTGCGAGGGATTCGGCGAGAGCGACACCACGATGTACGTCGTTGGGCTTGATCGTGCTCGTCTGCTCGAGGTCGTGAGGGTCACCGTGGCGGTGGTGGCGCCCGCAGCGAGCGTCACGACCGGGTCGGGCACCATGTAGTCGGTCCCGGCGGTGGCGTTTCCGCCGAAGGTCAGCGCCACCTGGGTGTTCTGCAACGGCGCCTGGTTGGCGGTCACGGTGAGCGTGGCGGTCCCCCCGGGCGACACGGTGGTGCCGCCGCTGATCTGCAGCGTCGGCACCGCGCTGTTGGCAATGGTGGTCTGGGCCGAGCTCGGAGACCCGACGGCGTAGCCCGTGCCCGAGGCGAGGGCCATGGTGATCGTCGTGTTCGGCTGGACGGTGGTGGTGGCGCGCGTCTGCACCGTCACCGCGGTCTGCAGTCGCCCCGCGGCGATGGTCACCGAGGTCGGAGGCGTGACGACGTTCTCGGGGCCGGCCGTGCCGCCGGGAGTCAGATTGACCGTGACGGCCGACGTCGACGTCGTGGACGCGCTGACGACGAAGTTCGCCGGCTTGGCCCGCCGTCACCTGGTCGGCCACCGACTGCGATCGTGAGCACCGGGACGGGGTCGTCGGCCAGCACCGCCGTCGGCTGGGCCGCGTCGCCGGCGTCGATCTCCGGTGAGCGCGAAGCGGCTCTGTGTCGCGGGCGGCCCGATGATCAGGCCGGCGGTGTCCTGGTCGCCCAGCTGGTAGCCGGTCCCCTGCTCCAGAGCGACGCGTCACCGACTGCGGCGTGGCCGGAGTGGAGTTGGGATAGTTCGTGCTGCGCCTGCCACTGGGCCAGGGCGAACTGGGTCTGCTCGGTGAAGAGGTTGGTGCTCGGTCCCGGGTAGTCCCCCGCCGCATTGAGGATCTGCTTCAGCTCCACCACGTCGGCTCCGGAGTCACCGGGGACGAGGGAGCGGAAGAAAGGCAGGGTCCCGTTCTCGGCGATGGCGTTGCGCCCGTTGAGCGAGAACATCACGTCGCCCGTCTTGGTCACGGTGCCGTCCTTGACCGAGACGTTGCTGACCAGGCCGGTGGTGGCGGCGTTGACCTTCGTGGTCTCCTTGCGGGCCAGCGTGCCCGTCAGGTTGACGGTTCCCTGCAGCGTGCGCCGCTGCACAGTGCTGAGCACGACCACCTGCTTTCCCGAGGACCCGCTGCCACTCGAGGCGACGGCATACGAGATGCCGGCCGCGGCGAGCACCGCCACCGCGACGACGACGCCGATGGTCTTCTGCTTGCGGGTCATGTGGTCATCCCTCGGTAGTGGTCCGGCCGGTCATGTGCTGCCCTGCGCGACAGCGGCGCACTGTTCCAGGTCGCTGCTGCTGAGCAGGCTCTGTCCGGGCGGTGCCTTGAAGCCGCCACCGGCGCCGGCGCCGCCGCCTCCACCCGGTTCCCCCGAACGAGAACAACAGTCCCTTGGCGTTCGGCGTGGGCTGGGGGATGCCCCAGCCCCGGCCGATCATGCACTTGCGCCACTGCAGGTACTCCTTGTTCTCCTTCTTGACCTGCGCCGGCGTGAGGTTGTCCTGTGCGGACTGGGCCTCTTTGAGGGCCTGGAGGATATTGCTCTTGGTGGCGCAGGTGCCCAGGTTCTTGAGATAGCTCGGGCTGTTGGCGGGCGACGACGGATCGCTCGGGTCCGGCGCACCGACGAAGGTGACCCCGAGGTTGTTGAGACAGGACTGGAAGACGCCGATGGCAGAGAACAGCGCAGTGGTCGGATTCTGCTGCGCCAGCGGGATGGTGGCCGCGGTGGCGTCCCCGGCCGTCTTGGCGTGGTTGCCGATCGGGATGGCACCCGGTTGCGCCTGTCCCGCCTGGATCATGACCACGTCGGGCGATTTCGAACCACCGGAACAGGACGTCACGCCGAGCGCGAGGCAACCCAGTGCAGCCAGCATTCCGAGTCGTCCCCGGTAGCCGTGGACCCCGCCAATCCCCCCGAACACGCGGGAATGGTAGCCAGGAAACGCCGCTGTCGGCTGTCGGGTCCTTCTCGTCCCCTGATCAGAGCGCAGAATGCCCGTCTCGCGGGCCGAGCGGGCGGTCGCCGCGCAACGTGACCCGGTGCATGACGCGGCGCGCACCCTCGTAGTCGAAGACCCCGAAATGCATGGTGGCCCGATTGTCCCAGAAGGCCAGGGTGTTCGGCTTCCAGTGGTAGCGCACCACGAACTGCGGGCTCGTCATGTGCTCGTAGAGCAGCCGCAGCAAACCGTCGCTCTGGCGTTCGGGCAGGTCCTCGATGCGCACCGTGAACTTCGGATTGACGAACAGGTTCTTGCGGCCGGTCTCAGGATGCACGCGCACGACGGGGTGTGTGGCGGGGAGCAACCGCGTCAGCTTCTTGCCCTCCCACACGTTGCCGTGACCCTCGGCCACGGCCTGGGCATAGTACGGCTCGAAGTGAAAGGCCGAGAGTTCGTCGCACAGTCGCTGCAGGGGCTCGGCGAGTGACGCATAGGCGGCCCGCGTGTCGGCCCACATGGTGTCGCCGCCGGCCTCGGGCACGACGACCGAGCGCAGCAGGGAGGCCATGGCGGGCCGGTTCATGAAGGTGATGTCGGTGTGCCAGAAATCGGTGCGGTCCTTGCCGCTCTCGATGGAGTGGACCTCCTTGCGCTCGAGCACCTGTTGCTCCACGGGGTGACTCTCGGTCAGTACACCGAAGCGCCTGGCGAAGGCGATTTGGGAGTCGTCGTCCAGGTGCTGGTCCGGGAAGAAGACGACCAGGCGCTCCAGCCACACGGCCCGGATGGCGGCGACGGCGCCGTCGTCGAGGTCGGCCGCGCAGTCGAGTCCGCGGATCTCGGCGCCGATGGTCGGGCTCAGCGGGCGGACATCGAGGTCGACCTTGCTCGTCGTCACGCCGTCCATGGTGACACTCGGGAGGTCTGCGCGGCACGTGCCGGCCACAGCGTCAGAGAACGAGGTGCTCCATCGCCTCGGGGCTCTGCATGTTCTCTTCGATATGCCTCTTCTGCTCCTCGGGTGACTCGTTGGTCCCGAGCAGGAAGGGCGAGACCAGCAGGCCCAGCAGGACGCAGGCCGCGGCGAGGTAGAGCGCCAGCTGGTAGCCGAGCGTCAGCGAGTGGACGGCGGCGTGGCCGGAGGCAAGCAGGGATTTGGTCCGGTTCGCCGCGACGGTGCTCAACACGGCCAGGCCGATGGCACCGGCCATCTGCTGGGAGACGTTGACCACGCCGGACCCGAGTCCGGCGTCCGCGTTGGGGATCTCCGACATGCCGATCTGGAGCAGCGGCATGAACGACAGTCCGGCCCCCGCTCCCAGCATGAGAAAGCCGAAGAAGATGCGCGGGAAGTAGCCCGCATGCGGTCCCGCCGACGCGAACAGGAGCAATCCGCCGACGGCGAGGAGCATGCCCGGGTACATCACGATCTTCGCCCCGAAGCGGTTCACGAGCTTCGCCGTGATGCCGGTCGAGAGGAGCCCCATCATGAGGGCCTGGGGAAGGAAGGCCAACCCGGTCTTGAGGGGGCTGTAGTGCAGTACGTGCTCGAAGAAGAGGGCACCGATGAAGAACGTCGAGAACATGCCCGTGATGAGCAGGCCCCGGATGACGCTCGAGCCGGTGAGCGTGCGCAGCTTGAAGATCCGCAGCGGCATGATGGGATTCGACAGCTTCGACTCCAGCACCACGAACGCGACGAACAGCGCCAGCGCGATGCCGACGTAGAGGTAGGTGTGGGTGGACGCCCAGCCGTAGTTGGTCACCGTGACGATGGCGTAGATCGCCACCATGACCGACAAGGTCACCAGTGCGGACCCGACCCAGTCGACGCCCTGTTTGATGCCCAGGCCGATGTTCTCCACAATGAGGAATCGGCCGAGGATCAGCGTGGTGATGCCGATAGGCACATTCACGAAGAAGATCCAGTGCCAGCTCAGGAACTGGGTCAGCACGCCGCCGGCGAACAGCCCGATGGAGCCGCCACCCACGGCGACGAAGACGTAGGCGCTCATGGCCTTGCCCCGCTCCAGCGCGCTCGGGAACTCGGTGACGATGATGGCGACGATCACGGAGGAGGACAGCGCCCCGCCGATGCCCTGCACGAACCGGGACGACAATCAGCATGGTCTGGCTGTCGGCCGATCCACAGACGATGGACGCCAGGGTGAAGAGGGTCACCCCGGCCAGGAAGACCTTCTTGCGGCCGACCAGGTCGCCGAGGCGCCCGGCGAGAAGGAGGAAGCTGCCGAAGGAGATGAGGTAGGCGTCGACGACCCAGGTCAGCCCGGACTGGCTGAAGAGCAGGCTCTTCTGGATGTCGGGCAGCGCCACGTTGACGATGGAGCCGTCGAGGGCGTTCATGAACATGGCCAGGCAGACGACGACCAGGGCTATCCAGCGGCGGCGGTCGCCGACCCCGCCGGAGTCCTGGGAATGGTCCCCACCTCTTGGATAGTCATGATTTCGGGACTATCCTATAGCGGTGATCGATGCAGCCGTACAGGTAGGCTCGGAGCCGTGAGCCCTCGAGCCGCGGCCCGCTCCACCACGGGGACGATCGTGCTCCTGACCCGGCTGTCCCGGGCCGTCTTCCTGCGCAGCTCCATCGAACTGGTCGGCATGAACCTCAGGAACATGGTCACCCTGGCCTACCTGCGCGACCATCCGGGTGTCTCCCAGCAGGTCATGGCCGAGCAGCTCTCCATGGACTCCAACACGGGCGTCCTCGTCCTCAACGACCTCGAGGACCTCGAGTACGTGGAGCGCCGGCGCGACCCGGCCGACCGGCGCCGCCATCTCGTCGACATCACCGTCGCCGGCCTCGAGGCGCTCGAGCAGGCCGAGGCGGCGCAGGGGAGTATCGAGGACGAGATCCTCAGCGGCTTGAGCGGTCCGGAGCGGGCGGAGTTCCGTCGTCTGCTGGTGAAGGCGCTGGAGGATCATCAGCCGGCGGCGGATGATCCTGGCGGCTCCGGCTGATTCGACGATACGGAGGGCGTGGTCCTCGAAACCGAGCCCCGAGCGAGCCGCGCCATCGCTGATTACCTTGGTCGAGGCCGATGAGGAATGACCGATGGATGCCGACCCGTACGTCCCCGATGACGCCGGCGTGACGTCACGACGGGCGACCGACGCCGAGGTCGAGACCTGGCGCGACGGAGGGGTGGGTCCTGCTCGACGGACTCGTCGGCACCGAGGAGATCGACGCCCTGGTCGACGACGTGGGAGAGATCTTCCCGAGCGCAGAGGATCTGCACGCCGACCCCGAGGGCGTGTACGAGGAGTGGAAGGGCCGCCCGAAGCAACCCGAGGAGGCCTTCGTGTGGCCTGACGAGGGCCCGGATTCCGCCCCGCCCAGCAGCGGTGGATGGCCGCCTTCCCCTTCCCGGGGAGCGGAGCCCTCAACCGGGTCTGCGTGCACCCCTCCATCGTCGATTTCGCCGAGCGGGCACTCGACAACGACGACGTCCGCCTCTACCAGGCCCACGCCAGCGCCAAGTACGCCGGCGTGACCAACTACGAGCAGCCGATGCACCTCGACCGGAATCACTCGTGGCTCCCGCCGGCGAGCGAGTCACCCTGGTGGAACCTGGAGGGATTCCTCTACCTGACCGACGTCACCGAGGAGGACAACCCGACCCGGCTGGTCTCGGTGCGCGACACCGAGCACATCGACAACCCATACGGCGTCCTCATGCCCCGGGGAATCCCGAGGTGTATGCCGGCGAGCGGCCGGCGCCGGGCGTCCGGGGGTCCTATCTGGCCTACCGGTCGGACACGTACCACCGGGGCGCCCCGTTCGGCTCGGGCGCCGGTGCGCGCATTGTGGTCGCCATCGCCTTCAAGAACGCCGTCACCGACTGGATCGGCTACGACACCCAGCAGAGCCGATCGACCGGGACGGAGTGGACCGTCTTCGTCGAGGGCTCGACGCCACGCGAACTGGCGCTCTTCGGCTGGCCCGCCCCCGGTCACCCGGTCTGGAACGAGCGCCTGCTCGACCGGACGCAGGAGCGTTATCCCGGGCTCGATCTCGGGCCGTGGCGAGCAGTTGGGAAGAGCCCTGCGCGCGCCGATGGCCCGTCGGGCTCAGCCCTGGGGCTTGATCACCGACCACGTGGCGTACTCGGTCGCGTAGCCCTGCGCGTTGAGCGGGGTACCGATGACCGAACCCGTGTTCGGCACGATGTACTTCGGTGAGCAGTCGAACTCCCCGAGCTTCTTCGGGTAGTACTGCACCCACTTGGTGTTGTCGAGTTTCATCAGGATCCCGCACGGCGCGGGCTGGTTCTTGGCTGGGTCCGACGGTGCGTTGAGCCCGCCGCCGGTCCAGGTCGTCACCTTCGAGAGGTGGTTGATCATGCACTGGCGGGTCAGCGTGGAGCCGCAGGCCTTCGCCTCAGTGGCCCACAGCAGGAAGGACGACGTGGCCTGCTCGCCCAGCGCCGAGGTCAGGCCACCCGATTTCTTCACGATGGACAGGTACTGCGCCACCGCCGGCACGACCTTGGCCGCCTCGAGCGGCTCGAACCCGATGCGGACGTAGACGTTGTTACCCAGCCCACTGGTGTTCCACTGCGCGAAGGATTCCGTGTACTCGGCCGCGTCCAGCAACCAGATCGGGTTGTAGCCGATCTGGTTCTCCGCTTGCAGGGCCCCGTACAGGGTCGGTCCGGGGGTGGCATCGTTGAAGATGATCTGCGCCCCGCAGCTCTGCAGCTTCTGCATGAACGGCGTGTAGTTCGCCTCGCCGTTGTAGTTCACCTCGAACGGGCAGTTGACGAACTTCCAGCCCGCGGTCGGTGTAGGCCTGGACGGCCTTGGCCATGGACGCTTCCTGGGTCGAGAGGGTCGAGTTGTACTGACCGACGTGCTGCGTCTTGGAGCCGAAGAGCTTCTCCCCCTGGTAGGCGATCGACACCGGGCTGGCGTTCGCCGGGTTCGGCGCGGCCTGGTACATCTCGTACGCGTTGGCCACGACCGGGGAGACGGTGAAGCCAGGGACCGCCGCCAGGTTGCAGGCGAGGCGGGTCTGTTCCGCCAGACCGTCGAGGGCGAAACCTTCGCCGACCAGCATGAAGTCGGTCTTGCAGGCTTGGGTCATCACCGAGCCGACATTCGTCACCGCGGAGTCGTAGTAGTCGCCCACGATTTTGCGGCCGTTGATGCCCCCCTGGGCGTCGCACCAGGCGATCATCGCCTTGACCGCGTCCCCCATCTCCTGGTCGAGCCCGGGGCTGCCCGAGAACCCCCGGTCGTCGCCGTAGGCGATGTTGATGGTGGAGTCGGTGACGCCCTGCTCGGTGGCACCTGTGGCATGTCCATGGCCGCACGGCGACGGCAGTGTGCCGAACGTCTCGGTCGACGACGATGCGCCGCTCGTCGCCGGGGTGAGCAGCACGCCGCTCGCGATGAGTGCTGTGAGCAACAGGGCCGCCCCCACTGCCCTCGTGCCAGTGATCCTTGCCATGGCCCAACCCCCGTCCGCACAACGCGGTTGCTGCGCCCTGTTTCCCCCCGGAAATCAGAACCGTTCTTGTGTGCCCCGGCACCATACCAACCCGACATCCAGAAATCTCGGCGTCACAACACGTCTGTGACCCCTGTCGAAGTCGGAGCAGGCGGCGGGCGTGCACCGTCTGACGATCGACCGATGCGCCGGGTCGCTGACTGGTCAATGCTACCGCGTCGACCACCGTGCGCGCCGTCACCGCCGACCTGGAAGCACAGCTCTCCCGGGTCACTCCCACGTACTCCTCGTGGGCGCAGACCGAAGAGCTCTGCCGCCTCGCCGCCGTGGTCGTCCGCACGCCGGAGGAGTCCGGGAGCGCCGACGTCGACCTCGCCGGCCAGGTCGAGGTGGCGGCGCGCCTGGCGGCCACGCAGGACGCATCCCCCGCGTCGCTCCGGGACCTCTTCGTAGACTTTGCGACCTATGAGCGAGACCTCACCCTGCTGGGCGTGAACGACGCCCAGCTCGTGGCGGGCGACCGCCGGCACCGTCTCCACGCCGCGGTCGTGTGGTCGGCGCTGAAGGTCGCCGCCGCCGTGCCGCCTGCCGCGGTCGGCCTGGCGGTGCACCTCGTCCCGTTCCAGATCATGAAGCAGGTGGCGAAGCGGCCGACCAACGAGGGGATCAAGGCCACCGTGAAGCTCCTGGGTTGCCTCGTCCTGTTCACGCTCACCTATGCCGCGGTGGGAGTGCTCGTCGGCCGGGCCTACGGACCCTGGGCCGGTCTCGGCGCGGCGGTGGCCGCGCCGCTCTGCGGCTACGTCGCGGTGCGGCTGCTCGAGCGGGTGCAGCGGATCGGGGGCATGGTCGAGGGCGCCCGCAACCTGGCGGCCCGCCCGGAGGTCGTGCGCGCGGGTGTTGCGCCGACGCGCCGCGGTCGTGCGCCATGCGCGCGCCGTCCTGCTGCTGCCATGAGCCCGGAGACGGTTCGCTACGGCAGCGAGCGGGCGCAGGTGGCCGAGGTCTGGCGGCCGGTCGCGCCGGAGGGACCGGTGCCCGTCGTCGTGCTGATCCACGGCGGCTTCTGGCGCCAGCAGTACACGAAGTCGCTCATGCACCGGCTGGCGCGGGCGGTCACGGGCCGGGGGTGGATGGCCTACAACATTGAGTACCGACGCGTCGGGCGCTTCGGCCCTGGCGGCTGGCCCGGGACCTTCGAGGATGTCTCGGACGCGATCGACGCGCTGGCCGGGGTCGACGGCGTGGATCTCCAGCGGGTGGCGACCTGCGGCCATTCGGCCGGAGGGCATCTGGCGCTGTGGGCGGCTTCGACGCGGTCGACCGGAGACCCCCAGCGGCCGGCGGTGGCGGTCGACGTGGTGGCCGGTGCATCCCTGGCCGGGGTGGTGGACCTCGAGGCCGCGGCACGAGAGGGCGTCGGGCGCGGAGCGGTGGACGCCCTCATGGGCGGTGGACCCGACGACGTCCCGGAGCGCTACCGGCTGGGCTCCCCGGCGGCACTCCTCCCCATCGGCAAGCCGCAGTTCCTGCTGCACGGTCTGGCGGACGACTCGGTCCCACCGTCGCTCAGCGAGCGCTACGCGGCGGCGGCGGCGGCGGCCGGTGACCCCGCCGTCTACGTCCCGCTCCCGGGCGTCGGGCACATGGACATGATCAGCGGGCGCGGCGCCACCTTCGAAGAGACGGCGACGTGGCTCGACGCGGTGTTCGGCCCGCCCGACCGCGGTGCCTGAGCCGACCCTTCGCACAGCGTCCCCCCAGTTGAAGGCCCCTGTTCACGGGCTCCGGGTACGGGCCGGCGGCCCGGGGCAGCGATCAAGTCGGGGGGGTGAGCTGACGATACAAGGGGACTGAGCTCATCGAACAAAGCGGGGGACATGGCGCTGGCTTCTCAGGATGCCGCGAGCACGTCCGCCGGCGGCGACTGGCCCGAGCTTCCGGTTCAGGCTCCGTCGACGGTGCGACGCACGCTGAATCCGACCAAGGTGGGCTACCTCATCGGGCCGGTCGCGTTCGGCGTGATCCTGGTCCTCATGCGGTTCGGCTACGTGGCCCAGGAGCGGTGGTGGGTGTGGCTCTGCGTCTTCGCCGGGATCGCCCTCGTGAACGCGGCGGCCGACTTCTACTCCACGGCCCGTCCGAGCCGCTTCTCCCTCGACCTGCGGGTGGTCTGCCAGGTCACGACGGTGACCGTGGCGATCTACCTCACGGGGTGGGGGCCCGTCCTGTGGGCGGCCTACGTCTTCGTCGCACTCGAGAACGTGGCGCGGGCGGGATCGCGGGTCTGGCGCACGACCGTCCTGGTCAGCCTGATCGGCATGACCGTCGGCCAGTTCGCACTGACCCGGGGTTGGGTGCCGTCCGAGCTGACCAAGTCCGCGGCCGCCTCGCTCACCGTCATGGGGGCCTTTGTCCTCTTCTGGCTCATCCGGATGGCCGGCGCCATCATGGAGCAGAACGAGATCGCCATGGAGCAGAAGGAGGAGGCCGAGACCGAGGTCCGGTTGAGCGAGGACCGGTTCCGCTCGCTCATTCAGAATTCCTCCGACGTCACGATGATCCTCGAAGCGGGGGGCGTGTTCCGCTACGTGTCCCCGGCGGTCAATGACCTGCTGCAGTTCGAGCCCGAGGAGCTCGTCGGCCGGGTCTCGACCGAGTTCGTGCACCGGGACGACGTCGATGCCGTGGTCGAGATGCTCGGTGGTGGAGACTTCCAGAACGGCTCGGGCAAGGCCACCTTGGAGTTCCGCATGCTGCGCCGGGACGGGACATCGCGCGACGTGGAAGCCGTGGTGTCGAATCAGACCCACCGTCCCTCCGTGGCCGGCTACGTCACCAACATCCGCGACGTCACGGAGCGCAAGAAGTTCGAGGCCCTCTTGGCCTTCCGCGCTCTGCATGACCCGCTGACCGGACTGGCCAACCGTCAGCTCATTTTGGACCGGGCCCAGCAGATGCTGGTGCGGGCCCGGCGCTCAGGCGTGCCGGTGGCGGCCCTCTTCATCGACCTCGACAACTTCAAGGACTCCAACGACTCGCTTGGCCACGGCGCCGGCGACCAGCTGCTGCAGATGGTGGCGGGACGTCTGCTCGGCATTCTGCGCTCGGGTGACACGGTCGGCCGGCTCGGGGGGGACGAGTTCGTCATTCTGGCCGAAGGCGTGTCCTTCACCCGGGGGCCCGAGATGATCGCCGAGCGCGTCCACGAGGTGCTCAAGCCCGTGTTTCACCTGCCGGGCAGCGACGGCATGTCGATCACCGTCTCGGCCAGCATCGGCATCGCCGTGGGCGACCGGCCCTCGGCCGAGGATCTCCTGCGCGACGCCGACATCGCCCTGTACCGGGCCAAGGGAGCGGGCCGCGACCAGTCCGTGCTCTTCGAGCACTCCATGCAGTCGGCGGCCAAGGAGCGGCTCGCCCTCAAGTCGGACCTCGAGTCGGCGCTCAACGACGACGAGTTCAGCCTGCTCTACCACCCGATCTTCGACCTGGAGGGAATCGAGATCCAAGGGGTCGAGGCCCTGCTGCGCTGGGAGCACCCGACCAATGGCACCATCACGCCGGACGTCTTCATCCCGGTCCTCGAGGAGCGGGGCCTCATCCTCGATGTCGGCCGGTGGGTCCTCAACGAGTCCTGCCGGGAGGCGGCGGCCTGGTATCGGCACGGCCACCGGGCCACCGTCTCGGTCAACGTCTCCATGCGCCAGCTCGAGTCCGACCGCCTGGTCGACGACGTCCGCGACGCGCTGGTGGCCAGCGGGCTCGATCCCGCCCTCCTCATTCTGGAGGTCACCGAGTCGACGCTCATGCGGGACTCCGTCGCCACGGTGACCCGGCTCAACGCCCTGAAGCAGCTCGGCGTCAAGGTGGCCATCGACGACTTCGGCACCGGGTACTCGTCGCTGGCCTACCTGCGGCAGTTCCCGGTGGACGTGTTGAAGATCGACCGGTCCTTCGTGGCGGACATGAGCCGCTCACCCGACGCCGCCGCGCTGATCCACACGCTCATTGAGCTCGGACGCACACTGGGGCTGGTGACGCTGGCCGAGGGGATCGAGACCCACGAGCAGCTGGAGGGGCTGCGCCGCGAGAGGTGCGACCACGGGCAGGGGTTCCTCTTCTCCGGACCGGTCGACGCGCGGCAGATCGCCGGGCTCCTCGAAATGGCGCGGGCCGGCCGGCCGGTGACCTCGGTCGGACCGGTGATCCCGAGCGCCCCGGGCGCTCCGAGTGCCCGGCCCACCACCGGCCGCCGCGGCAGCGCGCCGCCTCGGGTGGGCGCACCGGCGGACGTCAGGTCTAGCGGTCGGCGGGCCCGCCGTTCCCGGCGGCCCGCCCTCGCGACGAGGTCAGTCGCCGAGGCGGAGGGCGACGGCGGCGTCGGGCTCGAGCACGCGGAAGTTGAAGCTCTCCTCGAGGTAGAGGCGTACGACGTCGGCATCGTGGTCGGCGTAGCCGATGGAGAGGTCCTGGCCGCTCTCGATCTTGAAGTCCCCGCCGCGCAGGCTCAGCACGAGGCCGCCGTCGAGGCCGGGGGCCCAGACCAGCGGCCCGCCGAGGATCTGGCGCAGGTGGTCGAGCAGCAGGTGCCCGCCGTACTCCGCGCTCTCCACGATGCGGGTGTACATGTCGGGGCAGATGGCCAGCCCGTAAGGCCCTTCTATGCCGGCCTGGCGCAGCGCGTTGACGCCTCGGGCCACGCCGTCCGGGGCCTGGGCGACGTCCCCGACGCTGATCGGCTGGTGCGAGGTGCTCTCGGTGATGCCGCGCAGCCCGGCGGCGGCGTGGCCGTGGAAGACCGTGACGTTCTCGCCCAGGGCGATCTGCTTCACGGCCTCGTCGAGTTCGGCCAGGTCGGGGTTGCTGGTGCCGCGGTCGACGTCGTCGAGCTCGGTCCGGGAGACCTTGAACTCGGTGCGCAGCTCCACGAGGGGGAGCACCACCCGCCGGGCCGCGCTGATGCCCTCGGACGGGCCGGTGACGGGGTCGATCCGCCCCAGGTTGGTGGCCGAGTGGTCCCATCCGTGGGGGCCGGTGAAGTCGACCAGCTTGCGGGCGGCCAGGTAGGTGGGGAGGCGCGACTTTGCCTCGTCGTCGATGGCGTCCCAGCCGGCGTCGGAGATCGGCGCGAGATCGCGGTGGAGATGGTTCAACGGAGTGCCTCCTTCAGGCTGCCGATGCCGAGCGAGCCCGACTGGTCGGCGGCGGACTCTTCGGCCTCGGCGCCGGCCTGGGGGAGCGGGCCGGACGTGAACAGGAATTTGCGCAGCTGGGTGTCGAGGGCGTCGTCGCGCCGCCGCAGCCACTCGAGGGCCATGGCGGCGTGCTCCTTCTCGTCGTCCCGGTTGTAGGCCAGGATGGCGGCCAGGCTCTCGTCGGAAGTGGCCTGGACCCGCTGGTGGTACCAGTCGATCGCCTCGAGCTCCTCGCACAGCGACGACATGGCGCGGTGGTAGTCGAGTGCGGCTTCGTCGAGCAGATCGAGCGGCTCGTGGAATCCCTCGCTGGCCAAGGTGCCCTCCTCGCGGTCTCGTCCGACGACCCGGGCGCGAGCCCGGAGCGATGCCCACAGTGAAGCATCTGGCGGGCCGGTCAGTCCACGTCGCTGCCGGGTCGATGTGGTCCTCCGGAGGCGGCCCGGCGCGACCGCGAGGCCGGCCTCCCGGGGGATGGACCTGGGCATATCCCTGCACGACCTCAGGAATTGGGGCTAAACATGGGTAGTCGGGTTCTCGCCGACCACTGACGACAGAGGAGTGCTCGCCATGCTTGCTGCCAGCTATCAATATCCGATTCTCGACTTCTTCCTGACGATGCTGTACTTCTTCCTCTTCATCATCTGGATCTGGCTGCTCATCATGGTGTTCATGGACGTCTTCCGCAGCCACGACATGGGCGGCTGGGCCAAGGCCCTGTGGGTGATCTTCATCATCGTCCTGCCCTTCCTGGGCGTCTTCGTGTACCTGATCGCCCGGGGCGGCAAGATGCACGAGCGGGCCGCCGAGCAGGCCGCCCAGCAGCAGAAGGCCTTCGACCAGTACGTCAAGGAGGCCGCCGGGACTCCCGGGGCGAGCACAGCCGACCAGCTCTCCAAGCTGGCCGACCTCAAGTCCCAGGGCGTGCTGACCGACGCCGAGTTCGACGCCCAGAAGGCCAAGATCCTGGCCAGCTAGCAAGGCCGCGTCGTCGCCGAGAGCAGTTCGCCGGTGGCGACGCAGGAGGATCACGAACCCGAGGAGCCCACCGGGGCTGACCCGACGCGCCCGGTGCCGGGGGCTGTGCCGGGAGTTGCGCCGGGCGCTGTGCCGCCGGTGGGCGGTGCCGGCAGCGACGCCATGTCGCAACGGCTCGCCGCCCGTATCGAAGAAGATGTCGCGTCGCCGCTGCCGTGGCGGTCGATCGCCAAGAAGTCCGTCCTCGTGGTGGTGGCCGGCATCACCATCTATCTCGTCTTCCCGAGCCTGGCCGAGGTCTTCGACGCCTTCCCGAAGCTGACGTCGCTCGACCCCATCTGGTTCACCTTCGCCGTCGCGCTCCAGGTGGCGCATTTCACGTGCACCATCGCGTTGCAGCGGATCGCCCTGCGCACCAAGGCCTGGTTCTCGGTCACGACGTCGCAGCTTTCCGGCAATGCGATCAGCCTCATCGTGCCCGGAGGTGCCGCCTTCGGGGCCGCCACGCAGTTCCGCATGCTCGCCGCGGCGGGGAACGATCCCGCCACCGCGGTGGCGGGGCTGACCGCCTTCTCGTTGCTCGGCATCGCCGGCCTGCTCGCGCTCCCCATCTTCGTGCTGCCCGCCATCCTGGCCGGGACGCCGATCGCCAACGGCCTGCTGCACGCGGCGCTGCTGGGCCTGGCGGCCTTCGTGCTCTTCGCCGGCTTCGGCGCGCTCGTGCTCACGCTGGACGGGCCCCTGCGCTGGGCCGGCCATGTCATTGAGGCGGTGCGCAACCGCGTCAAGCGCCATGCGGCGCCCATCACGGGCCTGTCGGACCGGCTCGTCTTCGAGCGCAACCGCATCCGCGGCGTGCTGGGCCGGCGCTGGAAGGCGGCCATGCTGCTCAGCAGCGGCCGCCTCGCCTTCGACTTCGGGACCCTGCTGGCCTGCATCCGGGCCACCGGCATAAAGCCCAACCCGTCGCTCGTCCTGCTGGCCTACGCGGTAGCCGGGCTGCTGGCCCTGATCCCGATCACGCCGGGTGGGCTGGGGATCGTGGAGGCCGGCCTCGAGCGCGCTGCTGATTCTGGCCGGCGTGCCCGGCGGTGACGCCGTCGTGGCCACGCTGGCGTACCGGATCATCTCGTACTGGCTGCCCATTGCGGTGGGGCCGTTCGCCTACCTCGCCTTCCGGCTCCGCTACGGCAAGCCGGGCACGGGGCAAGACGGCGCGGCCGGCGCCGGCGGAGCGGCCCTGGCCCCCGGCTGAGAAGCTGTCCGACGTGTACGAGGGGACGTGGGAGTCCGTGCGGACCCACCGAGTGCCCGTCTGGTACGACGACGCCAAGCTCGGCATCTTCATCCACTGGGGCCTCTACTCGGTCCCGGGCTGGGCGCCGCGGGTGCCCGACATTCAGCAGCTGCTCGTCAAATACGGCCCCAAGCGGATGCTGCGCGAGAACCCCTACGCCGAGTGGTACCGCAACTCGATGCAGATCAAGGGCGGGCCGACGCACGCGCACCACGTGGCGGTGTACGGCGAGGACTACCCCTACGACAACTTCGTGCGGACGTTCGACGACGCGTCGTCGGGGGCCGACGTCGACGCCATGGCCGATCTGTGCCGTGCCGCGGGCGCCCACTACGTCGTGCTGACCACCAAGCACCACGACGGCTTCGCCCTCTGGCCCTCCGCGGTCCCCCACCCGGTCAAGGGCGAGTACCAGGCGCGCCGTGACCTGGTGGCCGACCTCAGCGAGGCGGTGCGCCACCGGCGCATGCGCATGGGGCTCTACTACTCCGGCGGTTACGACTGGCCCTACAACGACGCGGTGCTGGCGACGGCCGCCGACGCCGTGCTGGCCGCGCCGAACGACGCCCGCTACGTGGACTACGTCACGGCGCACTGGCGCGAGCTCATCGACCGCTACGAGCCTTCGGTGCTCTGGAATGACATCTCGTGGCCGACGGACCCCCGGCTGCCCGCGCTGTTCGCGTATTACTACAACACCGTCGCGGAGGGCGTCATCAACGACCGCTGGAAGGAGCCCGGCCTGCCGCGCAACGCCGTGACCGATGCCGTCGTGCGCGGGGTGGGGGCGATGGTGCAGGCACTGTGGCCGTACATCCCCGAGCGGCACAAGCACCTCACCTTCCCCAGCCCGAAGCACTCCGACTTCCGCACCCCCGAGTACGACGCCCTCCGCACGGCCACCGCGCGCAAGTGGGAACTGGCCCGCGGCGTCGGGCACTCCTTCGGGGCCAACCGTCACGAGGCGCCCGAGGACATCATTGCGGAGAGCGATCTCATCGAGATGTTCTGTGACGTGGTGGCGAAGAACGGCAACCTCCTGATCGGCGTCGGCCCGCGGCCCGACGGGACCATCCCCGACGCGCAACAGGCGCCGCTACGCGGGCTCGGCGCATGGCTCGACCGCAACGGCGAGGCCATCTACGGCAGCCGGCCCTGGGTCGTCAGCGAGTCGGCCACAGCGGACGGGACCCCGTTGCGCTTCACCAAGAGCGGCGAGGGCGTCTACGCGCTGGTGTTGGGGATGCCCCGCGCCCGACAGATCACGATGCGGGCGATCGACGGCTCCCGGTTGCGGCGGGTCCGCCTCGTCGGGGCCGACGTCCTGCTCGAGTGGTCGGTGGAGAACGGTGGTGACCTGTCGGTAACCCTGCCCGAGCGGATGCCGCAGGCTGCGGTGACGGTGCTGGACCTCGGGACCGACGTGCGGGCGCGCATCGGTCTCACCGTGTGAAGTAGGGCCTTTCGGCGCAGACCCGACAGGACCATTGGCCCTAGTGGCCGCCCGCCGGCCGCGGCAAAATCCAAGTGATGGACGAGGGTCGCCGGCGCTGCAGTTCGTCTACAAAAGATCCGGCACGATCCCTCATCGGGAAGTGTCGTTTCATTGTCGGATCGGGGTCCCGAGCCCCCGGCGACACCTCGTCCACCTTTTGGGCGCGCCCCATTCGCTGACAACGCGCGACAGACTGTGGCGTTCCGCGCCACGGGTGGCTGCTGCACCGGGCCACGAAGGACGTCGGCACGTGGTGGCCCGAGGGAGAGCCACCACGTGCGGACGGACCGCCTTTGGGTGGCTGCGTGGTTCCCGCCGCGGGCGGTTGCCGCCGTGTAGGTTCGGCGGCACCTCGCGGACAGGGGGATGCCGTGCTGCTTGATCTGTTCCTGATCGGACTCGTGATCACCCTCGAGCCCATTCCGCTCACCGGCATGATCCTCGTGCTGGCGACCGAGCGCGGCCTGTGGAACGGCCTCGGCTACGTACTGGGCTGGTTGCTCACGCTGGTGGCCATCGTGGCGCTGACCGTGCTCGTCACCGGGGGGAAGCCACTCATCCCCAACACCAACCCCTCGACCGCCGTGCTGGCGCTGAAGCTGGCCATCGGCGTGGTGCTGGTGTGGATCGGCTATCGGCGCTGGGGGAGGAAGGCACCGCCCAAGCCCAAGGGTCAGCCGCGCTGGATGGCGGGCATCGACCGGATCAACCCGTTGACGGCGTCGGGGCTCGCCTTCCTGTTGCAGCCATGGGTCCTGGTGACGGCGGGAGTGGCCACCATCACGCAGGCCAAGATCTCGACCACGGCGGAGTGGGTCGCCCTCTTCGCCTTCTGCCTCCTGTGTTCGGCGAGCTACCTCACCATGGAGACCTACGCCGCGCTGCGGCCCGCGGAGGTGAAGAGCACGCTGGCCTCGCTGATGGAGTGGATCAATTCGCACCGCGACCAGGTGATCGTGTTCCTGTCCCTCGGGCTGGGTCTCTACCTCGTGGCCAAGAGCATCGAGGGATTGGTCAGCGGGAGCTGAGCCGACCCGGGCATCCACCGGTGTCGCCCCGGCGGCCGTTACGTTCGGGCGGCGGAGGTGCACACGATGCTCGCATACACGTGGCCGCTGCTCAGCCTGTTCTGGACGTTCCTGATGTTCGCCGGAGTCTTCCTGCTGCTCTTCTTCATCATCTGGTGCTTCATCGACAACTTCCGCCGCCGGGACCACAGCGGGCTGGCCAAGGCCGGCTGGACGCTGGTCATCCTGATCGTGCCGTTCTTCGGGGCCCTGATCTACATCATCGCCCGGCCTCCGGACGCGCAGCTCGCCACCTGAACGGCGCTGCGCCGGGCCGTGCGGGGCCCCGGGCCGGCGAGGCCCCGACCAGCCCTTTCGCGGTGCCGGCGGGCTGCCCAGTGGGCCGGTTGTCGGACGGTCCGTAGGCACGGACACGCCAGTTTCGCTCGGCGGCGGCGCTCGCTAGTGTTCCGGCTCTCAGGGGAACCAAGCAGGAGTCGGCGATGCAGAATCATCATCCGAAGACCGCGCAAAGTCCCGACGGGACGTGGGTGGTCGAGTGTGCCCAGTGCCGGAACGATCCGGCTTCGACGGTCCCGATCGGCATCGGGATGCCACTGCGGGACCGGGAGACGGCAGAACGGCTCCGGGACAACCACGCGGCCCGGCCCGTGCGGGCCGTCGCCTCGTAGAGCCGAGCCGTGCCCGGCGCCGACGGAGGGGCCGGCGCCGGGGTGGCCGCCGCTGCCGCCGGCGTGGTGACCAAGACGAGCCCGCGTTCGGTCGGCGACACGGTGGCCCGGCTGCTCGAGCTGCTGGGGTCGAAAGGCGTCAAGGTGTTCGCGGTGATCGACCAGCAAGCGGAGGCCCGTTCCGTCGGGCTCGACCTGCGGGAGACGACCCTGGTGATCTTCGGGAACCCGGCGGCCGGGACAGGGGTCATGGTGGAGGCGCCGTTGTCGGCGTTGGACCTGCCACTCAAGGTGCTCGTCTGGGCCGAGCCCGGTCAGGGCACCTTCGTCAGCTACACGGCGCCGGCCACCCTGGCCGACCGTTACGGCTTGAGTCCCGTGTCCCGGGCCGCCCTCGGCGTGATCGACGGTCTCACGGACGCATTGGTGGCCGCGTAAACCTTCGGGGTCCGAGAAAACTCAGCCGGCCACCGGCTCCGCCGCGCCCGAGGGATCACCCACGAGCTTGGCGGAGAACTTCACGGCCTTGACGGCGCTGGTGGCGCCCGTCTGGAGCGTGGCCCCGATGATGATCAGCACCACGCCGAGCCAGAACACGTAGGGCCAGCCCAACATCAGGATGCCGAGGCGACCGAGCATGTAGGGCGGCGAGCACACCACCGCGCCGACGGCGCCGCCGACGGCCGAAGTCGCCAGGGTGTCCCGGCGGGATCGGGCCTTCTTCTCGACGCCGACGATGCGGGCGGGCACGGCGATGTAGCAGAGCATCATGATGCCGACGACGATGCTCTGGCTGATGACGAAGGGCCAGTGACCCCAGCGGGTGGCGATGAGGGCGGAGAAGGACAGCGCCAGGCCGATGCCGGACCCCCAGGCCAGGATGATCCGGACGTGTTCGTTGGCCCGGCTGAACGCGGGGCGGATCTTGGGTTGGCCGGGTACCGAGATGGCGAAGGCGAAGACCCCGTTGAGGTAGAAGCTGGCCGCGGTCAGCGCGGTCACTCCCAGGATGCAGGGGATCAGGAGCGGGCCGCGGATGACGTGGAATTGGCGCCCGTGCAGCACGTGGAGCTTGATGTCGAGCATGGCGATCCAGATCCACATGGCGGGAATGATCTGGACCAGGGCGAGACGCCAGTTCGTGTAGAGCAGCTTCACACCCTGGAACAGCATGAGGAAGGCGCCGACGACGAGGGCGAGGGGGGCGAGCCAGCGTCGCCGCTGGCTCAGCTGGAGCACCGCCTGCTCCACCGCCTTGTCGTCGCCGCGCCGGATGGCGTCCACGAGCCGCCCGATCAGCGCGCCCGACCCGCGCCCGGCGGTTGAGGGTCGGACCGGCGGGCTGGGAGCCCTCCGTTGCGCTCCGGTCGTCGTGGTCCACCGTCACTGGTCGCCCCTCACCTCGGCCCACCGTCGGAACCACCGTGCCCCGCTCCCGTCCTGCGGCCACAGCCGGCCGAACCGCACCCGACCCTGTCATTGTGCAGCCGGGCCCAGGACGGGGGAAGGGTCAAAGGGTATCCGGACCAGGCCGGTGTCCCGGACGCGGCCGGAGCCCCACGGTCCCGATGGTGGGGCGGAGCGCTCGGGCGCCGGGTGGTCGTAGTCTCGGCATGGATCGACGACACGGCGACGTGTCCGGGGAGGTAACCGAACGTGACGGAGGACGCAGGGGTCGGGCTGGCCGAGCGACCCGTCGCCACCATGGCGCACCGCAGCGAGGACGAGAGCCGGGCGATCGGCAAAGAAGCCCGGGCCAAGGTGCCCAGGGGGAGCCAGACCGGGTTCGTCCCCGCACCGGACCGGCCCGACCCCGTGTCGCTGCTCGAGGAGCAGGCCACGACCCGGGTGCCCGAACTGGTGCCCATCCGCTACGGCCGCATGCTGGTCTCTCCCTTCACATTCTTCCGCGGGGCGGCGCTCGTCATGGCCTCGGACCTCTCGACCACACCGCACTGCGGCCTGACCGCCCAACTCTGCGGTGACGCGCACCTTTCGAATTTCGGCGTGTTCGGTTCACCGGAGCGACAGCTCGTCTTCGACTGCAACGACTTCGACGAGACGAACCCGGGACCGTGGGAGTGGGACCTGAAGCGACTGGCCGCAAGCGTCGTCGTCGCCGGCCGGAGCAAGGGCCATCCCAAAGCGGTGCGCGCCGCCGCCATCGTGGCGCTGGGCCAGGCCTACCGCGAGGCGATGCGCCAGATGGCGACCATGTCGAACCTGGACGTCTGGTACTACCACGTTGACGTGGCCGAAGTGCTCACGATGCTGGGGTCCCAGGCGGCGGCCTCCGGCTCGAAAACCCAGGCGCGCATGGTCACGACGGCGACCAAGGCCGTGGACAAGGCGCGCACGAAGGACAGCATGAAGGCCTTGAACAAGTTGACCGAGGTCGTCGACGGCCAGCGCCGCATCATCAGCGACCCTCCGCTGCTCGTTCCCGTCGAAGAGGTCTTTCCGGAGGTAGAAGCCGAACAGTTCGTGGGCATGCTCCGCGATCTCCTGCGCCGATACCGCCAGACGCTCTCGACCGACCGTCGACACTTGCTGGAGGACTACCACTACGTCCAGATGGCGCGCAAGGTGGTCGGGGTAGGCAGCGTCGGCACCCGCGTCTGGGTCATTCTCCTGCAAGGTGCCCGCCCCGAGGATGTGCTGTTCTTGCAGGCCAAGGAGGCCGAGGCGTCGGTCCTGGAGCGCTTCACGAAGAAGAGCCAGTACGGCAACCACGGCGCCCGTGTCGTCGCCGGCCAGCGCCTGATGCAGGCCAGCAGTGACATCTTCCTGGGCTGGCAGCGGACCGAAGGCCTCGACGGCGGCGTCCACGACTACTACGTGCGCCAGCTACAGGACTGGAAGGGCTCGATCGACACCGATGCGATGGTCCCGCAGGGGCTGGAGGCCTACGGGAAGCTGTGCGCCCTGACGTTGGCCCGGGCCCACGCACGCTCCGGCGACCGCTTCGCCATGGCGGCCTACCTCGGCACCAGCGACACGTTCGAGAAGGCCCTGGCCAAGTTCGCCGAGTCCTACGCCGACCAGAACGAGCGGGACTACGAGGCGTTCGCCGCCGCCTGCAAGAGCGGCCGGATCCACGCCGAAGAGGGGTTGTAGCCGAAGAGGCGGTGAAGCGTCATGGAAACGACACGCTCAGGGGTCCGATCGTCTCACCCCCATTGCGGATGTGCGATGCTGAGCCACTGCATCGCACATCCGGGCTCGTAGCCCGACCGCCTCAGCACAGGCGCCAACGGATCAGCACACCCATTCACTAGAAGGAGCCGACCATGCTTGCCTCGAGCTATCCCATCCTCGACGTGTTCCTGACGACGCTGTACTTCTTCCTCTTCATCATCTGGATCTGGCTGCTGTTCATGGTGTTCATCGACATCTTCCGCAGCCACGACATGGGCGGCTGGGCCAAGGGGCTCTGGGTGATCTTCATCATCGTCATGCCGTACCTCGGTGTCCTGGTGTACCTGATCGCCCGTGGCGGCAAGATGCATGAGCGGGCGGCGCAGCAGGCGGCGCTGCAGCAGAAGGCCTTCGACCAGTACGTCAGGCAAGCGGCCGGGACGAGCAGCGACACCAGCGCAGACCAGCTCGCGAAGTTGGCCGACCTCAAGTCGAAGGGCGTGCTGACCGACGCCGAGTTCGATGCGGAGAAGTCCAAGATTCTTGCCGGCTGAGCACCCGGGCACGGCAGGCAGCAGAATGAACAGAGCCCGAGCAGAGACATTGAGAGAAGAGGAGTCCCCATGACGATCGGACCAGTCAGCTACACGGTGATCGCCTTTCCCGGCAACCAATTCAACGGCAACGTCGCCCCGGAAGTCGCCAAGCTGGTGGCCAGCGGGACGGTGCGGATCCTCGACCTGGTCTTCGTGGCCAAGGACGAGCAGGGCGACACCCTCAGCCTCGAGTTCGACCAGATGGACGAACTGGCCGCCTTCAACGACATCGAAGGGGACGTGGGTGGCCTCGTCAACGCCGAGGACCTCGATCATGTGGCCGCCAACCTCCCGGAGGGGTATTCGGCGCTGGTGATCCTGTGGGAGGACCTCTGGGCCGTGCCGCTCGCCGAGGCGATCCGCGGGTCCGGTGGGGTGTTGATCGACAGCGCCCGGATTCCGAACGACCTCATTGAGGCGGCGCTCGAGGACCTGACCCAGGCCTTGCAGAGCTGAGAACGAAGAAATCGAAGAGAGAAGGAGCACGACATGCCCATGATGCGACGTCGCCCGGTACTGCGGACGGTCGGGAGGACCGCGGTGATCGCCGGCACGGCCACCGTGGTGGCCGGTGGGGTCAACCGTCACCAGCAGCAGAAGGCGGCCCAGCAGCAGGCCGCCGCCGAGCAGGCCGCCCCGGCGCCACAGGCGGCGCCCGAAGCAGCCGCGCCGGATTCCGACGACCTCATCAACAAGTTGAAGGAGCTCGCCACCCTGAAGGAACAGGGGATCCTGACCGACGCCGAGTTCGACGCCCAGAAGGCGAAGATCCTGGCGCAGATGTCCTGAGTCTCAGGGGATCATCCGACGGAGTCGGTATGACCCATGAGGCGTCAATGCGGGTGTCTCCTGCCGAGACGAGGCCGCGGCACGGCGATGGCGTTTTCCACCCTCCGTTCCGGGTACTGCTGTTGACGAAGGAGGCTGCGTTATGCAGACGAACCGGCAGCAACTCTTGCGTGCAGCGAGCGGACGGTTGCGGCGAGGGAAGAAGACCACGGGGAGGATCGTGGTGTCCACCCTCGGCTTCGCCATGGCCTACTACTTCGACACCGAGAACGGTGGGCTCCGTCGCCAGCGACTGCAGCAGACGGCGCAAGGACTCCTCCGCACTCTCCACGACGGACCGGCGCCGAACGCCGGGGATCCACCTCCCGTGTTCCATCCGCTTCTGCGGACCCAGCGTGTCGAAGGGAGTCCCCGTCGTCGGGGAGGGCGAGCCGCGGCTGCGTACTGACGAGAAGGGGACGGCGCGCGGTTTCCCTGATCAGAGGCACTGCTGTGCCGGGCAGGGCGGCCGCTCCGACCTTTGACCCGAGCCCTCGAGCCAAGAGCAGGCCAGTAACGTAAGCCCGATGGGGCCGAACGACCGTGGTCCGAGGGACACCTTGCGCCGCGCTGGCTCGACCTCGGCTGCACGTGCTTGAACACGTCGGGCCCGGTGCCATGACCGCGCAGGCGCGAGCCGCGACCACCCCGGCCGCGCCGGAAGCCGAGACCTCGTCGCAGGGCAGCTGGTGGTCCTCGCGGGGTAGTTGGTGGTGGGTGCCGGGGGCCATCACGGTGATCACGATCGCCAGCGTCATCGTCGTCACGCTGTCGCAGCTGCACCCGGGCATGCTGCTCACGAACACCACGACGACGGGCGGCGACACGGGTGCCCATATCGCCATGCCCAAGTTCCTCGAGAGCCTGCTCAGCCACGGCCATCTCACGGGGTGGGATCCGGGCTGGTACGACGGCTTCCCTCTCTACACCTTCTATTTCACGATCCCCGACCTGTTCATCGCGGTCGGCGGTTGGATCATCCCTTACGGAGTGGCGTTCAAGCTGGGAACGATCCTCGGTTCGGTCATGCTGCCCGTCTGCGCCTGGGCCTGCGGCCGCTTCTTCCGGCTTCGGGCCCCTCTTCCCACCCTGCTGGCGGCCGCCACCCTGCCCTTCCTGTTCGACTACACCTTCACCATCTACGGCGGAAACCTCTTCTCGACATTGGCCGGGGAGTACGCCTACTCCTTCAGCTTGTCGCTGGCCGTGCTCTTTCTCGGCCTCTTTGCGTGCGCCGTCCGCGAGGGCAAGTACCGCGGCTGGGCCGCCATCGTCCTCGCCGGCACCATCCTTTCGCACATCGTCCCCGGTATGTACGCATTGGGCGGCGCGGTCATCCTCACCGTGGTCGAGCTCTTGCCGGCACGCTGGGGAATCGCCGATTCGTCACTGCGCGTCTGGCGCGGCGTCCCGAACGCGACGCAGGTGCCGCGTACCCGCACGTTGTGGTGGGCCGGCTCGACCGTGGCGATCGGACTGCTGCTCTCAGGGTGGTGGCTGGTCCCCTTCGGGTTGGAGCACGCGTACTCGTCATCGATGGGCTATACGAACGTCGAGGGTTGGGCCCAGTACTTCCGGGAGGCCGACGCCTGGGCTCTCGTCTTGGCGGGGATCGGCCTCATCGCCGCGTTCGTCACGCGGAGCCGGTTCGGCATCACGGTGACGACGTTGGGCATCGCCTCGGCGGTGGCGACCGCAGTTGACCCGCAGGGCAGCCTCTACAACGTTCGCCTGCTGCCCCTGTGGTTCATCTCCGTCTACTTCATGGCGGCCTGGGCGTTCGGAACCGGATGCATGGGCGTGGCGACGGCGTGGCGTCACGCGCAAGACCGTCGTCGCGCCGAGGCTGATGCCGCACCGTGGTCTGATGCGCCGTTGCAGCACTGGGATCAATTGGGCGCCGCGGCACCACCGCCGCACGCCAGCGTCAGCGTCAGCGTCAGCAGTGGCAGCAGCGGCCGCGTGGCAGCAGTCTGGGGCATCCGGTGACGCGGTGCCCGAATACGGGTTCCTGAGCCGGGCCGGCACGACCGACGACGCCGGCAGTCTCCGGCGGCCGACGCAGCGACGGTGGGGCCCGGCCGCTGTCAGCGGTGCCGTCCTCGGACTCCTTGCCGTCATGGTTGCTGTCGTGCCTCCCTTCATCCTTCCGGCATCGTCGCTGCCGGTGACCCTTGGGGCCAACGAGGTCACGAACTGGTCGAACTTCAACTACGAGGGCTATCAGGGCCAAGCCTCGTACCCCGAGTTCCATTCCCTGATGCAGACGATGGCGGCGATGGGGAAGCGCTACGGCTGCGGACGCGCCATGTGGGAGTACAGCTCGAGCGAGAACCGCTTCGGCACGCCGGAGGCACTGATGCTCCTGCCGTTCGAGACAAACGGGTGCATCGACTCCATGGAAGGACTGCTCTTCGAGTCGTCGGCCACGACTCCGTATCACTTCTTGAATCAGGCGGAGCTCTCCGCCGGGCCGTCCGAGCCGGAAGTGGGGCTTCCGTACGGCACTCTCAACGTGACGCTCGGGGTGCAGCACCTGCAGTTGCTGGGAGTGAAGTACTTCATGGCGGAGACTCCCCAGGTCGAACAGGAGGCCGCTGTCGATCCGAACCTGCAGCTCGTCGCCAAAACCGGCCCATGGACCTACAACGACAGCGGTGCGAACACCACCACCACGTGGGATATCTATCTCGTGAAGGACTCGCAGCTCGTGACGCCGCTGGTCAACGACCCGGTCGTCCTCTCCGGAGTGAAGCCGGGCCCGTCGAGCTGGCTCGGGAGTGCCACGAAGGAGGGGCCCTCCCTGGCCTGGTACGGCGACCCGAGCAAGTGGAACGTGGAGCTGGCGCAGAGCGGCCCGACGGACTGGCCACGGACCCCGGTGAACGATGTCCGCCCGACGGTCAGGCGCGTGGGGACGACCCAGGTCACCGGCGTGACACAGACCGATTCATCCATCAGCTTCCACGTCTCGCGGGTGGGGACACCGGTGCTGGTGAAGATCTCCTACTTCCCGAACTGGCAGGCCAATGGGGCCGACGGCCCGTACCGCGTCACGCCCAACCTCATGGTGGTCGTCCCCACGAGCCACGACGTGACACTCACATACGGTGCGTCGAGCGCAGACACGCTCGGTCTTCTGGCCACGCTGATCGGGCTGGCCGCCCTGGTGGGCCTGTTCGTCGTGCCCACGGCGCGTGCCTGGAGGAGCAGGATACGAGCCTGAATCCGACTGAGACCTGCAGCTTGTAGACAGAAATTACAAAAAGTGTCTAGTGTGTATGGCTGATGACGGCCACGCTGCAGAGCGTCCCCCGGAGGGATGCCACAGGCGCAAGGGGTGGAGCCTTCAGTTCCACCGAGGAGCGGATTCTCACGGCGGCGCTCGGCCTGATCGGGCGGCGGGGCGTACGCCGGCTCGGCATGCGTGAGATCGCCGAGTCGGCCGGCGTGTCGCGGGGCACCCTGTACCGCTACTTCCCCAGCAAGGACCACGTCGTGGCCGCGGCTGCGGCCTTCGACGCGCAGCGGTTCTCGAACGGCCTCGACGCGGTGCTCGCGGCCGCAGGTTCGCCGGAGGAGCGCATGACCTCGTTCATGGCCTACGCCTTCGACTTCATCCGGTCGCATCCCTGCCGCCCGCTCTTCGAATCCGAGTCCGGTTTCGTCATGGGCTATCTCCTCGACCACCTTCCTGCGCTGCGCGGCGAACTAGTGGTCCGCCTCGGGGACGCCCTCGACACGGTGCCCGCAGTGGCGGCGGGCACCCTCGGCAAGGACCAGCTGGCCGACGTCATCGTCCGCCTCTTCGCGTCGAGCTGGATCATCCCCGAGACCGACGACGCCTCGCTCGTGCAAGCAGTTACCCGCATCCTGCAGATCAGTACGAAGGAGACCACCGATGAGTGAAACGGAAACCGAGATCGAGACCGAGATCGAGACCGAGGCCGAAGGCGCCGGCTATGGCAGCAGCCCCCTGATGGCCATGGACGGCAACATGGCGGCCAACCCGCAGCCGACCTTCAAGATGCTCCGGGACGAGATGCCGGTGCTGTCCATCCCGATCGGCTCCAACCCAGGGGTACTGCTGGCGCGCAAAGAGGAGATCGACTTCACCCTGCGGCACACCGAGATCTTCTCCTCCAACATGGATGCCATCGATCTCAAGAACAAGCGGCCCATGATCCCGTTGCAGATCGACCCGCCGGAACACAAGAAGTTCCGCAAGCTCCTCGACCCGATCTTCGCCCCGCGCAAGATGGCCGCCATGGATCAGGAGGTCTCTGATCTCGTCAACCACCTGATCGATGGGTTCGTCGAGCGGGGCGAGGTGGACTTCGCCAAGGAGTTCTCCGTCCCCTTCCCCTCGCAGGTCTTCCTCACCCTCATGGGACTGCCCATGGACGAGCTCGACACCTTCCTCACCATGAAGGACGGCATCATCCGCCCCGAGCACGTCGTCGGCACGACCCAGGGGTCGGCGGAGGCCGGCGAGTACCAGCAGAAGATCGCCGACTCTGTCTACGACTACTTCAACAAGGTCCTCGACGAGCGCGAGAAGGAGCCGCGGGACGACATCCTGTCGCACTTCCTCAGTGCCGACGTCGACGGCGACCGCCTCAGTCGCGAGGACATCCTCGACATCTGCTTCCTGTTCCTCATCGCCGGGCTCGACACGGTCACGGCGACCCTCGACTGCATGTTCTCCTTCCTGGCCCAGCACCCCGAGCACCGGCGCCAGCTCTCGGAGAACCCCGACATCATCCCCAACGCCATCGAGGAGCTCCTCCGCTGGGAGACGCCGGTCATGATGGTGTCGCGCGTCGCCGTACAGGACACCGAGCTGGCAGGCTGCCCGATCCACAAGGGTGATCACATGATCGTCATGATCGGCTCGGCCAACACCGACGAGGCCGAATTCCCCGACGCGGACGAGGTGCGCTTCGACCGTGAGGTCAACCGACACATCGCCTTCGGCGGCGGCATCCATCGCTGCCTCGGCTCACACCTGGCCCGCCTGGAGTTGCGCGTCGCCCTGCGAGAGTGGCACAAGCGGATCCCCGACTACGAGATCGAGCCCGGCGCCGAGCTCTCCTACACGACGGGGATCCGCTCGATCGACTACTTCCCGATGCGCTTCACGGCGCGGGCGTAGGCTCGTCCGCGCTGCGCCTCCCGCCGTCGGCCACGTGCTCGGTCCAGCGGCCCTCGTGCCAGTAGCGGCGCTCGTGGCGACCGGCCGGGTCGGCGTACCAACCTGACGGGACGGCGTCGCTGCTCACGGCGGTGGAGTCGGATTGTGTGTGCTGGTGCAGCCGGGCCGAACGGCTCAGAGCCGTCAGCTCGGCGACCAACCGGTCCGCTTCGTCGGCCTCGCGGTCGCGGAACTCGGCCCGGGCCCGTTTTCCCGCCACGTCGACGTGGACCGTCGCCAGCCCGAGTGGTCGCTGCAGCGGACCCTGGACCCGCCGGATGCTCTGGGTCTTCTCCAGGGGCACCCAGGTGGTGGCCCGGTTGAGCCGCCCCGTCACGCAGACGGCGTGCGACGCGTCGTGGCCGGCCGACAGGAAGTGGAAGCTGAGCGGCGCCTTCAACCGCGCCCGTTCCGGCGGTGCGGTCCGGGCCGGGTCGGGCCCGCCGAGCAGCCGCGCCAGCAGGTGCCAGGAGTCCTGCTGCGAGCCCACCGGCAGCAACGCCTTGCGCACGACGCTCGTGCCCTCGCCCCGCTGGTTGCGCGCCGTGGCCCCGGCCACGTCGACCTCCAGGCGGCACCAGCCGAATGGTCGCCACAGCAGGGGCTCGACCTGGCGGACCGCCTGGATCCTCCCGTAGGGGACCGTCTCGGAGA
Source organism: uncultured Acidimicrobiaceae bacterium (assembly GCA_963817735.1). Taxonomy (GTDB): domain Bacteria; phylum Actinomycetota; class Acidimicrobiia; order Acidimicrobiales; family RAAP-2; genus Bog-473. The sequence continues at coordinate 417,444 of CAWFPP010000003.1, read as the reverse complement.
TGGTCTGGAGCAGGCCGCGCCGGATGCGGACGCCCTCGGGCGCCTCCACCGCCACGAAGCCGTACTGGCCCGACAGCCGGCGCCAGATCACGCCGGCGGCGCTGAGGAGGTAGACGGCGAGGAAGCCTGCGGCGGCGGCCGCCGTCCTGGGCTCGAATTGGTCGAGCACCGCCAGCGCGGCCACCGTCCCGACGAGGACGATGGTGGTGAGCGACAGGAAGACCGAGGCCAGCAGGCGGCCGACATCCACGATGGCCATGGGCAGCCCGGTGTTGCTCGACACGGTGGCCTCCGTGTCGACGTGGCCCGCCAGAAGCAGCAGCCGGAGCTCGGCCGCCTGCGTCTCGGACAGGTAGGCCAGCTTGCCGTCGGTCGACCCCGATCCGGCGAGGCGGATGCGCAACTCGGAGACGCCGAGCAGACGGGCCAGGAAGGGCCGCACGATGTCCACCGCCTGCACGCGGGCCAGCGGCAGCCGGCGGGAGTCCTTCCGGATGAGTCCGGTCTCGATGCGCAGCGTGTCGCCCTCGAAGCGCCAGCGGGTGACCATCCAGTGGACGTAGCCGTACACGGCCGAGAGCAGCGCGAACACCACGAGGTAGTCGGTCTCGGCCGTCCCGTTCTCGGCCTTCGAGTGGACCGTCGACACCAGCAGGAGGAGCACGAGGGCCGGGACGAGCCGGCCGATCCGGGCGATGGGCGTGAGCGGGTGGAGGCGGGACCAGCCCTCGTCGGGCGGCGGGGCATCCGACGGCGCGTCGGTCACATGCCCGCCGCCATCGACTCGCCCAGTTCGGTCAGCCGGTCCCGCAGGCGCGCCGCCTCGGCGTGCTCGAGCCCGGGGATGCGCCCGTCACTGGCCGCCGCCGCGGTGTGGAGCTTGACCGTCGACAGCCGGAAGAGCCGCTCCACCGGGCCCGCCGTCACCTCGACGAACTGCATCCTCCCGTAGGGCACGACCGACAGCCGCTGCACCATCACCCCCCGGGCGACGATCAGGTCCTCGTTGCGCTCCTGGTAGCGCCAGGCGCGGAAGCGGCGGCGCAGGAACCAGGCGAACAGGGCGCCCAGCGCCGCCACCACGACGACGCTGATCAGCGCGGGCAGGAGGCCGCCAGCCAGGCCGAAGAGCAGCCCGGAGAACGCGGCCAGTACCGCCGAGATCGTCACGACCTCGGCCCGGCGCATGCGCCATAGACCCGGAGAAGGGCGGAGCCAGGGCTGATCATCCTCCGTCGTCACGGGTATGACGTTAAAGGGAAGACCCCGGCGTAGGGTGGCAATTGTGACCCGGTTGCGCGGTTCGGCGACAAGAAAGCTGGCTGCGGTGCTCGAGCCCGTGGCCGGCCAGGTGTACTTCTCTCCCGAGTGCCACACCGCGTACGGCGCGCTCGGCTTCTCGCCCAGTCCGGGCTCGCTCCCGAACGGCGTGCAGTTCCCCGATGGGGCGGCCTACTTCACGAGCCGTGGCTCGGTCATGGGGCAGGTGCCGGGCGAGGTGGTCGCCGCCGCTTTCGCTGTCTTCAATCCCGAGGCGGTGGTGCCGGCCGTCCGCTTCGGCTGGAGCAAGGTCGATGCGCCCACCATCTGCGCGGCGCGCACGAGCGGTGCGGTCGGCCAGCTCGTGCGCATCCTCGGCCCGGAGCCGGAGGGACTGGCGAGCGCGACGGCGTGGCTGGCGCAGGCCGCTGAGCCGCTGCGCCCCGAGGGCAAGCCGCTCTTCGCCGGACTGCAGAGCCTGGGGCTCCCGGGTGATCCGATGGGTGACATGTGGCGGCTCGCCGACCAGCTGCGTGAGTACCGCGGCGATGCCCACACGGCGGCGTGGACGTCGGCCGGGCTCGATGCCACCGAGGTCGGTCTACTCACCGAGCTTTACTGGGGCCTCCCCATGCGCACGTACATCCGGACGCGGGCCTGGTCGGACGAGCAGCTGACGGCGGCGGAAGACCGGCTGGTCGAGCGAGGGTTGGTGGCGGATGGAGCGCTCACCGTGGACGGCCGGGCGCTGCGTGAGTCGGTGGAGGTCGGCACCGATGCCCAGTGCGAGGTCATGCTGGAAGCAATGGGCGACCAGTTCGATGCGCTCTTGGCTCTACTCCTGCCTTGGGGCGAGGCTATTCGCGCCGCCGGCGGATACCCACCGCAGGGACCACACGACCTGGCTCCGATTCGCTGACCCGGCGCTCATGCGCTCAGGCGCTCCGGCGCTCCGGCGCTCAGGCGATCGGACGGTGCTCCGTGCCTTCGCCGGGGGTGATGAACAGCGCCAATCCCGGCTCATGCACGCGGGCCGTGTGCCAGACGTTGGCGGGGTTGACCATGGCCTCGCCCTGGCGCAGCGCCACCACGTGTTGCGTACCGTCGATCTCCTGCACGACGTCGACGCGGCCCGACAGGAGGTAGACGACCTCTTCGCCGGCGGGGTGCCGCTCCCAGCCGTCCCAGGTGGCATCCTGCGCAATGACGCAGACGAGGCGTCCCTCGCGCCCGTCGGCCGCCACGCTGCGCCGGTAGGACTCGACGTGCTCGGCCGACCACTCGAAGTCGGGCAGTGGGGTCGCGGTGGAGCCCAGCCCGAGGTGCACGAAGGTGCGCGCCAGGTCGAAGGGTTCGCCGCCGCCCGTCGTCATGACGTCAGTAGAGCGGCGACCACGCCGCGCTGCGCAGCAGCCGGCTCTCCCAGCGGTCGCGCACCTCAAGGGCGTCATGCAGCCACGTCCCCGGGGCCGACGCCTCGGGCGGGAGGTCGTGGCCCAGCATCCACATCACGGCCTTCGTGTTGACGACGCGCTGCCACAGGATCACCTCGGTCGTCTGGTGGGTCCCGAGCACGGGCTGGAAGGCCGCCTCCAGCTCGATCATGCCGGTGCCCTCTTCCTTCTGGCTGCTCAGCGTGTGGTCGTACAGCGTGCCCGCCTTGGCCAGGTAGGCCTGTAGCCCTCCCTTGAAGGGCCAGGCCGTGTCCTCCATGAAGAGCGAGTTCTTGTGGGTCTCACCTTTCACGGGCACGGTGTCGAAGTCGATCTCCTGCAAGGGCGACCACGGCACCGGCCGGACGATCTTGCCCTCGTGTTCGTGGCGCATGGCGTCGACCTCCGCCGACCACTCGGCCAGATCGCCGACGCGCACGCGCTCGGACAGCTCCTCCCACGCCGCCGCGTCGCGGCAGCCGGTGATGCTGACCACCGTGTACGCCTGCCCGCTGCCGTGGGACAACCGCAGGTACCAGAGCAACCTGTTGCCGTCCGACTCGGCCAGGGCCGGCAGGTACCGGTCGCGGTACGCGTCGTCGAAGGCATCCTCCTGCGCGCCTGCGACCCGGTGCACTTCATGCAGCAACAGCATGGTGTTTCCCCCTTGCGGTCCGTCTCTGACCCGAGATCTGCTTCTAACGAGTGGTGGCGATGCCCCCGTCGACCGGAATGATGGCCCCGGTCAGGTAGGCCCCGGCCCGCGACGACAGGTAGATGGCTGCGCCGGCCATGTCGTCCGGGCGCCCGATGCGGCGCAGCGGCGCGCTGGCGGCGATCTGCTCGCCGAAGGCCTCCAACGTGGCCGCCATCATCTTGGACTCGAAGGGCCCCGGTGCGATGGCGTTCACGGTGATGGTGGGGGCCAGCCGCTTGGCGAGGTGGCGGGTGAGCTGGTGCACCGCCGCCTTGGACGCGGAGTACGCGTACGTTTCCAGCGTCGGCACGCCGATGCCGTCGATGGAGCCGATGTTGATGACCCGCGCCGGCTCCTCCTGGCTTCCCGCCTGCTGCAGCAGCGGCACCAGGAACTTGGTCAGATGGAACACGCCCTTCACGTTCAGGGACAGCACGCGTTCGAAGGCCGTCTCGTCGTAGTCGACCAGGGGCGCGCCCCAGGTGGCGCCGGCGTTGTTGACGAGGATGTCGAGCGCCTCGACCCGTCCCGCCATCTCGTCGGCCAGTCGGCGGCACTCGGACTCCTGCGCCAGGTCGGCGGGAATGCCGATGCAGGTGCCCTTCTCGGAGAGCTCCGCGGCCACGTCGAAGACCACGTCGGCCTTGCGCGACGAGATGTACACCGTGGCGCCGGCATCCACGAAGCCCTCGGCGATCATCTTGCCGATGCCCCTGGTCCCCCCGGTGACGAGCGCCGTCTTGCCCGCAACGGAGAAAAGATCGGAGGCGCTCACCGGCCCATTGTGCCCGCCGGGGTCACGGCACGGCCAATGCCACCGCGCTGCGCGCCAGGACGCCGGCGCCGACCCGCAGCGACTCGTCCTCGACGAGGAAGCTCGGGCTGTGGTGCATCCCGCTCGAGCCGTCCGCCGCGCCGCCACCGACGAAGAAGTAGCAGCCGGGCAGGTGACGCAGGAACTCGCTGACGTCGTCGCTCGGCGCCACCGGCGGCATGCGGAAGACCTGGTCGGGGCCGAGCACGACGCTGGCCTCCGCCTCCACGACGGCCGCGACCTCGGCATCGTTGACCACGGCGCGGGTGTGCTCGGGCACCTCGAGCTCCACGTGGACGCCCTGGTCGTCGCCGACGCCGTCGCACAGCTCCTGCAGGCGAAGCAGGGCCTCCTCGTGCTGGGCCTCCGTGAAGGTGCGCAGCGTGCCGGTGACCCGGGCCGAGGTGGGCACCACGTTGACCGCGGTACCGGCGTGGACCGTGCCGGCGCTGCAGACGCAGTCGGTCTCCTCGTAGCGCAGTCCCGCGGCCACCTCGCCCAGCCGGCTCACCAGCTCCGCCGTGGCCCGGATGACGTCGCCCGTGGCCGAAGGCATGGCGCCGTGCCCGCCCGGCCCCGTCAGGGTGATGCGCAGCGAGTTGGCCTCCGACATGGCGATGCCAGAGCGCAGGGCGACGAAGCCCGAGGGCAGCTGGGAGGTGACGTGGAACCCGACCAGCCGCGCGCCCTCCATGACGGTGAGCGCGCCGCCCTCCAGCATTGCCTTCGCGCCGCACAGCGCCTCCTCGGCTGGCTGGAAGAGGAAGACGTAGCGGCCCGGGAGGTCCTCGCGCCGCGCCGCCAGGACCGAGGCGGCGCCGAGCAGGGAGGCCACGTGCACGTCGTGACCGCAGGCGTGCATGACACCCTCGATGTCGGAGTGGACGGCGCGCGCCTCGTCCTCCTGCACGGGCAGGCCGTCGATGTCGCCCCGCAGGACGACACTTCGTCCCGGCCGTCCGCCCTCCATGGTGAAGATGCCTCCGGTCTCGGTGGTCCGGAGCGTCTCGGTGATCCCGAGCGATGCCATGTGCCGGCGGATCACCGCCGTCGTCTCGTGCTCGGCGAACGCCAGCTCCGGCCGGCGGTGCAGCGCGCGGCGCACGTCGACCATGTCGTCGAACACGGCCTCGGCCGGTGCCGGGCCGAGTAACTCCGTCACGTCACCGGCTGAGCAGGTCGCGGGCGATGTGGGTCACCTGGATCTCGTCGGTGCCCGCGTAGATCTGGAACACCTTGGCGTCGCGCGCCAGCTGTTCCACCCGGAACTCGGACATGTAGCCGTTCCCACCGAACAGCTGCACCGCCTCCATGGCGACCTCCGAGGCGGCCTGGGCCGAGTACAGCTTCATGGCCGAGGCCTCGGCCAGGGTGAGGCTCTTGCCGGCCGCGCTCATCTCGATGTGCCGGAACACGAGGTTCTCCACGTTGAGGCGGGCGATCTCCATGCGGGCCAGCTTCAGCTGAATGAGCTGGAACTCGGCGATCGGCCGCTCCCACAGGAGGCGGTCCTTGGCGTACTGCACCGAGAGCTTCAGGCACTCTTCGATGAGTCCGAGCGACATGGCGGCCACACCGGCGCGCTCGGTGGTGAAGTTCCCCTTGGCGCTCTCGCGCCCCTCGTTCCCGCCTGTGCCCTCCGTCTCGCCCAGCAGGCGGTCCCGGCTCACCCGCACGTCGGTGAGGAACAGCTCTCCGGTCGGCGACGAGTGCAGGCCCATCTTGCGGAATGGCTTGGACTGCTCGAGCCCCGGCGTGCCGCGGTCGAGGACGAAGGTCAGGACGGGACGCTGGCGCAATGGGGTGTCACTGCCGTCGTCGAGCTTGGCGTAGAAGACGATCGTGTCGGCGTAGGGGCCGTTGGTGATGAACGTCTTGTTCCCGTTGAGGACGTACTCGTCGCCGTCACGCAGGGCCGACGACTTCATCCCACCCAGGGCATCGGAGCCCGAGTCGGGCTCAGTGATGGCCCATGCCCCGATCTTGTCCAGCGTCAGCAGGTCGAGTCCCCACCGTTCCATCTGGGCCGGGGTCCCCGCCTTCATGATGGTGCCGCCGGCCAGGCCGGTGCTGACCCCGAGCGCCGTCACGATCCCCGGGCAGTAGTGGCACAGCTCGATGATGGGGATGAGGGTCACGGCCGCGTTCCCGCCGCCCTCGGAGCGCTCGGGCGCCGGCGCGTCCGACGTCTTGCGCTCGAGCGCCCGCTTGAAGGAGTCCCGGGCCAGGGCGTCGAGCCCGAAGGTGCGGTACAGCTTGCGGATCACCTCGTAGGGCGGGGTGTCGCCGTGCTCGAGCTCCTCGACGTTGGGCTCGACCTCTTCCGCGACGAATCGGCGCACCGCGTCGCGGATAGCCAGCTGCTCTTCCGACCACTCGAACATCTCGTGCCTCCCTGCGGCCTCGGCCCCGCCCGGCGCCGACCCTACCGGTCGCCCTTAGGCGTCGGCGATCTTGCGCAACGTGTTGCTGTCGGTGTGGACGACCTCTTCGGGGAGCCGGGCGTGCTTGATCACCGTCGTCTCGCTGTAGGTGAACTCGTCCTCCACGCTGGTGTCGATCGTCACCTCGTAGCGGATGGCCTGGGCGTTCTTGTCCAGCCAGTTGTTGGAGAGGATCCCGTAGGTCTGGCTGCCCACGCTGGCGTGCAGGGTGAAGGTGGTGTCGTCCGCCCCGACCACGGCGCCCGCCACGACGGCCGACCCCCGCGGTATGAGGAAGCAGCGCACCACCTCACTGTCGCGGGCGTCCCACATCCAGTAGCCGACCTCGGTGTGGAAGGGGCTCTCCTCCTCGCCCCGCCAGGCCGCCATGCGGTAGTCGAGGCCGTAGAGCACCTGGCTCCCGTTCTCCACCGGGCCGAAGGGCTTGAAGTCGATGTGCTCGCGGTAGGGGGTGAGGCCGATCTTCCCGTCCACGTTGGCGTAGGCGACATCCTCGCCTTTCTCGCCCTCCCAGATCCCCGCCAGGCGGGCCAGGGGGCCCCATTCAGGTCCTGCGCTCAACGATCTTCCTCCTGTGTTGTGTGCTGGTGCCCACCTTAGGAGGTCTGCCCGTACCGTCCCGGACGATCTCTAGACGACCGGCAGCTCGAGGTTCGGCTCGGGCGGAGTCGCCTTGGGACCGCGGCGCCCGCGCCCTGGCCGCTCGGTCCCTCGGGCGCTCTCGGAGTGGCGCTGGGTGCGGGACACCACGATGCGGCTCGCCACCAGGAGGAGGAGGACGATCACGACCAGAATCAGCGCCGCATCGTAGGAGAGGTAGTGCTTCTGCACCGAGGGGTCGTTGTAGAACGTGAACACCACGTAGGTCAGGTACGGGAACTGCGCGTGCGTGAGCGAGTGCGGCAGCGTGTTGGCGAACCCGGCCGTGTAGATGAGCGGCGCCGTCTCGCCACAGGCGATGGCCAGCGCCAGGAGGAGCCCGGTGGTGATGCCGGGCAGGGCGCTCTTCAGCACGACCTTGCGCAGGCCGTAGCCCGCCGACATGCCCAGGGCGGCTGCGCCCTCCCGGTAGCCCGTCGGGACCTGGCGCAACGAGTTCTCGGTCGTCTTGGCGATGTAGGGGATGACCATGATGGAGAGGATGATGAGGGCAGAGGCCAGCGAGAAGCCCCAGTGGAGGCCGACGACGAGCGCGACGTAGCCCACGTAGCCGAGCACGATCGATGGGAAGCCCGACAAGATGTCCGAGGCGGTGCGAAGCAGGCCGCTGAGCCGTCCGCCGATCTTCCCCGGTTGCGTGAACTCGGCCAGGTGGATGCCGGCGAACACGCCGATGGTGCCGGCGATCACGAAGACGCCCACCATGAGGATCAGGGTGCCCAGAATCTGGTCCCGCAGGCCGCCACCGGTCGGAGTGAGCTGGGTCCACAGGACGCTCCAGCGCCAGTGGGTCCAGGCCCGGGTGATCACGCCGAGCAGCAACCAGGCGGCCGGAGCCATGATCAGCACCAGGGCCAAGTAGGTGAGTCCCCGCCACGTGATCGTCGAGACCCGCCGACGCCGCGTGGTTGGCCCGCCGGCCAGCGTGGTGGACGACATCAGGCGCCTCCCACCGGGGTGCCCACGCGCCCCGTGCGCCTGATGATCATGCGGGCGATCAGGTTGACCGCGACGGAAATGACGGCCAGGACGAGGGCCAGCTCGGCCAGCGTGGCCACGGCAAAGCCGGTGCCGTCAGTGAGCGCGCCGTCGAGCTGGGTGAGGATGGTGGCGGCCACCGTGGTGAAGGGGAGATAGATCGTCATCGGGATGCGGAGCGAGGCGCCACCGATCATGGCGATGGCGATGGTCTCGCCGAGCGCTCGTCCGAGGCCGAGCACCGTGGCGCCGATGATGCCGGAGCGCACCCACGGAAGCGTCACCTTGTTCGCCACCTCCCAGTCGGTCATACCCAATGCCGACGCCCCCTCCTTGGGGAGCGGCGGCACTTGCTGGAACAGGTCGCGGGTGGTCGAGGCGATGATGGGGACGATCATGAGGGCGAGGACGATGCCCGCCGCCAGGAGGCCCTCGCCACCGCCCACGGGCTGCTTGAAGTAACGCAGCACCGGGACGTCCGGCACGTTGTTGGCGATGACGGGGAAGACGTTCTTGGCCAACCAGGGCCCGAAGGTCAGGATGCCCCACAGGCCGATGACCACACTGGGGATGCCGGCCAGGATCTCGATGGTGAAGCCCAGGGGCTTCGAGATCCACGTGGGCATCCGCTCGGTCAGTGCGAAGGCGGCACCGACGGAGAGCGGCACGGCGATGACGATGGCGATGAGCGAGGAGACCAGCGTCCCCCAGATGATGGCCCAGGCGCCGAATTGGGCCCCCATCGGATGCGCAACGCCGTCGGTGTGCACGACGGCGCCATACCCGCTGCCGTCGGTCCAATTGCGTCCGTAGAGGAAGTACCAGCCGTTGACCCGGATGGCCGGCCACGCCTTGACGGCCAACACCGAGACGGCGAACACGAGTGCGGCCAGGGGGAGGATCACGGCGATCCAGGCCACGCCGCGCCAGCCGTGTTCCTCGTTGCGACGGGCGAAGTCGAGCACCCGCCGGGGCGGCGGGTGTTTGCCTGCCGCCTCCGCGTGCGGCGTGGCGGGGACAGGCCCCGCCACGCCGCCGACGCTCGCCATCGCTACTTGATGGCCAGGATCTGCTTGACCGACTGCGCCACGACCTTGCTCGGCAGCGGCTGGAAGTCGACCTGCGACAGGTATGACGTTGCCGAGCCGCCTTTCGGGCTGATCGCCCACTCCAGCACGGACCGGATGTTCTTGGCGTCCGAGGAGGACGACTGGTTCGTCGAGACGATGGCGTACTCGTAGTTGATGATGGGGTAGCCGCCGCTCACCGGGCCGTAGATGAGGGAGATGGTGCCGTTCGCCGGGGTCTTCTTGACGAAGCCGGCCGCCTCAGCGGCGATCGACGTCTGCGAGGGCAGGACGTACTGGCTCTTGGCATTCTCCAGCGCGGCATACTCGAGGCCGGCCTGCAGGACCTGGGTCTGGTAGCTGATGCCGATGTAGGCGACGCAGCCCGGTGTGGCCTTGCAGCCCGAGACCATGCCCGAGTTGCCCATCTCGCCGAGCGCGCCGGGTGCGTTCGGCCACGGGACGGTGGTGTTGAAGCCGATCTTGTCTCCCCAGCCCGACGGATCGGTCTTGGTCAGGTACGTGGTGAACAGGAACGTGTCACCGCTGCTGTCCGAACGGTGCAGGGTCACGATGGGCAGGCTGGGCAGCTTGACCCCGGGGTTGGCGCTGGCGATCTGCGAGTTGTTCCAGTTCGTGATGGTGCCCTGGTAGATCGCCGAGAGCAGCTTCCCGCTCAGCTTCAGGTGCGCGGTGACACCGGGGATGTTGTAGGCAACCAGCTGCGCCGAGATCGCCAATGGGATGTTCTTGAGGTCGGGGCTGGCCGAGACGTCGCTGGGTGACAGATAGGCGTCCGAGGCGCCGATGTTGATCGTCCCGTTCGTGGCGTCTGAGATCCCGGTGCCCGAGCCCGTCCCCGCCGTCTGGATCGAGGTGCTCGGGTACTTCTGGCTGTAGCCGCTCGCCCACAGGTTGAACAGTGGGTAGAGGAGCGTGCTCCCGGTTTCCGTCACCGTGCCACCGGACGGCGTCTCCACGCCACTCTTCGGCAGCGTGACGGCACCCGACACGGCGGTGCTGAGGACGACCGAGCTCAGCGCGAGTCCGGCCGCCGCGACGGCGAACACTCCCCGCCGCAGTCGCGTCGATCTCATCAGTTTTCTCACAGATTCTCTCCTTGTGATGGTGGTTGGTTGTTGTTGCTCTGGGTGATTCGGTTGATGTGGCCTGTGGTGTGCACGGGACTCGCCCCTCGCTGAGTCCGGTCCCGTTCGCTTAGCCCATCCGTCCCGTGACATAGCGCTCGGTGTCCGGGTGCGAGGGCCTGTTGAACAGGTCGTCGGTCGCTCCGTACTCGACTAGCGCCCCCTGGTAGAAGAACATCGTCTGGTGTGAAACCCGCATGGCCTGACCGAGGTTGTGCGTCACCACGATCAGGGTCAGAGCAGGTGCCAGCGTCTTGAGGAGTTCCTCAATGGACTCCGTCGTGACCGGGTCGAGCGACGAGGTCGGCTCGTCGAGCAACAGGACCTCGGGACCGACGGCCAGCGCGCGTGCGAGGCAGAGCAGCTGCTGCTGGCCGCCAGACAACCGGAAGGGGGAGTCGTTGAGGCGGTCCTTGACGGCGTCCCACAGCCCGACCTCGGTCAGCCGGCGCTCGCACACGACGTCGAGCTGCTTGCCGCGGGCGATGCGGTGCGCCTTGACTCCAGCGACCACGTTGTCCTTGATCGACATCGGGAACGGGTTCGGCCGCTGGAACAACATGCCGACGCGCCGGCGCAGGGTCAGCAGGTCCACGTGCTGCGCCCACAGACTCTCGTCGTCGAGGGTGACGTCCCCCGAGCGCGTGAAGCCGGGCACGCGGTCGTTCATCCGGTTGAGGGTGCGCAGGAACGTCGACTTGCCCGAACCGGTGGGGCCGATCAGCGCGGTGATCGATCCCCGCTTCAGGTCCACGTTGATGTCGCTCAGAACGGTCCGGTCCGAGAAGCCGAGCTTCAGGTCGACCGATCGCATGACGCATTCGGGGCGCGCCGCGTCGGGATCGAGAGCGAGGAGAGCCTTGTCGACATCGGACTGTGCCGCAGTCGTAACGGGACTGTGACTTGCCTGAGCCACTTCTTCATCGGCCACTACCAGGAACGTAGTAAGGCAAGGTGAACGCCAAGCAACAACAGTGGAATCCCGAGGTGAACACTTCGTAAGTTCGCGGGCAGACGTTCCAGTCTGAGATTGCGTTGCGAATGGCTAGTTTTGCAACACCCCTGTTTCATCCGTCGCCGTGGTCAACGCCTGTTGGTGCGAGGCCGCGATCGCGACGACGATGCCGGGAGCCCAGGCGATGACGGCCAGGCAGGCGAGGGCGGCGGGGATCGAGACGACGAGGGCCGCGCCGGTCGAGAAGAGCGCGGCCGTCCCCGCCGCGACGCTCAGGAAACCGGCGAGGAGCAGCGCGAGCCACCAGCGCAACACGTGCGGCCGTTCCGCGTGGCCCGGCGGCAGGCAGTCGCGCAGTGCGCCGTAGGGCATCCAGAGGTTGACGATCGGCACGAACCAGCACCCGACGCCCCAGGCCGGTGAGTACGGCGACGGGATGCCCAGCGCGCGGCCGGCGGTGGCGGCCCTGTGCTGCCAGATGCAGGCGATGACGACCGCCGCCACCGCGGCCAGGCCGACGACGAGCCCGAGAGGGGTCAAGGAGTTGCTCGGCGCGTGGTAGGGCGGCGGCGTGATGCCGTGCTGCGCGTCGTGGAAGTCGACGCGGAACTGGTGGCCGGCGGACCGGAGCTGGTCCGCGTTGACGCGTTGCAGCAGAAGGCTCACGAGCATGTAGACGCCCGGGATCGCCACGGCGATGCGCGCGATCGGCACCATGCCGCGCTCCTCGTCCACGCGCTGGGTCGTCGTGTGCGTGCTGAGCCGCTCGGACGCCATGGCCCAGGGCGCCATCTGCACGGGTGGTCCCTGGGGAGTTACCGCGCCCGCCCACGGCGGGGGCGGAGGCGGCTGCTGGGGCAGCACGGTGGCATCCGTCCAGGCGTAGCCGTCCCACCAGCGCTGACCCGGGCCGCCGGCCGGATCCTGGTACCACCCCGGGGGGGCCCCGGGATAGCCGCTGTGCTCGCTCACCCCTCCATCCTGCCAAAGCTGGTGGGCTGCACCGTGCCGGGCTCCTGGGCCGCTCCTACAGCAGTAGCCCTGCCATCTCCTCGAGCGCGGCGATGTGCGCGTCCGTGTCGGGGAGGCCGGCGTGCATCGTGTTCAACGACAGGTGGCTCGCCCCCGCCGCCCGCCAGCGGCGGGCGTGCTCGGCGATCTTGTCGTGATCGCGGACGGAGTACTCCAGCCGGCCCTCGAACTGCAGGTTGGACACGTCGCGCCCGACTTCGGCGGCGCCGGCTCGGATGTGCTCGAGCGCGGCCTCCATGCTGGCGCCGGGCCGGACCATGGGGAACCAGCCGTCGGCGATTCGTCCCACCCGGCGCAGGGCGGCGGGTGCGTGGCCGCCGATCCAGATGGGGATCGGCCGCTGCACCGGTGGCGGTGCGATGCCCGACGCCCGGATGTGGTGGTAGCGCCCGTCGAACGTGACGCTCCATTCGGTCCACAGTGCGCGCAGCACGGCGACTTGCTCTTCCAGAATGGAAGCCCGCTCTTCGAACGGCACACCGAGCGCGTCGTACTCGAGCTTGTTCCAGCCGATGCCGAGGCCGAGCCGGAAGCGGCCGCCGCAGAGCAGGTCGAGCTCGGCCGCCTGCTTGGCCAGCAGCGCGGTCTGGCGCTGCGGCCCGATGAGAATCGATGTGGCGAAGGCCAGATCCGTCACGGCCGCGAGATACGAGAACATGAGGAGCGGCTCGCGGAAGGTGGTGTCGATGGTGTACGGCCCGCCGAGGTCGCCGAGCACCGCGGTGTCACCGCCCAACACATGGTCGTACGCAGCGAGATGCGTGAAGCCCAGGTCCGCCACGGCCTGCCCGATGGCGCGCACCGCGCCACGGTCGCCGCCCGCTTCGGACTGGGGGAAGATGACGCCGATGTCCATCCATTCAGTTTGCCCGCTGCGGCGCGCCGAGGGCGCCAGCTAGCTTGAGCCGATGAAACTGCGCATCTTCGTCGAGCCCCAGCAGGGCGCCACATACGAGCAGCAACTGCGGGTTGCGCAGGCGGCAGAGTCCGCCGGCTTCGACGCCTTCTTCCGCTCCGACCACTTCCTCACCATGGGTGGCGACGGCCTGCCGGGACCGACGGATGCGTGGCTGACGCTGGCCGGCATCGCCCGCGAGACGGACCGCATCCGTCTCGGCACCATGGTCACCTCCGCCACGTTCCGCTTGCCGGGTCTGCTCGCCGTCCAGGTGGCGCAAGTGGACGACATGAGCGGCGGGCGCGCCGAGCTCGGCCTCGGCGCGGGGTGGTACGACGCGGAGCACACGGCCCACGGCGTGCCGTTCCCACCCCTGGGCGAGCGCTTCGAACGGCTGGAGGAGCAGCTCGCCATCCTCACGGCGTTCTGGGAAGTGCCGGTCGGCCAGACGTTCGACTTCGACGGGCGGCACTATCAATTGAAGGACAGCCCGGGCTTGCCCAAGCCCGTGCAGCAGCCTCACCCGCCGCTCATCGTCGGGGGAGGGGGGCCGAAGAGGACCCCCCGCCTCGCCGCCACCTTCGCCGACGAGTTCAACCTCCCCTTCTCGTCGCTGGCTGACACCGAGGCCCAGTTCGCCCGGGTGCGCGCCGCCTGCGTCGAAAAGGGGCGCGACCCGGCGACGTTGCGGTTGTCGGCGGCCCAGACGGTCTGCTGCGGCGCCGACGAGGCGGAGGTGCAGCGCCGCGCCGCCAATATCGGTCGCAAGCCCGACGACCTGCGGGCGCACGGCCTGGCCGGTACGCCGGACGAGGTGGTGGCGCGGCTGCGCGAGTTCGGTGCCATCGGCGCCGAGTCGGTCTACCTGCAGGTACTCGACCTCGACGACCTGGACCACATCGCCCTGCTGTCCCGAGAGGTGCGCTCACAGGTCTCCTGAACAGGGAGGACGCCGGCGCTGCCCCCATGCCGGGCGACCCGGTTGGCGCGGCAAGTTCCTCGGTACGCTGGCCGCAGCGAGCAGCGCAACGGGAGGGTGACATGACCATCACGAGCCGGGGGGCGGTGGCCCCGACCGGTGATCAGCCCGTGGCGGGCAGCGAGACGTCGACGGCAGAAGCGCCGCTCGACGCCACCGCCCTCGATGCGACCGTGCGCGAGGTGGCCGACCACGCCGTCGGGTGGGCCACGACCGACGCCTCGGTCAAGGCCGACCTGCTGCAGCAGGTCATCAGCGACACCATGGCGGCGTCGGACGAATGGCTGGCCGCCGCCTGCGCGGCCAAGGGGTTGACGCCGGGCACGTCGGAGGCGGGGGAGGAGCTCTACACGGGCGTCGGGACCCTCGTGCGCATGGCCCGCCTGCTGCGAGATGCGCTGCGTGACATCGCGAAGGACGGCAAGCCCTCGTTCGCCGGGCCGGTGCGCCTGGCGGCGGACGGCCGCCTGCGGGTCCAGGTCTTCCCGTCCAGCGCCTTCGACCGCATCACCTTCCCCCAGACGAGCGCCGAGATCTTCATGCAGCCCGGTGTCACCCGCGACGCGCTCGTGGCCGGGCAGGCCGCCGCCTACGCCGACCCCCTCGCCCACGCCGGGACGGCGCTCGTCCTCGCCGCCGGCAACGTCGCCTCGCTCGGCCCGCGCGATGCCCTCTCCAAGCTCTTCATCGACGGCAAGGTCGTCGTGCTGAAGGCCAACCCCGTCAACGACTACCTGGTGCCGCATTGGCGCCGCGCCCTGCGCGCCCTCATCGACGCCGGCGCGCTGCGCATCGTCGACGGTGGCAGCGCGGCGGGGCGGTACCTGACGGGGCACGCCAGCATCGATGAGGTGCACATCACGGGATCGGACAAGACCTACGACGCGGTCGTCTTCGGCACCGGTCCCGAGGGCGCCCGGCGGAAGGAGGTGGACGAGCCTGCGCTCGACAAGCCGGTCACGGCGGAGTTGGGCAACGTCTCACCCGTCATCGTCGTGCCGGGCCGGTGGTCAATTCCCGAGCTGCTCTATCAGGCCCAGCACGTCGCGACCATGCTGGTGAACAACGCCGGCTTCAACTGCGTTTCGGCCCGCGTCGTGGTGACGCACGCCGCCTGGCCCCAGCGCGAGGCGTTCCTCGGTGCGTTGACCCAGACCCTGAACGAGATCACGACGCGCCGGGCCTACTACCCGGGCGCCGGCGACCGGCGCGCTGCCTTCGTCGCCGCCCACCCCGAGGCGGAGGAGTACGGCAGCGGGCCCGACGACGCCCTGCCGTGGACGTTCATCCGGGGTGTCCCCCCGGGCCAGACGGGGGACATCTGCTTCAACGTGGAATCGTTCTGCGGGCAGGTGGCCGAGACCGCCCTGACCGCCCCGTCGCCCGCGGCCTTCGTCGACGCCGCCGTGGCCTTCTGCAACGACGTCCTCTGGGGCACCCTGGGCGCCACCGTCATCGTCAGCCCCGCCGCCCTGAAGGATCACGCTGTGGCCGAGAGCGTCGACCGCGCCGTGGACGACCTGCGCTACGGCTCCATCGGGGTGAACGTCTGGCACGGGCTGTCGTTCGCCATGGGCTCGACGAGTTGGGGCGCCTACCCGGGGCACTCGCGCACCGACATCCAGTCCGGCACGGGGGTCGTCGGCAACGCGGCGATGTTCGACCGGCCGCAGAAGTCAGTCGTGCGCGGGCCCTTCCGCGTCCGGCCCAAGCCGCCGTGGTTCGCCACGGCCGCGGACTCCTACGACGTCATGCGCCGGTTTGTGGCGTTCGAGGCCGAGCCGTCCGCGGCGAAGATCCCGGGGTTGTTGCTGTCCGCCGTGCGCCGCTGACGGCCGCTCGGGCGTTCCCTACGTCGTCTTGGCGCGGAGCTGCGGAATCGCGTAGGGCGCAGCGGCCACGAGAGCAGCCACGAGACCGAGGATGGCGCCGAAGCCCCATCCGACGCCGCCACCGCCCGGCTTGTCGATAAAGGCGATGAGCACCAGGACGGCGTTCACAATCGTCGCGATCATCATCACGGTCAGGTGCGGGACCTCTTGACTGATGGGGAGCTTGTCCCAACCAGCGAGCAGCACGAGGTACGCGACGATCACGATGCAGAGAATCAGCGTGAGATACATCCACCCGTGCCACAGCCCGTTGACGGACCCGCTCGCGAAACCTAACGAAACGGTGAACCAGGGCAGGAACAGGCTGATGAAGAGCACGAGCGTGGCAATACCGGCGATCCGGTCAGCCAGCGTCCAGCGGGCGGCATCGAACTTGTAGGCCGGAATCACGGATGCGGCCGATGCGGCGGCTGCGGGCGCCGCCGCGGCGGCCGGCCGGGCAGTCGCGGCCGGAGGCGCAGCTTGTGTCGCCGCTGAAGTGCCGCCAAGCGCTGCTCCGCAGTTCGAGCAATTGTTCGCATCGTCGGCGGCTTCGCTCTGACACTGCGGGCAGGTCTGTGGCATGACGGTCCTCCATCGTTCGGGCGACGGGAGTCCGCGTACCCCGCACGCTTCCAAGCACAGCCTCGTTCCAACCCAGAGTCTACGGGGGTGTGACCCTTCTGACTAGGGATCTTCTTCTGACGGGAGCCTGCGCCGGGGTGAGGTCCAGGCCCGGGAGCAGCTCAGGGGGCTGAGGTCGCAGGCGTCTCCTGGGCTCTTGAAGATCCCGGTGTCGCTGGGTGCTGCGCGGGGTGGAGGAGCGTGATCCGGGCCAGGGTTTGGCCCCCGACGGCGATGCAGTCCGAGACCGACGGGCATGCGACGGCGGTCAGGGTGAGGGGGATGTAGGACGTCGGCGAGCCCCGGAACGTGACCCCGGCATCGGTGGTCTGGCCTACCGCGCCCACGCCGACCTCCGGGAGGCCGAACCACTCTGTGCCCACCATGGCGCACTGCTGCGCCGAGGGGCAGGCAAGCCCGTAGACGTCCTCGACCGGGAGGGCGCGGGTCGACGGCTCCCACGTGTGCCCCCCGTCCACGCTGCGCAGGAGCTCGCCCTTTGCCGGGACGACGTCGCTCACCGTGGTGGCGGTCGTGCCCGCGGCCAGGCAGACAGAAGCGGAAAGACAGGCCGTGCTCTGCAGCACCCCGAGTCCCGACGGCACCGTGGCCGTCGTCCACGTCTGTCCTCCGTCCGCGCTCACGGCCACGGCCCCTTGTCCGTGGCCGTTGCTCGTCGGGACATAGCCGGCGTCGATGCAGGTGCCACCGGCCATGCACGTCACGTCGTTCTCGGGCAGGAAGCCCGAAGGCAGGTTTCCCTCCTGCTGCCAGGTCTGTCCGAAGTCGGAGCTGTGGGCGGACCAGGTCGAGGTGCCGGCACTCACGATGACGGTGCAGTCGGACGGGCTCGCACAGGTGACGCTCGAGACGACCAACGCGTTCGGCGGTGATGCTGCGGCGGACCAGGTCGCGCCGGCGTCGCTCGTCGTGATCACGACGCCGCTGCCCGGCAGCGACGCTCCGTTGGAACCGACCGCCATGCAGTCGGTCGCCGTTGGGCAGGACACCCCGCTCAGCTGTGGGGTGCTCCCGCCCGCGACCTCCTGTGCCTTCCAGGTCACACCGCCGTCCTTGGTGGCTGCGATCACCGTGGCGCCGTTGGCGTCCGGGTTGGGGCCGGCGACACCTACCGCCCAGCAGCGTCGTGGCGTGGCGCACGAGACAGCGCCGAGCTCGCCGGTACCGGTCGGGGTCGGCTGCCCCACCGCCAGGGGGGTCCCCTTGGCCTCACCCAGGACGCGCACGGCCGTATTGGAACCCGGGTGCCCGGTCAGCGCACAACCCGACGCGGTGATGGCTACGGCAGCGAGAAGAAGGCACAGGCCGCCACTGCGTCGCCGGACACGCCAGTGATGACACACGGGGCGTAGGAGCACGGCACGATGAGAATAGCGGTGGGGGGCGCATTTCCCCGTGCACCTATTGGCTACCCTCGCAGCGGTGGATTGGGTCGACCTGTTGATCATCGGGCTGATGTTGTTGGCGGCCGTCCACGGGCTCCGGCTCGGGGCCCTCGTCCAGCTCCTCACCTTCGGTGGTTTCTTCCTCGGATTCCTTCTCGGGACCGTCGTCTGGGTGCCGCTGCTCAGCGGCGGCCACGGGGACATCACCCGCTCTGTCCTGGTCGTTTCGCTGGTCCTGTTCACCGCGTGCGCGTTGGGCTACGCCGGCCGTGTCATCGGCACCTGGAGCAATGTCACGGTGCGTCGTCACCACCTGGGCCATGTCGATGCGGTCCTGGGCGTCGGCGTCGCCGTCGTCGCCGTCCTGTTCTCCGTCTGGGTGGTGGCTGCTGTGATCCTCTCCCCCAACAGCCGGTTCACGTCGCTCGATGCGGCGGTGGCCCGCTCGGACATCCTCCACTCCATCGACGGGGTGTTGCCGCAGGCCCCTTCCATCTTCAACGACCTGCAGACGTTCCTGAACGACCAGGGTTTCCCGCAGGTGTTCTCGACGCTCACCCCGCCGTCGACGCCCTCGGTCTCGACGCCCACGAACGCGGAGACCCGGACGCTGGCCGACCCGGCCGTGTTCTCGACCGTCAAGATCCTCGGCACCGCGTGCGACAGCGAGCAGGAGGGGTCGGGCTTCGTCGTCGGTCCCGGATTGGTGGCGACCAACGCGCACGTGGTGGCGGGAGAGAGCAACGGCAACACGCAGGTGTTGCTCGGGAACAACGCCTACAGCGCGACACCCGTGTTCTTCGATCCGGACTTCGACCTGGCGGTGCTCCGGACCAACGCGCCCCTGGGCCCGGCGCTGACCATCAGCCCCACCCTGGTGTCCCGGGGCACACAGGCCGCGCTGCTCGGCTATCCGGAGGACCGGAGCCTGACTATCGGCGCCGCCGGCGTGACCGAGGAGGTCACCGCCATCGGCAAGGACATCTACAACGACGGCTCGGTGACGAGGGGCGTGTACGCGCTCGATGCCAGCGTGCTGCCGGGCAATTCGGGCGGTCCGTTGCTCGGACCGGGAGGCCAGGTCATCGGCGTCGTGTTCTCACGCTCCACCGTGTACCCCGATGTGGGTTACGCCTTGACCTCGCCCGGGGTGCTGTCCCGGGTGCAGCAGGCGCAGCGGCGCCACTCGCCCGTCAGCACCGGGCCCTGCATCTCGGGCTGAACCGGCAAGAATGAGCCCATGAGCCAGCGCATCGAGGATTACGCCGTCATCGGGGATCTCCACACGGCCGCCCTCGTGGGCATCGACGGCTCCATCGACTGGCTGTGCCTGCCCCACTTCGACTCCCCTTCGTGCTTCGCCCGGCTGCTGGGCGGTGAGGACCACGGGTTCTGGCAGATCGCGCCCGCCGGGGGGCCCTCGGTGATCCTGGCCACGCGGCGCTGGTACCGCCCGGACACACTCGTGGTCGAGACCGAATACGACACCGCCACGGGGACGGTGCGGGTGACCGACTGCATGCCGGTACGCGACGGCTACCCCCACCTGGTGCGTTCCGTCGAGGGCGTGAGTGGCAAGGTCGACATGCACATGGAGCTGGCCGTGCGCTACGACTACGGCGAGGTCGTCCCGTGGGTCACGTCGCACGACGGACTGGTCCGCCTGACCGCGGGTCCGGACTCGGTGGCGCTCTGGCACCGGGTCGATCCCGAGGGTCACGACATGCGCACGGTGGCCGACTTCACGGTCACCGAGAACCAGCGCTACCCCTTCACCCTGGTGTGGTACCCCTCCCACGAGGAGCCGCCGCCGCCGCTCGACAGCTACTACGCCGTGCACCTCACCGAGGCCTACTGGACGGAGTGGGCGACGCAGTGTTGCTACGTGGGTCCCTTCAGGGACGCCGTGGTGCGCTCCCTGATCACGCTCAAGGCCCTGACCTACGCCCCGACGGGAGGCATTGTGGCGGCGGCGACCACCTCGCTGCCCGAGGCGCTGGGGGGCAACCGGAACTGGGACTACCGCTTCTGTTGGCTGCGTGACGCCACGCTCACCTTGGAGGCGTTGATGCGCGGTGGCTACAACACCGAGGCGCTGGCCTGGCGCGACTGGCTGCTCCGCGCCGTGGCCGGCGACGTCACGAAGCTCCAGATCATGTACGGGCCCGCCGGCGAGCGTCGCCTGGACGAATGGGAAGCCGATTGGCTCCCGGGCTACGAGGGCTCGGTGCCGGTCCGGATCGGGAATGCCGCGTCCGGCCAATACCAGCTCGACGTCTACGGCGAGGTGATGTCGGCGCTGTATTCGTCGGCCAAGGCCGAGGGCGTGCAGAGCCGTTCTGCCTGGGGCCTGCAGCGCCAGCTCGTCGAGTTCCTCGAGAAGGGGTGGCAGGAGCCGGATGACGGCATCTGGGAGGTGCGGGGGCCGCGCCGGCACTTCACGCACTCCAAGGTCATGGCCTGGGTGGCCGTCGACCGCGCCGTCCGCACGATGGAGGAGTGGCCCGACCTCGAGGGGCCGCTCGACACGTGGCGCACCTTGCGGGACGACATCTTCACCGAGGTCTGTGACAAGGGGTACAACAAGGACGTCGGTGCCTTCACGCAGTACTACGGGTCCGACACGCTCGATGCCAGCGTGCTGATGATCCCGCTTGTCGGCTTCTTGCCGCCCAGCGACCCGCGCGTGGTGAGCACGGTCGAGACTGTGCAGCGCGAGCTCATGGACCACGGCTTCGTGTTGCGCTACCGCACGAGCGACGACGGTTCCGTCGATGGGCTGACCGGCCGGGAGGGCGCCTTCCTCGCGTGCTCGTTCTGGCTGGTGGACTGCCTGCACATGATCGGCCGGGGCGCCGAAGCCGAGGACCTCTTCGAGCGCCTCCTGGCCCTGCGCAACGAGCTCGGGCTGCTGTCGGAGGAGTACGACCCATTGGCCGGTCGTCTCGTCGGCAACTTCCCCCAGGCGTTCTCGCACGTCTCCCTGATCAACTCGGCGTTCCGCCTCAGTGGCCAGGACCCGCTGAGGCTGGTCGACGACGGGTCGCGGATTCTGGTCGACAACACGCTGACCTCGCCGACCGTCGGGAAGATGAAGCGGATCGGGCGCGTTGCCGTCCGCCGCCGAGCCGGATCGGCGCGTTGACACGCTCCGGGGTGCACGCGCCGTGAGCGGCACGCACGCGCACGGCGGCCGCCCCCACCGGCCCGCCGATGCGGGCTTGCACGTGCACGACCCTGCGAGTGGCGACGCCGTCCCCCCACCGCGCCCCATTGCGCCGGGCGTGCTCGAGATCGACACGTTGCTTGGCGGTTGGGAGCGTGTCACCGCCGGTTACCTCATTGAGGGGTCGGCGCCGGTGCTCATCGAGACGGGGAGTCAGACGTCGGTGCCGGTGCTGCTCGCCGCGCTCGAGCAGATCGGGGTCGGCCCGGCCGAGTTGGCAGGAATTGCCGTCACGCACATCCATCTCGACCACGCCGGCGGCGTGGGCGATGTCGCCCGCGCCTTTCCCGCCGCCAAGGTCTATGTGCACGAGAAGGGAGCCCGGCATCTGGCCGACCCCACGCGGCTGATCGATTCTGCGGCACGCGTCTACGGCCCGCTCCTCGATTCGCTCTACGGGCGCCTCGATCCCACGCCAGGCGAGCGGCTCCATGTGCTCGACGACGGCGAGGAGATCGAAGTCAGCCCCGGACGCACGCTCGTGGCCGTGGACTCACCGGGGCACGCCAAGCACCATCTGGGGTTGCACGATTCGCTGAGTGGGGTGCTCTTCGCCGGGGACGCTGTCGGCGTCAAGCTGCCCGACGGCGGTGTGCTGCGACCCGCGACGCCGCCCCCCGACTTCGATCTGGCCCAAGCCTTGACCTCCCTGACCAAGTTCGCCGCCCGGCGCCCATCGGCCATCGCCCTGGCGCATTACGGCCTCTTGGAGCATCCCGAGGAGCTGCTGGCGGAGGCCGACGAGACCCTGCGCCTCTGGGCCGAGACCGCCGAGACGGCGTACCGCGAAGGCACCGATATCGCCGATGCGCTGTCCGCTCGTTTTGACCCGCTCCAGGGCGACATCGACCCCGCCCACAAGGAGAAGCTCGACACCCTGAACGGTGTCCACTCCAATGCGGCGGGATTCCGCCGGTGGCTGGAAGGGCGGGACGCCGGAGCGGCCACCTGAGAAGACCGAGGGTTGGGAGGACCGTGACCGGGGCAAAGGGGCGCGGTCAGACGACCAGCTTGGCGCGCAGCTCCTCCTGCCGGACCTCGAAATCATCGAGAGAGATGCGGCCCTCGGCCAGGTCCTCGTGCAGTGCGGCGAACTCTTCGAGCAGGCGTGTCTGGTCCACCGCGTCGGCCGAAGGGGACGGGGCGGACTGCTCGCTCGCGAGCGCCTTGTCCTCCTTCCGCGAAATGCGGTCGTCCATCTTGGCCTTGGCCCGATCCTTCTTGGCCTGGTCGCGCTGCAATTTTCCAAATGTCGAACGTGCGCGTGCCACGATTCACTCCTTTCCGGCCGCAGGGCAGCGGCCAGGTACTGCCGGCAAGGCGCCTGCCCTGCCGATGTTCTTGCCGCACCCGCCTGTGCGGTGGGCCTCTTCGGCCCCGAGCGGAGGAGGTGGGATTTGAACCCACGGTACCCATGAGGTACAACGGTTTTCGAGACCGTCCGATTCGGCCGCTCTCGCACTCCTCCGGGCGAGATGCTAGTCGCTCTGACCTGGTCCGGAACCTCATGGAGTCGGTTCGGGGAGCGCAACCGGCGCGAAGGACGAGGTCAGGAGGATGGTGAGCGGGAACCGCTCTCGGAGCTGGTTGGCGCCTGTGCTCAGTCCAGGCCGCCAGCAGCCGAGCGTGGCGCGGCGACCCGATCGACCCGCTTGTCGGCGAAGAAGGAGGACAGGAGGTCGCGACACGCGGCGGCGGCGACGCCACCGGTGACCTCGAGCTCATGGTTGAGCCGGGGGTCCGCACAGAGGTTGTAGAGCGTGCCGCACGCTCCGGCCCTGGGATCGCTGGCGCCGAACACGATCCGACCCACCCTGGCCGCGACCAACGCACCGGCGCACATGGGGCAGGGCTCGAGCGTGACGACCAACGTCAGGGTGGAAAGCCGCCACCCGCCGACGGTTGCAGCCGCATCGCGCAGGACCAGGATCTCGGCGTGCGCCGTCGGGTCGGCGGCGGTCTCGCGTTCGTTGTGGCGGGCCGCCACGACCCTCCCGTCGATCAGCGCGACCGCTCCGACCGGCACTTCTCCTTCAGCAGCGGCCAGCCGCGCCTGAGCCAGGGCGAGGTCCATGGCCTCTTCGTCGGGGAGCGGGGTGGTCCGGTCGGCGGGTGCGATGCCCCAGTATGCAGGTCGACGACCCGGGGGAGCCGGACGGGGCAGCGCCGGCCCGACTCAGGCGTGCGACGCGAGCAGTCCCCCCTGCACGCTGCTGAGGGTCCTCTGCAGCTGCGCCGAGTCCTGGCCGAACTGCTCGAGATAGGAGCCCAGCTGGATGGCCGGCAGCCCGTTGATGGTGCCCAGGAACTGCACTTCCTGCGTCACCAGCACATGGGCAGTGGCGGCGGCCGTCCGGGCCGTGGTCGGCACGGCGGTCTCCGCCAACACGGACCCGTAGTGCTGCAGAGATTGGATATAGGGGTTGATCACCGCCGCCACCCTGGGGGGTGTCGGGAAGCCGGGCAGAGAGTTCAGTCCCGAATGCGCCGCAGCAGTTGCGGCAACGGCCGCTGCAGTTGCCGTCCGCAGGCGCGTCACGTCGGCCGAAGAGACCGTCGACGTGGGTGCTGACGCTCGACCGGTGGAGGGCGGCATCGAGTGGTGCAGCGAGGCCACGACGACCACCACGGCGACGAAGACGACGAACAGGGACGCCAGCACGATCGTCGTCGTGACGGAGCGGCTTCGTTGCCGACGCCGGTGCCGGTGGTCCACCGACGGGAGAGGACGGGACGGGAGCGTGGTCTCGGAGGCGTGCTCCCAGCGGGCCTCGGACCACCATGCTCGTTCCCAGTCAGGGATCGGCTTCCGCTCGACTTCTCTGAGGGGTTCTAGCGTCGTGATCAGACTCCGCGAGACCGGCTCGGGCGGCCAGACCGGCTCGGGTGGCGTCTGAGCTCGGGGTCCGGGCACAGTCCGTGCCGGCGCCTTCTGTGCCGGGGTCTTCCGGGCAGCAGCTGGCGAAGATTTCGTCGCAGAGTCCGTGCCTGAGCCGTGCGGGGCATCCTCGTCGGGCAGTGATCGCGACTCCTCGGCGGAGTGGCGGGGCGCCGGCGGATTGCTGCTGCCGATACCGGTCTCGGGCGCGGCTGCCTTCTCGGCCCTCCGCCTTGGCCGCGGCGGGTCAAGGGCGTTCTCGTCGCTCAGTGAGGTGGAGGTTCTCGCGGTGGTGATGCCCCAGTATGCGAGGTCAGCACACCCGTTGGAAAGTGCCCAGGCCAGTCGGCCTGATGGAGCTCAGGATCCTGGTGCGCGGAGGTTCTGCTCGAGCGCGCTCAGAGTTGTCTGTAGATGGGTGGCATCGGTGTCGAACTGCAACAGAAAAGCGCCGAGCTGCGCTGGCGGCAGCCCGTCGATGGATTCGAGGAACTTGAGATCCTGGCGGAGTTGCGCCTCGGCGCTGGCGGTCGCGGGCTGGGCCGCCGCCGGCACCGTGCTTCCGGCCAGGACGGTCTCGTAGAGCTGCAGCGACGAGATGTACGGGTTGATGACAGTCTCGACGTTGGTTGGCGTCGGGAAGGCCGACAGTGAGGTGAGGCCCACGCTGGCGGCGGTGGTGGCGGAGTCGACCGCGTCCGTGGCCGACTGGAGTCGAGCCGCGTCCTGCGGGGAGACAGCGGGAGCCGTGTGGGCCGGCGGGGAGGCGGTCGGGGACGAACGATGCATGTCGCGCATGACGAGGGCGGCGGCACCGACCACAAGGAAGATGCAGGCCAGCACCACCGTTGCGGTGAAGACCCGGCTCCTCCGCTTTTTGGCGCCGTGTTCGTCACTGCCCTCGTCGGTATCAACTCCGACACGGGTCGGTTCGAACTCGACTTCAGCGGCGTCCAGCCCCGGCTCGGCCGGCGCCGCCGCCCAAGTGGGCTCCGGCGGCGAGGGCGTGTCCAGTGCCGATTCCAACGTCCACCCCGCCAGCGCAGTCGCAGCGGGCTCCTCGAGCATCGAGAAGTGTTCCAGTTCGGGCTCTGGCTCGAACTCGGATGTCGGCTCCATATCGGGTGCCGCGACGAACACCGAGTCGGGCTGCTGATCCCACTGCCACTCCGTCGCCGGCACCGTCTCAGATTCGGATTCCAGATCCGCTTCTGACACGAACGAGAAGGACGACCCCCACCGTGTTTGAGGCTCTGGCGATTCGTAGTCCGCTGCTTCGTACCCCGCTGCTTCGTACCCCGCTGCTTCGTACTCCGCTGCTTCGTACTCCGCTGCTTCGGATTCCGCTGCTTCGGACTCGGCCCCAACCGCCTCGTAGGAAGCGAACGCCCCCTCCGGCCCGTCGACAAGCTCGAGCTCGTGCTCCGGTACGAGCTCCGCGACGTGGCCGTGTTCCGGTTCGGGCTCCGAAACGGCCACGAGCCCGGCAACGAACTCCTCGTGTATGGGCTCCGGATCCGAGATGACGTGCGCGTCGGGTTCCTGAGCGGCCAAGGGTTCGGGAGCCGTCTCGGATTCGAGCTCAGCCGTTTCGATCTCCGGCTCCTCGAAGGAGCGGCGCACCATGTCGACGATCCGGTCGTAGGCGGCCCCGGCACGTGCGCCGTTGTCACCTTCACTTTCGGATTCGCCGTCCTCACGGAGGGCCGCTTCCCAATCGAAACCGGAGTCGTCCAGGTTCAACTCGGCTTCGTCCTCGAGGGCCGCGGCCTCTGCGGCGAGTTCGGCCTCGTCGGGGTCGGGCAGGAACACGTCCCAGTCGAACTCGTCCTCCCCCAGCCCGAAGTCGCCGGTCAGATCGGTTGTCATTGGCCTGCCCTCACGATGCGCCGAATCCGAAGTCGGGGACCGTGAGGCACGAGACGTCCTGACGCGTCAGGCGCGAGTCCACGCCGCTGACGAGCGCGGCCAATCCTGGAGCGGGGGCCGCGGCCTCCGGGTCGAGCCTTGGGTCCACGTAGAGACCTATCGGTCAGGTGGACACGCGGGTTGAGTCCCGTTTCAGAGCGGAGGAGGTGGGATTTGAACCCACGGTTGGTTGCCCAACACACGATTTCCAGTCGTGCCGATTCGGCCGCTCTCGCACTCCTCCGAGATTGCAGCCTGGTCAGGCTAACGGCCCCGCCAGGCATCAATTGTGCAAAAGGCGGCATGCTCCTGGCCAGGGACTCTCTCGCTGTGTAACCCAACGGTTACTTCTAGTTCCCATAATGTTCATTTTGAGGTGATCTTCGTCAGATCCGCGACTCAGCGGTAAGGGGCGGTGTGCAGCGCCGAAGAATCACGCACCGGGCGGAGTGGACGGATCCCAGCCGGGAGGGGCAGGTTCAACTGACCGAGGAGTCGCACGCCGCCGCCGCGACATCGTCATCGACGTGAGCCGGCGGGGGCGGCGCCGGGTGAGCCACTAGCCTCTCTGCTCTCGCCGTCCCGTTGCTGGGTGCGGTGGCCGGGTCCTGCGCAACGGCCGCTCGTGAATCGAGTCAGGGTCGGAAGGCAGCAGCTCTCAGCGGGTATGGCCGGGTGCCGTAGCCAACCTGGCCGCCGCACCCAGCACCGGGCGGCGATGTCTGACCGCATGGGTAGGCTCGGCCGCCATGGCCGACGCTCCCTTCGTCTCTCTCTATCGACGCTTCCGGCCAGGCCAATTCAACGAGCTCAGGGGCCAGGACCACGTCGTGCGCGCTCTGCGCAGTGCCGTACGCGACGACCGCGTGTCGCACGCCTATCTCTTCAGCGGGCCCCGGGGCACCGGCAAGACATCTTCGGCGCGCATTCTGGCGAAGGCCCTCAACTGCGAGGCGCCCGTCGACGGTGAGCCCTGCGGCGTCTGTACGTCGTGCGTGGAGATCACCCAGGGCAGCTCCCTCAACGTGCACGAGCTCGATGCCGCGTCGAACAACGGAGTGGACGCCATGCGCGAGCTGGTGGCCCACGCCGGACTGGGCACGCCGGGGCGCTGGAAGGTGTACATCGTCGACGAGGTCCACATGCTCTCGCCGGCGGCGGCCAACGCGTTGTTGAAGACGCTGGAAGAGCCACCGGGCCACGTCGTCTTCGTGCTGGCCACGACCGACCCGCAGAAGGTGCCGCCCACCATCCGCAGCCGCACCCAGCATCTCGAATTCCGCCTGCTGGGTGCGGAGACCCTGCACGACCTGTTGGCGTCGGTGAACGAGGAGGCGGGCCTACAGGTCGACGAGGGGGCGCTCGAGGCGGCCGTGCGGCGCGGCCGGGGCTCCGCCCGTGATGCGCTGTCGGCCCTCGACCAGGTCGTGGCCTCGGGTTCGGCCGACGCCGCCCGACCCGAGCTAGCCGCGGTCGTCGACGCGCTGGCCGACGGCGACGTCAGCCAGGTGCTCGTCGCGTTGAGCGCGCTGCTGGCGGGAGGCTGGGGACCCCAGCAGCTTGCCACCGAGTTGATCGACGACTTGCGGCAGGTCTTCCTGGCCGCGCTGGCTCCCGAGCTCTGCACGGTCTCGGGGCCGTCGCTCCAGCGGTTCCGGACCGTGGCCGAGGCCATGGGCCTGGCCCGGGTCGTCCGCAGCATGGAGATCCTCGGGCACGCGCTGGTCGACATGCGGGAGGCGCCCGACGCGCAGGTGGTCCTCGAGATCGCCGCGGTGCGGGCGGTTCGGCCCGATCTCGATTCGGGCGCGGAGGCACTGTCGGAACGGATCAGCGTCCTGGAGCGGGCTCAGTCGGGAGCGCCGGCCTTCCCCCGTCCCGGCGCTGCGGCCGAACGGGGTGCGCCGGCCGCGTCCGACGAGAGCGGCCCCGCCGCGGCCCCCGAGCCACCGGCCGAGCCACCGGCCCCGCCACCGCCTGCCGCCGAACTGGCGCGCCGGCCCTCCATCGGCGCCATGCGGCGAAGCAAGGAGGCGGCCGCGCCCGCAGCTGCGCCGATCCCGACGGCGCCGACGGCACCGGCGCCGGAGCCCGTCGCGACCGCGGCCAGGGTCGCGGCGCCGCCGGCCGCGGCGACAGGGACGGTCCGCACCCTCGATCGCGACAGCCTCACCGAGGCATGGGGCGACGGCATTCTGCAGTCGCTGCCGGCGCGGGCCAAAGCACGCTTCGCCAGCGGTCGCTTCGTCGCCGTGGACGAGATGGGGGCCCACTTCGCGCTGCCCAACGCCGCCCACCGGGACCAGTGCGCCGGGGAACTGTCGCTCGTGGAGGCGGCTCTGTCGGACCACTTCGGGACGAACGTCACGCTCGTCCTCGACATCGACGACAGCGTGGCCCCGCCGGTGGCGCGCTCCGGCCCGTCCCCGGCGGCGAGCCGCCCTCAGGGGAACGCGTCACCGCCGCCCGCCCCGCAGGTGGACGACATGGAGGACATGGACCCCAGCGACATTCCGGACGACGCCTCCTCCGATCAGGCGACCGCCGCGGAGGCGCGCCTCCTGCAGGCCTTCCCCGGGGCCAGCGAGGTGGCCGAGTAGGTGTACACGGGCCCGCTCCGCTCCCTCATCGACGAGCTCGGCCGCCTGCCCGGCATCGGGCCCAAGTCGGCGCAGCGCATCGCATTCCACATCTTGAAGGTGCCGGGCGACGACGCCCGCCGGCTGGCGGACGCCATCATCGCCGTCAAGGAACGCACGACGTTGTGCGGCATCTGCTTCAACGTGGCGGAGTCCGGCGAGCTGTGCGCCGTCTGCAGCGACGACCGTCGCGACCCCGAGGTCATCTGCGTGGTGGAGGATCCGCGTGACATCGTCGCCGTGGAGCGCACCGGGTTCACGGGCCGCTACCACGTTCTCGGCGGCGCGTTGAGCCCGCTCGACGGCATCGGACGCGAGCAACTGCGGCTGCGCGAGCTGCTGGAGCGCATCGACGCCGGCGTGATCCGCGAGGCCATCGTGTGCACCAACCCCACCATCGAGGGCGAGGCCACGGCCATGCTGGTCGCCCGCGAGCTCACCCCGCGGGGCGTCGTCGTCTCGCGGCTGGCCAGTGGGCTTCCCGTCGGTGGCGATCTCGAGTACGCCGACGAGTTGACGCTGGGGCGCGCGCTCGAGGGTCGCCGGCCGCTCGAGGTCTGACCCCCGGGCGCACCGGCGCACCGGCGCCGGGATCGGGACCGGGGCCCGGGAACGCTCCGCCGTCCCGTACAATTGCCGGATGCGGATCGCCATCGTGGGAGCGACGGGGCAGGTGGGCGTGGTGTTGCGCGCCATCCTGGCCGAGCGCCACTTCCCCGTGGACTCCATGCGGTATCTCGCCTCGGCGCGCTCCGCCGGCACGACGCTGCCCTGGGGCGACGGTGAGGTGGTCGTCGAGGACGCGGAGACGGCCGACCTCTCCGGCATCGATCTCGCCCTGTGCTCCGCTCCGGCCTCCGTCTCGCGTGCGCTGGCGCCGCGCTTGGTGGCGGCGGGGGCCATCGTGATCGACAACTCTTCGGCCTGGCGCATGGATCCCGACGTGCCCCTCGTGGTGCCCGAGGCCAACGCCGCCGCGTTGCGATCCATCCCCAAGGGCATCGTGGCCAACCCGAACTGCACCACCATGGTCGCCATCCCCGTCCTCAAGCCGCTCGACGACGAGGCGGGCCTGCGTCGGCTGGTCGTCGCCACGTATCAAGCGGTGTCGGGAGGCGGAGTGGACGCCGTGCGCGAGTTGGCGGAGCAGCTGTCCAAGACCGCCGACCGCGCGGCCGATCTCACTTTCGACGGATCGGCCGTCGACTTCCCGGCGCGCAGCGTGTACCCCGTCCCGATTGCGCACAACCTCATTCCGCTGCAGTTCACCATCGTCGACGACGGCTCCCTCGAGACCGACGAGGAGCAGAAATACCGCAACGAGGCCCGCAAGATCCTGGGCAGGCCCGACCTCGCCGTCACCACCACCTGTGTGCGGGTCCCCGTGTTCACGGGGCACTCGGCGGCCATCGTGTGCGAGTTCGAGCGGCCCATCACCCCCGAGCGCGCCACCGAGGTGCTGCGCACCGCGCCGGGAGTCGAGCTGACCGAGATCCCGACGCCGCTGCTGGCAGCCGGCCGCGACGTTTCCTATGTCGGCCGCATCCGGCGGGCCCAGGGTGCTCCCAACGCACTGGCTCTCTTCGTCTCGGGTGACAACCTGCGCAAGGGCGCTGCCCTCAACGTGGTGCAGATCGCCGAGGAGCTGCTGGCGCAGAGAGCCTGACCGGGCCGGGCGGGGCCTGACTGGGCCGGCGATCAGTCGATCAGTCGATCAGTCGGTCAGTCGGTCAGTCGGTCTCGGCCGGACGAGACCGGCTCGGGCCCACCGATCACCAGGGTGGACATGCGACGGGCCAGGTTGACGGCGTG
This sequence comes from uncultured Acidimicrobiaceae bacterium, assembly GCA_963817735.1. Classification (GTDB taxonomy): domain Bacteria; phylum Actinomycetota; class Acidimicrobiia; order Acidimicrobiales; family RAAP-2; genus Bog-473. Next base: position 386,715 of record CAWFPP010000003.1, on the reverse strand, counting down.
GTCGCCGAAGCGCTCGTAGAAGCGGGCCACCATGGCGAGCTCGATCGCCACCGGGAGCGGCATGGTGCCGGCCACCAGCTCGGCGGTCAGGGTGACGTGCAGGTCGTCGAGCTCGTCGTCGAGGTCGTCGATGGACGAAGCCGCATCGGCCGAGCGCTCGGCGAAGGCGTCCGCCGTCTCGCGCCAGATGGTTGTGGCCACCTCGCCCATGCGCTCCACCAGTCCGCGGCTGCGCGCCGACATCTCGGCTCCGAGGCCGCGCGCGGCCCGGCGGGCGATGTGCTCGGCCAGGTCGCCGTTGCGCTCCATGTCGGGGAGCATGCGCAGGATGGCCACGAACTCACGGCGCTCATCGGGCGTCGTCTCGCCGTGGACCAGCTGGTGCTGCACCGTGGTCGAGATCTGCCCGATCAGCTTGTCGACGACCTCGTCTCGCTTGACGAGCTCCTTGGCCGCGTCTCGATCGCCGGCGAGGAGGGCGTGCGTGGCGCCTGCGATGCCCTCACCGACCAAGGCGAAGGCCTGCGCGAAGAGGCGATCGACCTCGTGGGGCTCGGGCATCGTGCGCGGCCAGAGCGGCTGCTCGTGGACGAGCGGCCCGACCTGCATATGGGGGAGGTCCTCGGTCTCGACATCCTCGGAGACCGTCTTCGTGCTGCCACCGAGCTTGAAGGGCATCCCGGTCACGCTACCGGCTCTCTTCGGGGCCGACTACCGCGAATGTCGGGCCGCGCAGGCGTCCCAGGCAGGGGCCCGAGGCGGTCCCCGTTGTCGACACACCCCATCGTTACATTGGCTCCATGGTCCTCGGAGTGGTCATCGGTCTGGCAGCCGGCCTTGCCATCGGTGTTGCCTGGCACATGGCGCGCCTCGCCCGTACCGCCGGCTCGGCCCGTCTGGCCGAGGGACGCCTGGCCGACGCGCGGAAGCACTCGGAGACGCTGGCGGCCCAGCTGCAGGCCGCCTCTGACGCTGCCGCGGCCGCGGAGACGGCCCGTGCCGTCGCCGTTTCGGAGCTCGAACTCCTGCGCACCTCGGAACAGGAGGCGGCGCGCCGCGGCAAGCAGGAACGTGAGCTCCTGGCCGGAGCCTTCTCGGAGTTGTCGGCGCAGGCGCTGGCCAGGAACAACGAGCAGTTCCTGACGCTGGCCGACTCCAAACTCAACGAGGCCCGCACCGCCGCGCAAGGCGATCTGACCCAGCGCCAGCAGGCGATCGCACAACTCCTGGACCCGCTGAGCGAGACGCTGGTGCGCTACGAGCGCGGCCTGCGGGACATGGAGGTCGAGCGCAAGGGCGCCTACGCCACCCTGAACGAGCGCGTGAAGGCGCTGCATCTTGGCCACGAGCAGCTCCAGCGGGAAACCAGGAACCTGGTCACCGCGCTGCGCTCGCCGCAGACGCGCGGTCGCTGGGGCGAAATGACGTTGCGCAACGCGGTCAAGGCAGCGGGTATGGCCGAGCATTGCGACTTCGATGAGCAGCGGTCGACCACGACGGAGGACGGACTCCTGCGTCCCGACATGATCGTGCACCTGCCCGACGGTGGCGAGGTCGTCATCGACTCCAAGGTCCCCCTCGACGCGTTCTTGAAGTTCACCGACGCGGACGACGAGGATGAGCGCAAGGCCTTCCTCAAGAAGCACGCCGCCCAGCTGCGGACCCACGTGGACCAGCTGGCGAAGAAGGAGTACTGGAGGCAGTTCGAGCGCTCTCCGGAGTTCGTCGTCGCCTTCATTCCGGGCGAGTCGCTGCTCGCGGCGGCCTGCGAGGCCGATCCGGGGCTGCAGGACCACGCCCTCGGGAAGGGCATCGTCCTGGCCACCCCGAATACCCTGGTGGCGACGCTGAAGACGATCGCCCTGTCCTGGCAGCAGGAGCGGATGGCCGAGAGCGCACGGGAGGTCCGGCAGTTGGGAGCCGAGCTCTACGAGCGCTTGCGGACCATGACGGGACACATGCAGGCGCTGCAACGCAGTCTCACCTCGACCGTCGACGCCTACAACAAGGCCGTCGGCTCCTTCGAGTCGAGGGTGCTCGTCTCGGCACGTAAGTTCCCGGGATTGGGTGTGGTGGGGCTCCAGTCCGGCGAGATCGGAGAGCTCGCCCCGATCGAGAAGGCGCCCCGCCACCTGCAGAGCTACCAGCCCGAACTCCCGGACGAGGAGTTCGATGAGCCGATCATCTTGGCCCTGCCCGAGGGCGGCGCCAGCACCGGCACGGCGTAGCCCGCAGCAGGCGCAGCGCCCGCACGGCCTCCCAGCTGGACGCTCGCCGCCCCGGTCGCGGGGGAACACCGCCGACGTACTCTGCTCCGGTGCTGCACGTCCACCGATCAGACCGGACCGACGCGTTGGTGGCGATGCTGGCCGAGCTCGTGGCCGAACCCCTACGAGATCCGATGACTCCCGAGGTCGTCTCGGTGCCCACAAAGGGCATCGAACGGTGGCTCAGCCAGCGGCTCTCCGCTCGCCTCGGCGTGTCGCCCGGAATGAGTGACGGGGTATGCGCCAACATCGCGTTCCCCTTTCCGGGCACGCTCGTCTCCGGGGCACTCGCCCGGGCCACCGGCAACGATCCCAAGGCCGACCCGTGGGTGCCCGAGCGGGCCGTGTGGCCTCTCATGGAAGTCGTCGAGCAGCATTTCGACGATCTCTGGCTCGCGCCGCTGGCCGACCACATCCGCAATTCCGGTGCCTCCCCCGACGAGGCGGCGCCGGCGACATCGGAACCCGAGCGCTTCTCCATCGTCCGGCACGTGGCGGACCTCTTCGACCGCTATGCCGTGCACCGGCCCGACATGGTGCAGCGCTGGGCCGCAGGCGACGCCGACGCCGAGGCCGAAGCCGAGGCCGCAGGGGCCGCCTGGCAGGTCGAGCTGTGGCGGAGGCTGCGTGCGCGCATCGACCGACCGAGCCCAGCCGAGCACCTGCAGAGTGCCTGCGGCAGGCTGCGGAACGAGCCCGACCTCCTCGACCTCCCGGATCGGCTCTCGATGTTCGGCCTGACGCGCCTGCCCGCGAGCTACCTCGACGTCCTCGATGCCGTCGCCGTCGATCGTGAGGTCCACCTCTTCCTCCTGCATCCGTCGCCCGAGCTCTGGCGGCGCCTCGAGACGCACGTCGGTCCCGAGTCGCGGCATCTGCCGCGCCGGGAGGACCGGACGGCAGCGGAGGCGCGCAACCCGCTCCTCGCGTCCTGGGGTCGCGACGCCCGCGAGATGCAACTCGTCCTGGGCGGGGCCCGAACCCATGCCGACGAGTTGGTGTCGGAGCAGCGTGACGGCCCGCTCGACACTGTTGCAACGGATTCAGGACGACATCAGGGCGGACCGCTCTCCCGCTTCGGTCGGTGACGGGGAGACGCGCCCGCTGCTGGCTGCCGGCGACGACAGCATCCAAGTGCATTCCTGCCATGGCCGCGCCCGGCAGGTCGAGGTCCTGCGCGACGCCGTCCTGCATTTGCTCGAAGAAGATCCGGAGCTCGAGCCGCGCGACATCATCGTGATGTGCCCCGACATCGAGCACTTCGCGCCACTGATACAGGCGACGTTCGGCGCGCACGACGAAGAGGGAGGTCGCGTCGACCGCGACGCGCCAGCTCAAGATCCGGCTGGCCGACCGCTCCCTGCGCCAGACGAACCCGGTGATGGGGGTCCTGGCGGAAGTGCTGGACCTCGCCACGGCACGCATGACGGCCAGCGAGGTGCTGGATCTCGCCGGGCGCGAGCCGGTGCGGCGGCGGTTCCGCTTCGCGACGACGACCTGGCCGCATCGAGGAATGGGTCGCACGAGTGCGATTGTGCGCTGGGGCTTCGATGCCGCAGCACCGTAAAGCCTTCGAGCTCGGGCGCATCGAGGCCAACACCTGGCGGGCCGGGCTGGACCGCGTCCTGCTCGGTGTGGCGATGGCCGAGGAGCGGCCAGCAGCTGTTCGCCGAGACGCTCCCGCTCGATGATGTCGAGAGCGGCGATATCGAGCTTGCGGGCCGCTTGGCCGAGCTCGTCGACCGCTTGCACGCCGCGCTCGAGGCGCTCGCCGCCGACCGCACCATGAGTGCCTGGGCCGGCCAGCTCGCGCGACATCGCCGACGCACTGACCGCGACGGCGCCCGGTGAGGCCTGGCAGCGGGCGGAGCTCACCGCGCTGCTCGACGAGCTGGCGGAAGAGGCGACAACGGAAGAGCGGGGCCAGCGCCGTCACGCTCAGCTGCGCCGACGTCCGCTCGCTCCTGACCGATCGCCTGAAGGGTAGAGCCGACGAGGGCCAACTTCTGCACCGGCCACATGACCGTGTGCACTCTCGTCCCCATGCGCTCCATCCCTCACCGGGTCGTCTGCCTTCTCGGGCTCGATGACGGCGGCTTCCCCCGCCACATCGAACGCGACGGCGACGACCTCACCGCCCGCGACCCGCGAGTCGGCGACCGCGACGCGCGCAGTGAAGACCGCCAACTCCTGCTCGACGCGCTCCTGGCCGCCGCCGGACATCTGATCATCACCTACAGCGGCCGCGACGAGCGCTCCAATCAGCGCCGCCCGCCGGCGGTCCCGGTGGGCGAGCTGCTCGACGTGGTGGACCGCACGGTGAGCACCGCCGAGGGGACGGGCCAGCGAGGCCATCGTGATCGAGCACCCGCTGCAGCCTTTCGACCCGCGCAACTTCGTACCGGGCAAGCTCGTGCCCTGCCCGGCCGTGGAGCTTCGACGCGCTCAATCTGGAAGGGGCCCGCGCCGCCCTCGCCAGGCGCAGCGGCGCCCGCCGTTCCTCGCACACCCCCTGGAACGCCGCTGCGTCGGGCCCGATCGAGCTCGAGCAGCTGGACCGCTTCCTCCGCCATCCCGTCAGGGTCTTCCTGCGCGAACGCTCGGCGTCTCGCTCTGGGACCGGACCCGGGAGTTCGAGGACGCCATTCCGATCGAGCTCGACGCGTTGGACCGGTGGGGGATCGGCGAGCGTATCCTGCAGGCGCGCCTGGACGGGGCCGAGCTGGATGCATGCGGAAGGCGGAGGGGCCCGGGGGGCGCTGCCGCCCGGGCCGCTGGCCCACCCGGTGCTCGACCAGATCACCGCGACGTCGAAGAGCTCGTGGCCGCGGGCCAGCTCGCCGGCGCCCCCGGTCTCGCTCGATGTCCACGTCGACCTGGCCGAGGGCGCCGTCGTCGGCACGGTGGCCGGAGTGCGGGGCGACGTCATGCACACGGTGACCTACCGAGACTGGGCCCGCGCAGCGGCTGATCGCGTGGGTCCGTCTCCTGGCACTGACCGCGACCTGGCCCGAGCGGCCTTCGAGGCGCACGACGATCGGGCGGGCCAGCGAAGGGCTCGACGCTCGCCGTTCGCGCGCGTCGGCGCCGCTCGGGCCCGACGCGCCGAGCGCAAGGCGGCGGCCGAGCACATCTCGCAGGTCTCGTCGACCTCTTCCGCGGGGCATGTGCGAGCCGCTGCCGCTCTACTGCAAGACGTCGGCCGCGTGGGCCGGCGGCCGGGCGCGAGGGCGGGACCCGGAGCCGTGCGCCGCGGCCGAGATGGGAGTCGAGCTACGACTGGAACAAGGAGAACAAGGACACGGAGCACCTGTTGGTTCTCGGGGGCGAGCTCTCGTTCCGGGACATGGTCGAGTGCTGCCGGGGAGCCGCGCGACGAGGAGGCGGCGCCGGGACCCGCCGGAACCGACCCGGTTCGGCGCTCTACGCCCGCCGGCTCTGGGACGGACTGTGGACCACGAGCAGCTGGTCGACCGGTGACGCGGTCGTGGCGCCCCGGAGATCCCCGAGCCCTTCGACGTCTGCGGCGCGCTGCCGACGGGAATGACCCTGCTCGAAGGCGAGCGCCGGGCACCGGCAAGACCTTCACCATCGCGGCCCTCACGACCAGCTACGTGGCGGAGGGCGCCTGCCGATCGACCGCCTGCTGGTCGATCACCTTCACCCGGATGGCCACGGGCGAGCTGCGCGAGCGGGTTCGGGAGCGACTGGTGGACGCCTTCGACGGCTTGGCCGATGTCCTGGCCGGGAGGGCGGTCCCGAAGGCGACGAGATCGTGCGGCTCCTGGCCGATGGTCCGCCCGACGAGGTGGAGGCCGCCGTGACCGGCTGGGCAAGGCCATCGCGGACTTCGATGCCGCCACGATCGAGACGACGCACGGATTCTGCCTGCAGGTCCTGTACGGCCTCGGCACCGCGGGCGACGTCGACCGGGACGTGACGCTGTCGAGGACGTCCGCGACCTGGTGGAGGAGGTCGTCGACGACCTGTACCTGCGGCGCTTCGCCGCACGAGCCCAACGCGCTCGCCTTCGCCGCGAGGAGGCCATGGAGATCGCCAGGCCGTCCTCGACATCCCCGACGCCGTTGTGGTTCCGCCGCTGGCGAACGGGGACGACCTGCCGTCCATCCGCCGTCGCTTTGCCGAGGCGCGTGCGCAAGGAGATGGAGCAGCGCAAGCGCGGCGCGAAGATCCTCACCTACGACGACGTGCTCTTCCGCCTGCGCGCGACACGCTCGTCGACCCCGTGCGTGGGCCCGGCCGCGCGCCCGCCTGCGCGAGCGCTTCGATGTCGTCCTCGTCGACGAGTTCCAGGACACCGACCCGGTGCAGTGGGACATCATGCGCCGCGCCTTCGGCAGGGCGGGGCGACGCTGGTCCTCATCGGCGATCCGAAGCAGGCGATCTACGCCTTCCGCGGCGCCGACGTCCACGCCTACCTCAGGCGCGCGAGGCCGGCAGTCCGAATGGACGCTCGACGTCAACTGGCGCAGCGACCAGGGGCTGCTCGACGCATACGACGCGCTCTTCGGCGGTGCGCAGCTCGGCCAAGCGGGCATCCGCTACCGCCAGGTCAGGGCCGCCGACGCCAACCTGGAGCCGCGGCTGTCGGGGCACCCGGTCGCCGCCCCGTTGCGTGTCCGGGTGCTGCACGCGGAGGACGGCCTCGTCCCGCTGACCGACAAGCGGCAGCAGCCCAGGTCGCCCGACGCCCGGACCTTCATCGCGCGCGACCTCGCCGCGCGAGATGGTCGAGCTCCTGTCGGCGCCGCCGGAGTCATCACGCGGCCGCGACGGCGTCGAAGCTCGGAGCGCCGACGCTGCACCCGGGCGACATCGCAGTGCTGGTCAGGTCGAACAGCCAGGCCATGACGGTGTGCGACGCCCTGCTGCAGCCAGCGTCCCCGCCGTGATCAGCGGGGCCGGGCTCCGTCTTCGCGACCGAGCCCGCCACCGAGTGGCTCCGCCTCCTCGAGGCGCTCGAGCAGCCCGCGTCGCGGGACCGGGCGTCGCTGGCGGCCCTGACCCGCTTCGTCGGCTGGTCCGCCGAGCAGGTGGCGACAAGGCGGACGTGGGCGCGTGGGAGGACCTCCACGGGTGGCTGCACCGCTGGGCCGCCTGCTGCGCGAGCAGGGGGTCGCCTCCCTCTACGAGTCGGTGACCAGCTCGCCGGGCGTCCCGGCGCGGGTGCTCGGCGTCGCCCCTCGGGCGAGCGGTTCATGACCGACCTGCGACATATCGGCCAGCTGCTGCACGATGCCGGCGTGACCGAAGGCTCGGGCCGACCGCCCTCGCCACCTGGCTGGGGCGGCGCATCCTCGAGGCGGACGCGGGACGGCGAGAACGAGGAGCGGACACGCCGGCTCGAGTCGGATGCCGAAGCGGTCCAGGTCATCACGGTCCACCGGAGTAAAGGACTGGAGTTCCCGGTCGTGCTCATGCCCGTACGTCTGGGACGGCTGGGCCTTCCACGATCGACGTCCCGGTCTTTCCACGACCCCGACAACGACAACGAGCGCACCATCGACGTCGGGCGCGCAGGTCCTGTTCGCCGAGCACCAGAAGTGGAGCTCGAGGAAGGGCGGGGCGAGAACCTGCGCCTGCTCTATGTCGCCCTGACGCGGGCCCGCCATCAGGCGGTGCTGTGGTGGGCCGGCTCCTACGGACAGCCAGCACTCGCCGCTGTCGCGGCTCCTCTTCGACCGGGAGCCCGACGGGATCTCGGCCCCTACGGCGCGAAGAAGCCGCCACCGACGCCGCCGCCGTGGAGGCCTTCGACCCATTGGGCCCGCGGTCTCGGTCGAGCGGGTCGGGCAGCCGCGCCGACAGCCGGTGGCAGGCAGGGCGACGAGCTCCTGCCGCACCTCGCAATCGGCGGTCTTCGACCGTCCTCTCGACACGACCTGGCGGCGCGCCTCGTACTCGTGGATCACCAGTGCGCTGCACGATCAGCCGGCTCGCCAGGAGCGAGGTGGAGACGGAGCTGACGCGGACGAAGACGTGCCCGGTGCCCCGGCGGCGCTCGGCGGGGCGGTCCCGACGACACGGCGGACGGCGCGGTGCCCACTGCTCTGGCCGCCATGCCCGGGGGGACCCTGGTGGGCACCCTGATTCACGGTGTGCTGGAACGGGCCGCGTTCGACGCCCCCGAGCTGGCCGCCGAGGTGGGTCGCCGCCTGGGCGAGGAGATGGCGTGGCGCAACGTCGACCTGGGCAACCGGACGAGGTCGTCATGGTCTCTGCACGGCGATCGAATCCCCGCTCGGACCTGCGGCGGGGTGCGGCTGTGCGAGGTGAACGCGGAAGACCGGATCGACGAGCTGATTCGAGCTGCCGCTGGTCGGAGGCGACGACGCCCAAGGCGAGCCGGCCCGGCGACCTCCGGGCCGACCTCCTCGGTCGCACACCTGACCGGGCGATCCGGTCGCGCCTATGCCGATCGTCTGCGCGACCCGGCCTTCGGGGAGCGCCGTTGCGTGGCTTCTTGACCGGCAGTCTCGACCTGGTGCTGCGGCTGCCGGACGGCCGGTTCGTGCTGGCGGACTACAAGACCAACCGGCTCGGCCCGCCGACGAGACCGTCACCGCGTGGCACTACCGGCCAGAGGCGCTCGAGGCCGAGATGGCCCAGGCCCACTACCCGCTGCAGGCCCTGCTCTACTCGGTCGCGCTGCACCGGTACCTGCGCTGGCGCCTGCCTGACTACGACCCCGCCCGTCATGTCGGCGGCGCCCTCTACCTCTTTGTGCGCGGGATGAGCGCTGTCGAACCGCCGGTGTTCGGGGACACGCCGTGCGGGGTGTGGTCGTGGTGCCCTCCCGCCGGCCCGTCACGGCGCTGAGCGACCTCTTCGACCACGGGGTGCGCCGATGACGACCGTCGAGACCGCGGGTCGGCCTTCGCAACGCCGCGACTGTCGCCTCCGGCGCATCCGGGGCCCTGCGAGCGTTCAACCGGGCGGGGATCCTCGACGGCGCGGACGTCCACGTCGCCACCCGTCTCGCCCAACTCGTGAACTCGCCGAACTCGCCGAAGCTGACGGCGAGACCGTCGCCCTCGGGATCGCCTTCGCCGCCCGAGCACCACGGCTCGGGCACGTCTGTGTCGACCTGCAGACCATTCGGCACACGGCCAGCCGGGACAGCGACTCGCCGACCGAGAATCGACGCGCTGCCCTGGCCGGATCCAGCGGCCTGGCTCGACGTGCTGGCGCGCGAGCCCGACTCGTCGGGCCCGGCCACCCACTCTGGCTGTCCGGGTCGAACTTGTACCTCGACCGGCTCTGGCTCGACGAGCGGCTCGTTGCGACCGAGCTCCTCGCCCCGGATCGCCGCGACCCAGGGAGTCGACCTGACGCTCCTGCGCGCCGGCCTCTCGACGTAGCTGGACCCGGAGACGGCGGACCCTGAGACCTGCAGCCATTGGCCGCCGCCACCGCCGTGCTGCGCCGGGTCTCGGTCATTGCAGGCGGACCGGGGACAGGGAAGACGACGACGGTGGCCCGCCTGCTGGGGCTGCTCGACCAGCAGGCGGTCGCGCGTGGCGACCCGCCTCCGCTCATCGCGTTGGCGGCGCCGACGGGCAAGGCGTCGCTGCGGCTGGAGGAAGCCGTGCGCGAGGAGGCGGGCACGATGGCACTGGACCCGGGCACAGCGGAACGGCTCCGCACGCTGCGCGGCATGACGCTGCACCGGCTCCTCGGCCGCATCGGCCGCAATCGAACCCGCTTCAAGCACGACCGGACGAACCCACTCCGTCACGACATCGTCGTCGTCGACGAGACGTCCATGGTCGCGCTCTCCACTGATGGCCCGGCTCCTCGAGGCACGTCCGTCCCGACGCGCGGCTGATCATCGTCGGCGACCACGAGCAGCTGGCGTCGGTCGAAGCCGGCGCGGTGCTCGGCGACATCGTCGGCCCGGCGGCGGAGGGACTCTGCATGGACGAGGCGGCGCGGACGCAACTCGAGGAAGCGACGGGTTACCGCCTTCCCCAGCCGGCGACGGGGACGGAACGGTCTCCCATGGGCCGCGGGGTGGTGGTGCTGCGCCACGTCCGCCGGCACAAGGGCGCCATCGCGCGATTCGCCCGGGCGGTCCAGGCGGGCGACGCGGACACGGCCCTGGGCGTGCTCACCGCCGATGACGCCGGTCACGAGGACGCACGGTTGGACTGGTTGCCGCTCGACCCGTCCGATCCGGCGACGGTCGAGCAGCTCGGCATGATTCGCGATCGTGCCGTCGAAAGCGGCCGCCGGGTCATCGAGGCGGCGCGCAACGGTGATGCCGACACCGCGCTCGAAGCCCTCGAGGGATTCCGTCTCCTCTGCGCGCACCGGCGCGGGCCCGGCGGCGTGCGGGCCTGGACCACTCACATCGAACGCTGGCTCGAGATGGAGGTCGACGGGTTCAAGGCCGGGGAGGGGTGGTACCTCGGGCGCCCGCTGATCGTCACCGAGAACGACTACTCGCTCGACCTCTTCAACGGCGACATCGGTGTCGTCGTGAAGGGAGGCGTCCGGCCGATGGAAGCCGCTTTCCGGCGCGGCGGCACGATCCTGCCCGTCAGCACGGCACGTCTGGCCGCGGTGGACACCGTCTACGCCATGACCGTGCACAAGAGCCAGGGCTCCCAGTTCAATACGGTGGCGTTCCTGCTGCCGAGCGCCGACTCGCGGATCCTGACGCGCGAGCTCCTCTACACCGCGGTGACCCGGGCCCGGAAGCGACTGATCCTGATCGGCACGGCGGACCTGATCCGGGCCGCCATCGACCGGCCGATCACCCGGGCCTCGGGCCTGCGACAGGCTCTGTGGGGCCAGGCGGGCTGACCGACCGGCCGGGCGCCGGGTCGCGACCGGGTGCCATCCCCCCACGCCGGTTTCCCGCTGTTTAGAGTGCCCGGCTAGTGATAATCCCTGGTCTCACGCCAATTACAGCCCCCTCACAGCGTAGATTCAGGGTCCTGTCCCATGATGAAGTTGAAACGACTCCGTAACAATCACGGGGCCTGAGTGAAAACACGGGTGAAATGAAGATTCTGGTTCTCGGAGGAGACGGCTATCTCGGTTGGCCCACCGCCCTGCATCTGTCGGCGCTCGGGCACGAGGTCACCGTGGTCGACAACCTGGTGCGCCGGGAGTACGACCGCGAGATGGGTGTCGACAGCCTGGTGCCCATCGCCTCTCTGGAGGATCGGGTCTCGCGCTGGGAACAGCTGTCGGGCCACGCCATCGACGTGCGCATCGGCAACCTCACCGACGCCGCGTTCACCTACGGCGTTGTCGCCGAGGGGAAGCCGGATGCCATCGTGCACTTCGGCGAACAGCGTTCCGCGCCGTACTCCATGATCGACCGGGAGCACGCGGTCTACACACAGGTCAACAACGTCGTGGGCAACCTGAACGTGATGTACGCCATTCAGGAGACCGACCCCGACATCCACCTCGTGAAGCTGGGGACCATGGGGGAGTACGGGTACCCCAACATCGATATTGAGGAAGGCTTCATAGAGATCACCCACAAGGGCCGTACCGACGTCATGCCCTACCCCAAGCAGCCCGGGTCCTTCTACCACCTGTCCAAGGTGCACGACAGCCACAACATCATGTTCGGGTGTCGCATCTGGGGCCTGCGGGCCACCGATCTGAACCAGGGGATCGTGTACGGCCAGTCCACCCCGGAGACCGACGTCGATCCGCTGCTGGCGACGCGCTTCGACTACGACGGCGTGTTCGGCACCGTGCTCAACCGCTTCTGCGTGCAGGCCGTCAGCGGTCACCCTCTGACCGTCTACGGCGCCGGCGGCCAGACCCGCGGCATGCTGAACATCCGCGACACGCTCGCCTGCGTGACCTTGGCCCTCGAGAACCCGGCCGACCGCGGTGAGTTCCGGGTGTTCAACCAATTCACGGAGTCGTTCTCCGTCCGCCAGATGGCGCAGATGGTCAAGAAGGTCTGCCCGACACGGGTCGACATCGCGGAGGGCCTGTCCAATCCACGGGTCGAGAACGAGGACCACTACTTCCACGCCGCCAACACGAAGCTTCTCGACCTTGGCCTGCAGCCCCACCTGCTGACGGACGAGGTGATCACCGGCATCTTGCAGTTGGTGGAGCGCTACCGCAGCCGGGTCGACGTCCGGGCGATCGCCCCCACCGTGCAGTGGCGTTCGAGCGCCAGCACCCTCACGACGTCCGGTGAGACCCCGGACGCGTCCTTCCTCGCGGTGTAAAGCCTCCCTCTCCCCTGTAGTTTCCTCTGGCGATGCTGCCACGCAGGCCACGCCGCCGCGCGCGCCGTCGATCACCGGCCCGGCCGGTCATCCTGCTCGTTGCAGTGCTGATCGTGCTGGCGATCCTCGTGGGCGGCCTCACCCAGGTGTCGCGGCAGTCGCAGGCGTACGACGCCAACTCCGACCGCGCCCTGGCCGCAGAGGGCACCGTCGCGGCCGATCAGTCGAATGTCACCTCGGCCACGGTGCGCAAGCTCGTCAACGATCTGCCGTCGCAGACCCGCCAGGGGCTGCAGGCGACGCTCGACAGCGCGGTGCAGCAGACGGCCGACGAGGCGGCCCGGGCCCTAGTGGCCGCCGGCTCGACGCCGCTGGGGCCGGTGGCGACCCAGTTCGTCGACGTGTTCACGGAACGAGCTCAGGCGATGGCCGAGCTGCGCACCGCAATCTACGGGTTCCTCGGCATGCAGCCCATCGCACCCGCCGACGCGCCTGCCGTTGCCGGGGTCCCCTCGGGCGGGACGGCCCCGCTGTCGGCCACCCAGGCCACCAACCGCATCGCGGCGGCCGGTGCGCTCCTGGCCCGGTCGGACGACCTCTACCGTTCGGTGCAACGGTCGGTGGGCGCGGCCGCCGGCCACGCGAAGCTCCCGCCGTCGGTCTGGGTGACCCACCCCCAACTGTGGCAAGTCGGCAGCGTGGCGGCCCAGGTCGATCTCGTCGCGACCTCCTCCACGCTGGCCGCGACGCACTACGTCGTCCTGCGCACCGAACGCTTGAATCCCCCGGCGTTGCCGACGCCGCAGGGGACTCCGGCGGGGGTGTCCGTGATCAGCCCCACCTCCCAGCTCGGCGTGACCGTGGTGCTGGCCAACGAGGGTTCGTCCAACGAACCGCACGTGACGGTCCGCTTCTCGCTGGCCGATCAGACATCTGGCGCCACCACGAGCCAGGTCCGGACGACGCCGCTCGCCTTGGGCGCATCCGTGACGCTGCCCCAGGTGACACTGCGCGTCAAGCCGTCCACCGCGTACCTCCTCACGATCCAGGTGATCCCCCCCGCCGGGCAGACGCTGACCGCCGGCACCGCGCTCCAGGTACCGCTGCAGATCGCTCCCGGCACCTGAGCGCCGGACAGCGGATGTCGTGGGGTGACCCGTGTGTCGACCCCACCCCTTCCTGGTCATAGGATCGAGGGGCACCGAAATCAGGAATTGGAGGGCTCTTCACGTGGCCGAGAGCATCACGATCACGGACAACCGCAACGGTGAGTCCATTGAGATCCCGCTCGTCAACGGCGGGGTATCGGCCGAGGAATGGGCCAAGCTCCTGCCGGGGGTCTGGTTCTTCGACCCCGGGTTCATGTCGACGGCGGCCTGCGAGAGCTCCATCACGTATCTCGACGGTGACGCCGGCATCCTGCGCTACCGCGGCTACCCGATTGAGCAGCTGGCCGAGAGCTCGACCTATCTGGAGGTGGCCTATCTGCTGTTGAACGGCGAGCTGCCCAACGAGGAGCAGTTCGACATCTGGCGTCACGACGTCACCTACCACACCTTCATCCACGAGAACGTGCGCAAGCGCTTCCTGGAGGGCTTCCACTACGACGCCCATCCGATGGGGATGCTCGTCTCGGCCGTGGCCGCCCTCTCGACCTTCTATCTCGACGCCAAGGACATCTTCGATCCCGAATCACGGGACAAGCAGATCGTCCGGCTCATCGCCAAGATGCCCACCCTGGCCGCCGCGGCACACCGCTTCAGCGTGGGCATGCCGTTCGTGTACCCCGACAACTCCCTCGACTTCGCGCCGAACTTCCTCTCCATGCTCTGGAAGGTCGCCGAACCGCGCTTCGAGGCCGACCCCGTCCTGGCCCGCGCCCTCGACGTCTTGTTCATCCTCCACGCCGACCACGAGCAGAACTGCTCGACGACGGCCATGCGCGTCGTCGGCTCGTCGCACGCCGACCCGTACTCGGCCACCGCCGCCGCGGCGGCCGCCCTCTACGGGCCACGGCACGGCGGGGCCAACGAGGCCGTCATCCGCATGCTGACCGACATCGGGAGCATCGAGAACGTGCCGGACTTCATCGCCACGGTGAAGGCGGGCACCGGCGGACAGCGCCTGCAGGGCTTCGGGCACCGCGTCTACAAGAGCTACGACCCGCGGGCCAAGATCATCAAGCGGACAGCCGACGAGGTCTTCGAGATCACGGGAAAGAACCCGCTCCTCGACATCGCGCTCAAGCTCGAGGAGATCGCGCTGAACGACGAGTACTTCACGTCGCGACGGCTCTACCCGAACGTCGACTTCTACTCGGGTCTGATCTACCAGGCCATGGGTTTCCCGATGGAGATGTTCCCCGTCCTCTTCGCCATCCCGCGCACCGCAGGCTGGCTGGCCCACTGGCAGGAGATGCTCGACCAGGATTCGAAGATCGCCCGGCCCCGGCAGCTCTACATCGGCTCCGAGGAGCGCGACTACACGCCGATGCAGGACCGCTGACTCAGCGACTGCGGCCCTTGCGCATGCGGACGAGCCCCTCCTGGGCGAGCGAGACGCAGAGGCGCCCTTGCCGGTCGAACAGGAAGCCGCGGGCCAGGCCCCGCCCCTGGGCGGCGATGGGCGAGTCGGTGTCGTAGAGCAGCCATTCGTCGGCCCGGAAGGGCTGGTGGAACCACATGCAGTGGTCGAGGCTGGCTCCCATGAATGCGGGGTCGTCCCAGCTCGTCTCGTGCGGGGCGAGGATGGTATCGAAGAGCGACATGTCCGAGGCATAGGTCGCCACGCACGCGTGCAGGAGCGGGTCCTCGGGGAGCTCGCCGTCCGCCCGGATCCAGAGCCGCTGATAGGGCTCCCCCTGGTCCTTGGAGTGCCAGGGGAGGTCACCGATATGCCGCTGGTCGATCGGGTGCGGCCGGTCGAACCATTCGGTCAGCTCCTCCTTGAAGGGCTGCAGCCGCTCGTAGAGCGGGGCCAACGACTCGGGCTCTGGCACCTCCGGCATGGGGATCTGGTGCTCCAGGCCCTGCTCGAGGTCGTGGAAGGAGGCCGAGAGGTTGAAGATGGCCCGGCCGTGCTGCACGGCGACGACGCGACGCGTCGTGAAGGACCTGCCGTCGCGGATGCGGTCGACCTCGTAGAGGATGGGGACGGTCGGGTCGCCCGGACGCAGGAAGTACGAGTGCAGGGAGTGCACCCGTCCGTGCTCCACGGTGCGGCCGGCGGCCATGAGGGCCTGTCCCGCCACCTGACCGCCGAAGACGCGCTGGCGCTCCTCGTTGGGCTGGATCCCCCGGAAGATGTTGACCTCAATGGGTTCGAGGTCAAGCAGGTTGACGAGGAACTCCAGGGACGCGCTCATGCGCCCATGTTCGCAGGCTGCCGTCGGGGGCGTCGCAGAGCACGGTGCCACCGGCCCAACTACCCTGCGGCGGCGTGACAGCGGTGAGTGGGGTGAGTGGGCAGGACGAAGAGGGTGTGCTCGTGTTCCCGGCGGGTTTCACCTGGGGCGTGGCCACGGCGGCGCACCAGATAGAGGGCGGCAACGTGAACAACGACTGGTGGGCGTGGGAGCACGACCCGGCGTCGGGCACGGTGGAGCCGAGCGGCGACGCGTGTGACTCCCTGCACCGCTGGCGCGAGGACCTCCAGATCGTGGCGGACATGGGCCTCGGGGCGTACCGCTTCTCGTTGGAGTGGAGCAGGATCGAGCCCGCCGAAGGGGAGTTCTCCATCGCCGCGCTGGACCACTACCGCAGGCTGTGCGCAGCCTGCCACGGCCACGGGATCCTGCCCGTCGTGACGTTCCATCACTTCACGACCCCGCTTTGGCTCACGGCCCGCGGCGGGTGGGAAGCGCCCGACGCTCCCGAGCGCTTTGCGCGCTTCGTGGAGCGGTCGACCGCCTACCTGGGCGACCTGATCGGATGGGCCTGCACCATCAACGAGCCCAATGTCGTCGCAGTCATGGGGTACTTCCAGGGCGAGTACCCACCGGGGGTGAAGGAGGACTTCACGCGCTACGCCGCCGTGAACGAGGCGATGGTGCGCGCCCACCGGCTGGCCGTCGACGCGCTGCGCGCCGGTCCGGGGGACTTCCCCGTCGGGCTGACGCTCTCCATGGCGGAGATCAGCGCCACCGATGGCGGCGAGGCATTGCGTGACGCGGCCGAGGAGATGCTCGAGAACGTCTTCCTGCGCGCCACCGGTGGTGACGACTTCGTGGGGGTCCAGTGCTACACCCGCATGCACTTCGGCCCCGACGGGCTGGCACCCAACGACCCCGATGTCCCGGTGACCCAGATGGGTGACGAGCGCTGGCCCCAGGCGGTCGAGCACACCGTGCGGCGCGCCGCCGCGGTGAGCGGCCGGCCCGTGGTCGTCACCGAGAACGGGATCGCCACGGCGGACGACACCGAGCGGATCGCCTTCGTGTCCGAAGCGCTGGCGAGCGCCCACCGGTGCCTGCAGGAGGGCATCGATCTCCGGGGTTACTTCGTGTGGAGCCTGCTGGACAATTTCGAGTGGCACCTCGGCTACGGGCCCAAGTTCGGGCTGGTCGCGGTGGCTCCGGGCACCTTCGAGCGCCGGCCCAAGCCCAGCGCGCACTGGTTCGGCGAGGTGGCCCGGAGCAACCGGCTCCTCACAGCGGGTGCATGACGGAGTGACAGGGGGCGAATTGCCCGCCCGGCTAATGTTGGCCCGTGCCGATTCCGCCCGCGGCGTCCGCTGAGCGAGCGCAAGGCTCCCGTGACTGATCACGACGGCGGGCATCCCCCGCTCTCCCACATCTGGTCATCGGACCAATCGCTCTACGCCAGGGTCCGGCAGATGGTGGCGCACCCGTCGAGCGTGAAGCTGTTCAAGTACGCCGGCGTCTCGCTGGTCTCGACGGTCGTGTCCCAGGTGACCTTGCTTTTGGTCTTCGGGGTGTACCACCTCACGTCCGAGGTGCCGGCCAACCTCCTGGCCAATGTCCTGGCGACCATTCCGTCCTACGTGCTCAACCGCCGTTGGGTCTGGGGCAAGAGCGGCAGGTCCCACTTCTGGAGGGAGGTGGCGCCCTTCTGGATCCTCTCCTTCGTCGGTCTCGCCTTCTCCAGCCTCGCCGTGTGGCTGGCCGGTGAATTCGCCCGATCCCACGGCCTGCACCACGGGGCGACCGCGCTCCTCGTGAACCTGGCCAACCTGCTGAGCTTCGCCATCCTCTGGGTCGTCAAGTTCGTGATCTACAACAAGCTCTTCCACGTCGACCCGGTCGAGTACGAGGAGCACCACGCCGAGAAGGTCGCGGCGGGCGATCAGGATCGATGACCGGAGCCTGCGGGGCCTCGACCCCCGCCTGAGCGTCGGTCGGGCGGGGCTTCAGTCCCGGAAGTTGTTGAACTGCAGCGGGATGCCGAAGTCCTCCGCCTTGCACTTGGCGATGACCTCCTGCAGGTCGTCGCGCTTCTTGGCGGTCACGCGCAGCTGATCACCCTGCGTCTGGGATGACACACCCTTCAGCCCGAGGTCCTTGATGAACTTGTTCAGTCGCTTGGCGTGGTCCGACGAGATGCCGGCCCGGATGGCGATCTTCTGGCGCGAGGTTCCCTTCTGGGCCTCCTCGACCTTGGCGTCCTCGAAGGCCTTCAGGGACACCTGGCGCTTGACCAGTTTCTCGTCGAGGACAGTGTGCAGCGCCCGGAGGCGGTCCTCGGTCGACGAGCGGAGCACGAGCTCGTTCTCGCTCAGCTCAATGACCGAATCGGTGTTCTTGAAGTCGAAGCGGGTGGCGGCCTCCCGGTTGGCCTGGTCGACCGCGTTGCGCACCTCTTGCATATCGACTTCCGAAACGATGTCAAACGTGGGCATGCGCTGCAGCGTACCGGCGCCACCGGCCGGTCCGGGGTGCCCGGCCGGGCTAATCTCGCCGCTGCGGGTCGGTGTCCGAGTGGCCAAAGGAAGCAGGCTGTAAACCTGCCGGTTAACACCTACGGAGGTTCAAATCCTTCCCGGCCCACGCATTTTCGCCGGTTTTCCCACGGGGCCGCCCGGCCCCCGGTGACCCGCCGGCGGCCGTTACAATGCTGTTTCAGATCGATTGCGGGCAGGCGCTCCCCGGACGTGCGCCCACCTTCCCCCAACCGGGCCCCGCGGGGCCCGGAGACGACAAGCGAGACCGAATACCCCGTGGACGAGAGCGCGATGTCGACGTCAGCCCCGGTTCTGGACCGGGTCGGCGCGCGCCTCCGCGGCCTTTCCGTGCGGGCCGACGCCATGCGTCTCGGCCTGACCCGAGGCGTCACTCTTACCGAGCGCGTCGAGCCTGAGTCGGGCGACCCCGAGGACTGGTCGTTCCTCCGCCGGCCCGCGCTCCTCGGGCTCCTCGCCATCATCTCCATCTGTGTCGGGGCCTCGCTGCCGAGCTCGCCCTTCAAGTTGGAGACGGTGGGCGGCACGTGGTTCTTCGGCGTGGACGCCTGGCCCTCGACCACCCTCATGCTGCCCGGCGTCGTCGCCGTCTACGGCGGGATGATCCTGTTGGTCCGGGTCTGGTACGGGCTCTTCCAGACGCTGCGCGCCCGCGGTGGCGTGCCCATCCGCCCGCTGGCCTACATGCTGGCGCTGTGGATCCTGCCGCTGCTGGTGGTCGCACCGCTGTTCAGTCGCGACGTCTTCTCCTACGCCGCCCAGGGCGAGATGATGAGCCACCACATCAACCCGTACCACTACGGTCCGGGCACCTTGGGCTCGGGACCGTTCAATGCGGGCGTGGACCCACTGTGGGCCAACACGCCCGCGCCGTACGGCCCGCTCTTCTTGATGCTGGCCGGCTGGTCGGCCTCGCTCACCTTCCACCACGCGCTCTTGACCGTCGAGCTGCTGCGGCTGCAGTCCGTGGCCGGCGTCGCCCTGATCGCCTACTGCGTCCCCAAGCTGGCCCGTTCGTTCGGCCGGGACCCGGGTCCCGCATTCGTCCTCGCCGTGCTCAACCCGCTGACCCTGCTCGCCCTCATCGGGGGCGCCCACAACGACGCCATCATGGTGGGCCTGCTACTGGCCGGCGTGACGGCGGCCCGCTCCTTCCATCCGGTGTGGGGCGTCGTGTTGTGCGCACTCGCCGCCTCCATCAAGGTCCCAGCGGCCATCGGCATCATCTACGTCGCGTGGGACTGGGCCGGGCCGTTCGCGGACCTGCGGCGCCGTGCCCGCATGCTGGTCCGGGCCGGGCTGGTCACTGTGGCCGTCATGGGGTCCCTGTCCTTCTTGTCCGGCCTCGGCTGGGGCTGGATCGCCAACCTGGGCACACCGGGCACCGTGCGCTCGTGGATGGCCCCGGCCACCGGCTTCGGGCTCCTCATCAGCGGGACGGCCCACCTCGTGGGCATCGGCGTCGGCCTGGGTGGCGTCCTCACGCTCACCCGCGCCATCGGCCTGGTGGGCGCGGCCGCCGTCGCCGTCTACTGCCTGCGTCACCGGGAGCGCATCGGCCTGCTCGGCGCGCTGGGCGCCACCATGATGGCCTTCGTCCTCCTCGGCCCCGTCGTCCAGCCCTGGTACCTGACGTGGGGCATCATCATCGTTGCGCCGGTCGTGACCGGGCGCTGGCTCTACGCCGTGCTCGGACTGTCGGCGGCGGCGCCGTTCATCGGCCTCACGGGCGGGAGCGACCTGTTGAGCGAGCTGGTCCACACCGCTCCGGCCAGCATGGTCTTGGCGGTCATGGTGCTCTGGGCCGTGGCCATCGTGCCGCTCGGCAACTGGACGACTTCGTGGCGTATCGATCGCTCGCGTCTGCCGGCCCTGCCGGCGACCAGCGCCGCGCTCGAGTCCTGAGCCTCCGTCAGAGGAGCCGCTGGAGCTCCACCACGTCGAGCCATTGGCGGTGCTTGCGACCGACCTCGCGCTCGACCCCGACCAGCTCGAAGCCGGCGGCTCGGTGCAGCCCGATGGACGTCTCGTTGTGGCCGGCGACCCGGGCGATCACCGAATGGAACCCGTGGGCGGAGGCCAGGACGAGAAGCTCGGCCAGCAGTGCCGTGCCCACCCCCTTGCCCCGCTGGGCCCGGTCGACGTAGATCGAGTTCTCCGCCGTGGCCGAATACCCGGAGCGCTCACGGAACGACGAGAGGGAACCGAAGCCGAGCACGATCTCCCCATTGGCCCCGACCAGGCCCGGGGCACCGGGGAGCGGGGGCTCGGTGGCGACGACGGCGGGGTGGACCCCGCTGTGCTCGAGGATCCAGGCCTCCTGCTCGGCCGGGCTCCGGGGCACCATGTCGAAGGTGTTGGTGCTCCCGAGCACCTCCACGTTGTAGATGGCGCGGATGGCCTCGGCGTCGGCCAGCTCGGCGAGTCGGATCCGCATCGGCCGATGGTAATATGGACGTGCGAAAACCAGGGCCGTGGAGGCGGCTCGGCCTGGGCCGTGGCTATCATTGACCCTTCGCGGAACGTACCCGCGGCGCCCCTGTAGCTCAGTGGCAGAGCACCTCCATGGTAAGGAGGGGGTCGTGGGTTCAATCCCCACCGGGGGCTCGCCCTTGGCGGCGTAGCTCAGTTGGTCAGAGCACACGGCTCATAATCGTGTTGTCGCGGGTTCGAGTCCCGCCGCCGCTACCAGGTCCGGGTCAGGTCGCCCCGGGCAGCCAGCAGGAAGGATCACCAGATGGCGAAGAACGAGAAGAGGGTCCAGGTCACGCTGGCCTGCGAGGTGTGTAAGCGGCGGAACTACATCACCACCAAGAACAAGCTGAACGACCGCGAGCGGATCGAGATGAAGAAGTTCTGCCGCTGGGACCGCCAGCACACCCTGCACAAGGAGACCCGCTGAGCCAGCCGGAGGCTGCCGGTGCTACTCTGGCAGGCCGTTCCCCAGGTCAGGGGGAAGAACCACCTGCTTGAGGGCAACCGAAAGCACCCCACCGAGGGCAGTAGCTCAACTGGTAGAGCACCGGTCTCCAAAACCGGCGGTTGGGGGTTCGAGTCCCTCCTGCCCTGCCCCGGACGTAGCCACCCGACAATGAAGTATGTGAGGCAAGAGTCGTGAACCGCGAGACGAAGCGCTTGATGCAGCGCCAAGGGCAGATGGAGGCCGATGGGTCTCCGGCAACCCGCAAACCCCCCGCGGGCGCCAACTCGGGTGGGACTCGTCAGCCGCGCAGTCGGCAACAGGGCCGCAAGCGCACGACACCGGTGCAGTTCGTCCGCGAGGTGCGTGACGAGATGCGTCAGGTGGCATGGCCGTCGCGCTCCGAGCTCATCAACTACACATCGGTCGTCTTGACGACGCTGATCATCATGATCAGCTTGATCTTCGTGTTGAACCTCGCCTTCGGGAAGCTGATCACGGATCTCTTCACCAAGTAGGGCGACATGACCGATATGACGCATCCAGCAGAAGCAGAGGAATCAGTGACCGACAGCGAGGTCGACACGGCCCCCGAGGAGGCGGCTGTGAGCCCGGACACCGCGGCAGAGGTCGACGCGGCGCTGGTCGAGGAGATCGTGGAAGAGATTGTGGAGGAAGCAGTGATCGAGGCGATCGAGGACGAAGTGGAGGAGGAAGTCGCCGAGGAGATCGCCGCGGAGATCCTCCAGGAGTCCCCCGCCGGCGAGCCCGATCTGGTGCTCGACGCCACCGACGGCCAGGACGCCGTCGAGGAAGAGGGCGAGCTGGGCGGCTGGGTCAAGGACGAAGAGGACGAGGAGCCCCTCCCGGTCGAGAGCCCGTACGACCGGCCGGGCCGCTGGTACGTCGTGCACACCTACTCGGGGTACGAGAACAAGGTGCGCTCGAACATGGGCAACGTCGTCGCCTCCCGCGGCATCGAGGACAGGGTCTTCGAGGTCGTCATCCCCATGGAGGACGTGGACGAGTTCAAGGGCGGCAAGAAGGTCACCGTCCAGAAGAAGGTGTTCCCGGGCTACCTGCTCGTGCGCTGCGACCTCGACGACGACACGTGGGGCGCCATCCGCAACACCCCGGGCGTCACGGGCTTCGTGGGCCCCGGGACCAAGCCGACGCCGCTGTCGCGGCGCGAGGTCGAGAACATCCTTCAGGTGAAGGTCGAGGGTGGCCCCGGTGGTGCGCCCAAGCGCACGCGGGCCCGCCTGGAGTACGAGGTCAACGAGACGGTCAGGGTCAAGGAAGGCCCCTTCGCCGACTTCTCGGGGCAGATCTCGGAGATCAACGAGGACCAGCTCAAGCTCAAGGTGCTGGTCAACATTTTCGGCCGGGAGACGCCGGTCGAACTGGAATTCAGCCAAGTCGCCAAGCTCTAGGCGCCTGGGCACAAGAGACGTAGGGACGAAGAAGGAGAACAAGACGATGCCACCGAAGAAGAAGGTGCTCGCCGTGGTGAAGATCCAGCTCGAGGCCGGCTCGGCGACGCCGGCGCCGCCCGTCGGCACCGCGCTGGGGCCACATGGCGTGCAGACCATGGAGTTCTGCAAGCAGTACAACCAGGCCACCGAGAGCATGCGGGGTCAGGTGATCCCCGTCGACATCACCATCTACGAGGACCGCAGCTTCAGCTTCGTGCTGAAGACCTCGCCCACCCCCGTCCTGCTCCGCCAGGCGGCGGGTCTCGCCAAGGGGGCGGCGACGGCCGGCCGCGAGCAGGTGGGGACGATCACCGACGCCCAGCTGGCCGAGATCGCCACGACCAAGCTCGCCGACCTCAACACGGCGGACCTCGAGGCGGCCAAGAAGCAGGTCGCCGGCACGGCGCGCTCCATGGGCATCAAGGTCGCCGGTTAGGGCAGGACGAGGAGAGACGATGACCCAGCACGGCAAGAAGTACAACGAGAGCCTGGCCAAGGCGGACCGGGAGGAGATGCACGGCCTGGCCGAGGGCGTCGACCTGGTCAAGTCGTTGGCCAGTGCCAAGTTCGACGAGACGGTCGAGCTCGCCGTCCGCCTCGGGGTCGACCCCCGCAAGGCGGACCAGATCGTCCGCGGCACGCTGTCGCTGCCCGCCGGGACGGGGCGCACCGAGCGGGTGGCGGTGTTCGCCGCCGGTGAAGCCGCCGCTGAGGCCCGCGCCGCCGGTGCCGACGAGGTGGGCGCCGACGACCTGGTGGCCAAGATCAACGGTGGCTTTCTCGACTTCGACGTGGCCATCGCCACGCCGGACCTGATGGGCCAGGTCGGGACGCTCGGCCGCGTGCTCGGCCCCCGGGGCCTCATGCCCAACCCCAAGACCGGGACGGTGACGACGGACGTCGGCAAGGCCGTGGCCGAGTTCAAGGGTGGCCGCGTCGAGTACCGCACAGACAAGGTGGGCAACGTCCACATCCGTGTGGGCAAGGCGTCCTTTACAGCCGACCAGCTCGTGACCAACATCCGCGCCGTCATCGACGAGCTGCAGCGGGCGAAGCCGCCCTCGGCCAAGGGTCGCTACTTCCTGTCGGTGACCGTCTCGACGACGATGAGCCCCGGGGTCCGCATCGACCCGGTCAAGGCCCGCTACACCGAAGAGGAGCTGGCCGTCTCGGCCTGAGCCCGCAGCCCGGTCGGAAGGGCTCCGACCGCCGTACTACTGTTTCCCGCACAGCTCGCCGCCCCCAGGGGCGGACGGAGCACTGAATCCGATACGCCAGAGACCTCCGGTGCACCCCAGGGTGCCGAAGCGGCCCGATGGGCCGGCCTGACGAGGCGACAACGAAGCACGCCGGAGCGATCCGGCTGCCCGTGCCGTCGCACGCCGGAGACTCTGGCCCGCTTCCGGGCCATGGAGCCCGGTGGAGGACACCGATGGCGACGCAGAACGCACAGATGGCACACAAGGTCGAGGTCGTCGACGAGGTCAAGACGCGCGTCAGCGCGGCGTCCGCCTCCATCGTCAGCGAGTACCGGGGCCTCACGACATCCGAGCTGGCCGAGCTGAGGAGCGCGCTGGCCGCCGCCGGCGGCGACTACCGCATCTTCAAGAACACGCTGGTCCGGCGGGCCATCGACGGCGGCGAGTACCAGTCACTGTCGGAGTACCTGAGCGGCCCGAGCGCACTGACCTTCGTGCAGGGCGACATCAGCGCCGTGGCCAAGGCCCTGCGGGACTTCTCCCGCAACAACCCGCTCCTGGTGATTAAGGGCGGGCTGGCCGACGGGTCGCTCCTCTCCGCGGGCGACCTGGCCGCGCTGGCCGACCTGCCGCCCCGCGAGATCCTGTTGGCCCGCCTGGCCGGTGCCCTGGCGGCGCCCATGCAGCAGATGGCCGGCCTCCTGCAGGCCCTGCCCCGGAACATGGCCTACGGGATCTCGGCGCTGATCGAGCAGCGGCAGGCCGGCGGGGAGACCCTGCCCGCCGCCGAGGCCGCCGAGACCGCCGAGACCGCCGAGACCGCCGAGACCGCTGACGCCGAGGCTGCGCCCGCCGAGGTGGCTGCCGCGCCCGAGCCGGTGGAGTCCGCCGGAGAGGCTCCGGCGGAGCCAGAGGCGGCGGCCCCCGCCGAAGAAGCGTCCGAGTAACTAACCAAAGACCGAAGCAAAGAAAGGAAGGCCAGGCAGATGGCAACCCTGACCAAAGAAGAGATCCTCGACGGGATCGCCGACCTCTCGGTGATCCAGTTGAGCGAGTTGTTGAAGGACTTCGAGGAGCGCTTCGGCGTGACCGCGGCCGCCCCCGTGGCCGCGGCCGCGGCGGCCGCCCCTGCGGCCGCCGGCGATGCCGGCGGTGGCGAGGAGGAGAAGTCGGACTTCGACGTCATCCTGACCGACGCCGGTGACAAGAAGATCCAGGTCATCAAGGAGGTGCGTGCGCTCACCAGCCTGGGCCTCAAGGAGGCCAAGGACCTGGTCGAGGCGGCCCCCAAGCCGGTCCTGGAGAAGGCCAACAAGGAGGACGCCGACAAGGCGAA
The DNA here is from genome assembly GCA_963817735.1 of uncultured Acidimicrobiaceae bacterium. Lineage (GTDB taxonomy): Bacteria > Actinomycetota > Acidimicrobiia > Acidimicrobiales > RAAP-2 > Bog-473. The sequence goes on along the minus strand of CAWFPP010000003.1, from coordinate 361,370 downwards.
GGCGGCCCTCGAGGGCGCCGGCGCCACGGTCGAGATCAAGTAGTCCGGGTCGGGGGCCGGGCAGGACACCCGTCCTGACCTGGCCTTCCGACCAGGATCCTTGACTGCGGGGGAGGGCACCTTTACCCTGTCGTGGACCCCGGGCAGCGCCCGTCGGCCGATCAGGGCCAAGGGGGTTGTATCCAGGCACGCCCCACGATAAGATGCACGGTTGCCGTGCGTCTCCCTGTCTTCGATTCCGTAATTCCGCGGTGTCGACGCGCGCCCGCGCAGCCCTGATCCACCGTCCCGTCCCGTCGTCCCCGCCCTCGTCCGTCCCGACCCGCATCCGCAGTACCGCCCTCACCCGCCGCTTTTCACCTGGGAGGAGTTGACCGTTGCCCTCACGGTCCCGCAGTCCCGAACGTGTCTCGTTCGCCAACATCAAGGAGGCCTTGCCGCTTCCCGACTTGATCGCCATTCAGCGCGATTCGTTTCAATGGTTCCTCGACAAGGGGTTGGCCGAGGCCTACCACGACATCAGCCCGATCGAGGACTTCACCGGCCAGCTGAGCCTGGAGCTCGAGTTCGACCCGACGGATGCCGACCTGCGCCCACCGCCGAAGTTCTCGGTGGAGGAGTGCAAGGAAAAGGACATGACGTACGCCGCGCCCGTCTTCGTGCGCGCCCGCTTCCTCAACGCCACCACGGGTGAGATCAAGGAGCAGACGGTCTTCATGGGGGACTTCCCGATGATGACCGACCGCGGCACCTTCATCGTGAACGGCACCGAGCGCGTCGTCGTGTCGCAGCTGGTCCGCTCGCCCGGTGTGATCTTCCAGCCCGGCCGTGACGCCAAGACCGTCTTCACCGGGACCATCCACCCGTACCGCGGTGAGTGGATCGAGCTCGACATCGAAGCCAAGCCCGGCAAGGACGTCACTGCCGGCTGCCGCGTGGCCCGCAAGCGCCGCCTGTCCTTGTTCGTGCTGCTGCGCGCCCTGGGCTACGGCGACGAGGCCTTCCTCGACCGCTTCGTGCGCCACTTCGACTTCCTCGAGGGCCAGTGGGAGAAGGAGCGCAACCTGGCTCCGACCCGCGAGGAGGCCCTCCTCGAGATCTACAAGCGCGCCCGCCCCGGCGAGCCGCTCTCGGCGGAGGCGGCCCGCGTCTACTTCGAGAACGCCTTCTTCAACCCGAAGCGCTACGACCTGACCCGGGTCGGCCGCTACAAGCTGAACCGCAAGCTCGGCCCGGAGATCGACCGCCTGTCGGACCTCTTCGGGATCGAGATCGAGAAGCCCGCGCCCAACCAGTCGGTGCTCTCCCCCTCGGAGATCCTGGCCTCGGCCACCTACATGCTCCACCTGGCGCAGCACATGGCCGACGGCGAGTCGACCTACCGCATCGACGACCAGGACCACTTCGCCAACCGGCGCATCCGCTCGGTCGGCGAGCTCATCCAGAACCAGGTCCGTGTCGGGCTGTCCCGCATGGAGCGGGTCGTGCGCGAGCGCATGACCACCCAGGACGTCGAGGCCATCACGCCGCAGACGCTGATCAACATCCGCCCCGTGGTCGCCGCGGTCAAGGAGTTCTTCGGCACCTCGCAGCTTTCGCAGTTCATGGACCAGAACAACCCGCTGTCGGGGCTGGCCCACAAGCGGCGTCTGTCGGCGCTCGGGCCAGGCGGTCTCTCGCGTGAGCGCGCCGGGTTCGAGGTGCGCGACGTGCACACGTCCCACTACGGCCGCATGTGCCCGATCGAGACGCCGGAGGGCCCGAACATCGGCCTGATCGGCGCCCTGGCCACGTACGCCCGGGTCAACGAGTACGGGTTCATCGAGACCCCCTACCGCACCGTGGTCGACGGCAAGGTCACCGACGAGGTCAGCTACCTGGCGGCCGACGAGGAGGAGGAGCACGTCATCGCCCAGGCCAACGCTGCGGTCTCCACCGACGGGCGCCTCACCGAGGAGCGCGTCCTGGTGCGCCGCGGCCCGCAAGGGACCGGCGTGCGCATGGGCGCCGTCAACACGTCCTACGGCACCACGTCGGAGATCGACTTCGTGCCGCCGTCCGAGGTGGACCTCATGGACGTGTCGCCGAAGCAGATCGTGTCCGTCTCGACGGCGCTGATCCCCTTCGTCGAGCACGACGACGCCAACCGTGCGCTCATGGGCGCCAACATGCAGAAGCAGGCCGTGCCGCTGGTGGCGCCCGAGGCGCCATACATCGGCACCGGGGTGGAGGCCCGCGCCGCACGCGACGCCGGCGACGTCATCCTCGCCGAGGGCAACGGCACCATCACCGAAATCAGCGGCGAGGCCATCACGGTCGAGTACGGCCCCGGGCAGAAGGACCGTCTCGGCACCGCTCTGGGCCGCAAGGTCTACCGCCTGTCCAAGTTCCGCCGCTCCAACCAGAACACGTGCATCAACCACCGCACGCTGGTGGCGGAGGGCCAGACCGTGACGGCCGGCGACCTGCTGGCCGACGGTCCCTCGACGCACAACGGCGAGCTGGCGCTGGGCAAGAACCTGCTCGTCGCCTTCATGCCGTGGGAGGGCTACAACTACGAGGACGCCATCATCCTGTCGGAGCGCCTGGTGCGTGACGACGTGCTGACGTCCATCCACATCGAGGAGCACGAGGTCGACGCCCGCGACACCAAGCTGGGCGCCGAGGAGATCACCCGGGACATCCCCAACCTGTCCGAGGAGATCCTCGCCGACCTCGACGACCGCGGCATCATCCGCGTCGGCGCCGAGGTGGAGCCGGGCGACGTGTTGGTGGGGAAGGTCACGCCCAAGGGCGAGACCGAGCAGACGCCCGAGGAGCGGCTGCTTCGCGCCATCTTCGGCGAGAAGGCCCGCGAGGTGCGTGACACCTCGCTGAAGGTTCCCCACGGCGAGTACGGCAAGGTCATCGATGTGCGTGTCTTCTCCCGCGAGGAGTCGCACGAGCTGCCGCCCGGCGTCAACCAGCTGGTGCGGGTCTACGTCGCCCAGAAGCGCAAGATCTCAGAGGGCGACAAGCTGGCCGGCCGCCACGGCAACAAGGGCGTCATCTCCAAGATCCTCCCGGTCGAGGACATGCCCTACCTGTCCGACGGCACTCCGGTCGACATCATCTTGAACCCGCTCGGCGTGCCGAGCCGGATGAACGTGGGTCAGGTGCTCGAGTCGCACCTCGGCTACGCGGCCCGCCACGGCTGGGAGGGCGTCGACGTCAACGAGGGCGTGGGAACGTCGGCCAAGGGTGACGGGGCGGCGCGCAAGACGCGGCCGCGCACGCAGCCGGCGGCCTGGGTCTCCACCCCGGTCTTCGACGGCGCCCACTGGGACGAGGTCGAGGACGCCGGGGCGCACCCGACCATTCAGAAGGTCTTCGGGACCCTGAACTCGGACTCGGCCAACGGCGACGTGCAGATCGGCACGGACGGCAAAGCGACCTTGTACAACGGCCGCACGGGTGAGAAGTACGACAACCCGATTTCGGTCGGCTTCGTCTACATCCTGAAGCTGGCCCACCTGGTCGACGACAAGATCCACGCCCGCTCCACCGGCCCGTACTCCATGATCACCCAGCAGCCGCTGGGTGGGAAGGCGCAGTTCGGCGGCCAGCGCTTCGGCGAAATGGAAGTGTGGGCCTTGGAGGCCTTCGGTGCCGCCTATGCGCTGCAGGAGCTCCTGACGATCAAGTCGGACGACGTGCTGGGCCGGGTCAAGGTCTACGAGGCCATCGTCAAGGGAGAGAACATCCCCGAACCGGGCATCCCCGAGTCCTTCAAGGTGCTCATCAAGGAGATGCAGTCCTTGTGCCTCGACGTCGAGGTCCTGGCCGTCGACGGCCGTGAGATCGAGATGCACGAGCTGGACGAGGACGTGTTCCGCACGGCTGAAGAGCTGGGCATCGACATCAGCCGCAACGAGCGCGGCTCCGACGAAGAAGACGAGCGGCGCGCCGCAGAGAGGAGCTTCTCCTAATGGCTCTGGACGTCAATACCTTCGACCAGCTCCGCATCGGGCTGGCCACCGGCGACTCCATCCGGGGATGGTCCAACGGCGAGGTCAAGAAGCCCGAGACGATCAACTACCGCACCCTGCGTCCCGAGAAGGACGGGCTGTTCTGCGAGAAGATCTTCGGCCCGACCAAGGACTGGGAGTGCTACTGCGGCAAGTACAAGCGGGTGCGCTTCAAGGGCATCATCTGCGAGCGCTGCGGCGTGGAGGTCACGCGGTCCAAGGTCCGCCGTGACCGCATGGGCCACATTGAGCTGGCCGCGCCAGTCGTGCACATCTGGTATCTGCGCGGCACCCGTTCGTGGCTGGCCTACCTGCTCATGGGCACCGAGCCGCGCGAGGAGCTCAAGGCCAAGCAGCTCGAGAAGGTCATCTACTTCGCGGCGAACCTGGTCACCTGGGTCGACGAGGAGAAGCGCCACGCCGATCTGCCGTCGCTCGAGAACGAGATGGCCGAGGAGATCGCCGACATCGAGAAGAAGCGCGACCTCGACATCGACCGCCGCTTCAAGGCGCTCGAGGACGAGCTGAAGGCGTTGGAGGCCGACGGGGCCAAGGACACCGAGATCAAGGCGCGCCAGCGCGCCGTCGAGAAGGAGATCCAGTCCGCCCGTGAGCGGGCCCAGGAGGACGCGGAGATCGCCCAGCGCTCCCTCGACGAGTTCCGCAACCTGCACGGCCGCAAGATCATCGAGGACGAGATGCTGTGGCGTGAGCTCCGCCTCCGCTACGACGAGTACTTCGAGGGCGGCATGGGCGCCGAGTACATCCTCAAGCTGATCGACCGCATCGACCTCGATGCCGAGGAGATCAAGCTGCGCGACATGATCGACGCCAAGGACGGCCGCCGTCCCCTGTCGGCCCAGCGCCGCCAGAAGACGATCAAGCGGCTGAAGATCGTCACCGCCTTCAACCGGCGCGACGACCACGGCCGGCGCATCAACGACCCCCGGGCCATGATTCTGGAGGCCGTGCCGGTGATTCCGCCCGACCTGCGCCCCATGGTGCAGCTCGACGGTGGCCGCTTCGCCACGTCGGACCTCAACGACCTGTACCGCCGGGTCATCAACCGCAACAACCGCCTCAAGAGGTTGTTGGACCTCGGCGCGCCCGAGATCATCATCAACAACGAGAAGCGCATGCTGCAGGAGGCCGTCGACGCGCTGTTCGACAACGGCCGCCGCGGCCGCCCCGTCACGGGCCCCGGCAACCGTCCCTTGAAGTCGCTGTCGGACATGTTGAAGGGCAAGCAGGGCCGGTTCCGCCAGAACCTGCTGGGCAAGCGTGTCGACTACTCGGGCCGTTCGGTCATCGTGATCGGCCCCAACCTCAAGCTGCACCAGTGCGGCCTGCCCAAGCTCATGGCGCTGGAGCTGTTCAAGCCCTTCGTCATGAAGCGGCTGGTCGACGCCGAGCTGGCCCAGAACATCAAGTCGGCCAAGCGCATGGTCGAGCGGCGACGTCCCCAGGTCTGGGACGTGCTCGAGGGCGTCATCCGCGAGCACCCGGTGCTGCTGAACCGTGCGCCGACGCTGCACCGTCTCGGTATTCAGGCCTTCGAGCCCGTGCTGGTCGAGGGCAAGGCCATTCAGGTCCACCCGCTCGTCTGCACGGCCTTCAACGCCGACTTCGACGGCGACCAGATGGCGGTCCACCTCCCGTTGTCCGCCGAAGCCCAGGCCGAGGCCAGGGTCCTGATGTTGTCGGCCAACAACATCCTGTCGCCGGCGACGGGGCGTCCGATCACCGTGCCCACCCAGGACATGGTCTTCGGCGCGTACTACCTCACGCTGCGTGTCGAGTCGGGCACGGGTGCGGGGCGCGTCTTCCGTCACATCCACGAGCTCGAGGCCGCTTTCGATGCCGGTGACGTGGAGCTGCAGGTGCCGATCGTGCTGCGGCCCGCGCCGGGCTCGTCAATAGACGGACGGCTGATCGCCGCCGGTGTGACCCACGGCGATGACGGCGTGCTGTCGTACGAGACCACGCCGGGTCGCGTGTTCTTCAACGAGGCGCTGCCCGAGGGCTTCGCCTTCGTGAACGACGTAGTCGGGAAGCGCAACATCCCGATCGGTGCGATCGTGGAGGAGCTGTCGGCCAACTATCCGAAGAACGTCGTGGCGGCGAGCCTCGACCGGATCAAGGCGCTGGGCTTCCGCTTCGCCGCCCAGTCGGGCCTGACCATCTCCATCAACGACGTGCAGACGCCGCCCGACAAGGCGGCCATCCTCGACCGTTACGAGAAGGAAGCCGAGAAGGCCGAGACCCAGTTCAAGCGCGGGATCATCACCGACGACGAGCGCCGCCAGAAGGAGATCGAAATCTGGACCTCGGCCAACTCCGAGGTGGGCCGCGCCATGGAGGCCCAGCTGGCCACCATCGCCTTCAACCCGCTCGACATGATGGTGGACTCGGGTGCCCGAGGGAACTCGCAGCAGATCCGCCAGATCGCCGGCATGAAGGGTCTGGTGTCCAACCCGCGGGGCGAGATGATCCCCCGGCCGATCAAGTCCTCCTTCCGGGAGGGCCTCTCGGTCCTGGAGTACTTCATCTCCACCCACGGCGCCCGCAAGGGTCTGGCCGACACCGCCCTGCGCACGGCCGACTCGGGCTACCTGACCCGTCGCCTCGTCGACGTGGCCCAGGAGCTCATCATCCGGATCGACGACTGCGGCTCGACCCGTGGCATCTGGATCGAGGGCGTGGCCCCCGATGGGCCGGGGCACCGCAACTACCTCGAGACCCGGGCTTTCGGGCGCCTGCTGACGGAGGACGTGACCCTGTCGGACGGCACCGTCTACCCGGTGGGCACCCTGCTGCTCGACGACATCATCGCCTCCTTGCGCGACGATCCGTCCGTCGATCGCATCCGCGTCCGCTCGGTGCTGACCTGCGAGTCGCCCCAGGGCGTGTGCGCGGCCTGCTACGGGCTGTCACTTGCCACGGGCTCCATGATCGAGCTCGGGGAGGCGGTGGGCGTCATTGCCGCCCAGTCCATCGGCGAGCCGGGCACGCAGTTGACAATGCGCACGTTCCACACCGGTGGTGTGGTGGGTGAGGACATCACCCACGGCCTGCCGCGTGTGGTCGAGCTCTTCGAGGCCCGCACGCCCAAGGGCGCTGCGGTGCTGGCCCACCACTCCGGTGTGGTCCGCGTGGAGGACGACGAGTCGGGCCGCCGTATCACAGTGGTGGCCGACGACGGCACGGAGGACTCCACGCTGGTGGCCGCCCGCGCCCACCTCGAGGTGACCGACGGCCAGGAGGTCGGTGCGGGTGACGCGCTGGTCGAGGGCCCCAAGGACCCCAAGGAGCTGCTGGAGGTCAAGGGCATCCGCGAGACCCAGCAGTACCTCGTCGAAGAGGTGCAGAAGGTGTACCGCGACCAGGGCGTGTCGATCCACGACAAGCACATCGAACTGATCGTGCGCCAGATGCTGCGCCGCGTGTTGGTGGCGGAGCCGGGCGACGCGCCCTTCCTGCCGGGCGAGCGCGTCGACAACCAGATCTACGCCGAGGTCAACCGCACCCTGGTGGAGGACGGCAACGTCCCGGCCGAAGGCCGCCCCGAGCTGATGGGGATCACAAAGGCGTCGCTGGCGACGGAGAGCTGGCTGTCGGCCGCCTCCTTCCAGGAGACGACCCGGGTGCTGACCGAGGCGGCGATCGAGGGCCGCAGCGACCAGCTGTTCGGACTGAAGGAGAACATCATCATCGGCAAGCTGATCCCGGCCGGTTCGGGCATGGAGCATTACCGGAACATCCGGCTCGAGATGCCCGACGCCGAGGCCATGCCCTTCTGGGCCATGGGTTCGGGCGAGTCGGACACCGAGGACCTGGCCAATTGGCTGCGCGACATGGGCGAGGGGGTCAGCGAGGACCCCTTCGACTCCTCCATCGACGCCAGCTGGCTCGGGGCGGCCCCGACGGCCGAGGATGCCTTCGGGAACCCGATCGCGGTCACCGACGGCGGCAACGGCAGCTCTGCCGGGGCCGCAGCGGTGCCGGAGGCCCCTGAAACGGGTGCTGCCGAGGCGGGAGCCTAAACTTCTCCCCGTTGGCGGAGGATCACGAAGGGGGTGAGTGGGATGGCGAGGCCGCGCATGGTGGCTGACTCTGGCGTGCCCGACGACGCCGCGCCGGCCGGCACGGGCCACTACCGCCTGTCCGACATCCGGGCCCTCGAGGCCCAGTCCATCCACGTCTTCCGGGAGGTGGCGGCCGAGTTCGAGCGCCCCGTCCTGCTCTTCTCGGGCGGCAAGGACTCCATCGTCATGCTCCACCTGGCCAAGAAGGCCTTCTGGCCGGGGCCGGTGCCCTTCCCCGTCCTGCATGTGGACACCGGGCGCAACTTCGACGAGGTGCTCGAGTTCCGGGATCGCCACGTCGCCGCGCTCGGGGTCCGACTGGATGTGGCGAAGGTGCAGGACGACATCGACGCCGGCCGGACCGTCGAGGACACCGCGCCGGGTTCCACGCGCAACCGGCTGCAGACGCCGACCCTGCTGCGGGCCATCGCCGAGGGCCGCCACGACGCCGTCTTCGGCGGAGCCCGCCGGGACGAGGAGAAGGCGCGGGCCAAGGAGCGCATCTTCAGCTTCCGCGACGAGTTCGGCCAGTGGGACCCGAAGAACCAGCGCCCCGAGCTGTGGAACATCTACAACGCCCGCCACAACAAGGGCGAGCACATCCGCGTCTTCCCCCTGTCCAACTGGACCGAGCACGACGTGTGGCACTACATCCGGGACGAGCGGATCGACGTCCCGCCGATCTACTACGCCCACCACCGCCAGGTCTTCCAGCGCGATGGCATGCTCATGGCGGTCAGCCAGCACCTGGCCCCCGGGGAGGGCGACCCCGTCTTCGAGGCCATGGTGCGCTTCCGGACGGTCGGCGACGCAGACTGCACGGGGTGCGTCGAGTCGATGGCCGAGACCATCGACCTCGTGCTGGCGGAGGTGGCGGGCACCCGGTTGACCGAGCGCGGTGCCACCCGGGCCGACGACCGCATCTCGGAGGCCGGCATGGAGGACCGCAAGCGGGAGGGCTACTTCTAGTGGCCGAGCTGCTGCGCCTGGCCACCGCCGGTTCGGTGGACGACGGCAAGTCCACCCTCATCGGCCGCCTGCTCTACGACGCCAAGGGGATCTTCGAGGACCAGCTCGAGGCCATCCGCCGCACGAGCGAACAGCGCGGGAGCGTGGAGACCGACCTGGCGCTGCTGACCGACGGACTGCGGGCCGAGCGGGAGCAGGGGATCACCATCGACGTGGCCTACCGCTACTTCGCCACGCCCAAGCGCAAGTTCATCATCGCTGATACGCCGGGGCACACGGAGTACACGCGCAACATGGTCACGGGGGCTTCCAACGCGCACGTGGCACTGATCCTGATCGACGCCCGGAAGGGGGTGATCGAGCAGACGCGCCGTCACGCCTTCCTCTCCTCCATGCTGGGCGTCCCGCACATGGTCGTGTGCGTGAACAAGATGGACCTGATCGACTGGGACCAGGACCGGTACGAGCGGATCAGGTCCGACTTCATGGAGTTCGCCGCCCGGCTGAACGTGCACGACATCGCCTTCATCCCCATTTCGGCCTTGCGCGGCGACAACGTGGTGCAGCGGTCCGAGCACATGTGGTGGTACGACGGCTCGCCCCTGCTCAACCACCTGGAGTCGGTCTACATCGGCAGCGACGAAAACTTCATCGACCCGCGCTTTCCCGTGCAGTACGTCATCCGGAGCCAGACGCCCGAGAACCCCGACTTCCGGGGCTACGCCGGCACGGTGGCGAGCGGCGTCCTGCGGCCCGGGGACGACGTGCTAGTCCTGCCCACCGGCACGACCTCGCGCATCGCCACCATCGCCACCGCCGACGGCGAGGTGGCCGAGGCCTTCCCGCCGATGGCGGTCGTCATCACCCTGGAGGACGACATCGCGGTGTCGCGGGGCGACATCCTGTGCCGGCCCAACAACCGCCCGACGGTGTCGCACGACATCGAAGCGACGGTGTGCTGGATGGACGAGCGCTCCTCGCTGGCCGAAGGGCGCACCTACCTGCTCAAGCACAGCACCCGGACGGTACGGGCCACGGCCCAGACCCTGCACTACCGCCTGGACGTCAACGGCCTACACCGTGACGAGGCGGCACCGAAGCTCGAGCTGAACGAGGTGGGCCGCCTCACCTTCCGCTGCACCGAGCCGCTGCTGGTCGACGACTACACGACGAACCGCTCCACCGGGAGCTTCATCATCATCGACCCGACCACAAACGCGACGGTCGGCGCCGGCGTCATCCGGGTTATCGCCACCGCGCACGCCAGCCCGAACGTGGTGCGCCACGACGGCCGCCTGTCACGGGCCGACCGCTTCGCCTCGCTCGGGACATCGGGAGCGACGTTGCTGTTCACCGGTCTTTCCGGTGCGGGCAAGTCGACGGTGGCCGCCGGAGTGGAAGAGGCTTTCGTGCGGAGCGGACGCCCCGCCTTCCTGCTCGACGGGGACAACCTGCGCCATGGGCTGAACGCCGACCTCGGGTTCTCGGACCGCGACCGGACGGAGAACGTGCGGCGAGCCGGGGAGGTGGCGGCGATGTTCGCCGAGGCGGGCACGCTCGCCTTGATTGCGCTCATCTGCCCCTTCGCCGAGGACCGCCAGCTCATCCGCTCCCTGCACGAGCAGGCCGGTCTGGTCTTCGCCGAAATCTTCGTCGACACCTCCATTGAGGAGTGCGAGCGACGCGATCCCAAGGGCCTCTACGCCCGGGCCCGGGCCGGGCAGCTCCCGGGCTTCACCGGTATCGACTCGGCCTACGAGGTGCCGTTGCAGCCCCAGCTGGTGCTCGGTCCCGAAGACGGCTCGCTGCCCGAGCGCGTGTCGCTGGTGCTGGGACTCGTCGAGGAACTGTTCAGCTAGCTCGACGAGCTCATGGGATGTCGAGCACATGCCACTGGTCTTCAGACGTCTGGCGCAGCAGGGCGAGGTGCAGCTCGCCGTGCTGCTGCATCTCCGCATGGCGCGATCCCATGCACCACGTCGCGACGCGTGCGCTGTTGAGTCTCCGAAGGACCGCCAGGAGGTCTCCGTCGGCCTCGGGGAAGAGTTCGACGACTTCTGGGGGCTGAAAGGCGAGGTCCCATTCGAGCGGGCCGACGCAGCAACTGGCGAAGTCGATGAAGCGCAGACCCTCGCTCGTCGTGATCCGGTTGCCGGCGTGAGGCTCGCCGTGCAGCCGGCGCTCCTCGTAGCGGACACCTTCGAGGGCGGACAAACCTCGGCCGAAGGTGTCGCGGAGAAGCTCCCGGTCCCCGCCGACCAGCCGTGCCATGAACGAGTCGTTTTCGAGCGCCTGGCGCGCATGGACCAGCATGGCGCTGAACGAAGGCAACTCGACGTCGGTGTGGGCGAGCGCTGCATGAAGCCTGCGCAGTGATCCGGCCAGTTCTGCGGGCGGGACGTCGGCGCGGTCGAGGCCCTCGAGGCGCTCCCACAGCGTGACGATGAACCCCGTGTCGGCATGCGTGGCGGGCCGCGTCCCGCGCATCGGCCGTGCGATCTCGGCACCTCGCGCCGCCAGCTCGCTCGCCACGGCGAATTCGAGACGGTTGTCGACTTGCGTGTCCACCCGGACGGCCACCTTCGCGACGACGGGCTCGGGGCGTAGCCACAGCACCGTGTTGTTGGTCTCTTGCAAGACGAGGGGATGCGAGCTGACGAGACCGAACTCGGCGGCCACAGCCAGCGCCGCCTGCACAGCGTCAGTCATGCGACGCGCAGCGGTTCACAAGCCGAAGACTCCCCGAAGGGGAGATCCCCTGCTTACTCCTGCACCAGCTCGATGAGCGTGCCGAACGAGGTCTTGGGGTGCACGAAGGCCACGGTGGTTCCCCGTGAGCCCGGGCGAGGCGCCTCGTCGATGACCCGGCCGCCGGCGTCCTTGACCGCCTGGAGCGCCAGGCCGCAGTCGTCGACCCGGTAGCCGATGTGGTGCAGCCCTTCGCCCTTGTTGGCCAGGTATTTGGCGACGGGGGAGGTGTCGCTGATCGGGGTGAGCAGCTGCACGTAGGAGTCGGCCACCTTGAGCAGTGCCTCCTCGACGCCGTCGGACTCGACGCGCTCGCGGTGGTCCACGGTGGCACCGAAGACTTCGGCGTACCAGGCGATGGCGGCCTCGAGGTCGTTCACTGCGATGGCCACATGGTCGATCTCCGTCAAGAGGGAATCGCTCATGCGCCGTGCCTCCGGAAGAGGGTGATGCGGTCCTCGCCGACCTTGGCCCGCAGCGCGGGATCGTCGATGCCCAGGCCCTCCTCGGGCGCCACGCACAGCACGCCGATCTTGCCCTCGTGCAGGTTGTGGTGCACCTGGTACGCCGCCTCGCCGACCTGCTCGAGCGGGTACACGGCGGAGAGTGGCGGCAGCACCTTCCCTTCGCAGATGAGCTGGTTGGCGTCCCAGGCCTCGCGGTAGTTGGCGAAGTGTGATCCCTTGATCGTCTTGAGCTTCATCCAGAGGTGCCGGTTGTCGTACTCAATCATGTAGCCCGAGGTAGCCGCGCAGGTGACGATCGTCCCCGCCCGCTTGCAGGCGAACACCGACGCGCCCATGGTCTGGCGCCCCGGGTGCTCGAAGACGATCTCGGGCTCCGCACCGACCAGGCCACGGATGTCCTTGCCGAAGCGGCGCCACTCCGACTCGTCCTGGGTGTGCTCGTCCGACCAGAAGCGGTAGTTGGCCGCCTTGCGGTCGATGACGGCCTCGACCCCGAGGTCGTTCAGGAGCTTCACCTTCTCGGGCGAGGACACGACGCCGATGGGCGTGCCCCCGCCGTTGAGCACGTGCTGCACGGCATAGCTGCCGAGGCCTCCGCTGGCGCCCCACACGAGCACCTTGTCGTCCTGGGTCATCCGGGCCCCATTGGGCGAGACGAGCATGCGATAGGCGGTCGAGTTGCACAGCGCGTTGATGGCGGCCTCCTCCCAGCTGAGGTGGGTCGCCTTCGGCATGAGCTGGTTGGCCTTGACGACGGTGATGTCGGCCAGCCCGCCGAAGTTGGACTCAAAGCCCCAGATGCGCTGGTTCGCCGCCAGCATGGAGTCGTCGTGCGCCGACGGGTCCTGGTCGTCGACGTAGTTGCAGTGGACCGTGACCTTGTCGCCCACCTTCCAGCTGCGCACCAACGAGCCTGTCCGCAGGACGACGCCGGCGGCGTCCGAGCCGACGACGTGGTAGTCGAGCGCGTGACGGGCGGCCCATGGACCCTCCTTGGCCAGCCGGTCGAGGAAGCCGAAGGTCGGCAACGGCTCGAAGATCGAAGTCCAGACGGTGTTGAAGTTGATCGACGACGCCATCACGGCCACGTAGGCCTCGTCGGGGGCCAGCTCGGGGAGTGGCACTTCCTCGACGTGGAGCGACAGGCGGGGGTCCTTGTCCGACGACTCCAGGCCGTCGAACATGCCGGTTTCACTCCGCTTGACCAGGGCGGCCCGGTAGGCCTCGGGCATCGGGAGCGCGGCCAGCTCGTCGGCGGGGGCGCCGTCCAGGGCAGCGGTGAGGATCTCGCTCATGTGACCCGACGATAGTGGCCCAATATGATGTGGTTTCCGACTGGTAACCAGACCGGCGGGAACCGGAGGTGCAGGAATGGCCGAGGCCGTCATCGTCGCAGGGGCACGTACGCCCATCGGAAAGCTCTCGGGCGCCTTGGCGGGCTTCACGGCCATGGACCTGGGCGGATTCGCCATCGCGGAGGCCCTCACGCGGGCCGGCGTCTCCCCCGACCAGGTCGACTACGTGCTCATGGGCCAGGTCATCCTCGCCGGCCAGGGCCAGATCACGGCGCGTCAGGCCTCAGTCAAGGGCGGCATCCCGATGACGGTCCCGGCCAACACCATCAACAAGGTGTGCCTCTCGGGCCTCAACACCATCTACCTGGCCGATCAGATGATCCGGGCCGGGGACGCCGACATCGTCGTCGCCGGCGGCATGGAGTCGATGACGCAGGCGCCCCACCTCCTGCCCGGTGCCCGGGTCGGCTTCCGCATCGGCGACGCCACCCTGGTCGACTCCATGATGTACGACGGGCTCACCGACTCCTTCGACCACATCGCCATGGGCCTCTCGACGGAGCAGCACAACGCCAAGGTGGGGATCTCGCGGGACCGTCAGGACGCCTTCGCGGCGGCGAGCCACGAGAAGGCCGCGGCGGCCGCCAAAGAGGGCCGTCTGGCCGAGGAGATCGTCCCGGTCCAGGTGCCACAGCGGAAAGGCGACCCACTCCTGGTTGACACGGACGAGGGGGTGCGGCCGGGGACCACGGCCGAGTCCCTCGGCGCGTTGAAGCCGGCGTTCACCAAGGACGGCACCATCACTGCCGGCAACGCGTCCCAGATCTCCGACGGCGGGGCCGCGGTCGTCGTGATGTCGGCGGCCAAGGCCAAGGAGCTCGGGGTCGCACCGCTCGGAGAGGTCGTCGGCTACGGCATGGTCGCCGGCCCCGACAACTCCCTGCTGACCCAGCCCTCGCGGGCGATCGTCAAGGCGGCCGGCAAGGCCGGTGTCGACCTCGGGGCCATCGACCTCTTCGAGATCAACGAGGCCTTCGCTGCCGTCGGCCTGGCCTCGGTGGACGACTTGGGCATCGACGAGGACAAGGTCAACGTCAACGGGGGCGCCATTGCGCTGGGACATCCGGTCGGCATGTCCGGAACCCGGCTGGCGCTCACCGCGCTCTTGGAGCTGCGCCGGCGCGGTGCATCCACCGCGGCGGTGGCGCTCTGTGGCGGTGGCGGCCAGGGTGATGCGGCCATCCTGCGCCTGCTGGCCTAGGACCGAAGGGGCCGTCCGGGAACGTTCGCCCTAATACGGCGGGCCGAGCATGGCCACCAGCTTGGCGGTCCCGGCCGCCAGGTCGGCCCACTTGTCGACGTCGAACGTGTAGACCCCGAGCGCACAGGTCGGGAAGCCGTGGCGCGCTGCGGCGGAGCGGCCCTTCTTGTCCCGGGCGGACAGGAGGCCCTGTGAGAGGGCATGGGCCGTCGGGTTGTGGCCCACCACCATGGCGGCGTCGATCTCGTCGTCGGGCAGGGCGTGCAGGAACGCCAGCACCTCTTCGGGGTCCGCCCCGTAGAGGGCCTCTTCGAAGCGAAGCTTGGGCGGATCGGCCACGTCGGCCAGGACCAGTTCGGCCGTGGCTGCCGTCCGGACGGCGGGGGAGACCAGGGCAACACGGGGCCGCGGGACGCCGTGGAGGACCGGTCCGAGCCCTTCGCCCGCGCCGGCGAACAAGCGCCCCAAGGCGGCGGCGTCGCGCCGGCCCCGAGGGGCGAGGACGCGGTCGAAGTCGGCGCCGCCGGGCGGCGGGTCGGTGACGGTCTTGGCGTGGCGCAACAGCCACAGGGTGCGCCCACCCGCTCCCTTCGCCTTGGGTGGCATCAGCCCAGGGCAAACGCCGCATGCAGGCTGCGGACGGCTCGCTCGACGTCTTCTTCGGACACGATGCACGAGGTCCTGATGGTCGACGTCGAGATCATGTCGATGTTGATCCCCTCGTTGGCCAGCGTCTCGAACATGGTGGCGGCGATCCCGGGATGCGACTTCATGCCCACCCCGACGAGTGAGACCCGGGCCACGTCCGCGTCGGCCGTGACACCCGTCGCGTCCAGTTCGTTGGCGTGGGCTTCGGAGGTCTCCACCGCGACGGGCAGGTCGGCCGTCGGCACGGTGAACGAGATGTCCGTCGTGCCATGGACGGACGTGTTCTGCACGATCATGTCGACGTTGATCGACCGGTCGGCCAGGGCCCGGAAGAGCCGCGCCGCCACGCCGGGGCGGTCAGGAACGCCGCTGACCGTGACCTTGGCCTCCGAGGTGTCGTGGGTGACTGCCGTGACGACGGCCTCTTCCATGTCTGCATCCTCCTCAACCACCCAGGTGCCGGGCTCCCAGGTGAAGCTGCTCCGCACGTGGAGCGGGACGTTGTGGTTGCGGGCGAACTCCACGGCGCGCAGCATCAGCACCCGCCCGCCTGTGGCCGCCATCTCGAGCATCTCCTCGAAGGAGATCCGGTTGATCCGGTGCGCCTCGGGCACGATGCGGGGATCCGCTGTGAACACCCCGGTCACGTCGGTGTAGATCTCGCAGACGTCAGCGTCCAGGACGGCAGCCAGCGCCACGGCGGTGGCGTCGGACCCGCCGCGGCCCAACGTGGTGATCTCGCGGGCGGCCGAGACCCCTTGGAACCCCGCCACGACGGGCACCTTCCCGGCGGCCAATGCTTCACGGAGGCGGTCCCCCTTGACCTCCCGGATCTTGGCCCGGGTGTGGTCGTCGTCGGTGATGATGCCGACCTGGCTCCCGGTGAACGAGGCGGCGTCCACCCCGAGGTCGGCGAGGGCCATCACGAGCAATGCCATGGAGATGCGCTCCCCGGTGCTGACGAGCATGTCGTACTCGCGGGGTGGCTGGGTGGCGCTGACCGAGTTGGCCAGGTGGATGAGGTCGTCGGTCGTCTTGCCCATGGCGCTGACCACGGCCACCACCTCGCTGCCCTGGCGCCGGGTCCGGGCGATGTGGTCGGCCACGGCTCGGATGCGGTCGGCATCGCCGACCGAGGTGCCCCCGAATTTCTGGACGACCAGTGGCATCTGACGAGGCTACAGACTGCGCACGGCCTGCTCGCCCCCGGTTGCCTCCCCGGCCGTCTCCGGGGGGCCCGGCGGGCGGAGATCCGGGCGGGCGATCCGAAGCGGTCCCCGAGATTGGGTAGGGTCTCGGGCCGTGCCCAGCGACAAGAGAGCCCGCCAGCGCGCGGCCAGGGAGGCCCGGCTGGCTGCCGAGGCGCAGCAGCAGAAGCGCCGCAAGCAGATCCGTAACGGGGTCATCGTCGTCGTCATCGCTGCCGTGATCGTCGGCATCGTCTTCCTGGTCTCGGGGAACAACAATCCCCCCGTGGCTTCCAAGTCAACAGTGGGCACCACGACCACGACGTCAGCCACCAAGGCCGCCGACGCCAGGCTGCAGGCGCAGGCCAACGAGGTGGCGGTCAAAGCGGGCTGCCCGGCCTCGCCCAAGACCCCGACGAAGGCCGCCAGCCAGAAGTACACGGCCGCACCGCCGATGACGATCGACGCCACGAAGCAGTACACCGCTACGATCAAGACGACGACAGGGACCTTCGACGTCTCGCTCGACGCCACCGCTGCCCCCAAGACCGTGAACAATTTCGTATTCCTGGCCAACAAGGGGTATTTCAACTGCGGCGCGTTCTTCCGGGTCATCCCCGGCTTCGTGCTGCAGACCGGTAACCCGGCACAGACCAACACGGGGACCGAGCCGGGATACACCATTCCCGACGAGCTCCCCCCCAAGGCCGCCAACCCGGCCCAGCAGTACCCGCTGGGAGCGCTGGTCATGGCCAACACGGGTCAGCCCAACACCGGCGGCAGCCAGTTCTTCATCGTCTCGGGCCCGCAGGGCGAGAGCCTGCCCAACACCTACTCGCTCTTCGGACAGGTCACCTCGGGCATGAGCGTGATCGACACCATCGACCAGCAGGGCTCGGCCAGCGGCATCCCGCCCGACGTCACGCAGCGCATGATCTCCGTCACCATCCACGAGAGCTAGGACGCCACCATGGCCACACCGACCCCGCCCGAAGCCGACGGCTCGAGCCCCCAGCAGCGCAAGTTCGACGAAGAGCCGCCGATGCTCATCGACACCGACAAGCGCTACGTGGCGACGATGGTGACCTCGCACGGCACGATGGTCATCGCGCTCGACCCCCTCGCCGCGCCGAAGACCGTCAACAGCTTTGTCTTCCTGGCGCGCTATCACTACTACGACGGCATCGTCTTCCACCGCATCATCCCGGGCTTCGTGCTCCAGGGCGGGGATCCCACGGGGTCGGGCTCGGGTGGCCCGGGCTACCGCTTCGACGACGAGTTGCCGGCCGAGGGGCGTTACCAGGTCGGTTCGCTGGCCATGGCCAACGCCGGGCCCAACACCAACGGCAGCCAGTTCTTCGTCATCAGCGGTCCCGACGGCGTGCGCCTCCCGCCGCTCTACTCGCACTTCGGCGAGGTCGTCACCGGGCTCGATGTCGTGGAGAGGATCAACAACGTCGGGAGCCGCTCCGGCGCTCCGACCGAGCAGGTCGTGATCGAGAGCGTCACCATCGAAGAGAAGGACTAAGTCCTCCGGGGCGCGCCCGTTCGGCGGCCCCCCGTCACCCTGGTCCAAAGGGGCGAAGGGCGCGACGTCATGACCCGGCCGCTCGGGCCGACAACGGTGAGCTCTCCATTGGCGTCCCCGGTCATGGTCCAGCCCTTGGTGTGCACCAGGTGATGGTGAAAGTCACACGCGAGGACCAGGTTGTCCAGATCGGTCGTGCCGCCCGGCTTCCATGCCACGACGTGGTGCACGTTGACGAAGGTCACGGCGCGACAGCCCGGGAAGCGACAATGTCGGTCCCGGCGCATGACTTCGCGGCGCTGGGTGGGCGTGGCGAAACGCCGGGCCCGGCCCTCGTACATGGTGTGGCCGACATCGTCGTCGACGCCCAGCGCGATGGTGGCGTCACAGGCGATGCGCTGCACCGTCTCGACGTCGATCAGGCCGTCGTGCTCGAGCTCGCCGGCCAGCTCGCTGGGTTCTCCTGAGTCCTCGACCAAGGCGTCGAGGGCGACGTGGGCCACCACGAGGAACGGCCTCTTGGTCGTGGTCGCCCCCGGCGCCATGGCCGCCCCCGGAGCCGCCGAGGCCATGAGCCCGCTGAACCCGTCGCAGCGGCGCTGGTCGAGCGGTGTCTCGCCGTCAGAGGCGATGGTCTCGGTCCACGCGTCGATGCAGGCCTTGGTCGCCGCGTAGGACTCGGCGGGCAGCTGGGCGCTGAGCGTGCGCAAGGTGTCGTTGAAGCGCAGGTAGCGCCGGTCGTGCTCGGACTCGGACTGGGACTGGGACCCGCTGCGCCGGCGTGCCGCCTCGGTGCGGGCGACGTCGGCCAGCTCGGCGACCGAAAGCTCCTTGGCCTGGGCGCACAGGGCGCGGTCGCTCTCGGGGGTGGCCACGTCGGCCACGACGCGCACCTTGTCAAAGGTGATGTCCCCGCGACAGAGCGAACCGACGAGGTGGGGCAGGTCCCAGGCCTTCTCGCCGACGTGGCTGAGGGCACGGGCGCTCGGCGCGGAGACCCCGAAGCGCTCGGTGGCCCAGGCCTCGACCGAGGTCGCCCCGTCTTCTTGGAACGCCTGGCGCCGCTCGACCTCGCCCAGGCGCAGAGCGATCCTGCCCTGGGCCGCCGTCATCAGTGCGACGTCCTCGGCCAGAGCGGCGGCGAGCTCCTCGTTGGACTCGGCCGCCACGGCGCTGATCAGGTCGGCACCTGCGGCACCTGCGGCGCCGTCGGCACCTGCGGCACTGGCGGAGGCGGTCGTGGCGGCAGCGGCGAGGGCGGTCTCGTCGGTGAGCGTGGGGGCCATCGGCGGGAGAACGGTCCCGGCCGCCGGGAGGGAGCGCGCAGAATCGGGCGGTCAGCCCTTCAGGGCCCCCAGACCCTCGGTCAGCGCGCCACCGACGAAGACGGCCGGCGTCCCCATGCCCTCGGAGTGCCACTCGCCCCGGTCGTCCCTGATCAGCGCGGTCCGGTCCGGCAGCGCCACGACCGGCAATGCGGCCGGCGCCATGGCCACCGTGCGTTCCAGCTTCTGGCCGTGGGCGTCATCGAGGCCGTCGCCGAAGTGGGGGACGACCGCCATGTTGTCGACGAGTCCCAGCCCGAGCGTCAACGCGCCGCCGCGGGGATCGGCCATGGGGTCGGTCAGCACCATGGCGCCCGCGCCGGCCCCGGCCACCACGGCGCCGCCGGCGAAGGCCGCCAGCAGCGCCTCGTAGACGGCCGACTTCTTGAGCACGGCCCGCAGGTGCAGCGGCGAGCCGCCCGACAGGTAGATGAAGCGGGCGCCGGCCAGCGCGGCGGCCATGCCGGCGTCCTCGGACGAGGCCCGGTCCACCACCATCAGCCCCTCCACCCGGGCGCCCAGCGGCTCGAACCACTCGGCCGCCCGCAGCACGACCCGCTCGGGGTGCTGGTAGGCGGCGGCGGTGGGGAGCACCACCACATCGAGGCCGCCCGAGGCGGCCAGCAGGGAGGCGTCGAAGGTGCAGCCCTCGGTCCATTCGTCGCCCCCGACCAGGGCCAGCGTGCCGGACGTGTCCATGCGCCACTCTTGCACGCGCGGGCACCCGGGCCGGCCCGACGCGGTCGCTTCGACGCCCGTGGTTACCGACCGGTAAACTCGTCGCCCATGTCGATCAGACGCGTGGGAATCATCGGTTCGGGGATCATGGGCGCAGGCATCGCGGAGGTGGCGGCGGCCAACGGGCACGACGTCGTCCTGCGCAGCCGGAGCACGGCCGCGGCCGACGCCATGGTCGCCGGTCTCGCCAAGTCCTTGGCCAAGCAGGTCGAGAAGGGCAAGCGCACCGAAGAGGAGGCGGCGGCGATCAGCGGTCGTGTCGGTGCGACCACGCACCTGGGCGAGCTGGTCGACGTCGACCTGGTGATCGAGTCCGTGGTGGAGGACCTCGCCGTCAAGAAGGACCTCTTCACCGAGCTCGACAGCATCTGCAAGCCCGACACGATTTTGGCCACCAACACCTCGACGCTCCCGGTGGTCGAGATGGCGATGGCGACCGCCCGTCCCGACAAGGTCTGCGGCATCCACTTCTTCAACCCGGCGCCGGCCATGGCGCTCGTAGAGGTCGTACGGCCGATCACCGCCAGCGACGCCACCGTGGCGACCGCGGTGGCCTTCGCAGCGGCCTGCGGCAAGGACCCCGTCGAGGTCAAGGACCAGGCCGGCTTCATCGTCAACGCGCTGCTCTTTCCCTACTTGAACAATGCCGTGCGCCTGCTCGAGCAGGGCGTGGCGACCAGGGAGGGCATCGATTCCGCCATGAAGGGCGGCTGCGGGTTCCCCATGGGCCCCTTCGCGCTGCTCGACCTCGTCGGCCTCGACACCTCGCTCGCCATCCTCGAAGCCTTGTACGAGGAGTACCGCGACCCCAACTACGCCGCGGTGCCGCTGCTGCGCCGCCTGGTCACCTCCGGGCAGCTCGGCCGCAAGACCAAGAAGGGCTTCTACGACTACAGCCGGTAGCGACGGCGACGGCGACGGCGCGGCCGGCGCCCGGACCCGGGCACAATGGTGTTTGCGCTCCACTCGTCGGGAGGTGAAGTGATGGCGACCGACCACCAGCACGACGGTCAGCGTGATCGTGACGCGCCGTGGGTCATGCGAACCTACTCGGGCCACTCGACGGCGCGCGCCTCCAACGAGCTCTACCGCACCAACCTGGCCAAAGGGCAGACCGGCCTCTCCATTGCCTTCGACCTGCCCACCCAGACCGGCTACGACCCCGACGCCCCCGAGGCGGCCGGCGAGGTCGGCAAGGTCGGCGTCCCCGTGGCGCACCTGGGTCACATGCGCGAGCTGCTCGAGGGCATCCCGGTGGAGACCATGAACACCTCCATGACGATCAACGCCACGGCGGCGTGGCTGCTCGGGCTCTATGTGGCGCACGCCCAGGACTGGGGCATCGACCCTGCCCTGCTGGGGGGCACGACGCAGAACGACATCGTCAAGGAGTATCTGAGCCGGGGGACCTACATCTTCCCGCCCGGGCCGAGCCTGCGGCTCACCGTGGACACCATCGCCTACACGGTGCGCCACGCGCCCAGATGGAACCCGATCAACGTCTGCAGCTATCACCTGCAGGAGGCCGGTGCCACGCCGGTGCAGGAGATCGCCTACGCGCTGGCCACCGCCATCGGCGTGCTCGACGGCGTGCGCGTCTCGGGGAAGATCGACGAGTCCGAGCTGCCGGCGGTGGTCGGTCGCATCAGCTTCTTCGTCAACTCGAGCGTCCGCTTCGTGGAGGAGACCTGCAAGATGCGGGCCTTCACCCTCCTGTGGGACCGCATCTGCTCGGAGCGGTACGGGGTCGAGGACCCCAAGTTGCGCCGCTTCCGTTACGGGGTGCAGGTGAACTCGCTCGGGCTGACCGAGCAGCAGCCCGAGAACAACGTGCAGCGCATTGTGCTGGAGTCGCTCGGCGTCACGTTGTCCAAGAGCGCACGGGCCCGGGCCATGCAGCTGCCGGCCTGGAACGAGGCTCTGGGCCTGCCCCGGCCCTGGGACCAGCAGTGGTCACTGCGGATGCAGCAGGTCCTGGCCTTCGAGTCCGACCTGCTCGAGTACGGCGACATCTTCGAGGGGTCGGTGGTCGTAGAGGCCAAGACGGCCGAGCTGGCCGAGGCCGCGACGGCGGAGCTGGCCGACGTGGAGGCGCTCGGCGGGGCCTTCGAAGCCATCGACGAGCTGAAGCGCCGGCTCGTGCGCAGCCAGGCCGAACGTGTCCGGCGCATCGAGTCGGGGGAGCAGAAGGTGGTCGGGGTCAACTGCTACACCGAGACCGCGCCCTCACCGCTGCTCGGCGACGGCGAGCTCGAGAACATCCTGAAGGTCGACCACAACGTCGAGGCCGAGCAGATCGCGGAGGTGGTGCGCTGGCGGGCGGAACGTGACGGCGCTGCGGTGCGCACCGCACTCGACGAATTGCGCCGGGTCGCCGACGACTCCGGCCCGGGAGGCAACATCATGGAGGCCACCATCGCGCTGGCCCACGCCGGCGGCACCACGGGGGAGTGGGCCGGCGCGTTGCGCGAGGTCTTCGGCGAGTTCCGGGCGCCGACCGGCGTCAGCGGCGGGGTGGGCCACCGCGGCGACGACCTGGGACTGGAGCCGGTGCGGCTGCGCACCAAGGCGCTGGCCGTCCGCAGCGGCGGACCACCACGCCTGCTGGTGGCCAAGCCGGGCCTCGATGGGCACTCGAACGGGGCCGAGCAGATAGCGGTGGCGGCCCGCGACGCCGGCTTCGAGGTGATCTACCAAGGCATCCGGTTGACGCCGAAGCAGATCGTGGCGGCGGCGGTCGACGAGGACGTCGACATCGTGGGGCTGTCCATCCTGTCGGGGTCGCATCTGGAGCTGGTACCCGACGTGCTCGACCGCCTGCGCGCCGCCGGCAGCACGGCGGCCGTGGTCGTGGGCGGCATCATCCCGCCCGATGACGCCGAGCTGCTCCTGGGCAAGGGCGTGGCGTCCGTCTACACGCCGAAGGACTTCTCCTTCGACCGCATCATGGCGGACCTGGTGGCGCTGGCCGAGCGCCAGCGCGCCGCCACTCCCGCGTAAGGCGCGCCATCTCGCGCCACGTCACCGGCACCGCACCGAGCGCGATGGCCCGGAGGCGGAAGGCCTCGGGTACGTCGTAGTGGTTCAGCGCCGCCGAGCGCCGGTGGCGCTGAAAGCCCCGCTTCGGGATGCCGAGCGCGGCGGCCATGGCGTGCAGCTCCTCGGGGTCGTCCGCCAACAAGTGGGACCAGCGGTCGGTGCGATCGCGCACCGTCGCCCGCTGGCGCCAGTCGTCGACGTAGACGGTCAGCGCCGGGCCCAGGGCCGGTCGCGTCGCAGCGGCACCGGCTTGTTCCACCACCGTCCGCTGAAGCGCCACGTCTCGTGCACCGGGTCGTGCTCGTCGGCCGGCGCCGGGCGGCGGCCAGGCCAGCTGCACCGCGGCGGTGATGGCCGCCAGCACGGCCGGGTCGGGAGCAGACAGGGGCCGCAGCGTCAGCTGGTCCTCGGCGACCGGCGACGCCGACGTCATAGCGGCACGTTGCCGTGCTTGCGCCGCGGCAGCTCCTCACGCTTCGACGACAGGATGTCGAGGCTGCGGCAGATGACGCTCCGGGTGTCGGCCGGCGAGATCACGTCGTCGATGTAGCCCCGCTCGGCCGCGATGTACGGATTGGCGTACCGCTCCGTGTACTCGTCGATGAGCTCGGCCCGTCGCCGCGCCGGGTCGGCCGCCTCGGCCAGCTCGCGCCGGTAGACGATCTCGACGGCGCCGTTGGGGCCCATGACGGCCAGCTCGGCCGACGGCCAGGCGAAGGCCAGGTCGGCGCCGATCGACTTGGAGTTCATGACGACGTACGCGCCCCCGTAGGCCTTGCGCGTGATGATCTGAATCCGGGGCACGGTCGCCTCGCAGTAGGCGTACAGCAGCTTGGCCCCGTGCCGGATGATGCCGCCGTACTCCTGGTCGGTGCCGGGCATGAATCCGGGGACGTCCACGAAGGTCAGCAGGGGGATGTTGAACGCGTCGCAGGTCCGCACGAAGCGCGACGCCTTCTCCGACGAGTCGATGTCGAGCACGCCGGCCAGTACGGCGGGCTGGTTGCCCAC
The DNA here is from genome assembly GCA_963817735.1 of uncultured Acidimicrobiaceae bacterium. Lineage (GTDB taxonomy): Bacteria > Actinomycetota > Acidimicrobiia > Acidimicrobiales > RAAP-2 > Bog-473. Next base: position 337,062 of record CAWFPP010000003.1, on the reverse strand, counting down.
GATCCCCACGACCCGCCCGTTCATGCGGCCGAAGCCGCAGGTGATCGACATGGCCCAGTGGCGGTGCACCTCCATGTACTCGCCGTCGTCGACCACGGCCGTGATGATGCGCTTCATGTCGTAGGGCTGGTTGGGCGACGTCGGCAGGAAGTCGATGAGCTCGGTGACCTGGCGGTCCGGCTCGTCGCCCGTGACCTCCAGCGGCGGCTCCTCCAAATTGTTCGACGGCAGGAACGACAGCAGCTGGCGCACGTCGTCGAGGCAGGCCTTCTCGTCGGGCGACACAAACGTCGCGACACCGGACTTGGTGGCGTGGCTCATGGCGCCGCCGAGCTCCTCCAACGTGACGTCCTCGCCGGTCACGGTCTTCACCACGTCGGGGCCCGTGATGAACATGTGCGAGGTGCCCTGCACCATGAAGATGAAGTCGGTCATGGCCGGCGAGTAGACGGCGCCGCCGGCGCACGGCCCCAGGATCACGCTGATCTGCGGGATCACGCCCGACGCCGTCACGTTGCGGTGGAAGATGCCCCCGTAGGAGTGGAGCGAGACGACGCCCTCCTGAATCCGGGCCCCCGCCCCGTCGTTGAGCCCGATCATGGGAACACCCGTCGAAGCGGCCAGGTCCATCACCTTGTGGATCTTCTCGGCGAAGACCTCGCCGAGCGCACCCCCGAAGACGGTGAAGTCCTGGCTGAAGATGCAGACCCGCCGGCCGTCGATGGTGCCGAAGCCCGTCACCACGCCGTCGGTGTAGGGGCGGTTGTCCTCCAACCCCATGCCGTGGGCCCGGTGCCGGGCCAGCATGTCGAGCTCCTGGAACGAGCCCTCGTCGAGCAGGTACTCGATCCGCTCCCGGGCCGTCAGCTTGCCCTTGGCGTGTTGGCGCTCCACTGCCCGCTCGCTCCCGGCGTGCAGCGCCTCGTTCTTGCGTTCGGCCAGGTCGGCCAGGCGTTCGGCCATGGAATGTTCCATGCGGTTGAGGCTAACGCTCCCGGGGAGGCTCCCGAAATTGCGACCGTAAGTCTCCAAACTGGAATCCGTTCTCTTTGAGAGCTCGAGAAACCTGGTCTGACCAGGAAGAAAAAGATGGAGGTCCGGGGGCAGCCGCCCCGGGAGCTGGCCCGACCGCACTGGGGGGAGACGAATGCCGCTTCTGCGAGTGGCGGAAGCCGAGGTTCGATTCGGCGGCGTGCACGCGCTGCGCGGCGTGAACCTGACGGTCGACGCCGGCAGCGTCACCGGACTCATCGGCCCCAACGGCGCCGGCAAGACGACGTGCTTCAACGCCATCTGCGGGCTGCAGTCCGTCAACTCGGGCCGGATCTTCTTCGAGGACACCGACATGACCGGCCTCAAGCCCCACAAGCGGGCCAGACTCGGCATCGCCCGGACCTTCCAGCGTCTCGAGATCTTCGGGTCCCTCTCGGTCCGCGAGAACGTGCTGGCCGCCGCCGAGATCCGCCGGCGCTGGTCGCACGACCGCTCCAACGCCGCGGCCAACGCCGATGCCCTCCTGGCGCTGGTCGGCCTGACCCACCTGGCCACGCGGGCGGCCGACACGCTGCCCACGGGCCAGGCCCGCCTGCTCGAGCTGGCCCGCTCCCTGGCCACCCGGCCTCGCCTCCTGCTGCTCGACGAGCCCTCCTCGGGCCTGAGCGACACCGAGAGCGAGGAGCTCGGCGACCTGCTGGTGCAGCTGGCCGGGGCCGGCATGGGCGTGCTCCTGGTGGAGCACGACATGGAGCTCGTCATGCGGGTCTGCACCCACATCAACGTCCTGGACTTCGGCGCGGTGCTCATGGCGGGCAGCCCGGCCGAGGTACGGGCGGACGACCGCGTCCGTGCCGCCTACCTCGGCGCGGCGGAGGACCCCGACGTCGACGTCGACGTCGACGTCGACGTGCTGGCGGGATCGGCCGCGGCGGCCCATGGCTGAGCCCCCCGTCCTCGAGCTGCGCCGGGTCCACGCCGCCTACGGGCAGATCGAGGTGCTCCACGGCATCGACCTGGCGGTGGCCAACGGTTCGGTGCTCGCCCTGCTCGGCCCGAACGGGGCGGGCAAGTCCACGACGCTGCGCGTCGCCAGCGGGCAGATGGAGCCGACCAAGGGGTGCTTCCACGTGCTCGGCCGTCACGCCAACGGCATGCGTCCCGACAAGCTCGCCCGGGCCGGCCTGTGCACGCTGCCCGACGGCCGCGGCATCTTCCCCAACCTCACCGTCACCGAGAACCTCCGCCTCATGACCTTCGGCGGCCCGTCGCGGTCGCACGTGGAGGAGATGGCGTTCGGCCGCTTTCCCCGCCTGAAGGAGCGCCGCCACCAGGTGGCCGGCACCCTGTCGGGCGGTGAGCAGCAGATGCTGGCCATGTCCCGCACGCTCAGCGTGGAGCCCGCCGTCCTGCTCCTCGACGAGATCTCCATGGGCCTGGCGCCGATGATCGTCGCCGAGCTCTACGAACTCGTGGCGCAGATCGCCGCCGAGGGCGTGGCGGTCATTCTGGCCGAACAGTTCGCGGCGACCGCGCTCGGCGTGGCCACCGATGTCGCCGTCGTCGTGCAGGGGCGGATCGTTGCATCGGGAAAGCCCGATGACCTCCCCGACGACCTGGCCGACGCTTATCTGGGGGGTGCGGCCGCATGAGCCGGTTCCGGGTCCGGGTCCACCGTCTTCCCGTCCTCGGGGCCGCGGCGCTGCTCCTCGTCGCCGGCGGCTCGGGGCTCCTCGCCGCCGCCTTCACCGCCGGGCCCGCCGGTGCCGACAGCTCCCTGGGGGGCTTCACGGTGAGCGGGCTGGCCGAGGCCGTCACGGCCCAGTACGAACAGCCGAACTTTCCGCTCCCGGCCACGCCCTCGCTGGAATTCGACGAGGGCTACGCCGCCACCACCGACAACTTCGGCCCGACCGGCACTGCCACCGCGTCGAGCCTCTACCCCGGCCAGGTCGTGGCCAACGCCGGCCCCGAGCTCGCCCTCCTGGTGCCGGGCGCGCCACTCCCCCCGGCACCCGTATGGCCCGTCCAGGCCACCAGCGAGTACCCGCAGGCGCCCAACTCGGGCTCGACCGACCAGCCGGGGGTGAACATGGACGCCTCCAGCACGACCAACGGGAACACGGCCAGTGCGACGCTCGGCGACGACGCGGCGACGGCCGGTTCGAACGGGGCCGACCCGACGCTGCAGGCGCCCTCGGGCTCGGGCAACCCGCTGGCCGGTTCGTCGGCCATCTTCGGCATCGGCGACATGTCGGCGACCTCGTCGTCGCTCGCCCCCAGCACGTCGGCCAACGCGCAGTCCAGCGCCACCGACACCGGCATCTCCATCCTCGGCGGCTTCATCACCATCGGGAGCGTCACCTCGACGGCGACGGCCACCTCGGACGGGACGACCGGGAAGGTCACCGGGTCGACCGAGGTGCAGAACATGGACATCGCCGGCGAGCAGGTCACCGTCGACGCCAACGGGATCAGCGCGGCCGGCCAGAGCACGCCGGCCCCGCTTCCGATCTCGACCCTCAACTCGGACCTCAGCGACCTCGGTATCTCGCTGTCGGTCACCAACGCCACCGACAAGGTGAGCGGCCCCTCGGCCAGCCGGACGCTCGACGGGCTCAAGATCAGCATCGACCTCAAGACGCTCGACGATCCGATCAACCAGCTGACGTCGCTGCTCCCGGCGTCCGTCACCTCGCAGCTCCCCGTCGCCGTGCCCGACGACCAGCAGCTCACCCTCGACCTGGCCACCGTGCAGGTGAACTCGACGGCGGCGCCGGCCTTCGCGGCCGGCAACAGCGGCAACTCGGGCGCGGCGCCGGCGGCCTCGACGCCGTCGACGCCCTCGGCCGTGTCCAGCGCCGCGATCGCGGGGAACTCGGGCACCCCCGGCATCGCGGGCACCACGGGGACCGGCGGCACCTTCTCGGGAGACACCGGGACCGGAACGACCCCGACCGGGTCCACTGCGACGGGCTCGGGCTCGGGCTCGGGCAGCCCGACGTCCACCGCGTCGGCGCCGGCGTCGGTGATCGCCCCGGCCTTCAAGGGGATCGGGGCGGCGCTCGTCCTTCTCGGCCTGCTCGCCGCGTCCGCGCTCGCCTACGCCTACCTGCGGGCCGACGACGCGGGCGGGGTGCTGGGCACCTCGTGCGCCGACGGCGACCCGCTCATGGACCGCTTCAGCGCGAGCGCCGACGACCTCGCTGACTTTGGAGGAGGGAACTGATGAAACTGAACCTGTTGGGACGATCGTCCCCCGACCCCGGCGCGGTGACCCGCCTCACCGGGTTGCCCGACCCCGACCCCGACTCCGACTCCGATTTTCCGCCGCCGCCCTCCGCCACCGCCGTCGTGCCGCCGGCCTCCGAGCTCGAGCCGTCGACGCCGGTGCCGACGCGCCTGCAACGGCTGGCCGCCGCCATCGACCGGGCCCGTCCGAGCCGGAGCGGGCGCAATATCCGCAGGTGGATGGAGACGATCGGCATGGTGCTCATCGTCTTCGGCTTCGTCTGCATCGTCCTCGGCTGGTACGGCGCCGCGCACAGCCCCTACCTGTACCAGGAGGTGCCCTACCTCATTTCCGGTGGCCTTCTCGGCGTGGCGCTGGTGATCGGTGGAGGCGTCTTCGTGCGCATCGCCTGGAGTATGCGCCAGGTGGAGGAGGACCGGCGCAACGCGCTGGCCATCGTCCGCTCCGTCGACCGGCTCGAACGGATTCTGCGCAGCCTGGACCAGACCCGGCGCGCCGACCAGCGCGCCGGCGACGACCACGAAGAGATCGGGGTTCGGTGAGTCTCCTCGCCAACAGTCGGCGCCGCCGGCACCAGCGCGTCGCCGTGGCCCTCTCCGTCGCCGTGCTCGCGCTCCTCGCCTCGGCCTGCGGGTCGCGTCTCGACGGGAGCCAGGCCGCCCTGGCCCAGGGCTCGGTCGGCGGGACGGGCGCCCAAGCGCTCGGCGCATCGGGCGACACCACCACGACGGTCGCCGACGCGTCCTCGACGACATGCGGATCGACGCCATCGAGCACCAGCCCCAGCAGCACCACGACCACGGCCGCGGCGAAGCCCGGTTCGACCTCGACCACCACCAAGTCGAAGGCCACGACGACGACCGCCAGCACCACCACGACGACCACGGTGCCCTGCAGCGGCGCCGGCAGCGGCGGCGGCGGCAGTGGCGCAGTCCTCGCGTCAGGGGGCACGCCCGGATCGGCCGGTCATGCCGGCACCGGGCCCAGCACGGCGGCCGCCACCGGCGGCGGCGCGGCCGCCGCGGGCACGTCGGCCGCCGCACCCTGCGGCGCCAACGGCAACCTCACCCCGGCGGGCGGCAACGGCGGCGCCACCGCGACCGGGGTCACCGCGACCACCATCGACGTCGGCAACATCGCCAGCATCAGCGGCGTGGCGCCCGGGCTGACCCAGAGCGCGCAGCAGGCCACGGAGGCGTGGGCCGCCTACGTCAACAGCACCGGCGGCATCTGCGGGCGCCAGGTGAAGGTGCAGCCCTTCGACGACGGCAACGACTCGGGGACCAACTACGCCGACGCCCAGCAGGCCTGCTCCAGCGACTTCGCCATGGTGGGCAACGCCTCGGGCTTCGACGACGGCAGCGCGCAGGCCGTCGGCGCCTGTGGCATCCCGACGATGGCGGCCGAGGTCTCGACGGCGGCCGCGGGGAACACGGCCGACATCTTCGGCGCCAGTCCCGGCAACGCCCACTACTGGGCGCTCGGACCCGCCAACTACCTCAAGACGACCTACCCCAACGCGGTGACGAAGGCGGCCATGATCTACCTGAACGTCTCGGCCACCCAGACCCAGGCGGCGCACGAGACGGCGACGTACACCGGCGACGGCTTTCACTACGTGTACAACACGTCGACCACGCCGACCAACGCCAACTACGCCGCCAACGTGCAGGCGATGCAGAGCGCCGGCGCGCAGTACGTGACCGAGTACTCCGACGCCTCCTCGGCCGAGCGGCTCCTGCAGGCCATGCAGCAGGCCAGCTACGCGCCACAGGTCGTCGACTGGTTCTCCGAGGAGTACTCGCCTCAGTTCGCCCAGCAGACCGCACCCGAGTCCAACGGCGACCTCGTGCTGATGTCAGCCACGGCCGCCTACGAGGAAGCCGGCTCCAACCCGGGCCTTCAGCTCATGGAGAGTTGGATGAATCGGGTGTCGGGCCAAGGCCAGTGGCACCAGGACATCTTCGCCATGCTGGCCTGGTCCGCCGGCCTGGCCTTCGAGCAGGCGGCCAAGGAGGTGGGCCCCGACCTGACCCGGGCCGCGGTCATCTCGAAGCTGCAGGGGATCACCAACTGGACCGGCGACGGCGTCACGCCGCCTGTGAACATCGGGCAGAAGATCCCGTCGAAGTGCTTCTTCTACATGAAGATCGAGAACGGGGGTTTCCAGCGCGTCTACCCGACCGCGCCCAACACCTACGACTGCAACAGCGGCTTCGCCCAGTACTAGGCCGACCCGACCGATCCCGTGCACGAGTTCCTCGAGTTCACCATCATCGGCATCGTCCTCGGCTCGGCCTACGCCGTGGCCGCCAGCGGCCTGGTCGTCACCTACGCCACCTCGGGCATCTTCAACATCGCCCACGGGGCCATCGGGATGTTCATGGCCTTCGTCTACTGGCAGCTGTCGGTTGGCTGGCACATGAACACCGCCCTCGCCTTCGTCCTCACCGTCTTCGTGCTGGCGCCGCTCCTCGGCGCCGTGGTCGAGCGCGGGGTGATCCAATGGATGGACCCGCGCAACGTGGCCACCACGCTGGCGGTCACCGTCGGCCTCACGCTGCTGTTCTTCGGGCTGGTCAACAGCTACATCTGGCCGCCGACGGCGCGCGTCGTGCCCCAGTTCTTCGGCTTCAGCGGGTTCACCTTCCTCGGCGTCAAGGTCACCTGGGAGGAGGTGATCACCGTCGGCGCCGCCGTCGCCATCGCCGTGGGGCTGCGGCTGTTCCTCTACCAGACCCGGACCGGCATCGCGATGCGGGGCGTGGTCGACAACCGCAGCCTGATCGGGCTGTTCGGCGGACGTTCCACCCGGCTCTCCACCCTGAGCTGGTCCATCGGAGCCTCGTTGGCCTCGGTGGCCGGCATCCTCGTGGCCCCCAGGCTGCAGCTGCAGCCCCTCATCCTCACCTTGCTCGTCATCGACGCCTATGCCGCCGCCGTCATCGGGCGACTGCGCAGCCTGCCCATGACCTTCCTGGGCGCGCTCATCGTCGGGCTCGCCTCCTCCTACGCGGTCGGCTACGTCCCGAGCACAGGCTTCTGGTCCTCCACCCCCGTGCAGGGGACGCTCACGCTCTCGGTGCCCACTCTGATCCTCTTCGTCGCACTGCTGACCCTGCCGATGGACCGCATCCGTAGCGGTGCCCCCCAGCGCCACGCGCCGCTGGCACCGGCCACCTTCCTGCGCTCGCTGCAGGGCGGCGTCCTCCTCGTCGTGGGCGTGATCCTGGCCGTGAGCTTCATGGACCCCGGCAACATCGTGAAGTTGGGCATCGGCCTGGCCTTCGGCCTCGTCTGCCTCTCGCTGGTCCCGCTCACCGGCTGGGGCGGCTACGTCTCCATCTGCCAGCTGACCTTCGCCGGCCTGGGCTGCTACGCCATGTACAAGTTCGGCAGTGGGGGTTCCTTGCTCGGGCTCTTGATGGCGGCCGTCATCGCCGGCGGGGTAGGGGCCGTGATCTCGCTGCCGGCCCTGCGCCTGCGCGGCCTCTACCTGGCCCTCTTGACGATGGCATTCGCCAGCCTCATGGACAACGCGTTCTTCCCCTGGTCGGCCGTCTTCGGCTTCGACGGCTCGGTCCCGATCCATAAGCCCGACCTCTTCGGCCTCAGCCTGAGCTCGAACAAGGGGTTCACCATCTTCCTGGCCGTGGTCTTCGCCCTGTTCTCCGTCGCCATCCTGGCCCTGCGCCGGGGCCCGTTCGGCCGGGTGCTGGTGGCCGCCAAGGACTCCGAGGCGGCCTGCGCCACCCTCGGGCTGTCGCTCACGACGACCAAGCTGGCCGTCTTCACGCTCTCGGCCGCCATGGCCGGGGTGGCCGGCGCGCTCTTCGGGGCGGCCGAGGCGGTCGCCGGAGGCACCAACTTCGAGATGTTCGAGAGCCTGTTGATCCTGGCCGTCGTCGCCATCGGCGGTGCCTCGGTCTGCTCGGGCGCCCTGGCCGGCGGCCTGGCCGTGGGCTTCCTGCCCAACAATGCGCAGGACGTCTTCATCGGGGCCGGCACCGTGGCGCTCGCCTTCTACCCCGACGGCGTGCTGCCCCTGGCCTACGCCCGCTTCCACCGCTGGTGGAGCGGGCTCTCGGCGCCCCGGGGCGCACCGGCGCCGGCCGGCGTCGCGGAGCGCGCCGGTAGACTGGCTAGCAGCAGAGCGGCCTGAGCCGGGCGGTCGGGGCGGCAACCGGCCCAGTCCCGCGATTGTCGGAACCCCAGGCAGCCGCTATGATTTACTCCCTGCCATGTGCGGCTTCGGCCAGCGCGTCAGCGCCCTGCGCATGGGATTCACATTCTGATTATCGAGAGGGAACGTGTGCCCACAATCGCCCAGCTCGTCCGCAAGGGACGGCAGGCCAAGGTGACCAAGACCAAGACCCCCGCCTTGAAGGGCGCGCCCCAGCGCCGGGGGGTGTGCACCCGCGTCTACACGACCACCCCCAAGAAGCCGAACTCGGCCCTGCGCAAGGTGGCGCGCGTCCGCCTGTCCTCGGGCGTCGAGATCACGGCCTACATCCCCGGTGTCGGCCACAACCTCCAAGAGCACTCCATCGTGCTCGTCCGCGGCGGCCGGGTGAAGGACCTGCCTGGTGTCCGCTACAAGGTCGTGCGCGGGGCGCTCGACACCTCGGGCGTGCGCGAGCGCAGCCAGGCCCGCAGTCGCTACGGCGCCAAGAAGGAGTCTTAGGCATGCCCCGCAATGGACCCGCCACCCGCCGCGAGCTCGCGCCGGACCCCGTCTACCGCTCGGTCCTGGTGACCCAGTTCGTCAACAAGATCCTGTCGCGCGGCAAGCGGACGCTGGCCGAGCGCATCGTCTACAACGCCCTCGAGCAGGTGCAGGAGAAGTCGGGCGGGGACCCCGTGGCCGCGCTCAAGCGCGCCGTCGAGAACACGCGCCCCGAGGTCGAGGTCAAGTCCCGCCGCGTCGGTGGGGCGACCTACCAGGTGCCCGTCGAGGTCCGCCCCCGCCGAGCCACCACGCTGGCCATCCGCTGGCTGACCACGTACTCGCGCCAGCGCCGGGAGAAGACCATGGCCGAGCGCCTGGCCAACGAGATCCTCGACGCCTCCAACAACATCGGGGCCTCGGTGAAGCGCCGCGAGGACATGCACAAGATGGCCGAGTCGAACCGCGCCTTCGCCCACTACCGCTGGTAGTGGAGACGACCCCCCCGAACCACAACCACACGATCACGAGCAAGAGATAGCACCATGGCTGAAGCCCTCCCCACCCGCGACTTCCCGCTGGCCAAGACCCGCAATATCGGGATCATGGCCCACATCGACGCGGGCAAGACCACCACGACCGAGCGCATCCTCTATTACACGGGGCGCAACTACAAGATCGGTGAGGTGCACGAAGGCGCCGCCACCATGGACTGGATGGTCCAGGAGCAAGAGCGCGGGATCACCATCACCTCGGCTGCCACCACCTGCTCGTGGCGCGACAACTGGATCAACATCATCGACACCCCGGGCCACGTCGACTTCACCGTCGAGGTGGAGCGATCCCTCAGGGTGCTCGACGGCGCTGTCGCCGTGTTCGACGCCGTGGCCGGCGTGGAGCCCCAGACCGAGACGGTGTGGCGCCAGGCCAACAAGTACAACGTGCCGCGCATCTGCTTCGTCAACAAGATGGACCGCATCGGCGCCGACTTCGAGCGCACGGTGGCGATGATCCGCGACCGCCTCGACGCCCTGCCGGCCGTCATCCAACTGCCGATCGGTGCCGAGTCCGAGTTCAAGGGCGTCATCGACCTGCTCGAGGAGAAGGCGCTCGTCTGGTCCTCGGACATGGGCGAGGAGTGGGAGACGCTCGACGTCCCCGACAACCTGGCCGTCGAGACCGAGGATGCCCGCCACCAGCTCATCGACGTCGTGTCCAACTTCGACGACACCATCATGGAGAAGTACCTGGCCGAGGAGCCCATCACCGCCGACGACCTGCGCCGCGCCCTGCGCACGGCCACCCTGGCCGCCGCCGTGGTGCCGGTCCTGTGCGGGTCGGCCTTCAAGAACAAGGGCGTGCAGCCGATGCTCGACGCCGTCATCGACTTCCTGCCCAGCCCGCTCGACCTCCCGCCCACCGAGGGCCACCGGCCGAACCACACCGAGGACATCGAGGAGCGCAAGGCCGACGACGGCGAGCCCTTCTCGGCTCTCGCCTTCAAGATCATGACCGATCCCTTCGTCGGCAAGCTGACCTACATCCGGGTGTACTCGGGCACGCTGCAGAAGGGTGACTCGATCAGCAACTCGACCAAGGACAAGAAGGAGCGGGTGGGCCGCATCCTGCAGATGCACGCCAACCACCGCGAGGACAAGGACGCCATCTTCGCCGGCGACATCATGGCCATCGTCGGCATGAAGAACACGACCACCGGCGACACCCTGTGCGACCCGCGTCACCCCATCGTGCTCGAGGCGCTCGAGTTCCCCGAGCCCGTCATCCACGTGGCGGTGGAGCCCAAGACGAAGGCCGACCAGGACAAGCTGTCACGGGCCCTCTACTCGCTGAGCGAGGAGGACCCAACCTTCCGTGTGCGCTCCGACGAGGAGACGGGCCAGACCGTCATCAGCGGCATGGGCGAGCTGCACCTCGAGGTGCTGGTCGACCGCATGCTGCGCGAGTTCAGCGTGGACGCCAACGTGGGCAAGCCCCAGGTGGCCTACCGCGAAACCATCCGCAAGCAGGTCGAGAAGATCGAGGAGAAGTACGTCCGCCAGACCGGTGGCCGCGGCCAGTACGGGCACGTGGTCATCAGCCTCGAGCCGACCGGCCCGGGCGGTGGCTACGAGTTCGTCGACAAGATCAGCGGCGGCGTCATCCCCAAGGAGTACATCCCCTCGGTCGACGCCGGCATCCAGGAGGCGCTGACGTCGGGCATCCTGGCGGGCTACCCGACCGTCGACGTGCGGGTGACCCTCACCTACGGGTCGTACCACGACGTGGACTCCTCGGAGATGGCGTTCAAGATCGCCGGCTCCATGGCGGTCAAGAAGGCCATCCGGGCGGCCAGCCCGGTGCTGCTGGAGCCCGTCATGGAAGTCACCGTGACGGTGCCCGACGACTTCCTGGGCGCGGTCACCGGCGACCTCTCCTCACGGCGGGGCCGCATGGAGGGCATGGATCAGCAGGGGACCAGCCACGTCGTCAAGGCGCTTGTTCCGCTCGCCGACATGTTCGGCTACTCTACTGACCTGCGTTCGCGCACCCAGGGTCGCGCCACGTACACGATGCAGTTCCATTCGTACAACCAGGTTCCGGAGTCGATTTCCAAGGAGATCATCGCCCGGGCACAAGGGGAATAACCCCGATCGGCCCGGAGCGGACCGGACCGGATTCAGACCAGATCGCACACACAGACAGCGTCAGGGCCACCGTGGCCATGACAAGGAGCAGGGAGTAGCGAGGCGATGGCCAAGCAGAAGTTCGAGCGCACGAAGCCACACGTGAACGTCGGGACCATGGGTCATATCGACCATGGCAAGACGACGCTGACGGCCGCCATCACGAAGGTGCTCTCGGAAAAGAACCCGAACACGTCGTTCACGTCCTTCGACAAGATCGACGCCGCGCCCGAAGAGAAGCAGCGCGGCATCACGATCACGATCGCCCACGTGGAGTACGAGACCGACAAGCGCCACTACGCGCACGTCGACATGCCCGGCCACGCCGACTACATCAAGAACATGATCACCGGCGCCGCCCAGATCGACGGCGCCATCCTGGTGGTCTCCGCCGCCGACGGCCCCATGCCCCAGACCCGGGAGCACGTGCTGCTGGCCCGCCAGGTGGGGGTTCCCTACATCGTGGTGGCGCTGAACAAGGCCGACATGGTGGACGACGAGGAGCTGCTCGAGCTCGTCGAGATGGAGGTGCGCGAGCTCCTCAGCGCCTACGACTTCCCCGGCGAAGAGGTCCCCGTGGTCCGGGTCAGCGCCCTCAAGGCGCTGGAGGGCGACCCGGAGTGGAGCGAGAAGATCGTCGAGCTCATGGACGCCGTGGACTCGTACATCCCCGAGCCCGAGCGTGACGTCGACAAGCCCTTCCTGATGCCCGTCGAGGACGTCATGTCCATCACCGGCCGCGGCACGGTCGTGACCGGCAAGGTGGAGCAGGGCATCATCAAAGTGGGCGAAGAGGTCGAGATCGTCGGTCTCATGGACACGCAGAAGACCACGGTGACCGGCGTCGAGATGTTCCGCAAGCTGCTCGACGAGGGTCGCGCCGGCGACAACATCGGCGCCCTGCTGCGTGGCACCAAGAAGGAGGAGGTGGAGCGCGGCCAGGTGCTGTGCAAGCCCGGCTCCATCACCCCGCACACCCAGTTCACCGCCGAGGTCTACGTGTTGAACAAGGAGGAGGGCGGCCGTCACAAGCCGTTCTTCACCAACTACCGCCCGCAGTTCTACTTCCGCACGACGGACGTGACGGGCACCATTACCCTGCCCGAGGGCACCGAGATGGTCATGCCGGGCGACAACACCAAGATGACGGTCGAGCTGGGCAAGCCCATCGCCATGGACAAGGGCCTGCGCTTCGCCATCCGTGAGGGTGGCCGCACCGTCGCCTCCGGCGTGGTCGACGAGATCCTCAAGTAATGGCCGACGGCCCGAAGCAGAAGATCCGGATCCGGCTGAAGGCCTACGACCACGAGATCCTCGACCAGTCGACTGAGAAGATCGTGCAGACGGTCCTCCGGACCCAGGCCAAGGTGCTCGGGCCGGTGCCGCTGCCGACCGACAAGCACCGCTACACGGTGATCCGTTCGCCGCACAAGTACAAGGACTCCCGCGAGCACTTCGAGATGCGGGTGCACAAACGCCTGGTCGACATCGTCGAGCACACGCCCAAGACGGTCGACTCGCTCCAGCGGCTCGACCTGCCGGCCGGCGTGGACATCGAGATCAAGATCCAGACGGCCTGACGGCCGGTCACCCCGACTCCCCGCCGGACGCCTGGCAGGGGGATGGGCCGATGGTGTAACGTCGCGGGCTGCCCAATTGGGCAGTTCAGGGGCGAAAAGAGCGGCACTGCGGTGCTGCCGACCACAACAGACGTGCGTGAGAGCCGGCCTCGTCGGTACCTCACGCCGAACCATTCGAGCGCTCCGCTCGGGATTCCCGGGCGGAGCGTTGGCGTGCGCAGGGAAGACCGGCGCACGGCACACGACAGCAGACTGAAAAGGACAGGACACGTGGCAAGCAAGGCCATCGTCGGCGAAAAAGTCGGCATGACCCAGGTCTGGGACGACCAGAACCGCGCCGTACCGGTGACGGTCCTGAAAGTCGCGCCCGTGCGCGTGGTCCAGGTCAAGACCCCCGAGACCGACGGCTACGCCGCCCTGCAGGTGACGTGGGGATTCCGCCGCAACTCGACGCTGACCAAGCCCCAGCTCGGCCACTACGCCAAGGCCGGGGTCAACCCGGGCCGGGCGCTCGTCGAACTTCGTCTCGATGACGTGGCCGACTACACGGTGGGCCAGGAGCTGGCCGCCGACCTCTGGGAGGCCGGCGAGCGGGTGGACGCCATTGCGGTCAGCAAGGGCAAGGGCTTCGCCGGCGGCATGAAGCGCCACAACTTCAAGGGCCAGGGCGCCTCGCACGGAAACCACCGCAGCCACCGCGTGCCGGGCGCCATCGGGGCCTGTGCGACGCCGTCCCGTGTGTTCAAGGGCACCCGTATGGCCGGCCAGATGGGTGGCACCCAGGTGACGGCCCTCAACCTCGAGGTGGTCTCCGCCGACGCCGAGCGCGAGCTGGTCCTGGTCAAGGGTGCCGTGCCCGGGGCCCGGGGCAGCGTCGTGGTGCTGCGCAACTCGGTCAAGGCCCCGTCCAAGGCCGGGAGGACGCGATGACGATCGACACGGCACGGGCCGGCACGGTGTTGCGCCACTCGGTGCGCAAGGAGCGTCCCGCCCCCGTCGCCCGCACCGCCCCGCACCGCAACGCGGCAGGCCACGACCTGGGAACGGTGGACCTCGAGCCCACCGTGTTCGGCCTGGAGCCCAACCGCGCCCTGCTGCACCAGGTCGTGACCGCCCAGCTGGCGGCGGCCCGGGCGGGCACCCAGTCGACCAAGACCCGCTCCGAGGTCCGCGGCGGCGGCGCCAAGCCGTTCCGCCAGAAGGGCACCGGCCGGGCCCGCCAGGGTTCGAGCCGCTCGCCGAACATGACCGGCGGTGGGGTGGCCCTGGGGCCGAAGCCGCGCAGCTACGCGCAGCGCACCCCGCGCAAGATGGTCCGCCTGGCTCTCCTCTCCGCCCTCAGCGACCGGGCGGACATCGGGCAGATCGTCGTCGTCGACGACTGGAAGATCGAGGCGCCCAAGACCAAGGACGCCGCCACCATCGTGCGCAAGCTCAAGCTGAACGGCTCCGTGCTGGTGGTGCTCGGGCAGCACGAGCTCGACGTCGAGCGCTCGTTCGCCAACCTGCCCCAGGTGCAGACCACCACCTTCGGCGAGCTTTCGGCCCACGACGTGCTGCGGGCCGACTGGCTCGTCTTCTCCGACGCCACCCTGCCCACGTCCACCACGGACTTCTCCGGGACACACGAGGTGGAGGAGGCGCCCGAGCCGCCGGCAGAGGCCGAGGAGCCGGTCAAGGCGGCCAAGGCCGAGAAGCCGGTCAAGGCCATCAAGGCCACGAAGGCCACGAAGGCCACCAAGGCGACGAAGGCTACCGAGGCAGCGGCAGAGGACGAGCCCGCGGCCACGGCCCAGGTCGACGCCGAGCCCGAGGCAGCCGAAGTGACCGACGAGGCCGTGTCCGAGCCGGCGAACGACGAGGAGGCCGGCACCGATGCGTGACGCCATGTCCGTGCTGATCCGCCCGGTCGTCTCCGAGAAGAGCTACGCGCTGATGGACCAGAGCGTCTACGTCTTCATCGTCGATCCCCGGGCCACCAAGATCGACGTCCGGCACGCCGTGGAGCAGGCCTTCAGCGTGCGGGTGACCAAGGTCAACACGCTCAACCGCAAGGGAAAGTCGACGCGCAACCGGCGCACCAACGTGAAGGGCAAGCGCCCCGACACCAAGCGCGCCATCGTGACACTGCACCCGGACGACTCCATCGACCTCTTCGAGCGCTGATCAGGGAATCTCATGCCACTTCGCTCACGCAAGCCCACCAGCCCCGGACGGCGGTTCCAGACCGTCTCGGACTTCTCCGAGATCACACGCGACCGCCCCGAGAAGTCGCTGCTCGCCCCCAAGCCGCAGACCGGCGGCCGCAACAATCACGGCCGCAAGACGGCGCGTCACCGTGGCGGCGGCCACAAGCAGCAATACCGGGTCATCGACTTCCGCCGCAACAAGGACGGCATCCCGGCCAAGGTCGCGTCCATTGAGTACGACCCCAACCGCAACGCCCGCATCGCCCTCCTGCACTATGTGGACGGCGAGAAGCGCTACATCCTGGCCCCGGCCGGCGTGAAGGTCGGCGACAAGCTGCAGAGCGGACAGGGCGCCGACATCCGGCCCGGCAACGCGCTCCCGCTGCGCTACATCCCGGTCGGCTCCACCATCCACAACGTCGAGCTCCGTCCGGGCGGCGGCGGCAAAATGGCCCGCGGCGCAGGAATGAGCGTGCAGCTCGTCGCCAAGGAAGGGGTCTTCGCCACGCTGCGGCTGCCCTCGACGGAAATGCGCCGCGTCTCCATCGACTGCCGGGGCACCCTCGGCGTGGTCGGGAACTCCGAGGCCGAGCTGGTCAAGGTGGGCAAGGCCGGCCGCAACCGCTGGAAGGGAAAGCGGCCGCAGACACGCGGTGTCGCCATGAACCCCGTCGATCACCCGCTGGGTGGAGGCGAGGGCAAGTCCTCCGGTGGCCGCCACCCGGTGTCGCCCTGGGGCAAGCCCGAGGGCCGCACCCGCGCCCGCAACAAGAAGTCCAATTCGATGATCGTGCGCCGGCGCCGTACCCGCGGCGCGCGGCGGTAGACGAGGGGTTGAGGAAGCATGCCGCGTAGCCTGAAGAAGGGACCCTTCGTCGACGACCATCTGCTCAAGAAGGTCGACGTCTTGAACTCGAGCGGTGACAAGAAGGTCATCAAGACCTGGTCACGCCGCTCCACCATCATCCCGGACATGGTCGGGCACACCATCGCCGTGCACGACGGCCGCCGCCATGTGCCGGTCTACGTGACCGAGTCCATGGTGGGCCACAAGTTGGGCGAGTTCGCACCCACGCGCACGTTCCGCTACCACGCCGGGCAGGAGCGGGGAGCCCGCCGATGACGGCGACCAAGACGAACGAGCGTCCCGGCACGCGGGCCGTCCACCGCCACAGCGGGATGTCGGCTTCCAAGGCGCGCCAGGTCCTCGACCTGATCCGCGGCGAGGACGTCCAGCGCGCCGCCGAGATCCTCAATGGTGTCGAGCGCGAGGCGGCCGAGGTCATCGGCAAGGTGCTGGCGTCGGCCGTGGCCAACGCCGCGCACAATGACTCCCAGAACCCCGAGGAGCTCTACGTGTCGGCCTGCTACGCCGACGAGGGTGCCACCATGAAGCGCTGGCGGCCCCGGGCCCGGGGCCGGGCCACCCGGATCCGCAAGCGGACCTGCCACATCACGATCATCGTGAGCCGGCTGCCCGCCGACAAGCTCGATCTGCGCCGCAAGCGCATGGAGGCGGTGAGTTCCAACCGGTCCCGCCGGGTCGAGTCCTCTCGGCGGCGGGCCGACCTGTCCGGCCGCTTGACGCGCCGCCGGGCCGCTCAGGCCACGGCCGAGGCCGAGAAGGCGGCTGCGGCGGAAGCCGAAGAGGCGGACGAGGACATCACCGACCAGGCGCTGGCGGATGCCGAGCCCGAGGCGACCGAGGCGACCGAGGCGACCGAGGCGGACACGGTTGACGGGGGCGTGGACGAGGACGACGTCGTCGAGGATTCGACGGCCGACGACGAAGAGTCGGCCGCTGCCGACGCCGACGAGAACAGCGAGGACGAGTAGATGGGCCAGAAGGTCAACCCTTACGGCTTCCGGCTCGGGATCACCACGGACTGGAAGTCCCGGTGGTTCGAGGAGCGCAACTACCGCGAGTTCGTGGTCGAGGACTGGAAGATCCGCGACTACCTGATGACGCAGCTCGAGGCCGCGGCCGTCAGCCGAATTGAGGTGGAGCGGACGCGCGACCGCCTGCGTGTCGACATCCACACCGCCCGTCCCGGCATCGTCATCGGCCGCCGCGGCGCCGAGGCCGACCGGCTGAAGAAGCACCTCGAAGAGATCACCGGTCTGCAGAACCGGATTCAGCTGAACATCCAGGAGATCAAGCAGCCTGAGCTCGATGCCGCACTGATCGCCCAGGGCATCTGCGATCAGCTGGTGCGACGGGTCGCCTTCCGCCGAGCCATGAAGCGCGCCATCCAGACCGTGCAGAAGGCCGGCGCACAGGGCATCAAGGTGCAGTGCTCGGGCCGTCTCGGTGGATCGGAGATGTCCCGCAAGGAGCAGTACCGCGAGGGCCGGGTCCCTCTGCACACGCTGCGGGCTGACATCGACTACGGCTTCCGCGAGGCGCGCACCACGTCGGGTCGCGTCGGGGTGAAGGTATGGATCTACAAGGGGGACATCCTCCCGTACAAGGTCTCGATCGAGGACAAGATCACCCGGGAGGCCGCCATGGCCGTGGGTGAGACCTCGGGCCAGGGTGGTCCGCGCCGGCTCATCACCGCCGGAGGTGGCCGCCGCCGCGCCGAAGGGTTCGCGACCGACGAGGACGGCGGCGTCGAGGAGATCGAGGAAGAGATCGTGGAGGTGCCGGACACCTACTCCGAGGCGACAGCCAGCGAGACGGCGACCACCGACACCGACACCGACACCGACGCCGTGGAGACGTCCGACGCCGCGACCACGGAGACCGAGGAGGAAGCCGAGACACCGCCGGCCGACCTGCTGCCCGCCCCGACGGAGCCCGACGACTTGGAGCGCCAGCTGGCCCAGGACGAGGAGATGGAGCGCCAGAACCGCCAGCAGCATCATGAGGCGCCGCACTTCCGCAAGGAGTCGGACTGACATGTTGATGCCCAAGAAGGTCAAGCACCGCAAGACACAGCGGGGCCGGCTCTCGGGTGCGGCCAAGGGCGGCACGTCCGTGGCGTTCGGCGACTTCGGGATCCAGGCCATGGAGCCGGGCTGGCTCACCGCCCGCCAGATCGAGGCCGCCCGAATCGCCATGACCCGTCACGTCAAGCGCGGCGGGAAGGTGTGGATCCGGGTCTTCCCGGACAAGCCCGTCACGCAGAAGCCGGCCGAGACGCGCATGGGCTCGGGCAAGGGCAACCCCGAGCTGTGGGTCGCCGTCGTGCACCCGGGACGCGTGCTGTTCGAACTGGCCGGCGTCGACGAGGAACTGGCCCGCGCCGCCATGGAGCGCGCCATTCAGAAGCTGCCCTTCAAGGCCCGCTTCGTCGTGCGCCCCGGCACCCACGGCCACGCCGAGGTGGCGATCTGATGCCGACCGCTCACGACCTCTCCATGCTGGACGGCGACGAGCTGTCCTCGCGCCTGGGCGAGTCGCGCCGCGAGCTGTTCAACCTGCGCTTCCAGCTCGCCACCGGCCAGCTCGACAACCCGTCGCGCATCAGCCAGGTCAAGCGCGAGGTCGCCCGGATGCTGACCGTCCTGCGGGCCCGGGAGATCCTCGAGGCCGAGGGCGCCTACGTGGCACCGACGGTGGCCGAACACGAGGCCGCCCGGGCCAAGCTCGCGGCGGAGGACGCCGAGCGCGAGGAGAAGGCGGCGGCGAGGCAGGCGGCCGCCGAAGCCGAGGCGGCGGCCGACGAAGTGCACGATCACGACCACCTGGACGACGACGAAGAGGATGAGGCCTGATGGCCGACGAGACCCCAGAGAACGAAGAGGCCGTGGCTGCGGCCGAGGACGCCGCAAAAGCGCTCGACGCCATCGAAGCCGAAGCAGCCATTGAGCTACCGGCGACCGACGAGTCCGACGCGCAGGCCAAGGCGGCTGCCGCGGACGCCGAAAAGGCCCTTGAGGCCGTTGAGGCCCAGGCCGCCATTGAGCTGCCGGCCGGGGAGGACGGTCCGCGGGCCAACCGCCGGAAGGTGCGCGAGGGCATCGTGGTGTCCGACGCCATGTCCGCCACCGTGGTGGTGGCCGTCGTCGAGCGGGTGCGTCACCCCAAGTACGGCAAGACGGTGCAGCGCACCAAGAAGCTCTACGTGCACGACGCCGAGGACAGCGCCAAGGTGGGTGACCGGGTCCGGGTGCAGGAGACCCGGCCGCTCTCCAAGCTCAAGCGCTGGCGGCTGACCGAAGTGGTGGAGCGGGCCCGATGATTCAGCAGGAATCCCGGCTCCGGGTTGCCGACAACTCCGGCGCACGCGAGGTGCTCTGCATCCGCGTGCTCGGAGGGTCGCGCCGGCGCTACGCCAGCATCGGTGATGTGTTCGTGGCCACGGTCAAGGACGCCATCCCCGGCGCGGCCGTCAAGAAGGGCGACGTCGTCAAGTGCGTCGTCGTGCGGACGAAGAAGGAGAAGCGGCGTCCAGACGGCAGCTACATCCGCTTCGACGAGAACGCCGCCGTTCTCATCAACGACCAGCAACAGCCGCGCGGGACCCGTATCTTCGGCCCCGTCGGCCGCGAGCTTCGCGACAAGCGCTTCATGCGCATCGTGTCGCTCGCACCGGAGGTGCTCTGACATGAAGATTCATAAGGGAGACCAGGTAGTCGTCCTGTCCGGCAAGGACAAGGGCAAGAAGGCCGAAGTGGTGCGGGCGATCCCGAGCCGCGAGCGCGTCATTCTCGAAGGCGTCAACGTCGCCAAGCGTCACGCCAAGCCGACACGCGCCACCCAGCAGGGCGGGGTGATCGACAAGTTCATGCCTGTGCACGTCTCGACGGTGGCGCTCGTGTGCAAGAGCTGCGACCAGCCGACGCGGGCGGGCTACAAGTTCGAGGACGACGGCGAGAAGGTCCGCGTCTGCAGGAAGTGCGGGTCGACGCTGTGAGCACCACGAGCGCCCCGGCGCGTCCCCGGCTGAAGGAGCGGTACCTGACCGAGGTACGGGACGCCCTGTTGGAAGGGCTCGGCCTGGGCAACGTCATGGAGGTCCCGCGCCTGGACAAGATCGTCATCAACATGGGCGTCGGCCGGGCCACCCAGCAGGCCTCGCTCATCGAAGGCGCGCAACGCGACCTTGAGACGATCACCGGGCAGAAGCCGATCGTCACCCGGGCCAAGCAGTCGATCGCCGGCTTCAAGCTGCGCGAGGGCCAGGCCATCGGCGTCAAGGCGACGCTGCGGGGTGACCGGGCCTGGGAGTTCTTCGACCGCCTGCTCAGCCTGGCCATTCCTCGCATCCGCGACTTCCGGGGGCTCTCCCCGCGGTCGTTCGACGGCCACGGCAACTACACCTTCGGGGTGACCGAGCAGCTGATCTTCCCCGAAATCGACTACGACAAGATCGACACGACCCGCGGCATGGACATCACCATCGTCACGACCGCACGCACCAACGAGGAAGGACGGGCGTTCCTGGCAGCGTTCGGCTTTCCGTTCCGACAGGAGACCCGGTAGCACCATGGCGAAGAAGGCTTTGATCGAGAAGCAGCAGCGTACCCCCAAGTTCAAGGTACGGGGATACACCCGGTGCCAGCGGTGCGGGCGGCCGAAAGCCGTGTACCGCAAGTTCGGGCTCTGCCGCATCTGCCTGCGCGTCATGGTGCATGCGGGTGAGGTGCCCGGCGTCACGAAGGCAAGCTGGTAGGCCGCCATGACGATGACCGACCCCATCGCGGACATGCTCACGCGTATCCGCAACGCCAACTCCGCCATGTTCGACACAGTGCGCATGCCCGGCTCCAAGCTGAAGGAGTCGCTGGCCTCCGTGCTCGAGCGCGAGGGCTTCATCGCGGGCTACACGGTCGAGCAGAACACGGGGAAGCCTGGTTCGACGCTCGAGATCACCCTGAAGTACTCGGGCGACCGCACCCGCACCATCGCCGGGATCAAGCGCGTGTCCAAGCCGGGCCTGCGCATTTACGCCCGGGCCGACGGCATGCCGCGCGTGCTCGGTGGCATGGGCGTCGCCGTGGTCTCCACCAGCCAGGGGCTGCTGACCGACGCCGAAGCGCGTCGCAAGCACCTGGGCGGGGAGGTGCTCTGCCATGTCTGGTAGTCCCAAGAACGGAGGGAGTGCCTGATGTCACGCGTCGGACGCTCTCCCATCCCGGTCCCTTCCGGCGTCACCGTGACCCTCAGCGGGGACACGGTCAGCGTCAAGGGCCCCCAGGGCTCCCTCGAGCGCCAGCTGCCCCAGGGCATCACCATTGCGCAGGAGGGTGACACGCTGGTCGTCAGCCGCCCCGACGACGAGCGCGCCCACCGGGCCCTGCATGGTCTGTCGCGCTCGCTGGTCGCCAACATGGTGTCGGGCGTGACCGAGGGCTTCACCAAGGAGCTCGAGATCGTCGGCGTGGGCTACCGCGCCACGGCCAAGGGCCCCAATGCCCTCGAGCTGGCGCTCGGGTTCTCGCACCCCGTGAACGTCAACGCCCCGGAGGGAATCTCCTTCGAGGTGCCGGTCCCGACGCGGATCATCGTCAAGGGCATCGACAAGGAGAAGGTCGGCCAGGTGGCCGCCGACATCCGCAAGCTGCGCAAGCCCGAGCCCTACAAGGGCAAGGGCGTGCGCTACGCCAACGAACGAGTGCTGCGCAAAGCAGGAAAGGCTGCCAAGTAATGGCACGTACGAGCGACCGCACCCGCCTGCGCCTCCGGCGTCACGAGCGTGTGCGCATCAAGGTCAACGGCACGGCCGCACGCCCCCGCCTGGCCGTGCACCGGTCGAACCGGCACATCTCGGCCCAGCTCATCGACGATGCGGCGGGCCGCACCCTGGTCTCCGCCTCCTCGGTGGAGTCGGACCTGCGTGCGTCCTTGGGCAAGAGCGGTGGCGGTAACGTGACAGGCGCAGAATCGGTCGGGCGGCTGCTTGGCTCGAGGGCCAAGGCGGCTGGTATCACCAAGGTGGTTTTTGACCGTGGGGGCTTCGTGTACCACGGGCGTGTCGCCGTCCTGGCTGACGCGGCACGGGCCGAGGGACTGGAGTTCTGAGCATGGTCGACACACAGTACGAAGAGCGCACCATCAAGGTGAATCGCGTGGCCAAGGTGGTCAAGGGCGGCCGGCGCTTCTCCTTCGCAGCGCTCATGGTCGTCGGCGACGGCAACGGCAAGGTGGGACTGGGCTACGGCAAGGCCAAGGAGGCCGGGCTCGCCGTCCAGAAGGGGATCGAGGAGGCGCGCAAGAACCTCTTCGAGGTGCCCCTCGCCGGAAGCACCATCGTGCACCCCGTCATCGGTGAGAGCGGTGCCGGCCGGGTCCTCCTGAAGCCCGCCGCACCGGGTACCGGCGTCATCGCCGGCGGCGCGGCCCGCCACATCCTCGAGATGGCCGGCATCCGCGACATCCTGGCCAAGTCGCTGGGCTCGTCCAACGGGATCAACGTGGCACATGCCACTATCGCCGGGCTCAAGCAGCTCCGGCGTCCCGACGACGTGGCCGCATTGCGCGGCAAATCGGCCGACGAGGTCACTCCCGGCGGCGTCCTGCGGGCCTACCGGGAGCGCAAGCGGGAGACCGACCTCTTCGCGGCGGAGACGCGTTGACCATGGCCGCCACCGCCAAGAAGCCGACGGGGGAGCCCCGTCTGCTCGTCACGCAGACGCGCTCGGCCATCGGGACCAAGCCGAAGCACCGGGGCACGCTGCGGGCCCTGGGCCTGCGCGGCATCGGTCAGTCCAACGAGCTGCCGGACCGCCCCGAAATCAGGGGCATGCTGGCCCGTGTCCCGCACCTGATCCGCATTGAGGAGATGTCGAAGTGAAACTCCACGATCTGGCGCCGCCCAAGGGCGCGACGTCGGCCAAGCGGCGGGTCGGCCGTGGCACCGGCGGCAAGGGCCACAAGACGGCCGGCCGGGGGACCAAGGGCCAGAAGGCCCGCAACACCATGCCGGCCGGCTTCGAGGGTGGCCAGCTCCCCCTCATGCAGCGCATCCCCAAGCTCAAGGGGTTCAAGAACCCCTTCCGGATTGAGTACACGCCGGTCAACCTGGCTGCGCTCGAGGCGCTCGGAGCCGACGTGGTCACTGTCGAGGTGCTGGTAGAGGCCGGTCTGGTGCGCCCGAAGGGCCTGGTCAAGGTCCTGGGGCAGGGTTCGCTCAGCCGCCCGGTCCGGGTCTCGGCCCACGCCTTCTCCAAGTCGGCCGAGGCTGCGATCAGCGCCGCCGGGGGTAGCGTCGAGCGGGTGGCACTGCCTTTCGCGCACGGGCGTCCGCCCGCGTCGGGCAACGCCTTGATGAACCGCTAGTGACCACCGCTCCGGGACTTCACTGAGAGGAAGGGCCATGCTCTCCCGGCTCGCCAATATTTTCAGGGTCCCCGACCTTCGGAACAAGGTCGTCTTCACGCTGGCCATCATCGCCCTGTATCAGATCGGGGCCAACGTTCCGGTGCCGGGTGTCAACTGGGCCAAGTTGCAGACCCTCGAGAGCTCGGCCTCCGCGTCGGGCGTGCTGGGCTTCTTGAACCTCTTCAGCGGTGGGGCGCTGGTGCGCCTGGCCGTCTTCGGCCTGGGTGTCATGCCCTACATCACGAGCTCCATCATCATCCAGCTGCTCTCCACGGTCATCCCCAAGCTCGAGGAGTGGCGCGACCAGGGTGCGGTCGGCCAGAAGAAGATCACGCAGACCACGCGGTATCTCACCGTGGCCCTGGCGGTCATGCAGTCCTCGGGCCTCGTCTACGCCTTCCATGGCCACGACTCGGCGCTGCTGGGGACCAGCATCGACCTGATCCCCAGCTTCAACTGGCCGCTGGCGCTGTTCATGGTGTTGATCCTGACGGCTGGGACGGCCTTCGTCATGTGGCTGGCGGAGCTCATCACCCAGCGCGGCATCGGCCAGGGCATGTCGATCCTGATCTTCGCCAACGTCGTGGCGGCCATCCCGACGGGGTTCAAGGCCATCTACGAAGAGGGCGGGATCAGCAAGTTTGCGATCATCATCCTGGTCTCGATCGTCTTGTTGGTCTTCATCGTCTTCATGGACCAGGGGCAGCGGCGCATCCCCGTCACCTTCGCCCGGCGGGTGGTGGGGCGGCGCATGTACGGGGGCAGCTCCACCTACATCCCGCTCAAGGTGAACCAGTCCGGCGTGATCCCGATCATCTTCGCCAGCTCGGTGCTCTACATCCCGGTCCTGCTCTCGAACGTCGTCCCGTGGAACTGGTTCCAGAACTTCGTGCGCAACAGCCTGACGCCGACCAGCTTCTTCTACATTGCGGCCTACTTCCTCCTGATCGTGATGTTCACCTTCTTCTACGTGTACGTCGCCTTCGACCCCCACCAGCAGGCGGACCTGATCCGCAAGCAGGGTGGTTTCGTGCCGGGCATCCGGCCCGGGCCGCCCACGGAGCGCTACTTCGCGCACATCCTGAGCCGTATCACGGTGGTGGGCGCACTCTTTCTCGGTTCCGTGGCCGTGGTGCCGTCGCTCCTGATGGCGCTGTGGCACCTGAACCGGTTCCCGTTCTACGGGACCACCCTGCTGATCTCAGTGGGCGTCGCCCTCGAGACCATGCGCCAGATCGACAGCCAGTTGATGATGCGCAACTACGAGGGCTTCCTCAAGTAGGCGCCGGTGATTCCCGGGGTCAGGCTCGTGGTCCTCGGCAAGCAGGGGGCCGGGAAGGGGACGCAGTGTGTGCGCCTCTCCCATCACTACGTGGTGCCGCACGTGTCCACCGGGGACATGCTGCGCAGCGAGGTGAAGTCCCGCTCACCGCTCGGCCAGCGCGCCCACTCCCTGATGGAGCAGGGTGAGCTCATCCCCGACGAGATGGTTATGGAGATGGTGGGGGTCCGCCTCACCGAGCGCGACACCACGGGGCGCGGCTTCGTGCTCGACGGCTGCCCGCGCACCACGGTGCAGGCGGAATCGCTCGACAAGATCGTCCAGCCATGGGGCCTCGACATCGTGATCGACCTGCAGGTCCCCACCAACCTGGTCATGAAGCGCCTGGCCTCGCGCCGGGTGTGCGTGGACTGCGGTGCCAACTACTCGACGGCCGCACCGCCGCTGGTGAACTGGACGTGCGACGTCTGCGGTGGCGAGGTGGTGCAGCGGGAGGACGACACCGAGGAGGCGATCGGGCGCCGGCTCAAGCTCTACGAGGAGGAGACGGCCCCGTTGCTCGACTGGTACAAGCAGCGCAACCTCCTGGCCGAGATCAACGGCACGGGCTCGCCCGATGCGGTGACCCGCCGCGTGGTCGGGGCCATCGACGCGCTACGCCAGCAGATGAAGGGCGAGGCGGACCGGTGAGGCGAAACGACGACGAGCTGGCCAAGATGCGCCGCGCCGGCAAGGTCGTGGCTGAGATGCACGAGAAGACCCGGGCGGCGGCCAAGCCGGGCGTGACGACGCTGGAGCTGGACAAGGTGGCCCGGGAGGTCCTGGACCGCCGCCAAGCCACCTCGAACTTCCTCAACTACCACGGCTTCCCGGCCGTGATCTGCACGTCTCCGAACTCCATGATCGTGCACGGCATCCCGGGCGGGTACGTGTTGGAGGAGGGGGACATCCTCTCCATCGACTGCGGCGCCATCATCGAGGGCTACCACGGCGACGCCGCCTTCACCATGGGCATCGGCACCATCTCCAAGGAGGCCCAGAAGCTGCTGGAGGTGACCGAGCGGAGCCTGTGGGCCGGGATCGAGCAGATGACCAAGGGCAACTCGCTCAACGAGATCGGCCGGGCGGTGCAGGACGTGGCCGAGGCGGCAGGCTTCAGCGTGGTCAGGGAGTACGTGGGCCACGCCATCGGGACGGCCATGCACGAGCAGCCCCAGGTCCCCAACTACTGGCCGGGCAGCAGGGGCCCCACCCTCAAGACCGGGAACGTCTTCGCCGTCGAGCCCATGGTCAACGTCGGCTCGCCCGAGACCCTGCTGCTCGACGACAATTGGAGCGTGGTCACGGCCGACGGGAGTCTCTCGGCCCACTTCGAGCACACCATCGCCGTCACCCCCGACGGCCCGGAGGTCTTCACCCTGCCCTAGCGACCCGGATTCAGGGCCGGGCCAGGGCTTTCGTAAACGCCGGCTGGAAATCTCGGCCGGATGCGGTAGACTTATTCGCTGGCTCTTGGACCTGGTGCGTCCCCGCGGGGGTGTGCTGGCCGGCAGCCACACCCGATTCCGCCCCGTTCCGGCCTCGCGCCACCGGTGTGGTCGGGGCAGCACCCACAAGAACGAAAGATCAGGAGAGAGTCACCTGCCCAAGCCCAAGGAAGACGCCATCGTGCTCGAGGGCACGGTGGTCGAGCCACTGCCCAATGCCATGTTCCGCGTCGAGCTGGAGAACGGACACAAGGTGCTGGCGCACAGCTCGGGGAAGATGCGGATGCACCGCATCCGCATCCTGCCAGGGGACAAGGTGCAGGTCGAGATCACTCCGTATGACCTCAACCGGGGTCGGATCACCTACCGGTACAAGTAAGTAAGGACGGCGATTCAAGTGAAGGTTCGGCCGAGCGTGAAGCCGATCTGTGAGAAGTGCAAGGTCATCCGGCGCCGCGGCGTGGTACGGGTGATCTGCGATAACCCGCGCCACAAGCAGCGGCAGGGCTAGGAGAGGAAGATAGATGGCCCGAATTTCCGGAGTGGACATCCCGCGTGAGAAGCGGCTTGAGATCTCGCTGACCTATATCTACGGCATCGGTCCGACGCTCTCGACACAGATCTGCCAGGCCTCGGACGTGAACCCGTCCACCCGGGTCCGTGACCTGACCGATGAGGAGGTCGCCCGCCTCCGCACCTACATCGACGCCAACTTCCGGGTCGAGGGTGACCTCCGCCGCGACGTCTCCCAGGACATCAAGCGGAAGATGGAGATCAACTGCTACCAGGGAGTGCGCCACCGCAAGGGCCTGCCGGTCCACGGCCAGCGCACCCACACCAACGCCCGCACCCGCAAGGGCCCCAAGAAGACGGTGGCCGGCAAGAAGAAGGTGAAGAAGTAGTGCCCAAGTCCGCAAAGCCCGGCGTCCGCCGTCCCCGGCGCAAGGAGCGCAAGAACGTCGCCTACGGCGTGGCGCACATCAAGAGCTCCTTCAACAACACGATCGTCTCCATCGCCGACCCCGAGGGGAACATCCTCGCCTGGGCCTCGGCGGGCAACGTCGGCTTCAAGGGCTCGCGCAAGTCCACCCCCTTCGCCGCCCAGCTGGCTGCCGAGGCCTGCGCCAAGCGGGCCATGGAGCACGGGGTGCGCAAGGTGGACGTCCTCGTCCGGGGGCCCGGATCGGGCCGCGAGACCGCCATCCGGTCGCTCGCCGCAGTGGGCATCGAGGTCGTCGGCATCAAGGACGTCACCCCGATCCCGCACAACGGCTGCCGCCCCAAGAAGCGGCGCCGGGTCTAGGCCGAAGAGGAAGAAGAACCATGGCTCGATACACCGGTCCCGTCTGCCGCCTCTGCCGGCGCGAGCGGACCAAGCTGTTCCTGAAGGGCGAGCGCTGCTACTCGCTCAAGTGCCCGGTCTCCGAGGCGGTCACCGACCGCCACAGCCGCGCCTACCCGCCGGGCGAGCACGGCCGCGACCGCATGCGCCAGGGCTCCGAGTACCTGGCCCAGCTGCGTGAGAAGCAGAAGGCGCGCCGCATCTACGGCATTCTGGAGAAGCAGTTCCGCAACATGTACGAGGAGGCCAACCGCCAGGGTGGCATCACCGGTGAGAACCTGTTGCGCAACCTGGAGCTCCGCCTCGACAACGTCGTCTTCCGGGCCGGCTGGGGCGCCAGCCGGCGCCAGGCCCGCCAGTTCGTGCGCCACGGGCACGTGACCGTGAACGGCAAGAGGGTCACCATCCCGAGCTACCGGGTGCGCACCGGCGAGAAGGTCGTGCTGCGCGAGGCGACCCGTGGCAATTTCCTGGTCCGCCGCAACATGGACACGCTGGAGCGCCAGACCCCCGCCTGGCTCGAGACCGGCGACGCCGGATTCTCGGTCAACATCCTCAACCCGCCACTCCGTGAGCACATCGACGAGCCCATTCAGGAGCAGTTGATCGTCGAGCTCTACTCGAAGTAGCCCCGTCCCCTGCAACAGGAGTACCCACCATGCTGATCATCCAACGGCCGACCGTCGAGAACGTCGACGAGGAGCAGAACAATAGGCAGCGGTTCGCCATCGGCCCGCTCGACCCGGGCTTCGGCACCACGCTCGGCAACTCGCTGCGGCGCACGCTGCTCTCGTCCATCCCGGGCGGCGCCGTGACCCAGCTCCGCTTCGACGAGGCGCTCCACGAATTCACCACGCTGCCCGGCGTCAAGGAGGATGTCACCGACATCATCCTCAACCTCAAGGACCTGCTGGTCCGGGTGCAGTCCGACGAGCCGGTGACCCTGCGTCTCGACGTGCGCGGCCCGGCCGACGCCACGGCGGCCGACCTGCAGGTGACCTCCGACGTCGAGATCCTCAACCCCGACCTGCACATCGCTTCGGTGAACGCCAAGGGCCGCCTCGCCGTCGACGTGACGGTCGAGCGGGGCCGCGGCTACGCCTCGGCGGACAAGAACAAGAAGTCCTCGACCATCGGCGTCATCCCGATCGACTCCATCTTCTCGCCCGTCCACCGGGTCACCTTCGACATCGAGCCGGTGCGGGTGGAGCAGTCGACCAACTACGACCGCCTGGTGCTCGACATCGAGACCGACGGGACCATCTCGCCCCGCGAGGCGCTGGCCTCCGCCGGTGACACCCTGCGCAACCTGGTCTCGCTGGTGGCCGACCTCGAGGAGGCCCCACAGGGTCTCGAGCTCGGTGACACCGGCACGACGCAGAGCGGCTCACCCGACCTCGACCTGCGCATCGAGGAGCTGGACCTCTCCGAGCGCCCGCGCAACTGCCTGAAGCGGGCGCAGATCAACACGATCGGCGAGCTGGTCGAGCGCACCATGGAGGACCTGCTGGCCATCACCAACTTCGGCCAGAAGTCGGCCGACGAGGTCGTGCAACGCCTCGACGAGCGCGGGCTGTCGCTCCGCACGAGGGACTGAGCCGCCATGCAGGCAACCCCCAAGCGCGGCCGCCGCTTCGGCGGCTCCTCGGCGCACCAGAAGGCGATGATGGGGAACCTGGTGGCCTCGCTCATCGCGGCGGAGTCCATCGTGACCACCGAGGCCAAGGCCAAGGCCCTGCGCCCGGTCGCGGAGAAGTGCGTCACCGCCGCGCGCAAGGGCGGCCTGGCCAACCACCGCAACGTGGTCTCCCTCATCCGGGACAAGGACATGGCGCACAAGCTCTTCGAGGAGATCGGGCCCCGCTACTCCGAGCGGCCCGGCGGCTACACCCGCATCCTCAAGCTGGGCCCGCGCCCGGGTGACAACGCGCCGATGGCGCGGATCGAGTTCGTCTAGGGGTGGAGCAACCCGCCGGCGCTGCCCTGCAGCGCTGGAGGCTCCTGATCGCCTACGACGGTGCGGCCTTCCGGGGCTTCGCCGCTCAGCCCGAGGTCCCGACCGTGGCCGGCGCGCTGCGCCTGGCGCTCGGGCGGACGGCCCGGCTCGACCAGGCGCCGGCCATCACCTGTGCCGGCCGGACCGACGCCGGCGTGCATGCCCGGGGGCAGGTGGTCCACGTCGACCTCCCGGCCGACTTCCACTACGACGGGGTCGGGCTGGCCCGCGCCCTGAACCGCCAGCTGGCCCCCGAGATCGTCGTCCGCCAGGCCGAAGCCGTGGGCATGGAATTCGACGCCCGCCGCTCGGCCACCGCCCGGACCTACCGGTATCTCGTCTGGAACGCCCCCGCCCCCGACCCCCTGCTGGCGCCCGTGGCCTGGCACGTGCGCGACCCGCTCGACCTCAACTCCATGAGGGGCGCCTCGGACGTCTTCCTCGGCACGCACGACTTCCGCTCGTTCTGCCGCCGGCCCGTGGGCTCGGACCCGGCCCAGCCCCTTCTCCGCCGGGTGACGACGGCCCGCTGGAGCATCGACGGGGGAAGGGAAGCGACCGATGCCGACGGCGCCACGAAGGCGACCCGGCTGCTCCGCTTCGACATCACCGCCGCCTCCTTCTGCCACCAGATGGTCCGCTCCCTGGTAGGCAGCCTGGTCGAGGTGGGCCGGGGCCGGGAGAACGCCGCCGGCCTCATGGAGCGGCTGCGGGCGGTGACCCGTCACCGCATGCCCGATCCGGCCCCGGCGCACGGGCTCTGCCTGGTGTCGGTCACCTATGGCCCCGGCGGAGAGGACCCGGCCGCCTGAACCCGCCCGGCGGCTTGCCCCCCTCTGCCGGGGGCCCTATCCTGGTACGTCGGCTCTCGGGACCCCCGGGACCGTTGAGCCCGTCCCGGGACCCAGGTCCGGAGGCAGTCTCGCCCACCACGCGGATGCGAAAGATCGGTCTTGTGCGCACATTTTCACCGAAGGTCACCGAGATACAGAGGACGTGGTTCGTCGTCGACGCCGACGGGCTCGTCCTCGGGCGCCTGGCCTCCTCGGTGGCGGCGATCCTGCGCGGCAAGCATCGTCCCTACTTCGCCCCTCACGTCGACACCGGCGACCATGTGATCGTGGTCAACGCGGACAAGGTGATCCTCACCTCGGACAAGGCCGCCTCCAAGCTGGCCTACCGCCACAGCGGCTACCCGGGCGGCCTGCGCTCCACTACGTACGCCAAGCTGCTCGAGGAGAAGCCCGCCGAGCTGATCCGCCGTTCCGTGCGGGGCATGCTGCCCAAGAACACCCTCGGCCGCCAGATGCTCTCCAAGCTGCAGGTGTACGCCGGCCCCGACCATCCGCACTCGGCCCAGAAGCCCGAGCCGCTCGAACTGCCCCAGGCCCGTCGCGCCGGCTGATCCCGCGCCCCGGCCGACGCACCCAGGAAGGACATCACCCTCTTCATGCCCGCACCAATGACCCAGACCACCGGACGCCGCAAGCAGGCCGTGGCGCGCGTGCGCTTCCGCGCCGGCCAAGGCGCCATCACGGTGAACAAGCTCCCGATCGAGCGTTACTTCACCTCGGCCACCCACCGCATGCTGGTGACCGAGCCGCTGCGGGTCACCAACACGACAGAGTCCTACGACATCGACGCCACCATCGACGGGGGAGGGATCTCGGGGCAGGCCGGCGCCATGCGCCTCGGCATCGCTCGCAGCCTGTGCGAGATCGACCCGGAGCTGCGGGGCGCGCTCAAGCGTTCCGGCCTTCTCACCCGCGACGCCCGCGAGAAGGAGTCCAAGAAGTACGGCCTGAAGAAGGCCCGCAAGGCGCCGCAGTACTCCAAGCGGTAGCGATGGCGCCGACCCGCTTCGGCACCGACGGTGTGCGCGGGGTTGCGAACGAAGAGCTGACACCCGAACTGGCCCTGGCCCTCGGGCGTGCCGCTGCTCGTGTGCTTCCCGCTCCGACGTTCGTCGTCGGCCGCGACACGCGCCGCTCGGGGCCGCTCCTGCAGGCCGCCTTCTCCGCTGGCCTCGCGGCGGAAGGCGCTGATGTCGTCGACCTCGGCGTCCTGCCCACCCCGGGCGTGGCCGCCGTGGCCGAGTCCCGCAAGGCGCCCGGCGCCGTGATCTCGGCCTCGCACAACCCCTTCGGCGACAACGGCATCAAGCTGTTCAGCCTGCTCGGGACGAAGCTGCCGACGGAGCTCGAGACCGAGATCGAGCGCGCTCTCGACGCCATTCTGGCCGACCCGGACCGCCCGCCCCGACGACCGACCGGCCACGGCGTGGGGCGGATCAGTGCCGACCCCGACGGCGCCGCCGAGCTCTACCGGACCCATCTGCTGGCCACGCTGGAGGGGCGCCGGCTCGACGGGCTCCACATCGTGGTCGACTGCGCCAACGGCGCCGCCAGCGCCATTGCGCCGCGGGTGTTGGCCGAGTCCGGCGCCCAGGTCGTTGCGCTGCACGACGCGCCCGACGGGGCGAACATCAACGACAAGTGCGGCTCGACCGACCCGAGCGAGCTGGCGCGTGCCGTCGTGGCCCAAGGAGCCGACCTCGGGCTGGCCTTCGACGGGGACGCCGACCGGGTCATCGCGGTCGACCACCAGGGGAGCGTGGTGGACGGCGATGTGCTGCTGGCTCTGTTCGCACTCGACCTGGCCGAGCGGGGCCAGCTCACCGGCAACACCGTGGCCGTCACCGTCATGACCAACCTCGGCTTCCGCCTGGCCATGGAGGCCCGCGGCATTCAGGTGCGCGAGACCGACGTGGGGGACCGCCACGTGCTGGCCGCGCTCGACGCCGACGGCCTGAGCCTGGGTGGCGAGCAGTCGGGCCACATCATCTTCCGTACCCGCTCGACCACCGGCGACGGGATCCTCACCGGCATGACCCTGGCCGACCTGATGAAGCGGGCCGGCCGCTCACTGGCCGACCTCTCAGCCGGTCTGGTGGAGCGGGTCCCCCAGCGCCTCGTCAACGTCCCGATCCCACAGCCCGAGCGCCTGGCCGACTGCACCGAGGTGTGGGAGGCCGTGGTGGCCGCCGAGGCCGAGCTCGGCCACGAGGGCCGGGTCCTGCTGCGCCCGAGCGGCACCGAGCCGCTGGTGCGCGTCATGGTCGAGGCTCGGGTGGAGGCCCAGGCCGACGCGGTGGCGGCCAAGCTGGCCGCCACCGTCGAGGCCGCCCTGGGGCAGATCGAGCCACAGGCACCCAGGTAGCCTGGGGGGACTATGTGCGGCATCATCGGCGTGACGGGTGAGTCCGACGCCATCCCGATCCTCCTCGGGGCCTTGCACCAGCTCGAGTACCGCGGGTACGACTCGGCCGGGGTCGCCATGGTCGTCGACGGCGCCGACGTGGTCTGGCGGGCGCGGGCGGCCGGCGGCACGGACTCGGTCTCCAAGCTGGGCGCGCTCACGGCGACCGCGCCCACGGGGCACGCCGCCGCCATCGGGCACACCCGCTGGGCCACCCACGGCGGGCCGACGACCGAGAACGCCCACCCGCACGTCGACTGCACCGGTCGGCTGGCCCTGATCCACAACGGGATCATCGAGAACCACGCCGAGTTGCGGAGCGAGCTCGAGGCCGCCGGGCACACGATGGTCTCGGCCACCGACACCGAGGTGCTGGCCCACCTGATCGAGCAGGAGATGGCCGATGCGGCCGGCGTTGGCGCCGGCGGCCTGGCCGAGGCGGTCCGGGCCGTGCTGCCGCGCCTGCGGGGCTCGTTCTCCATTGCGGTCGTCTCGGTCGACGAGCCCGACACCATCGTGGCCGCCCGGCGCAAGACGCCGCTCGTTCTGGGGCTGCGCGACGGTGTGGCCTTCCTCGCCTCCGACATCCCCGCGCTCATCGGGCACACCCGCGAGGTGTACGCCCTCGCCGACGACGAGGTGGCGGTGTTGACGCCCGGCACCCTGGCGGTCACCACGTTGGACGGCACCGCGGTCGAGCCCGAGCGGCTGACGATCACGTGGGACCTGGAGTCGGCCCAGAAGGGCGGCTTCGAGGACTACATGTCCAAGGAGATCAACGAGCAGCCGAAGGCGGTCGCCGACACGCTGCTCGACCGCCGAGGCCCGGACGGCGGGCTCATGTTGGACGAGATGCGGCTCAGCGCCGACGACCTGCGCGCCATCGACAAGGTCTTCATCGTGGCCTGCGGGTCGAGCTACCACGCCGCGCTGGTGGCCAAGTACGCCATTGAGCACTGGGTGAAGCTGCCCACCGAGGTCGACATCGCCAGCGAGTTCCGCTACCGCGACCCGGTGCTCAACGAGCGGACGCTGTGTGTCGGCGTATCGCAGTCGGGCGAGACGCTCGATACGTCCGAGGCCATGCGCGAGGCGGCCCGCCTCGGCGCCAAGGTGCTCGTCGTCTCCAACGTGGTGGATTCGTCCATGGCACGGGCGGCCGACGGCGTGCTCTACACGCGGGCCGGGCCCGAGATCGGCGTCGCCTCCACGAAGTGCCACCTGGCCCAGATTGTGGCGCTCGAGGTGCTGGGGCTGTACCTGGCCCAGCTGCTCGGGACGCTGCCGCAGGCGCAGATCAACGAGACGATGAACGCCATGGAGGATCTGCCCCGCCTGGTGGCCGGGAGCCTGGAACGGGCGGGTGACGTCGACGACGTGGCGGCCAAGCTGACCGACGCCCGTGACTTCTTCTACCTCGGGCGCCACGTCGGCTTCCCCGTCGCGCTGGAGGGCGCGCTCAAGCTGAAGGAGCTGGCCTACCTGCGCGCCGAGGGCTACCCGGCGGGCGAGCTCAAGCACGGCCCGATCGCGCTGATCGAGCCGGGTGTGGTGGTGGTGGGGATCGCCACGCGTAACCCGCTGTGGGAGAAGATGCTGTCCAACATCGCCGAGGTGCGCAGCCGTGGTGCCACGGTCGTGCTGCTGGCCGACGACGGCGACGAGGAGTCGGCCGCGGCGGCGGACCACGTGCTGTGGGTCCCGCCGACCGCCCCGCTGCTCTCGCCGGTGGTCGGCGTGGTGCCGCTGCAACAGTTGGCCTACCGCCTGGCCCGCCTGCACGGGCACGACCCCGACCGCCCCCGCAACCTGGCCAAGACGGTGACCGTCGAGTGATCGCCGGCGTCGGCGTCGACGCGGTCGACGTGGCGCGGTTCCGGCAGGTGCTCGACCGCCGACCGTCCTTCGCCCGGCGGTGCTTCACCGAGTCCGAGCGTGCCGACGCCACCGGCTCCGCTGACGTGGCCCAGAGCCTGGCGGCGCGCTTCGCCGCCAAGGAGGCGGTCATGAAGGCGCTCGGGACCGGCATCGGGGGCTTCGCGCTCACCGACGTCGAGGTGTGCCGGACGACGGGCCAGGGCGCCACCCGCAACGCGCCCTACCTCCGGCTGCACGGCACCGCCGCCGAGCTGGCCGGCGCCCGGGGCGCCGGCACCCTGCACCTGTCCCTCACGCACACCGACGGCGTGGCGATCGCCTTCGTGGTGGCGGAACGGGCCCCGTGCGCGCCGTCCTGACCCGCGACGAGATGCGGGCGGCCGACGCCGCCGCGCTGGCCACCGTGTCGCACGAGACGCTGGTGGCGCGCGCCGGCACGGCGGTCGCGCACGCCGCGCTGCGGCTGCTCGGGGGCGCCTACGGCCGGCGCGTCGTCGTGGTGGCGGGAAAGGGCAGCAACGGGGCCGACGGCCGGGTCGCCGCATCCTTTCTGGCGCAGCGGGGAGCCCGCGTGCGTGTGCTCGAGGCGGCCGACGTGGGGGGCGGTGAGGCGCTGCCGCCGTGTGACCTCGTCATCGACGGCGCCTACGGGACCGGGTTCCGGGGCTCGTACGACGCGCCGCGGGTCCCCCCCGGTGCGCAGGTGCTGGCGATCGACATCCCCTCGGGCGTCGACGCCGACAGCGGCGCGGCGCCGGGCGAGGCCGTGCAGGCCGACCGGACGGTGACCTTCGCCGCGCTGAAGCCGGGGCTCTTGCTGGGTCGCGGCGCGGAGTGCAGCGGCGCCGTCGAGGTGGCCGACATCGGCGTCGGCTTCCCGACGCCGCAGGCGATGGTGGTGGAGGACGCCGACGTCGCGCTCGTGCCCCTCCGGCCGCGTCAGGTCAACAAGTGGACGACAGCGGTGGGTGTCGCGGCCGGCTCGCCGGGCATGGAGGGCGCGGCCATTCTCTGCACACGGGGTGCCATGGCCGCCGGCGCCGGCATGATCCGGCTCGGCTCGCCGGGGGACCCGACGGCTCCCTGGCCCACCGAGGCCGTGCGCATGCGCCTGCCGGGCGAGGGCTGGGCCGGCGCGTTCCTGGACGCGACGGCCAAGTGCCAGGCGGTGGTAGTCGGACCCGGGCTCGGGACCGGCGAGGAGCGCGCAGAGCAGATCAGGGCAGTCATCGCGGCCGTGCCCGTCCCGCTCGTGATCGACGCCGACGCGCTGCGCGCCCTGGGCGGCACGGCTGCGGCGCGCGTGCTCATCGAGAAGCGGAGCGCGCCGAGCATCCTGACGCCGCACGACGGCGAGTACGCCCGCATCAACGGCGCTCCGCCAGGGGAGGACCGCTTGGCCGCGGCGCGGGAGCTGGCCCGGGCCACCGGGGCCGTCGTGCTGTTGAAGGGGTCGCTGACCGCGGTCGCCTCTCCGGATGGCGATGTCCTGCTGGCGGACGCCGGTGGGCCGGCGCTCGCCACCGCCGGGACGGGCGATGTGCTCTCGGGCATCATCGGTGCCTTCTGCGCCCGTGGCCTGCCGGCGCTGGAAGCAGCGGCGGTGGCCGCTCACGTGCATGGGCGCGCCGCGTCGCTCGGGCCGTCGCAGGGCCTGGTGGCCGGCGACCTGCCGGATCTGGTGGCGGTGTTCCTGTCGGAACTGGCCGATGACGGTGCGTGACGGCGCGCCGGTGCGGCTGGTGGCCCCGGACCAGACGGGGGAGGACGCAGCGGTGACCATGGCCCAGGGGCGCTCGCGCCCGGCCTGGGCCGAGATCGACCTGGCCGCCGTGGCCCACAACGCATCGGTGCTGGCCCGCCTGGCAGCACCGGCCGAGCTCTGCGCGGTGGTCAAGGCCCACGGCTACGGCCACGGGGGGCCGGCGGTGGCCCGGGCCGCGCTGGCCGGCGGTGCCCAGCGGCTCGCCGTGGCGCTGGTCGACGAGGGCGTCGAGCTGCGGGAGCACGGGGTGACCGCGCCGGTGCTCCTCCTGAGCGAGTGCGACCCCGCCGCGGCGGCGACCGCCCTGTCCTACGGGCTCACGCCGACGCTCTACACCCCCGAAGGGATCGCCGCCTTCGGCGCGGCCGCGGCGGCCGGCCGGCCGGTGGCCGTGCACGTCAAGGTCGACACCGGCATGCACCGCGTCGGCGCGGCACCCGAGGACCTGCGCGCCATCGCGACCGCCGTGGTGGACGAGCCGCTGCTGCAGCTCGAGGGGATCTGGACCCACCTGCCGGTGGCCGACGGCGGCGCCGCGGACCACGCTTACACGGAGGGCCAGCTCGACCTCTTCGACCGCCTGGTGGCAGAGCTCGCCGCGGCCGGCATCTCCGCGCCGTTGCTGCACGCCGCCAACACGGCGGGCGCCATCGCCTTCCCCCGGGCCCGCCACGACATCGTGCGCTGTGGCCTCGGCCTCTACGGCTATCTGCCCGGCCGTCCCGTCCAGGACGCCTTCGACGCGCAGGCGGGCGGCGAGCAGCTGCGCGCGGCCATGGCGCTCAAGGCGCGTGTGGTGGCGGTGCGCACACTCGAGGCGGGGGAGCGCCCTTCCTACGGCCGCCGCCGCCCGCTCCCCGTGCGGTCGCTCGTCGCCACCGTACCGATCGGCTATGCCGACGGCGTGCCGCGCGCCCTCTTCGACGGCGGCTACGAGGTGCTCATCCGTGGCGTGCGCCGCCCCCTGGCCGGCGCGGTGACCATGGACCAGATCGTGGTCGACTGCGGCGACGACGCCTCGGTGCGCCCGGGCGACGAGGTCGTGCTGCTCGGACGGCAGGGGGACGAGGTCATCACGGCCGACGACTGGGCCGCTCTGCTGGGGACGATCAGCTACGAGGTGGTGTGCGGCGTGGGGCCGCGCATGCCGCGCATCGTGGTCAACCGTCCCGACGTGCCCGGTGCCTGACGCCGGCGTCGACGCGCTCGAACGGCTGGCGGTCACCGCCTCCACATGCACCCTCTGCCCCTTGGCCAAAGGCCGGACCCAGGTGGTGTTCGGGGTCGGCTCCGCCACGGCCGACCTGCTTTTCGTGGGCGAGGGCCCGGGCCGCGAGGAGGACCTGGCCGGTGAGCCCTTCGTCGGCCGCTCGGGCAAGCTGCTCGACCGCCTCATGTGGGAGGAGGTCGGCTTGACCCGGGCCGAGTGCTACATCGCCAACGTCGTCAAGTGCCGCCCCCCCCAGAACCGCGACCCGGCGCCGAAGGAGATAGAGGCCTGCCGGCCCTACCTCTCCGAGCAGATCGAGCTCATCGATCCCCGCGTCGTCGTCACGCTCGGGAACTTCGCCACCAAGCTCCTGCTCGAGACGACCAGGGGCATCCGGGAATTGCGCGGGCAGGTCTTCGAGCGGGGGCGGGCCAGCCTCGTTCCGACCTACCACCCGGCCTACGTGCTGCGGGCCGGCGGTGAGGCCATGGCCGAGATGCGGGCCGACTTCGTCCGGGCCAAGCGTCTCATGGCGGCGGGCGCTCCATGAGCTGGCCGGTCGAGTGGACGAGCGAGTCGCCCGAGGTGACCCGCGCCCTGGCGGGGCGCCTGGCGGCGTTCTGCCGCCCCGGCGACGTCGTCCTGCTCGTCGGGGACCTCGGCGCCGGCAAGACGGTCTTCGCCCAGGGCTTCGCCGCCGCCCTGGGGGTGCCAGGCCCGGTGACCAGCCCGACCTTCGCGCTGGTGCGCCACTACCGCTGCGGGGAGCGCAGCCCGGTCGCGGTCCTCATCCATGCCGACGTGTACCGGACCGGCTCGCTGGGCGAGGTGGTCGACCTGGCCCTGGCAGAGCTGGTCGAGGAGGACGCGGTGGCCCTCGTCGAGTGGGGCGAGTTGGCGGCGCCGGCCCTGGGCGACAGCGCGCTCGAGGTCACCCTTGTCGCCCCCGATCCCGTGGGTGCGCCGGAGCGGCGCGTGCTCACGGTCGTCGGCCGGGGCCGTTGGGCCGACCGGTCGGACGCGATCGCGGCGTCGATGGCGCCCGCAGAGGGGCGGACGGCGTGAGCGGGCCCGGACCCGGCGTCGGCGTCGGCGGCGCCATGGTGGCGATCGAGACGGCCACCGAGACGGTCGGGGTGGCCGTCCGCACCGCAGCAGGTGTGCAGGCCGAGCTGACGCTGACCGGTCGCCGGCGCCACGTCGAGACGCTCACGCCCGCGTTGGAGCACCTGCTGGCCCAGCTCGATCTGGTCCCGGGAGATCTCGGCGTCGTGGCCGTCGACATCGGTCCCGGGCTCTTCACCGGCCTCCGTGTCGGAGTGGCGGCGGCCAAGGGTCTGGCCCAGTCGCTCGGCATCGGGGTCGTCGGGGCGACCAGCCTGGACATCCTCACCGCGGGTGCGGCCGCGGCCGGCCTGCGTGGCGCTGGTCCTGGCCTGTGTCGACGCCCGGCGCGGCGAGGTGTTCGCCGCCGTGCACGATGTCGGCCCGGCCGGGGCGGTCGCAGCGGAGCGTCTGGGGATCGGCCTCTTCACGCCCGCGGACCTGGCGACGGCGTTGGGCGAGCTCGCCGCCACGCCGGTCCACGCCGTGGGCGACGGGGCACTCCGCTACGCCGACGTGCTCGGGGCCGTCCCCGGGGTCGACCCCGGGTCGCCGGGCCTGGCCTTCCCGCCCCCCGCCGCGCTGCTCGACATCGCCCGGGCCCGCCTCGATTCGGGCGAGCCGCCAGTTCAGGCCGCCGCGGTCGTTCCTCTTTATATGCGTGAGGCGGACGCCACCAGCAACTTCGCCCGCGCCGTGCGGGCCTGAGGACGGTGGCGACGTGACGCTGCGCATCGACAAGCTCAAGCGGAGGGACCTCCGCCACGTGCTCCGCATCGAGGGCAAGGTCTTCCCCGAGCCGTGGTCGGTCGCCGTGTTCAACTCCGAGCTGGCGCTGCGCAAGGGCCGCCTCTACCGCGCCGCCTGGGACGGCGACGAGATGGCCGGCTACATCGGCTTCATGATGGTCGACGACGAGGCGCACATGACCACCCTCGCGACGTCGCCCGCCTTCCAGCGCGCGGGCGTGGCGACCACCATGATCGTCGACGGCATCCGTACCTTGTGCGCCGGGGGGATCAAGCACATCTCGCTCGAGGTGGCAGCCAACAACGAGCCGGCGCAGGCGCTCTACCGGCGCTTCGGGTTCGCGCCGGTCGCCGTGCGCAAGAACTACTACCCGGTGACCGGCCAGGACGCGCTCGTCATGTGGGTCTACGACATCGATTCCGAGGAGTACGCCGTGCGCCTCGAGGAGCTGGCGGCGACGGGCCAGCAGGTCGAACAGGGTCGCCCCCATTAGGCCGTTCGGGCGCGTCAGGCGCCTCTCGCCCGCACGTAGGGTGGGCGAGCGAGCACAGCACGGGCGGTCCCGCCCGCCGTCGGACACCACGAGAGGAGCCCTGCCATGGCCATCGAAACGATCGCGCTCGGAACCCAGGGCCTCACGGTGTCCCGCCAGGGGCTCGGGTGCATGGGGATGTCCGACTTCTACGGGCCGACCGACGACGCCGAGTCCATCGCCACCATCCACCGGGCGCTCGAGCTCGGGGTCAGCTTCTTCGACACGTCGGACATGTACGGGCCCTACACGAACGAGGTCCTCGTCGGGAAGGCGCTCGCCGGGCACCGCGACGAAGCGGTCATCGCCACGAAGTTCGGCATCGTGCGCGACCCTGACAACCCGACCCGGCGCGCCGTCAACGGGCGGCCCGAGTACGTGCGCCAGTCCTGCGAGGCCTCCCTGCAGCGGCTCGGCGTCGACCACATCGACCTCTACTACCAGCACCGGGTGGACCCCGACACCCCGATTGAGGAAACGGTCGGGGCCATGGGGGAGCTCGTGACGCAGGGCAAGGTGCGCTACCTCGGGCTCTCCGAGGCCGCGCCGGCCACCATTCGCCGGGCCCATGCCGTGCATCCGATCTCGGCCCTGCAGACCGAGTACTCGGTGTGGTCGCGCGACCCCGAGGAGGAGATCCTGCCCACGCTGCGCGCGCTCGGCATCGGGTTCGTCCCCTACAGCCCGCTCGGCCGCGGCTTCCTCACCGGCGCGCTGCGCTCGCTCGACGACCTGGACGAGAGCGACTTCCGCCGCTACCAGCCCCGCTTCCAGGGCGACAACCTCGCCGCCAACGTGGCCATCGTGGAGGTCGTCGACCAGCTCGCCGCGGCCAAGGGATGCACGCCCGGGCAGATCGCGCTGGCCTTCGTCCACGCCGCGGGGCGCGATGTGGCGCCGATCCCGGGCACCAAGCGCCGCACCTACCTGGAAGAGAACGTGGCCGCGCTGGGCGTCGAGCTGACCGAGGAGAACCTCGCCGTCCTCGACACCGTCGCCCCCGCCAAAGGCGATCGCTACGCCGACATGTCCCCCGTCAACCGGTAGGCGACGTCAGGAGCCGAGCATGCGCCGGGCCCGCCCGAGCGCACGCCGCGGCGTGGCCTGCGTGCCGGCGACGCGCCACCAGGCCCGCTCCAGCGACGACCCCAGGGTGGGGTGGCGCGGCTTGCGGCAGACGTAGGCCAGCAGGTAGCAGTTCTCGATGTCGTCGAAGATGCCGCGCTTGGTGGCCAGCTCGGTCGGATCGAAGACGCCCCGGGCGACGGAGTCGCCGCCGTAGTTGATCCCCATGGCCCGTTCGATGACGAACCCGTTGCCGCGCAGCATGGCGGCCAATTCCGCGTGCCGGTACTCGTACTTGTGGTCGGGGTCGATGAAGGTGTCCTGCTGCAGCCGGGTCAGCTTGGCGTTCGGCGTGTCGAGGGCCAGGACCCCGCCCGGCCTGAGGACGCGGCGGGCCTCGGCCAGGACAAGTTCGGCCTCGCGACGCGTGATGTGCTCGATGCTCTCCCCGCTGTAGACCATGTCGAACGACGCCGACGGGTAGCTGCTGAGGTCGGTCATGGAGTGGTAGCGGTAGGCGACGCGGCCGCCGGCGACGTCGACCGTCGTCTGTGTCTGGCCGTCCTGGTACAGCTCGTGGCGGTCCTCGCTCGGCAGATCGACGATGACGATCTCCTGGAAGGCGTACGGATAGCCCATCAGGACGAGCGCGCCGTAGGGGACGCCGAGCGCCACGCCGCCGATGTCGAGGATGCGCCTCGCCCGCGGCAGGCTGCGGATGAAGACCCCGCGCCCGTAGTGCAGCGAGGGGCCGAACTCGGTCATGGGTGCGGCGTGGCTCCACTCCGCCGAGTGGATCAGCCACTCCATCATCTGGCGCGGCGTCTTCGTGCCCTGCTCGAGCTCGGCCACGAAGGGATCGTCCGGGGCCGGGTCACGGGCGAAGAGGAGGTGGAACAGCCCCCGGTGGAGCTCGCGGGCCGGGAGGTCCTCGATGAGACCCGATTCGGGGAACGAGTCCGGGACCGTGGGAGCCGTGTGGCCCCGCGACCAGCGCAGACGGCCGGACCTGGACTCGGCCTGCATGCCGTCGACTGTACCCGGCCCCGTGCGAGTCAGACGTTCTCGGCGGGCCGGCGCACCGCGTCGTTGGCCGCGCACTGCTCGTGCAACACGCCGGTGATGGTGCCGAGCGGATCGGTGGCGGCGATCTCGGCCTGGAGCGCCTGCGCCCGTTGCCGGTACGAGCCCCGCTGGAGCAGGCGGCGGACAGCCCGCGCCACCATGGCCGGTGAGGGCCGTCCCGTGTGCAGGTTGACGCCCGCGCCCGACCACTGCACGCGGGCCGCCACCTCGGGCTTGTCCTCGCTGTCGCCGGCCACCACGAGGGGGACGCCGTGGGCGAGCGCCTGTTGCACGCCGCCGTAGCCCCCGTTGGTCACCATGACGTCGACATGGGGGAGGAGGAGGTCGTGCGGCACGAAGCGCTCCAGGCGGACGTTCGCCGGCAGCTCACGCCGCAGGGGCGAGGGGTCGGGCCCGCCCGTCGTCGCCACGACCAGGACCTCGTCGTCGGCCAGCGCCCGGGTCGTCACGAGCACGAGCCGGCCGAGGTCCGCGTTGTCGAGCGTGCCCTGGGTGACGTGGACCACCGGCCGGCCACTCCCGAGCTCGTCCCACCAGGGCGGTTGTTCGAAGGAGCCTGCCGGTGGGACGAGGATCGGTCCGACGAAGCGCACCGAGGGGGCGAGGTCCGAGCGCGGGTATTCGAAGCCCGCCACCGTTGCCTGCAAGAAGGCGTCGACCACCTTGGGCTGGACGTCGACGAGGTAGCCGGGGAATCCGCCGGGCGCGCCGGCCTCGGCCAGCCGACGCCGGGCGAAGCGCTGAATGTCGGCCAGCACGAAGTGCTCGGTGGCCCAGTTCATCGCCGCGTTGCGCAGGCGGCGCAGCGGATCGGTCCCGGGCTGGAACGCCACCCCGAACGGCGCTGTGTCCCGGCTGTTCGACGCGTACGGCATGACGCCGAGACACACCAGCGCCGGCCGTGCCGGGCGCGGCCCCAGCGCCAGGGGAACGGCGCCGAGGAACATGGAGTCGACCACGATGCAGTCCGCCGCGAAGTCCTCCAGGATTCCGCGCAGGTCGCGGCTCTGGCCGGGGACGGGACCGATGAAGATCCGGCGCAGGTCGTCCTTCACCCCCCGGACGCCGCGCTTGGACGACGACTCGCGCTCGGGGTTGGCCACCATCAGGTCATGCGCGTCGTCCGCGGCCGCAAAGGGCACGAAGCGCGCCCCCGTTGCCTCGATCGTCTGGCGGTAGTGCTCCGTGGTGAAGAACACGACCTCGTGCCCGTCGCCGACGAGGCGGCCGGCCAGCGCGACCAGGGGCGCCGTGTGCCCCATGGGACGGCGTCGTGCACAGGACGAAGCGCCGCC
This sequence comes from uncultured Acidimicrobiaceae bacterium, assembly GCA_963817735.1. Taxonomy (GTDB): domain Bacteria; phylum Actinomycetota; class Acidimicrobiia; order Acidimicrobiales; family RAAP-2; genus Bog-473. The sequence goes on along the minus strand of CAWFPP010000003.1, from coordinate 293,378 downwards.
GCTCGGGCGTCATGGCGTCACGACGGCGCCCCCCCAGGGTGGGAGCGCCAAGGTCCCGTCGGCGCGGGAGCCCTCCAGCCCGTGCTCGGTGCTCACCGTCACCGTCCCGGCCACTTCGCCGAAGGACACCGTCTCGCTCGACATGTTGAGCAACACCGTGACGTGGCCGTCGCCGTCGCCGCGGGCATAGACCCACGTGCCCTCGGGGGAGGGCAGCGAACGGTACGAGCCGACGGCGAGGTCCTCGCTGGCCGCCCGGGCCGCGATGGCGCGGCGGCACAGCTCGAGGGCCGAGTCGGGGTCGCCCTCCTGGTCGGCCACGTTGCACGGCGCCGGGTCGGCCATGGGCAGCCACGGACGCACGCCGGCTGGGGTGAAGCCGCCGCCCGGTTCGGCGTTCCACGGCATCGGCGTGCGCTCGGCGTCGCGTCCCTTGTAGTACGGCCAGAAGCGGACACCGACGGCGTCGAGGACGTCCTCGCGCTGCAGGGTCCCGTCGACGAGCCCGATCTCGTCGCCCTGGTAGAGGAAGGGCGTGCCGCGCAGGGTGAGCAGGAGCAGCAGTGCCAGCTTGACCTTGGCCACGTCGCCGGACGCCCAGCGGGTGGCCAGCCGCGACACGTCGTGGTTGGACCCCGTCCAGATGGGCCAGGCGCCCTCGGGCAGCAGTGCTTCGGTCTCCTCCACCACGGCACGGAGCGCGCCCGCTTCGAGCGGCGCGTTGATGAACACGAAGTTGAAGCCGCCGTGCAGCTCGTCGTGCCCGTCGCCGTAGAAGTCCACGAGGACGGGCAGCTGCTCCACGTTGGTCTCGCCGATGAGGAGCCGGGCCGGCTCGTAGCCGTCCGCAATGGCGCGCCAGCGCTTCAGGATGTCGTGGGCCTCGGGGCGGTCGGTGTTGTAGACGGCGCGCTGGCCCATGAACTGCTGGTCGAGCGGATCATCCTCGGTGGCCGGCGGGTTGTCGCGCAGCTCCTTGTCCTTGATCATCATGTTGCACACGTCGATGCGGAACCCCGCCACGCCCCGGTCCCACCAGAAGCGCACGATGTCGTCGAACTCGCGCCGCACCCCTTCGTCCCACCAGTTCAGGTCGGGCTGCTGGGCCTCGAAGTTGTGCAGGTAGTACTGGCCGCTGGCCTCGTCGAACTGCCAGGCGGGGCCCCCGAAGATGCTGGCCCAGTTGTTCGGCAGCATGCCGTCCGGCTTGGGGTCGGCCCAGACGTAGTAGTCGCGGTGCGCCGACCCCCGCCCGCTCAGCGCGTCGACGAACCAGGCGTGCTGGTCGCTGGTGTGGTTGGGCACCAGGTCCATGAGGATGCGGATGCCACGCGTACCCGCCTCGCGCACCAGGGTGTCGAGGTCGTCGAGGTTCCCGAAGGAGGGGTCGATGTCGCGGTAGTCCGACACGTCGTAGCCCCAGTCGCGGTTGGGCGAGCACGTGACCGGGGACAACCACACGCCGGTGATGCCCAGGCGCGCCAGGTGGTCGAGCTTCGACACGATGCCCGGCAGATCGCCCACCCCGTCCCCGTCGCTGTCGGCGTAGGAGCGGGGGTAGATCTGGTAGAAGACGCCCCCGTGCCACCAGCGGTCGGGGTCACTCTTGGGGTTGGCTGCGGCCATGGGGGGTCCCTCCGGCTGGTGGCGGTCGCCCGGGAGCGTACCGACACGCGCCGGGGCCACGCCTGTCCGCCGACACGGCGCCGGCCGTCGTCAGTGCCGGCCCTGCACCGTCGAGAGCACCTGCTCCTCGAGGGGGGCCGGGAAGGGCGAGCCGTTGCCGTTGAACGTCATCTGGTGCAGCAGCGCGCCGGAGACGAAGTCGACCTGCGTGCTCGTGACGGTCAGCACCCGTCCACCACGGGCGATCGGGATGGTCACGGTGAAGCCGGTCAGGTGCAGGGCAGCCGCCGCGGCGGGCAGGTCGGCGAAGCTGACGACCCCGACGGTGGTGGTGCTCCCCGCCTCCTTCTGCATGTTCTGCTGCAGTGCCAGGCTGGCGACTCGGTTCATGCACGTGGTGGTCTTTGAGCTGGCCAGGGCGGCGTACTCGGCCCGGGCCTGGGCCGCCGAGCGGTAGACCGAGACGCTGTCCTCGACGGCGTCGAGCTGTCCGGTGCTGGTGAAGTCGGCGCTGTTCACCTTGGTCGGCGCCACGGCGGCGACGCGTGCGGGCACCCCGACGCAGCGGGCCAGCTTGGACGACCAGGGTGTCACCCGTGTCGGTGCGGCCGGAGTGCCACCGGCGGTCCATCCCGACGGCAGGTCCGACAGGCGCAGCAGCGCCGCGGTGCCCCGTGCCACCGTCTTCGACGCCACCGCAGCGGTGTTGGGCGAGGACGTCGTGGAGTGGCCGGGCGGTGGCCGGCGCGACACCGCCCGGACGCCGTACGGGCGTCGGCCAGCGCGTCACCCCCGGTCGCCTGCCCGATCAGGCCTCCGGCCAGGGCTGCGACGAAGATCCCTCCGAACGTCCACCTTACGGCACGCCGCCAGTGCTCCATCCCTGCCTGGGCCATGTTCGCCCCCTCCTGCTCCATGAGCGGCTGGCGCCGGCGCCCGGGCGGGGCGGTGGCGCGCTGCGCTCTCCCACCGAGGAGAACGGGCCCCGGGCCGGAACCACACGGCTGGTGCTGCCCGGTCCCGGCGGGAATTTTCGGCCGGCCTGGGTCTCCCCCTTGCCAAGTCCCGGCCCGGCCCGCTATCGTTGGCACTCGCAACCCGAGAGTGCTAACGAAGTGCCAAGGAGGCCCGTCCCAAAATGAGTCTGCAACCCCTCGATGACCGGATCGTCGTCCGCCCCGGCGAGTCCGAGGAGACCACCGCCTCTGGCCTGGTCATTCCCGACACCGCCAAGGAGAAGCCCCAGCAGGGCGAGGTCCTGGCCGTTGGCCCGGGCCGCCGCTCCGAGGACACCGGCGAGCTGATCCCGCTCGACGTCAAGGTCGGCGACACCGTCGTCTACTCCAAGTACGGCGGCACCGAGTACGTCCTCGACGGCGAGGACGTCCTCATCCTGTCCGCCCGCGACATCCTGGCCAAGATCGCCTGATTTTCGGCCGCACGAATTTTGGCAGTCCGCCGCCCCGGTGCGATCCGGGCCGGCGCGGCGGCCCCCCTTCTGTTCAACCTGAGATTCGAGGACTCGAGAGGAGTTCGACACCGTCATGCCCAAGATCCTGAAGTTTGACGAGTCCGCCCGGCGCGGGCTCGAGGCCGGCGTCAACAAGCTGGCCGACACCGTGAAGGTCACCCTGGGGCCCAAAGGCCGCAACGTGGTGATCGAGAAGAAGTTCGGCGCGCCGACCATCACGAACGACGGCGTGTCCATCGCCCGCGAGGTGGAGCTCGATGACCCGTTCGAGAACATGGGTGCCCAGCTGGTCAAGGAAGTCGCCACCAAGACCAACGACGTGGCCGGTGACGGCACCACGACGGCCACCGTGCTGGCCCAGTCGCTGATCGCCGAGGGGCTGCGCAACGTCGCCGCCGGCGCCAGCCCGACCGGCCTCAAGCAGCGGCATGGAGAAGGGCGTCAAGGCTGCGGTGGACAACATCGCCAAGCAGTCCAAGGACGTCGGCGGCAAGACCGAGATCGCCCAGGTCGCCTCTATCTCGGCCGCGGACACCGCAATCGGTGACGTCCTGGCCGACGCCATCGACAAGGTCGGCAAGGACGGCACCGTGACCGTCGAGGAGTCCAACACCTTCGGCATCGAGCTCGAGCTCACCGAGGGCATGCAGTTCGACAAGGGCTTCCTGTCGCCGTACTTCGTGACCGACCCCGAGCGCCAGGAGGCCGTGCTCGACGAGCCGGTCATCCTCTTCTACAACTCCAAGATCAGCGCCGTGCACGACCTCGTCCCGGTGCTCGAGAAGGTCATGCAGACCGGCAAGCCGCTGCTGATCATCGCCGAGGACGTCGAGGGCGAGGCCCTGGCCACCCTGGTCGTCAACAAGATCCGTGGCACCTTCACCTCCGTCGCGGTCAAGGCCCCCGGTTTCGGCGAGCGCCGCAAGGAGATGCTCCAGGACATGGCCGTCCTCACCGGCGCCCAGGTCATCAGCGAGGAGATCGGCCTCAAGCTGGAGAGCGCGACCATCGACCTGCTGGGCAGCGCCCGGCGCGTCATCGTCACCAAGGACGACACCACCATCGTGGAGGGTGCCGGTTCGACCGAGGACGTGAAGGGCCGCGTCGCCCAGATCAAGCGGGCGATCGACGACACCGACTCGGACTGGGACCGCGAGAAGCTCCAGGAGCGCCTGGCCAAGCTGGCCGGCGGCGTGGCCGTCGTCAAGGTCGGCGCCGCCACCGAGGTCGAGCTCAAGGAGAAGAAGCACCGCATCGAGGACGCGCTGTCCGCCACCCGCGCTGCGGTGGAGGAGGGCATCGTGGCCGGCGGTGGCACCGCACTCATCCGGGCCCGCAAGTCGGTGCTGGACCTGGCCGACGACGCTGGACGGTGACGAGGCGACCGGGGCCCGCATCGTGGCGCACGCGCTGGAGGCTCCGCTCAAGTGGATCGCCATCAACGCCGGTCTCGAAGGCGCCGTCCTGGTGAACGAGGTGGAGTCGGCCAAGGGCAACCACGGCCTCAACGCCGCCACCGGCGAAATGGAGGACCTGGTCAAGGCCGGCATCATCGACCCGGCCAAGGTCACCCGCTCGGCCCTGCAGAACGCGGCCTCCATCGCCGGCCTACTGCTCACCACCGAGGCCCTCGTGGCCGACAAGCCCGAGAAGGTGGACGCCGCTGCGGCGGCGGCCGCCATGGCGGGTGGCGGCATGGGCGGCATGGGTGGCATGGGCGGCATGATGTAGTTCCCGCACCAACGTTTGTTGTGTGTGCGGTGGCCGGGCTTCGCGCCCGGCCACCGGCGCGCCCGGCGAAGGATCACGGTGATGTGGTTGGCCGCGGCACACACACACGGGGGTGGCGGTTGTACGCTACGCAACGTGTCGGGCTTCGCGGCCGGGTCTTCGGGCCCGGTCGCGGCGCGTCAGGGCGCTGTCGGGGTGAGCGGCCGCCATGTGGTGTGTCACACTGACGGCGTGGCGGCGGTGACTGCGTCATTGCGGCCCTTGCGCACTTTGCGGCACTTTGCGCACTTTGCCCATCGTTGCGCCCCTCGTGCTCGCGGTGGTGCTCGGCCTGGCCGGCCTCCCGGCCGCCGGCGGCGCCGCCGCCGACGCGGGCGGTTCGACGACGACGACGTCGTCACCGTTGCGGGCGCCGAAGACCTCCGCAGCACAGGACACCAGGTTCTTCACCGACGTCGCGGAGGCCGACCCCGCGCTGGCGTCCTACCAGCACAAGCAGGGGAACGTCGCTCTGCGCGCGCTGTTGACCGACGGATCGGCCTTCTGCGCGTTACTCACGCGTGAGGGAGGCCTCGACCAGGCCCTGGTCGAAGAGGCGACGGGTGTCAGGGGCACGGAAGGACAGACGCATCTCCCCTTGTCGGTGACGACCTTCAACACCATCGAGAGCGTGTCGCTTCTCACGCTCTGCCCGTCTGAACAGAAGCTGCTCCCGCATTCGGTGCGGACCAAGATCCGCAGTCTCGGGAAGAGCCTCGCCAGGAATCCGGACTGAACCGACTGCGCCTTCGGCGCGTGCACACATGCGCGTGCCTACGCATGCATCGAACGTTTGTGCGTGCAACGGCACGTGCAACGCGTGCGCCGAACGCAATGCTTGTTTTGACAACACGGGTGGTCCGCGCGTTCGCGGTTCGTTCACGGAGAAATAAGTCGCTCGTAGCGAAACGTCACCCTCGCCGTAACCCGTTGACTTTAAGTTTTGGGCCAAACCCCTTCTGCGGGGTTCCGACGCGAAGCGAGGAGGACTGGGTGCGAATTTCGGAGACCTTCCGGCGACACCGTGTGCGAGGCGGGGCCATCGCCACCGCGGCCCTCGGCCTTCTGGCTCTGGCCGGCACGAGCATCTCGACGTCGGCCATGGCTGCGCCAGCGCCGTCCTTCGCCCCTCCAGGCAACTCGTCGTGCCCGGCCGGCAGCTCTTTGCAGCGTCCTGATGGTGGGTCCAACGGCCACCAGGCGCAATGCGTGATCACCTCGACCGGGACCCCCGTGGGTGCGATCAAGCACGTCTGGCTGATCATTCTGGAGAACAAGTCCTACGACGAGACCTTCACCGGCCTCAACCAGAACAGCTATCTCTGGCAGACGCTGCCCCAGCAGGGAGCGCTGCTCACGAACTACTACGGCACCGGTCACTTCAGCATGGACAACTACATCTCGCTCGTGTCGGGCCAGTCGCCGTCGTATGGCGTGCAGGACGACTGCTCGGGCAGCGCCAGCATGACGAACAACAACAGCGCCATCATCACCAACGGCACGGTCGGCACCAGCACCGACACCGACGGCACCACGGACGGCTCCGGGACCAACACCACTCCGCCGAACGCCACAGCCGCCGACAACGGCAACTACGGCCAGCTCGTGGTCCACGGAGGCGTCGACGCCGCTCCGGTAGCCGGCAACCCGGTGAACGGGAACGGTTGCGCCTACCCGACGGACGTTTCGACGCTGTTCAACCAGTTGAACGCAGCCGGGGTGTCCTGGAAGGGCTACGCCCAGGACCTCGGCGGTGCCCAGCCTGTCGGGTCCACGACCTACGTGACCGGATCGACCCCAGGGGTGAGCGACACCGTTCCGGGTCGCGACGACGGGGCCTGTGGCTACCCCGGCCAGTCGACCGCCAACCCCGTCACCAACCCCACGAACCTGGTCGCCCCGACCGGTGACGTGACGAGCTTCACCGGCGCGCAGCCGGCCAACGCCAACAGCAACGGCGATCCGGCCGACCAGTACGTGGCCAAGCACTTCCCGGTCGGGTGGTTCACCTCTCTGACGGGCGAGTCCAGCGGGACGCAGAGCGGCGTCACCTACCCGGCCCAGCCGGCCCTCAACGAGCCGACTGTCCCGGAGTACGACGGACCGGGCGCGCCGACGAACGGCACGCAGGACTCCAACTGCGACGCCAACCACGTCGCCAACCTCGACGACCCCACCTACGGCCTGGCCCACGATCTGAGCCTGCCGTCCAACGAGGTCCCGGCTTTCAACTGGATCACGCCGAACAACTGCAGCGACGCCCATGATGCGAGCTGCCAGGGCAACAACCTCTCGGGCGCCTTCAACGCCAACGGCACGCCGAACTACCACCCGGCCGGTGTGCCCGCAGACGACCCCGAGGCGACGACCCCCGCCAACTACACGGGCGGGCTCTACGCCGCGGACCTGTTCCTGCGCTACTACATCCCGATGATCGAGCAGTCCGCCGCCTTCGCGGACGGCGGCATGATCGACATCACCTTCGACGAGGCAAACCCGCCGTTCACGATCGGCAACAGCTTCAACAACGCGCCCGCTCCCGGTGACAGCACGACCTTCCCGGCGCCGGCGGACCAGCCGTCCTTCGGTTCGCCGGGCACCACGGCACCGGGGGCCAGCAGCCTCTACGGGGCCTACGGGATCCTGGCCGACGCCGCCGGCGAGAACATCAACGGTCACAACGTGAGCACCGAGCCCACCGGCCCCAACGACCCCGAGGTGACGAACAGCGCAGGGCAGCAGCTGCAGCCCGGTCCTGGCGCCTCAGGCTTCATCGACCGGCCCACAGGGCTCGCCGGCGAGAGTGCCAATCTGAGCGGCTCGCCGGGCGCCGCCACCGAGCCGGCCCTGGCATCCGCCGGCTCCAGCCTGGTCACTGACTCCAAGATCAACGCAGATGACACAGGTCGGCTGGTCTCGGGAACGGACGCGGCGGGCGACACCATCCCGCCCGACACCTTCGTCGGCGCCGTCAGCGACACCGGGCCCATCGCGCTGTCCGGCAACGCCAGCACGACCACGGCGTCGAACAACTATGCCAAGCCGTGGATCGGTACCTTCCAGCTGTTCAACGACAGCGGGCAGCCGGTCACCCTGCCCAACGGCTACAACGGGAACGTCACCCTCAGTGCGGAAGGAGCCACGTCCACCGTCGGGAGCAGCACCTGCCAGAGCGACGAGGCGGCGGCAACGACGGCGGGCTGCGTCACGGCCGACCCGCTGTTCGACCCGACCGATTTCACCCCCGGCGGCGGTGACACCGGTACCGTGCTGATCAGCCCGCTCATCAAGCCGGGCACGGTGTCGAGCACGTACTACAACCACTACAGCACGCTGCGCTCGCTCGAGGACCTGTTGCTGACGGGGAAGTCCTGCACGAACCCGTCCAACGCCGACACCCCCCTCGTGGCCGGCACGGTCTGCGGCGGCCTCGACGGCCAGGGCCACATCGGCTACGCGGCGCAGTCCGGACTGGCCAGCTTCGGCCCCGACGTCTTCACCGCGCGAGCACTTCACCCCGGTGAGCGCGCCGCACGGGCCCCCACCGGGCAAGGGCGGGGGCGGGCCGGGGCCTGGAGGCAACGGCAACAATGGCTTCCCCGGTCGTCACAACGGGCCGGGCGGGTTCTGATGAGGTGGCCGTCTTCAGCCTGATGCGCTTTGCCGGAGGGTCACGGGATCGCCGCCAGGGGAGTCGCATCGGTCGGCGCGGTTCGGCGACGGCGTGCATCGCCGCGGCCGTCAGCGCGGTCGTGTTGGCCGGTTGCGGTGGTGGTGCCGGAGCCGAGGCCGGCGGCACCCATTTCCCTTCGGCCCTGCCGGGCAAGGCGACCGCGCAGTACCCGTCCTTCCTGCCGAAGAAGACGCTCGATCCGACGGTCGACGCCACCCTGATCGGCACGGAGGCGAAGCCGGCCCTGCAGACCGAAGGCCTGGCCATTGAGGCCAAGACGAAGGCCTTCCACGTCGACGTCACGGTGAGCGGGCCGATCGTTCCCGGCGAGGGCCTGCCCGATCAGCCCGCCGCGACCACCTGCACGTGGACGGTGACAATGAAGGATGCCAGTGCGGACGTGCCGGTATCGCTCGCTGACTTCCATTCGGTCGACCACCTCGGCTCGGTGTTCCTCATGGGGTTGGTCCCGGGCGAGCACGCACCGCCGCCCGTGCTCCACCCGGGCCAGACGCTCACCTTCGAGCTGCGCTCCTACGAGCTGGTGGGCGAGGGCATGATGCAGTGGGCGCCCGATCACAAACATGTGGTCGGTTACTGGGACTACACCGTGGAGAACGACTGACGCAGCCGGCACACCCGGGCCGTCGCCGCCGGGCACGGGGCGGCGGCGCCCCGGTCAGGCGATGGCGTGGACGACGGCGCGGTAGTTGGCGGTCGGCGCCGAGGGGACGGCCGGCGCGACGCCGGCAAGCCGCCGGCCGAACTTGACCTTCCACGAAGCCGCCGGGGGCGCTGGTGCGGGGGCAGCCGGCGGGCCGATGACCGTACGCACCTCCGAGAATCCGGCGGCGCGGCAGAGGTTGTGCAACGCCTCGATGCTGGGCACGTACCAGTTGCCGAAGTCGGTGCGCAGGGAGCTCCCGGCGTGGAATCGCAGCAATGCCTCGCCCTCGTGCCCGGGCACGTGCACCGCCTCGGTCTCGATCACGGCCACCTCGTTGGTGACACGGCGCACCCGGTCCAAGCAGGTCAGCGGCTCCTTCATGTGGTACAGGACGCCGAGGTAGAGCACGACGTCGAATCGGCCCACCTCCGTCAGGTCGACGGTCTGGAAGTCGGCCACCAGCGGTTGCACCTTCGACCCCAGTGCCGCCGCGGCCAACTCGAACCCGCGCCGTCCCGGCAGGTCGGGCTGCCAGAAGTCCGTCTCGTCGCGGGACTGGTCGGGCAGCGTCCCGGCTTGGATGCACTCGGCCCAGTAGGCCCCGCGGGCGGCGAAGTCGACCCCCCACGCATAGTGGTCGAGCGCAACGACGCGCGAGGCGCCCGCTTGCTCGGCCAGGAAGGAGTACTTCCCGTCCCATGCACCGATGTCGAGCACGCTGCGGCCCGTGACGTCGGGGAGGATGGCGGCCCCGTCGTCCTGGGCGCTGTCACCCTTGGTCACCACCCCGTTTCCCAGGTCGATGGTGTGATACCAGTGCAGCGCGTCGGCCTGCGCCTGCAGATCTCCCGGGGACGTCATCGCCGCGAGAGCGTAGCGAGGCGCCCGGGCCTGGTCGGGCGACCGAGCGATCGATGAGCCCCGGGCCGAAGGCGGCCGGACCGCCGGTAGCGTGCCGGGGATGCCCCGTCCGGTGCCACCCCAGGTGATCCCGCGACCCGTCTCCTGGCGGCCCGGCGCACCTGCGGCGTGGGCCGGCGCCCCCGCGGCGCGTCGCACGGGGATCGACATCGGCCGTGTGCTCCATGCGCTCGGCGCCCTGGGCCAGCGTGGCCCCGTGCCCGACGACGTCGGAGGGGACGCCATGTTCACCGGGGCCACCATCGTCAACGAGTCCGAGCTGCCGACCATGAGTTACGTCAACGCCGGCGTCCTCGCCGCGCTCTTCGAGGAGGAGGGCGAGGCCCGGGTGATCCTGACCCGTCGTTCCTCGGGCCTGCGCACGCACAAGGGAGAGGTCAGCTTCCCGGGCGGGCGGGTCAACGAGGGGGAGGACACGGCGGCGGCGGCGCGGCGCGAGGCCCACGAGGAGGTCGACCTCGACCCTGCCCTGGTGACGCTGGTGGGTTGGCTGCACCCGGTGACCACGCTGGCCTCGCCAGCGCTCATCGTCCCGGTGGTCGCCACCCTGCCCAGACGGCCGCGTCTGGTGGCCAGCCCGGGCGAGGTGGAGCGGGTCTTCGACGTGGCGCTGGCGGAACTGGCCGACCCGGCCATCTTCCACGAGGAGCGCTGGAGCGTCCCCGGGCGCATCATCCCGGGGAGTCCTGACAACTCGTTCGCGGTGCGGTTCTTCGAGGTCGCCGGCGAAATGATCTGGGGCGCAACCGCCCGCATGCTCTCCGAGCTCATCACCATCGTCGTGACGGGGGAGACCGGCCTCTGACCATCCGGCCGGCGCGGGTCAGTCCGCGAAGCCGACCGACAAATGGCCGAGCGCGCCGAAGGAGACGCTGAGCTCGTCGCCCGGGGCCACGGCGATCGGCGCCACCACCGACCCGGCGATGATCCGGTCGCCCGCTTCGAGCGTGGCGCCGTGCGCAGCGAGATACGAGCGCACGAACGACACGGTGGTCGCCGGGTCCTCCACTATCCGTCCTTCGGCCACGACCGCGCCGGCCTTGGTCACGGCCGCCACCATGGCCCAGGGGTCGACACCGGGGACCTCGGCGCCGAAGAGCACGCCCCGGTGGCAGATGTTGCCGGCGAGGACCGGCTCGATGTCGTCGAAGGAGATGGAGAGGTCGACCAGCTCGAGGGCCGGCGCCAGCCCGGCGACCCCGCCGTCGGGCCCCACCCGGACGGCCACCTCGACCTCGAGCGCGGGGGCGACCCACCCGGCCAAGGACACCGTCGCCCCGTCGGGTGACACCCCGGTGTCGACCATGTAGCCGACCACCGCCTCGGTCAGCCCGAAGTGCTCCTGAATGGCGGGCGTGTTGAAGCCGATCTTCCAGCCGACCGGTGTCGCCCCGGCGGCGAGCTCGGCGTCGCGCCGTGCCAGCTGGGCGCGCATGCCGCGGGTCACGGAGGCCGCGCTGTCCTGGTGGTCGGGCATGGGACGAGTCTCGCGCCGGTCGCCGGGTGGCGGACTAGAGATCGCTGGGGGAGTTGGTCTCCCCGGTGCTCCCGCCGACCCCGGTGCTCCCGCTCTGGCCGCCGCCCCAGCCGTTGGTGCCGCCGCCCCCGAAGGGTCCCCGGCCGCCGCCGAAGGGGCCGCGCCCGCCGCCGAAGGGGCCGCGCCCGCCGCCGAGGGCCGGCCGCGCCGCGGCCCGCCCCCGGGCACTGAAGCGGAGCGCCATCACGCCGACGGCCAGGAGGATGAAGACGGCGGAGACCCAGGGCGACGCGGTGGAGTGCGCCGCCAGGAGCTGAGGGATGGCCACGGCCGCCACCGTAGGGCGGCGGACCGAAGAGTCGGGGTCGGCCCGCGTTTTGGGCGCGTCCGACGCACAATTCGTGCCCGGGGACGGCCGGAAGAGCGGGCGCGGGAGAGTAGGGTGGAGGATCGTCGGCGTGTCGGCCCGGCGTTCGCAATTGAGTCGAGAAGACATGCCGGTGTGGTTCGTGAGCCGTACCGGCCCCACGAATGCCGGAGGGCGAGCACATTGGCAGAGATCGAGATCGGCATCTTCAAATCGGGGCGGCAGGCCTACGGGTTCGACGACATCGCCATCGTCCCGAGCAGGCGGACCCGCGACCCCGAGGACGTCGACATCTCCTGGGAGATCGACGCCTACCGCTTCGACCTCCCGGTGCTCGGCGCGGCCATGGACGGGGTGATGAGCCCGGCGACCGCCATCGAGCTCGGCCAGCTCGGCGGGCTGGGCGTCCTGAACCTCGAAGGCCTGTGGACCCGCTACGAGGACCCCACCCCGCTCTTCGACGAGATTCGCGAGCTCGATGACGACAAGGCGACCTCGCGCATGCAGCAGATGTACCAGGAACCGATCATCCCCGAGCTGGTCACGGCCCGCATCAGGCAGATGAAGGAGGCCGGCATCACGACGGCCGCCTCGGTGACCCCCCAGCGCACCGAGTCGCTGGCCCAGGCCTGCCTGGCCGCCGAGCTCGACATCCTGGTGATCCAGGGGACGGTGGTCTCGGCCGAGCACGTGTCGAAGACGTCGGAGCCGCTCAACCTCAAGCGCTTCATCCGTGAGTTCGACATCCCCGTCATCGTCGGCGGGTGCGCCTCGTACCAGGCCGGCCTGCACCTCATGCGCACGGGCGCCGTGGGCGTGCTCGTCGGTGTCGGGCCCGGCAACGCCTGCACCACCCGCGGCGTGCTCGGGCTGGGTGTGCCCCAGGCCACCGCCATCGCAGATGTGGCGGGCGCCCGCATGCGCCACCTCGACGAGACCGGGGTGTACGTGCACGTCATCGCCGACGGCGGGATGTCCAAGGGGGGCGACATCGCCAAGGCGATCGCCTGCGGCGCCGATGCCGTCATGCTCGGCTCGCCCTTCTCCTCCGCGGTGGAGGCACCGGCCCGCGGCTTCCACTGGGGCATGGCCACCTTCCATCCGACGCTGCCCCGCGGCGCCCGGGTCCGCACCTCGGTGCGCGGCAGCCTGCGCGAGATCCTGCTCGGCCCCGCCCACGAGAACGACGGCCGCATGAACCTGTTCGGCGCGCTCAGGACCGCCATGGCGACGTGCGGGTACGAGACGGTCAAGGAGTTCCAGAAGGCCGAGGTCATGGTTGCCCCGTCACTGCAGACCGAGGGGAAGTACTTCCAGCGGTCCCAGGGCGTGGGGATGGGCCACTGAGGCCGGGGCGGGGGCCGGGGCCGATGAGCACGAGTCGGTGACGACCGACACCGACACCATCCTCGTCGTCGACTTCGGCGCCCAGTACGCCCGCCTGATCGCCCGCCGGGTCCGCGAGGCGCACGTCTACTCGGAGATCGTCTCGCCGGCGATCTCGCTCGCCGAGATCAAGGCCCGCGCCCCCAAGGGCATCATCTTCAGCGGCGGCCCCAAGTCGGTGTACGAATCACCGGCCCCCTCCATCGACGCCGGCGTGTACGGGCTCGGCATCCCGATCCTCGGGCTCTGCTACGGCGCGCAGCTCATGGCGCTGCAGCTCGGGGGCACCGTGTCGCGCACCGGCCAGGGCGAGTACGGGCGCACGGAGCTGACGCAGACAGGGGCCTCGCCGCTCAGCCCGGACTGGCCGGCGACGTCGAGCGTCTGGATGAGCCACGGCGACGCCATCACTGCCGTGCCGGAAGGGTTCACGGCGACGGCCACCAGTGCCGGCGCGCCGGTGGCGGCCATGCACGACCCCGAGCGCCGGCTCTTCGGGCTGCAGTTCCACCCCGAGGTCGTGCACACCGACCGGGGCAGCGAGGTCTTCGACCACTTCCTCATCGACGTGTGCGGTTGCCTGCCGGGCTGGACGCACGTCTCCATCATCGAGCAGCAGGTGGCGGCGGTGCGGGCCCAGGTCGGAACCGACCGCGTCCTGTGCGCGCTGAGCGGCGGCGTGGACTCGGCGGTGGCGGCGGCGCTCGTGCACAAGGCGGTGGGTGACCAGCTCACCTGTGTCTTCGTCGACACCGGCCTCATGCGCTCGGGCGAGGCCGATCAGGTCGAGGAAACCTTCCGCCGTCAGTTCAAGATGGACCTCGTCCACGTGAAGGCGGCCGACCGCTACTTCGCCGCGCTGGCGGGCGTGACCGACCCGGAGCGCAAGCGCAAGATCATCGGCGAGCTCTTCATCCGGATCTTCGAGGAGGTGGCGCGTGACCTCGGTGCCGGGACGGCCGAAGCGGAGGGCTCGCCGAGCGAGGCCGGGACGACCGGTACCGGCGAGGGACCGCGCTTCTTGGTGCAGGGCACGCTCTACCCCGACGTGATCGAGTCGGGGAGCGACACCGCGGCCAACATCAAGTCGCACCACAACGTGGGCGGCCTGCCCGAGGACCTGGCCTTCGATCTGGTCGAGCCCCTGCGCCTGTTGTTCAAGGACGAGGTGCGCGCCGTCGGCGAGGAGCTCGGCCTGCCGCACGAGATCGTGTGGCGCCAGCCCTTCCCCGGGCCGGGGCTGGGCGTGCGCATCATCGGAGAGGTCACACCCGAGCGCGCCGAGATCCTGCGCAACGCCGACGCGGTGGTCGTCGAGGAGATCCGCCGGGCCGGTCTCTACCGCGAGCTGTGGCAGAGCTTCGCGGTCCTGCCGGCCGTCCGCACCGTCGGCGTGATGGGCGACGGCCGTACCTACGCCTACCCCGTCGTCATCCGGGCGGTCACCAGTGACGACGCCATGACGGCGGACTGGGCCCGGCTTCCGTACGACCTGGTCGAGCGGATCGCCTCCCGCATCATCAACGAGGTGGAGGGCGTCAACCGGGTGGCACTCGACGTGACGTCGAAGCCACCCGGGACCATTGAGTGGGAGTGACCGTGACGCCGGGGAGCGGCGAGCACGCGCGCCTGTTCGACGTGACCGACGAGGAGGTGGGCGCCGAGGCCGCGGCGGCCGCCGCACAGGGCACCGACGCCGACGACGACCTCGCCATCCCGACTGCGGAGGGGGCCGACGACGGCCGGAGTCGGCGCCGGCGCAGCGCCACCTCGACCGGAGCATTCGCCGGCCGGCCCGCGGCGCTGGTCGACGACCTCACCCTTCCGCAGCGGGCCGCCGTGGAGCACCGCGGCGGCCCTCTCCTGATCATTGCCGGGGCCGGCTCGGGCAAGACACGGGTGCTCACCCGCCGTATTGCGCACCTGCTCGCCACCGGTGACGCGCCACCCTGGGGGATCCTCGCCATCACCTTCACCAACAAGGCGGCGGGGGAGATGCGCACACGGGTGGCCGACCTGGTCGGTCCGCCCGCCGAGCGGATGTGGGTCTCCACCTTCCACTCGGCCTGCCTGCGCATCCTGCGCGCCAACGCCGACCGTCTGGGTTACCGCTCCGCTTTCACGGTGTACGACGACACCGACTCGCGCCGCCTCATCGAGATGATCACGGCCGAGCTGGGCTTCGACCAGAAGCGCCTGCCCTCGCGGGCGGTGCAGGGGGTCATCAGCCAGGCCAAGTCCGAGCTGGTGGACTACGAGACGTTCCGCGAGGACGCCCACAACGGGCCGGACCCGTTCCGCAAGCGCATCGCCGACGTCTACGCCCAGTACCAGGGCCGGCTGCTCGGGGCCAACGCGCTCGACTTCGACGACCTGCTGATGGTGACGGCCAACCTGCTGCAGGCCTACGACGACGTGCGCGCCAAATACCAGGAGCGCTTCCGGCACATCCTCGTCGACGAGTTCCAGGACACGAACCACGCGCAGAACGAGATCGTCAAGCTGTTGGGCGAGGCGCACGGCAATGTGTGCGTGGTCGGCGACTCCGACCAGTCCGTGTACCGCTGGCGCGGTGCCGACATCCGCAACATCTTGGAGTTCGAGCGTGCCTTCCCCAACGTGACCACCATCATGCTGGAGCAGAACTTCCGCTCGACCCAGACCATCCTCGATGCGGCGAACGCCGTCATCGCCAACAACGTCGGCCGGCAACCGAAGGAGCTCTTCACCGTCGGCGACACGGGGGGCCCGGTCGTGCGGTACCGGGCCGAGGACGAGCGCGACGAGGCGAACTGGGTGGCCAGCGAGATCCTGCGGCAGCACGCGTCGGGCGGGCTCACCTGGGGCGACTTCGCCGTCTTCTACCGCACCAACGCGCAGAGCCGACCGCTCGAGCTGTCGATGCAATTCAGCGGCATCCCCTACAAGGTGGTGGGCGGCGCCAAGTTCTACGACCGCAAGGAGATCAAGGACATCCTGGCCTTTGTGCGCGTTCTGGCCAATCCGGACGACGAGGTGTCGGCGCGCCGCATCGTCAACGTCCCCAAGCGCGGCATCGGCGACACCTCGGTGGCCCGCCTGGCGGCCTGGGCCCAGGTGGAGCATGTCCCGTTCAGCGCGGCCATCGACCGCGCCGAGGACGCCGGCCTCACCGGCAAGGCCCTGAAGGGGGCCGAGCAACTCACCAAGACGCTGGCCGAGCTGCGCCCGCTGGTCCAGACGGTGAACCCGGCCGACTTCGTGCAGCTGGTGGCGGAGCGCACGGGCTACCTGGCCGAGCTGGTGGCGGAGCACACGCACGAGGCCGACGGGCGGATCGAGAACCTGGCCGAGCTGGCCAGCCAGGCCGCCGACTTCGACGACGTCGTCGGATTCCTCGAGACGGTGGCGCTGGTGGCCGACTCCGACGAGATCGACAGCGACGGGACCCGCGTCTCGTTGATGACGCTGCACACCGCCAAGGGCCTGGAGTACCCGGCCGTCTTCGTGGTCGGGCTCGAAGAGGGGATCTTCCCGCACTTCCGCTCCCTGGCCGAGCCGAGCGAGCTCGAGGAGGAGCGCCGTCTCTTCTATGTGGGGATCACCCGGGCCCGCCAGCATCTCGCCATTTCGCACGCCTGGTCGCGGACCGCCTGGGGCAAGACCCAGCCGGCCATGCCGAGCCGTTTTGTCACCGAGGTGCCCTCGCACCTGGTCGAGGACGTCGGGCTCGGGTCGCCCCGGCATGGCTCGGGCTACGACTCGCTCTCGGGCGAGGAGCACCTGCCGGGTGCGACCTTCGCCCCGGCCGTCCCGCTGGCCGCCGCCTCACGAGCCGCCCGGTCCGGCCCGGGTGGCGGGGCCGCCCCGCGGGGGAGCACCGGCGCCGAGGACCTCGGCCTGGTCGCCGGGGACGAGGTGGTGCACGACCACTGGGGCCGCGGCGTCGTCATCAGCGCCAAGGGCGAGGGATCCCGGGCCCAGGCCACCGTCCACTTCGACTCGGTGGGGAAGAAGAACCTGCTCTTGACGGCCACCCCGCTCAGGCGGGCCTGAGAGCTCCCGGTCTGGCGTCCGCACCAGGGCGTCCGTATCCTGGGACGAGCATGAAACGTCCCTACAGGGTGGTCGTGGCCAAGCCGGGCCTCGACGGCCACGACCGCGGGGCCAAGGTGATCGCCCGGGCGCTGCGCGACGCGGGGTTCGAGGTGGTCTACACCGGACTGCACCAGACGCCCGAGCAGGTGGTGCAGGCCGTGGTGCAGGAGGACGCCGACGCCGTCGGGCTTTCGCTCCTCTCCGGTGCCCACCTCACCCTCGTGCCCAAGGTCGTCAAGCTGCTGGCCGACGTCGGGCGCGGCGACGTCCTCGTCATCGTGGGCGGGATCATCCCCGAAAGTGACATCCCGGTCCTGCAGGAGCAGGGCGTGGCCCACGTCTTCACGCCCGGCGCACCGCTCGACTCCATCGGGTCGTGGCTCTCCGAGGCCCTCGACCAGCGCGAGGAGGCGCTCGGGGCCTGACCGCTGCACCGCTGCACCGCTTCCTTTCCACCCCCACCCACGCGCCGACGCGCGAGACAAGGAGACAGCACCCAAAGTGGATCTGTACGAGTACCAGGGCAAGCAGTACTTCGCCCGCTTCGGCATCCCCACCTCCCCCGGGGGGGTGGCCGACACGGTGGACGAGGCCGTCGAGCAGGCCGAGTCAGCGGGCTACCCCGTCGTGGTCAAGGCCCAGGTGAAGGTCGGTGGCCGCGGCAAGGCGGGCGGCGTCAAGCTGGCGGCCGACGCCGACGAGGTGCGCCTGCACGCCGGCAACATCCTGGGGCTCGACATCAAGGGCCACGTGGTGAAGCGCCTGTGGGTGGAGCACGCGTCGGACATCGCCAAGGAGTACTACGCCAGCTTCACGCTGGACCGCCCGCAGAAGCTGCATCTCGGCATGCTCTCGGCCGAGGGCGGTGTCGAGATCGAGGAGGTGGCGGAGACCAACCCCGACGCCATCGCCAAGATCCACATCGACCCGGTGAGCGGCCTCACGGAAGAGACGGCCCGCGAGTGGGTCGACCGGGCCGAGCTCGACCCCGAGGCGCGGGAGCAGGCGGCCACTCTGCTGGTCCGTCTCTACCACTGCTACGTCGAGGGCGATTGCGATCTCGCCGAGATCAACCCGTTGATCCTCACCCCCGAGGGCAAGGTGCACGCACTGGACGCCAAGGTGACGCTCGACGAGAACGCCAGCTTCCGCCACCCCGAGTGGGAGGAGTACGAGGACGACTCCGACATCGACCCCCGCGAGAAGATGGCCAAGGAGAGGGGCCTCAATTACATCGGCTTGTCGGGCACCGTGGGCATCATCGCCAACGGTGCCGGCCTCGCCATGAGCACCCTCGACGTGGTGACCCAGGTGGGAGGGGAAGCGGCCAACTTCCTCGACATCGGGGGCGGTGCGAACGCCGACGTCATGGCGGCCGCGCTCGAGGTCATCAACGCCGACCCGGCGGTGAAGTCGATCTTGGTCAACATCTTCGGCGGCATCACCCGCGTCGACGAGGTGGCCAAGGGCATCATCGAGGCCATGGGCCGGGTCAAGCTCAGTTCGCCCGTCGTCATGCGCCTCGACGGCACCAACGCCGTCGAGGGCCGTGCGCTGCTGGCCGACCACCTGTCGGACACGCTCATCGCCGAGCCCACCATGCTCGAAGCCGCCCGCCGGGCCGTCAGCCTGGCCAAGGCGTAGCCCCCGCACCCGAGAGAGAAACAGGAACCCAACGTGAGCATCTTCGTCGACGAGACGACCAAGGTCGTGATTCAGGGCATCAGCCCGACGAGCCAAGGGCTCTATCACGGCCTCCGCAACAAGGCCTACGGCACCAAGGTCGTCGGTGGCACCAATCCCAAGCGGGGCGGTGAGGAGATCGAAGGGATCGCCGTCTTCGCCTCGGCCGCCGAAGCGGTCAAGGAGACCGGGGCGACGGCGTCTTTCATTTCCGTGCCGCCGCGTGGCGCGGCCGACGCCATCATCGAGGCGGCCGAAGCCGGCATCGCATTCATCGTGTGCATCACCGAGGGCATCCCGGCCCAGGACGAGGCGGTGGTCTACAACCGCCTGGTGGAGGAATTCCCGGGGACACGACTCCTGGGGCCGAACTGCCCCGGCATCATCAGCCCCGGGAAGTGCAACATCGGCATCACCTCGGGCGATATCGCGCTCGCAGGAGGACCCGTCGGCATCGTCTCACGGTCGGGCACCCTGACCTACCAGGCCCTGCACGAGCTCTCCCAGCAGGGCATCGGCCAGACCACCTGTGTGGGCATCGGCGGGGATCCCGTGCCGGGGACGAACTTCATCGACTGCCTGGCCGCCTTCGAGGCGGACCCCGAGACCAAGGCCGTCATGATGATCGGCGAGATCGGCGGCTCCGAGGAGGAGCGCGCCGCCGAGTTCATCGCCTCGAACATGACGAAGCCGGTGGCGGCCTACATCGCGGGCGTCACCGCCCCCCCGGGTCGCAAGATGGGCCACGCCGGCGCCATCATCTCCGGCTCCTCCGGGACGGCGCAGGCCAAGATGGAGGCGCTGGCCGCCGCCGGTGTCCAGGTGGCCGAGAACCCGACCGAGTGCGGCGAGAAGATGGTGGCCATCGTGCGGGGGCTCGGCTGAACCACCCGCACGATGGCCCTGAGATGGTTCAGGCCGGGACGGGTTGGGACGGCGCAGCGCTCATTGATGCCTCGCCCTCCGGGCTCCCACCGAGGGCGCCGCGCCTCTGCTTCACGGCGATCACGATGCCGGTGGCGATGAGCCACACCGGGAACCCGAAGAGGAACCCGAAGAAGCTCAGCGGGCCGGCCATGCCGACGACGGCCACCACGACGGAGTACCACCCGAGCGACTTGGGCAACGGGTCCGGTCCCCGGTTGAGCAGGATGCCCAAGCCGGTCGACAGGGTCAGGAAGATCATGCCGGCGAGGAGAAGCAGCACGTTGTTCTGCTCGTAGAAGTTGATGAAGTGGGCCACGGCGTAATCGTGGTTGTGCGAGGCCAAGATGAGCGTCATCGTGAAGCTGCCCGAGACGATGGTCGAGCCGACCAGCAGGATGCCCGAGGCGAAGGCGATGTTTGGCCAGAGACGCTGTCCACCGACCTGCACGAGCACGCTGCGGAGCTGGGTCACGTAGACCAGGAGCAGGAAGAGGGCCAGACCGACCAGCCAGAATGTTGCCCACTGCTGGTTCACGTGGGCGTTGTACCAGTGGGCCACGGAAACTCCCGACGCGTTCTCGCTGGGCTGGCCACCCGAGAGCGGCCCGAACGAGACGAAGAGCAACGCGACGATGAGCACGCCGATCGCCCACATCCAGCGATTGATGCCTGAATCCTTCATGTGTCTTCCCTCCCTTATGTCCGATGACGGACCTCTGGGACCGTGACCCGGCGGGCTCCCCTGAGAACGCTCGCTCGCACGCTCCTTGTCTTGTCCCAGCGTGCGCCGGTTCCTCCCGAAGGCAAAGGGGGTTCGCACGACATCGCTCCGGGGGGTTAGCACCCCCCCTCGCCCTCGGCGGATACCCCACTTCGGCCCCCTGCCTCGTTAGCGTCGTGGTGCGATGGAGCCAGGAGATCCCCCGACTGACTCGGGTCCCCGCACGTGGCTGACTCGCAAGGATCGCGTCGCCTCCGAACCGCTTCGTCTGGCTGACCTCCCGCCGACGGTCCGCCGGCGCGCCATCTTCCGTTGTGGCGCGACCGTCGTCGTGTGCTGGGTCTTCCTCATCGGCGCGTTTTACGTGATACCGATCGGTCACGAGTCCGGCCTGCGCGCCGGTGTACGCCTGGGCGTCGACGTTGCGCTCATCACCGCCGTGTTCGCCTGGCAGATCAGACGGATCTCCCTGGCCGAGCTCCCCGAACTGCGCGCCATCGAGGCCCTGGGCATTGTGATCGCGCTGTTCCTCGTCCTGTTCTCGGGCATCTACCTGGCCATGTCACACGAGGAGGCGGCGACCTTCACGCAGCGCCTCGACCACACGCGGGCCCTGTACTTCACGGTGACCGTCTTCTCGACGGTCGGCTTCGGCGACATCACGCCGAGGACCGACACGGCGCGGCTCGTCGTCTCGGCGCAGATGCTGCTCGACCTCGCCATCATCGGCGCCGCCGTGCGCCTCATCTTCAATGCGGCGCGCAGCCGCATTGCTCCGGCCCCACCCGTGGCGGCGGCCGAGCAGTCGTAGCGCCCTCCCGGGACCCGGAATGACCAGGTGGTAACGCCTGGCGCCGAGCGGATGCCTTCGAACGCGCACGGCCCGCTCTCGAGCATCCGGAACGGGCAGTCGTTCCCGCTACATTGACGTGGTGCGCCTCGCGGTTCTTGTCTCGGGTTCCGGGACGATCCTGCGAGCGATGTTCGAGGCGGGACTCCCCGTCACGGTCGTCCTCTCGGACCGGCCCTGCGCCGGGCTCGATCTGGCCGCGGAGTACGGGGCGGCGGCCGAGCTGATCGACCGCAGGCTCTACGGCGGCTTCGGTCCCGAGTTCGACCGGGCCGGGCTCACGGCCACCGTGGCGGCCACGCTGGTGGCCCACCAGGTCGACCTCGTGGCCATGGCCGGCTTCGGGACCGTCATGACCGAGGCCGTCCACCATGCCTTCCCCAACCGGATCCTGAACACGCACCCGAGCCTGCTCCCGGCCTTCCCGGGCTGGCACGGAGTGCGCGACGCCCTGGCGGCGGGCGTGTCCGAGACCGGCTGCACGGTGCACGTCGCCTCGGTGGAGCTCGATGCCGGGCCGATCCTGGCGCAGGAGGTGGTGCCGGTGCTGCCCGGCGACACCGAGGCGTCCCTCCACGAGCGGATCAAGGTGGTCGAGCGCACCCTCTATCCCGCCACCGTGGCGTGGGCGCTCGGGGAGCTCGAGGCCGGTCGCCCCATCGTCGGACCGGCCCGGCAGGCGGTGCGGTCCGCCGCCGGTACATCATCTGCAGGAAGACAGAGAGAAGACAAGGAGCAGACCCGGAGATGACGTCGTGAGAGCCCTGCTGTCCGTGTACGACAAGGAGGGTCTGGTCGAGCTGGCCCAAGGTCTCTCGGACCTCGGGTGGGAACTGGTCGCCAGCGGGAACACGTCGGCCAGGTTGCGTGAGGCCGGCATCGCGCACCTCGAGGTGGCGGACGTGACCGGCTCGCCCGAGATGCTCGGCGGACGGGTCAAGACGCTGCACCCCAAAATCCACGGTGGCATCCTCGCCGACCGCTCCAAGCCCGAGCACCGCGACGATCTGGCAGCCAACGGAATCGAGGCCATCGATCTCGTGGTCTCGAACCTGTACCCGTTCTCTTCCGACCCCTCCGTCGAGCTGATCGACATCGGCGGTCCGGCGATGGTGCGCGCCGCGGCCAAGAACCACGAGCACGTCGGGATCGTCACCTCGCCGGCCGATTACCCCGTCGTGCTCGAGGAGCTGCGCGCCGCCGGCTCGCTGTCGGCGGCCACGCGCCGGCGCCTCGCCCGCGCCGCCTTCGCGCACACCGCCGCCTATGACGCGGCGATTGTGGCCTGGCTCGACGCGGGCGGGCCCACCCCGATCGCCGACCTCGACGGCGCCACCGCCGCCGACACGGAGGAGTCCGAGCTGTCCGCCGTGCTCCCACCGACGCTGCATCTCACGCTCGAGCGCACCGAGGTGCTGCGCTACGGGGAGAACCCGCACCAGCGCGGCTCGCGCTACCGCATCGCGGGCACCCCGAGTTGGTGGGACGCCATGGTGCAGCACGGCGGGAACCCGCTGTCCTACCTCAACCTCTTCGACGGCGATGCCGCCTGGCGCCTGGTGCACGAGCTGGCGGCGGACGCCGGAGCCGGGCAGGCCGCCGTCGCCATCATCAAGCACGCCAACCCGTGTGGCGCCGCCGTCGCCGACGACCTCGTCACCGCGTACGAGCGGGCACTCGAGTGCGACGTGCAGAGCGCCTTCGGGGGCGTGGTGGCCATCGGCGGCGACGTCACCGCAGAGGTTGCCGACGCCGTTGCCGCCGGGCCGCAGGCCGACGTGATCATCGCCGCCTCGTACACGCCCGAGGCACTCGAGAAGCTCACCGGCCGGCGCAGGGCGACCCGGCTGTTGTCGGGCCCGGCTCCGGAGCAGGCGGTGCGCCAGCTGCGCAGCCTCGGAGCGAGTGTGCTCGTGCAGGACGCCGACGCGTTCCTGACGCCCCGCTCAGAATGGCAGGTCGTCACCTCGCGTGCACCGTCCGAGGACGAATGGCGCGACCTCGTCCTGGCCTGGCGCGTCTGTGGTCGCACCACCTCCAACGCCATCGCCGTCGTCACCGCCGGCCAGGCGGTGGGCGTCGGTGCCGGCCAGCAATCCCGGGTCGTCGCCGCCGAGATCGCCGTGCAGAAGGCGGGCGAGCGGGCCAAGGGCGGAGCGGGGGCCAGCGACGCCTTCTTCCCGTTCCCCGACGGATTGCTCGTGCTGGCCGAAGCCGGGGTCACCGCCGTCGTCCAGCCGGGCGGCTCGGTGCGGGACGGGGAGGTGATCGCCGCGGCCGACGAAGCCGGCCTGGCGATGGTCACGACCGGCGAACGGCACTTTCGGCACTGATGAGCGCCATCCTGCTCGACGGCGAGCCGGTGGCGGCCCGGATCCGGGCCGAGGTGGCCGACCGCGTCCAACGATTGCGCAGCGAGGGCATCAACGTCGGCCTGGGCACGGTGCTCGTGGGCGACGACGTGCCCAGCGAGCGCTACGTCGCGCTGAAGCACGAGGACTGCGCCGGCATCGGCATGTACTCGGTCGGCGAGCACCTGCCTGTCGGCGCCAGCCAGGCGGAGGTGCTCGACGTCATCGCCCGCTTCAACGCCGACCCTGCCGTCAGCGCCTTCCTGGTGCAGATTCCGCTGCCGCCGGGGCTCGACGAGGAGCAGGCGCTCCTGGCCGTGGACCCCGCCAAGGACGTCGACGGTCTGCATCCGGTGAACCTCGGGCGCCTGGTGCTCGGGACACCGGGCCCGCTGCCCTGCACCCCGGCCGGGATCGTGGAGCTCCTGCACGCGTACGACGTCCCGGTCGAAGGGCGCCACGTGGCGATCATCGGCCGTGGTGTGACGATCGGTCGGCCCTTGGCCAATCTCCTCACGCTGAAGCGACCCGGTTGCAACGCCGCGGTGACGGTGGTCCACACCGGTGTCGATCCCGCCGACATGAAAGACCTGGTGCGCACGGCCGACATCGTGGTGGCGGCCGCCGGCCGGCCCCACCTGCTCACGCCGGACATGGTGAAGCCCGGTGCAGCCGTGGTGTCAGCCGGCACCAGCTTCGAAGGCAAGAAGCTCATCCCTGATGCGCACCCCGACGTGGCGGAGGTCGCCGGCTGGATCACGCCCCGTCTGGGCGGTGTCGGCCCCATGACCCGTGCCATGCTGTTGCGCAACGCCGTGCGGGCCGCGGAGATGGCGGCCCCGTGAGCGCCCCGAGCCAGGGAGGCCAGTATCCGGTGAGTGAGCGGGAATACTCCGAGCGCCCATGGGGCAATTACACGGTGCTCGATGACGACGCGCCCGATCACAAGGTCAAGCGCCTCGTCGTGCATCCCGGCAAGCGCCTCAGCTACCAGCGCCATGCCAAGCGGGCCGAGCACTGGTTCATCGTGTCCGGCACGGCGACGGTGACAATCGACGGCGCCGTGATGCAGGTGCACGCCGGCGAGGCCGTCGACATCCCACTCGAGAGCGCGCACCGCGTGGCCAACGAGGGAACCAGCGACGTCGTGCTCATCGAGGTGCAACGAGGGACGTACTTCGGCGAGGACGACATCGTGCGGCTCGAGGACGACTTCGGGCGTGTCGACGCAACGAAGGGGACGGGAGGCGACGGGAAGGTGGCGTCGTCATGACGCGCATCGCGGACCTGCTGGCCGCCGGTCCGACCTACTCATTCGAATTCTTCCCGCCCAAGAACGACAAGGAGCTGGCCACCCTGGCGCGTACGATCAGCGAGCTGCAGCCGCTCGAGCCGTCGTTCGTTTCGGTGACCTACCGCGGCGGCGCCGAGTCACGCCAGCGCACCGTCGACCTCGTGTCCGGCATGCTGCACACGACGAACCTCAACCCCATGGCCCACATCATCTGCGTGGCCCACACCCGCCTGGAGCTGGCCGACATCCTCGTGTCGCTGCGCAAGGCCGGGGTCGAGAACCTCATGGCCCTCGGCGGCGACCCGCCCGAGGATCCCGCCGCCGGTCCCGGCGAGCTGGCCTACGCGGCCGAGCTGGTCGATCTGGCCCGGGCCATCGGCGGGTTCTCCATCGGCGTGGCGGCCCACCCGGCCGGGCACCCCCGCTCGCCCGACCTGCCGAGCGACCGGGACTTCCTGGCGGCCAAGCTCGCGCTGGCCGACTTCGGGGTCACCCAGTTCTTCTTCGAGGCCTCGGAGTACGAGAGCCTGGTGGCCGACCTGCGTGAGAGGGGCGTCGGCACGCCCGTCCTGCCCGGCATCCTGCCCGTGACCTCGCTCTCCACCATGGGGCGGTTGGGCGCCATGGGCGCGGCCGCGCCCGACTGGATGCAGGACCGCCTGCGGGCCGCCGACGATCGGGGTGGGGCCGATGCGGTCCGCAAGGAGGGTGTGGAACTGGCCACCGAGCTCTGTTCCCACCTCCTCGATTCCGGCGTGCCGGGGCTGCACTTCTACACGTTCAACACCTCGAGTGCGACCCGCGAGATCTACGCCGCGCTCGGTCTGGGGCCCGGGTCGGCCTGACCTTCCCAGGGACTTGGAGGGGAGCGGAGCCCCTCAGCGGGGGCATATACCCACTATGCAACCTAGTGGGTATATGCTGTGGCAAGTGGCATACGTCGTCGCCCGACCCAGAGGCCGCTTCGAGATCCGGGAGTCCCTCCATACGCCGAAAGGCCCGCGGGCCCGCACCCTGGCCAACTTCGAGCACCTCACCGACAAGGTCCTCGAAACCGCACGCCGGCGGGCCACTCGGCCGTTCGACCCCGATGCGGTGCGGGCCTCGGCCTTCAAGGCCGGAAGGGCCGCGGACGCCCGCCGCCGTTCTGGTCAGCCGCCTTCGGGCACCGTCACCGCCCCGCCCCGCCCCGAGATGCGCCGGTTCGTCGCGGCCTCGCGCCGCATGGCTTCCGCCCTCGAGTCGCGGCCGCCGGTGCCCGGCTCGACACAAGATCCCGGCGACGCCCTCATGGACCTCCTCGATCTCACAGCGCAGATCTCGCCCTTCAGAGTCCCGCCCCGCCCGGAGCCGCTGCGCTTCCCGCCCCTGGCTCGCCTGCGGGCGGCGCGCACCGGTCGTTGACCAGCACCGGCCCGTACCCCTCACTCGTCCCCAAGATCATCTCGCTGCACGAGATGCTGCAATCCGTCGGGGTCCCACACCAGTTCGGTGGCGCCATCGCCCTGGCGTGGTACCGCAATCCCAGGGCGACCACCGACATCGACATCAACCTGACGTTGCCGCCCGAGGCGGCCGAGCCGGTCCTGCAGATGTTGGCCCGACTGGGCGTGACCGTCGCGCCCGAGGACCGGGGACGCATCGCGGTCGACGGCCAGGCGCGGCTGGACTGGCAGGGTTCCTATCTCGACGTGTTCTTCGCCACCATGGAGCTGCACTTCGACATGGCCGCGCACGCCCGCCTGGTCCACTTCGGCCCGGTGGTCATACCGATCCTCGCTCCCGAGGACCTCATTGTCTGCAAGGTGGTCTTCGACCGCCCCAAGGACTGGCTCGACATCGAGGAGATGCTGCGCTGGGGCACCGAGATCGACGCCGCCCGCGCGCTCCGCTGGGTCGGTGACATCCTGGGCCCGGCGTCCGGGCCGTACGCCCGCCTGCACGAGCTGCTGTCCGCCGGGGCGGCGCTGCCCCCGGATCGGGACCCCCGATGAGGCCGATGCGTCGTCGCCAATTGGGATGGTCCCGTCCCGCCCCGTAGCATCCGGTCCATGGCAGATCTCATACGCATGGGCGACGACGGCACACTCTTGGTCCCCGAGGAGCCCATCATTCCCTTCATCGAGGGCGACGGCACGGGGATCGACATCTGGCCCGCCGCCAAGCTCGTCCTCGATGCCGCCGCCGCCAAGCACGGCCACAAGGTCGCGTGGAAGGAAGTGCTGGCCGGCCAGAAGGCGTTCGACGAGACGGGGAGCTGGCTGCCCGACGAGACCGTCGACACCTTCCGCTCGGACCTCATCGGGATCAAGGGCCCGCTCACCACGCCGGTCGGCGGCGGCATCCGCTCTCTCAATGTCGCGCTGCGCCAGATACTCGACCTCTACGTCTGCCTGCGCCCGGTGCGCTGGTTCACCGGGGTGCCGTCGCCCGTGGTCCACCCCGAGCTGGTCGACATGGTCATATTCCGCGAGAACACCGAGGACGTCTACGCCGGCTACGAGGTGCAGTCGGGCACCCCTGAGGCCGAGAAGCTCGCCACGTACCTGCGTGACGAGATGGGCTGGCCCATCCGGGAGCTCTCGGGCATCGGCATCAAGCCCATCTCGCCCATGGGGTCCAAGCGGCTGATCCGGGCCGCCATCCAGTACGCGCTGGACCGCAAGCGCGAGTCCGTGACGCTGGTGCACAAGGGCAACATCCAGAAGTTCACCGAGGGTGCGTTCCGCGAGTGGGGCTACGACCTCGTGCGCGACGAGTTCGCCGACGTGGCCGTCGGGTGGGACGACTGCGACGGCAAGCCGGGGGACAAGCTCCTCGTGAAGGACACCATCGCCGACATCACGCTGCAGCAGGTGTTGACCCGGCCGACGGACTTCGACGTCATCGCCACCACGAACCTGAACGGTGACTACCTCTCCGACGCGCTGGCTGCGCAGGTCGGTGGCATCGGCATCGCGCCGGGGGCCAACATCAACTACGTGAGCGGGCACGGCATCTTCGAGGCGACGCACGGCACCGCGCCGAAGTACGCCGGACAGGACAAGGTGAACCCCGGATCCCTGCTGCTCTCGGGCGTGTTGATGTTCGAGCACATCGGCTGGAACAACGCTGCGTCGGACATCGTGCACGCGCTGGAGGCCACCATCGCCGACAAGGTCGTGACCTACGACTTCGCCCGCCTCATGGAGGGCGCCACCGAGGTGAAGTGCTCCGAGTTCGCCTCGGCCATCGTCGACCGGCTGTAGGAAACGCGCCCCGCACACAGCGCTCGGCGCCAGGAACACCAGAAACAACGTCGGACCCGCACAGATCGTCGGAAAGGACCGTCCCTCCATGGCCAAGCCCCCAGTCCACGTGACCGTCACCGGCGCCGGTGGCCAGATCGGCTACTCCATCCTGTTCCGGATCGCCTCCGGACAGCTGCTCGGCGAGGACCAGCCGATCGTGCTGCGCCTGCTCGAAATAGAGCCCGCCATGCGCGTGCTCGAGGGCGTCGTGATGGAGCTGGACGACGGCGCCTTCCCGCTGTTGCACGACATCGTCGCCACGTCTGACCTGCGGACCGCCTTCGACGGCACGTCGTGGGCGCTCCTGGTCGGCTCCATCCCGCGCAAGGCCGGCATGGAGCGCGGTGACCTCCTGAGCGTGAACGGCGGGATCTTCAAGCCGCAGGGCCGGGCCATCGCGGAGAACGCCGGCGCCGACGTGCGCGTCCTGGTCGTGGGCAACCCCTGCAACACCAACTGCCTGATTGCGCGCGCCAACGCCCCGGAGGTGCCGGCGGATCGCTGGTTCGCCATGACGCGCCTGGACGAGAACCGGGCCAAGGCACAGCTCGCCGCCAAGGCGGGCGCCCCCGTGGCCGACGTCACGAACATGGCCATCTGGGGCAACCACTCGGCGACACAATTCCCGGACTTCGCCAACGCGCGCATCGGCGGCAAGCCGGCGACCGAGGTGATCACCGACGGCGACTGGCTGCGCGGCGACTTCATCACGACGGTGCAGAAGCGGGGCGCCGCCATCATCGACGCCCGCGGCTCGTCCTCGGCCGCCTCGGCGGCGGCGGCGGCGATC
Organism: uncultured Acidimicrobiaceae bacterium; assembly: GCA_963817735.1. Lineage (GTDB taxonomy): Bacteria > Actinomycetota > Acidimicrobiia > Acidimicrobiales > RAAP-2 > Bog-473. Next base: position 264,037 of record CAWFPP010000003.1, on the reverse strand, counting down.
GACACGGTCGTGAGCCTGCGGACGGCGACACCCGAGGGGGACTGCTTCTCGGTCGCCGTGGCCAGCGAGGGCCAGTACGGGGCGCCCGAGGGCCTGCAGTTCGGGTTCCCGGTGCAGGCCGACGGCAAGGGTGGATGGTCCGTCGTCGAGGGCTTCGCCCGCGACGAGTTCGCCACCGATCGCATCGCGGTGACCACCGACGAGCTGCTGGGCGAGCGCAACGACGTCAAGGAGCTGGGTCTCATCGGGTAGGACGCCGGCGGTCGTCACCGGCTGTTCGCGGCGGCGAAACCGCGACGAAACACAGCCCTGGCACCGTGAGGCCCGTGGCAGATCTCCTCGACGCCTCCGGTGAGTCCCGTGGCCACCGAGGCCGCCTTCGACGAGATGGTCGGTCACGACGGAGCGGCCCGTGCACCCTATGCCGCGGTGCGTCCTCGCTGGCCCAGATGGGGCCCGAGGACGTCTCGGCCCGTGCCTCCCGGCTGGCCCGGGCCTTCATGGATCAGGGCGTCACCTTCGACCTCGACGGCGAGGAGCGACCGTTCCCTCTCGACGTGGCGCCCCGCATCTTCACCGGCACCGAGTGGTCCAAAGTGGCCGCCGGCGTGGCCCAACGCGTCCGGGCCCTCGAGCTGTTCCTGGCCGACGTCTACGGCGCGGCACGCATTGTCAGCGACGGGCTCGTCCCGCACGAGGTGATCACGAGCTCGCCCGGCTTCGTGCGAGCGGCCCACGGCTACTCGCCACCCAACGGGGTGCGCATCCACGTGGCGGGTATCGACGTCGTCCGTGACGAAGACGGCGAGTTCAGGGTGCTGGAGGACAACCTGCGAAGCCCGTCGGGCGTCAGCTACGTGCTGGCCAACCGGGCCGCCATGGCGCGGGTCCTACCCGAGCTGTTCTGGGGACAACCCATACAGATGGTCGCCGACTACCCGGCGCGGCTCATCGAGCGCTCGCGCCGCGCCGCGCCGGCGTCGGTGCAGGACCCCACGGTGGTCGTGCTCACGCCGGGCGTGCACAACTCGGCCTTCTACGAGCACGCGCTCCTGGCGCGTCTCATGGGCGTGCACCTGGTGGAGGGCCGGACCTCGTGTGTCACGGCACCGAGGTCTTTCTCCGCACGACCGAGGGCGAGCTCCCGGTGCACGTGATCTACCGGCGCATCGACGACGACTATCTCGACCCGCTGCAGTTCCGTCCCGAATCCTTGGTGGGATGCCCGGGTATCGTCAACGCGGCGCGGGACGGCCGGGTCACGATCGCCAACGGCGTGGGGAACGGAGTGGCTGACGACAAGCTCGTCTACACCTACGTGCCGTCCATGATCCGGTACTACCTCGGCGAGGACCCCATCCTGCACAACGTGGAGACGATGCACCTGGTGGACCACGCGGTGCGCAAGGACGCGCTGGCGCGGCGTGGCGACCTGGTGTTCAAGCGGGTCGACGGCTCAGGCGGCAAGGGATTGGTGATCGGACCCGCAGCATCGGGAGCCGAGCTCGACGAGCTGGCCATCGAAGTCGAGGCCGACCCCCGACACTGGATCGCCCAGCGGTCGTCGCCCTCTCGACCGCGCCCACCTGGGTGGACAACTCCATGGTGCGCCGTCACGTGGACCTGCGGCCGTTCGCGGTCAACGACGGTGACGACATCTGGGTCCTGCCGGGCGGTCTCACCCGGGTGGCCCTCGCCGAGGGCGGCCTGGTGGTGAACTCCAGTCAGGGCGGAGGTTCCAAGGACACGTGGGTGGTGGGCGGTGGCCCTTCCATGCCGGTACTCCCTCCGCGTCAGGTCGCGCCCTCTCCAGGCCGGACCGCCCATGGATGTCGGGCCGGCGTCCCACGGCGAGCTCGGCGTACAGCAACAGCAACAGCAACAGCAACAGCAGCGAGGACGACGCCCATGACGCGTGCGCTGCTTGAGCCGGGTTGCCGAGTCCATCTTCTGGGTGGGTCGATACGTGGAGCGGGCCGAAGGGACGGCACGCATCCTCGACGTCTCGGTGTACCAGGCGCTCGAGCAGAGCGATGTCGAAGGCTCGCTGGCGGCGCGACGCCTCCTGGCGGTCATGGGCCTCCCAGACTCCGGGACCGAGACGTTGTGGCTGGCGACCGAGCGGCTGGCCACCGACCCCGAAAGCCGGTCCTCCATAGCGGGCGCCCTGGCAGCGGCGCGGGAGAACACCCGTGCCGTGCGCCACGTCGTCCCGGTGGAGTTCTGGGAGCACATCAACGCCACCTGGGCCGAGCTGCCGTTGCGGTGGGCGACGGGGCGACGGGCTGGGCCCGCCTTCTACCTGTCCTTCGTCAAGACCCAGTGCGCCGGCATGATGGGCCTGGCCGACACCATGATGAGCCGCGACCAGACCTGGCTCTTCTTCACCCTGGGCCGATGCCTGGAGCGGACGGACGTGGTGGCCCGCCAGCTGGCCACGGTGGCGTTCGAAGAGGTGTTCGACAGCGGCCTCGTCACGCTGCTGCGCTCTTGCGGCGGGTACGAGCCCTACCTGCGCCTCTCCCAGGGCGTCGTGGAACCGGGCCGGGTCCTCGATTTCCTCCTGCGCGACAGGCTCTTCCCACGCTCGGCCTTCGCCTCGCTGACGGTGGCCGAGGAATGCCTCGACCAGATAGACGCCGGGCGCGAAGGCGCCTGGGACGATGCCCGCGGTCTTGGTCGGCCTCGCCCGGGCCGAGCTGGAGTACTCGTCTCCCGCGAGCTGTCCCGCGGACTCGAGACCCGGCTCGAGCGGCTGCAGGCCTCCATCTCCTCGGTGAGTGACGCCGTGACGCGGCGCTACTTCGCCCAGGATCTCCCCCTCCAGTGGCGGCAAGGCGGCGGCGGCGGATGAGCCTCTACGGACGGCTGGCGGCTGCGGGTCGCCCACGAGACCGCGCTTCGACTACGACGCGCCCGGCGCGCTCCTCGTACAACGAGCTCCGGCTCACGCCCCGCACTGAATTGCGCCAGACGACCCTCGAGACGAGGGTGGTGACATCGCCGCCGGCTCCCCAGTATTCGTATCTCGATTACTGGGGTACCCACGTGGTGGCGTTCAACGTCGACCGGAGCCACGAGGTGCTGACGATCACGGGCACCTCGCTGGTCGACACGCAGCCCTCCACCGAGCCGGACGACTGCACGTGGGATGATGTCGCCGACGCGTCGACGGTCATGGCTGACCACCTGTCGCACCACCTCTACACCGCCCCGGGGCCGGCACTCTCCCAGATCGCCCTCGGCCTGCGGTCTGATCGTCCGCTCGAGACGGCGCGACGCATCATGGCCACGTCGCACGATGCGTTGCGCTACGTGCGGGGTGTCACCACCGTGCACACGTCGGCCGATGAGGCCTACGAGGACGGGGCGGTAGTCTGTCAGGATTTCGCCCACCTGCGTTGGCACTGACCAAGTCCGTCGGACTGCCCTCTCGCTACGTGTCGGGCTACTTCCACCCGGACGCGGAGGCCAGCATCGGCGAGGAGATCACCGGCGAGAGCCACGCCTGGTGGAGGTGTGGATGGGCCGTTGGTGGGCCTATGACCCGACGAACGATTGCCCGGTCGGGGAGCGCCACGTCGCGTCGGGCGCGGCCGTGACTACGGCGACGTGCCGCCGGTCAAAGGCATCTACGCCGGCAACGCCGAGAACACCATGCGGGTGGCGGTGCGCATGGCGAGGGTGCACTGAACCATGGCGGATCTGGCGAACTGCGGATCTGGCGAGCCGCCGAGGAGGCGTGCCCCGTGCTGACCAGAATGCGGATCTGGCTCACCGACGCGCCGGGCGTCCTGGGCGCCGTGGCCGCGGAAATCGGTGCCGTGGGTGGCAACGTCGTCGGTCTCGAGGTGCTCGAGCGCGAGGCGGGCGTCGCGATCGACGAGCTCGTCGTCGAGCTGCCCGATGAGCCGGGGGTGGTCGATGCCGCCTGCCGGGGGGTGCGCAACGTCGCCGGGGCGGGTGTGGAGGAGGTCACCGAGCTGGTGACGGAAGCCAAGGACCGGGAGGACACGGTCCTCGCCGCCGCCGCGGGCGTCCTGGACGCCGCGACTCCGACTGCCGCCCTGCACGCCTTGACCGGTCACCTGATGACGCTGTTCGATCTGACCTGGCTCGCGTTGTCGGACGACGGTCTGAGGACTTTCGTCGAGGTCCACGGCGATGCCCCTTCCGTGCGGTGGGTCGCCGCCTTTGCGGAGGGTGCGCGCAGTGGTGCCGACCCGGCCCACGACACCACCGGATCGGGCGTCTTCGTCGAGACCGTCCCCCGGACCGGTTTGACCGTCTGCGGCGGGCGCTCCTTGCCGATCAGGCGCCGGGAGCGGCACGAGATGGCACTCCTCGTCATGGTGACGTCACGCTTCATGGATGCGCTGGCGGGTCGGATCGCGGCCGAACCGATGACGTGAGTGCAGGGAGAGGGCCGTCGCGCCCGCGGGCCAAGCCCTAGTGTCCCGGGAATGGTGCGCATCGGCTTCGTCGGGACCGGCCTGATCGCCTGGGCCCACGGCCTGGGCATCAAGGCGATGATCGACGGCGGTGTCGTCGATGCCGCCGTCGTGGCGGTGCACGACCAACGCGAAAGGCGTGCTCGCGGCTTTGCCGATGCCCTCGGCGGTGACGTCGTGCACGACGCGGCGGAGGTGGCCCGGCGCAGCGACGTCATGTGGGTGTGCACGCCGACCGCGGCGCACCGTGGCGCGGTGGACGAGGCGCTCGGCGCCGGCCGGGCCGTCTTCTGCGAGAAGCCGCTCGACGTGGACCTGGCGCACGCCACGCAGATGGTCGAGGCGGTCAGCGCGGCGGGCGTCGCCGCTCAGAGCGGCCTCGTGCTGCGCAGCGCGCCGGTTTTCAGGGGGCTGCGCGACCTCGTGCAGGGCGGGACGCTGGGTGCGCCCATGGCGGCCGTGTTCCGCGACGACCAGTACTTCCCCATTCAGGGGACGTATGCCTCGCAGTGGCGAGCCGACGCGTCACAGGCCGGTGGCGGCTGCCTGATAGAGCACTCCATCCACGACCTCGACATCCTGCGCTTCTGCTTCGGTGCTGTCGACTCGGTCGTGGCCCGCACGGCCAACCACGCCGGGCACCCGGGCATCGAGGACATGGCCGCCGTCACGCTCTCCTTCGCGTCGGGCTTCGAGGCGCAGCTCACCAGCATCTGGCACGACATCTTGAGCCGCGGCTCGACCCGCCGGCTCGAGGTCTTCTGCCGCGAGGGCATGGTGTGGCTGGACGACGAATTCCGCGGGCCGCTGCACGTGCAGACCAGCGCGGGGACCGATGTCCGGACCTGCCCGTCGCCGCCGTGGGTGGATGCGCTCCCGCTGGCCGACGACGAGGTCGGCCTCGCCGTGCGCGCCTACGTCGAGGCCGATCGCGCCTTCCTCGACGCGGTCACGGCGGGCCGGCCCCCCGAGCCCGGGCTCGACGTGGCCCTCGAGGCCCACCGCCTGGTCGACGCCGCCTACCGCTCCGCCGCCGACGGCGGAGCGCCGATCGGCGTGTCGTCAGCCGGAGGATGAGCCCGGGGGTGGGCGGATTCGTCTGCCGCGCTCCATAAGGTGCGGGGCATGGATACCGCGTCGCTGTTGCTCGAGCTCTACGGTCGCGTCCCTCCGCTGGCCGCCGCCGCAGTGGAGAACCTCGACCAGGAGGAGCTCTGCCGTGCCCCGGGCCCGGGGACGAACACGATCGGATGGCTGGTATGGCATCTGGCCCGGGTGCAGGACCATCACGTGGCCGAGCTGTTGGGCACCGAGCAGGTCTGGGTCAGCGGCGACTGGGCCCGGCGTTGCGGGCTCGAGCCCGACCCTGCCAATACGGGGTACGGCCACAGCGCAGAGGAGGTCGGCACGGTCCGCCCGGAGGGCGCCGACGTGCTGCTGGGCTACCTGCGCGAGGTGAGCGACCGCACCGCAGCGATGCTCGAGGGATTGACGCCGCCCGAGCTCGACCGCGTGGTCGACCGGCGCTGGGATCCTCCCGTGACCCTGGGCGTGCGGCTCGTCAGCGTCGCCGACGACTGCCTGCAGCACGCCGGCCAGGCCGCCTACGTGCGGGGTCTGCTGGGGTACTGAGTACCGGGCCCTACGAAGCCGTGGCGTGCGGCGGCTTGGGCCAGCGGACGTATTCCTCGTAGTGGAACACGATCTCGTACCCGAGCCTGTGGTAGACGGATGCGCCCATTGGGGACGCCTGCAGCGAGCAGGACGCCGCGCCGTGCGCGAACGCCAGGTTGGTCGCGGCCACGGTGACGAGCGCACCGAGCCCGGCGCCGCGTGCCGCAGGCACCGTGCCGACCCACTGCAGGCTGGCCACCCCGTCACTCTCGTAGACCATGGCGGTCGCAACGGGTCGACCGTCGCGTCGGGCGACCACGATGGACGCGGCAGGGTCGGCGACCACGGCGGCCACCTCGTCGAACACGTCGAACAGCACCTCGGACGGCATGCCGTACGTCGCGTACGCCTCCGCGTTCACACCGACGAATTCTCGGACCCCTGCTTCGTCGTCGATGACGCGCATCGTGACGCCGTCGATCGGCGCGACCTCGGGGAGCGGGGTGCGGCAGATCATCTCGGGCACCGGGTCGCCGAAGGCCTCGAGACCGGCCTCCTCGCAGGCGAGACGGAGATCCTCGTCCTCGCCGCTGTCGCGCACCTTGACGGTGAAGCCGCGCTGCAGGCCTGCGAAGAACGCGTCGGCCGCCTTGACGAGGGCGGAACCGCTCAGCGAGTCGTCGGAGCGAAAGGCGCCGTTGGCCACAACGGGTATCCAGGTTCCGCTGGCGCACAGCACGACGCCGCCGCCCTCCAACAGCGCGCCCCGGCTGCCCCAATGGGTGAGCGCGCGGTTGAAGGCAATCAAGGTGCGGTGTCCGAGGTGCGCGTCAGTCGCTGTCGGAGCGGCCCGAGAGCTGTCGGTTCCCCCCAGCAGTCCTCCGTGAAGACTGGCCATAGGGTCATCATGCCCCACACGGGTACTGCGTAATCGGATGGGACGCCCTCAGCCGAGTTCGAAGACCGGGTGGTCCCCGGCCACGGCTGCCCACTCGGCATCGCTGGAGTCCGCCGTCACGCCGTCGAAGAACATGCCGGTCTCGAACTTCCAGCGCCGCAGGTAGGCACGCAGGACCGGCACGCTGTCGGCCACCGGGACCTCCCTGGCTGTGCAGAGCTCGCGCCGCCGTCCCAGGATCAGGACCAGGTGCCCTCCAGCGTGGCGCACGTTGCGCACCCACTGCGTCTCGCCGCGGGGCGAGACGAGATAGCGCGTCCCCTCGATGGTCAGGAGGTTCACCGGGACGTGGTGCAGTTTGCCCGAGGTCCGGCCCCGGTGCTCGAGGACCCGGGAGCCCCAGACGCTCACGCCGAGGCGGGTCAGGCCCTTGACCACACGATTGAAGACGTTGCGGGTGAACCAGTCGGGCTCCAGGTAGTGGGCCGTGCGGGACGGCGGGGTGATGCTGGCGGTGCTCACCGGGATCTCCTCACTGTTCGGGGTGCCATGAACATCGATGTTAAACGTGAACAGTGTTCGTGTCAAGTACTTGTGTTCTCAACCAAGAACGGGCAGACTGGCCCCATGTCCGTGCCCGCCGACGCGCCCGCCGCATCCGCACCCCGCAACGCCCGGGAGCGGGTCCGCGAGGAGATGACAGCGGAGATCATGGCGGTGGCGACGGCCCATGTGGCCCGCGAGGGTGCCGCCGCCCTCTCCCTACGCTCCATCGCCCGGGACCTGGGGATGGCCCCCTCGGCGCTGTACCGGTATTTCGACGGACGTGACGCGTTGCTCAGCGCGCTCATCCTGGCCGCCTACGAGGCGTTGGCGGCCGAGGCCGAGGAGGCGGCGGATCGGGCCGAGAGCGAAAGTGGAGCCGGGGCGGACGGTGAGGCGGCGCGTTGGTCGGCCGTGCCACGGGCCCTGCGTCAGTGGGCGCTCGCCCACCCCCATCAGTGGGGACTGATCTTCGGCACGCCCGTCCCGGGGTACCAGGCACCCGACGACACGGTCGAGCCCTACGCCCGGATCGCCGTGGCCCTCGTCCGCCCGCTGCTGGCCGCCCACCAGGCGGGCCGCCTACGTGCCGACGATCACCCGCAACCGGTGTCGGACGCGCTGGCGGCGGCGGTGGCACCGGTCAGGGAGGGGCTCTTCCCCGGCCTGCCGGTCGGGAAGGTGGTGCGGGCACTCGAAGCCTGGACCACGATCGTCGGCGCCATCAGCCTCGAGGTGTTCGGCCACTGGCGCAACACGGTCCTCGATCCCGGGTTGCTGTTCGAGGCCGTCGTGGGCCAGGCGGCGGAAGCGATCGGCCTGCAGTGACCGGGAGAACCCCTCAGCGCAGGGCTTCGCGCACCACCTGCGCCCGCGCCTGCAGATCCTCGAGCCTGTCCTCGGGGACCCATTCGGCCATGGCCTCCACAAGGTCGAAGACGAGTGCGGCCAGCTCCGCCAGCTCCTTGCTGGGCTCCTCCAGCTTGATCTGTGAGAACGGGAACGCGACGTTGACCCGGCTGGAGGGCGCGACCACCCTGGGTGCGTCCCCGGGCTTCGTCTCCGCCCCGTTCAGCGCAGAGGAAGCGTTCTTCTCAGATGACTTTGGCACGCCACCATCCTGGTCTCGTCACGGCGATGTGCGGGTGATGGTGCGGCCGGCAGCTAGCCCAGGACGGGCAGCCTGACCTCGATCCCCGCGTTCGCAAGGAAGACGAGCTTGTGCTCGAGGGCGTTCTGCCAATCGACCATGTCCTTGTCGAATTGCATGCGGTCACCGTCCTCGCACGCGTGCTCGAGCTCGTCGAATGCCAGGTCTTCTGCATCCAACAGGGCCCGGTACTTCAAAAGGAAGTGGTCGTCGATCGGCTGATGCACGTCGTCCCTCCTACCACCGGCCCGACCTTCGCGGAGCCGGTGGGGAAACGATACTTCCGTCACGCGTTGTTCGCACTAAGCGGTCCGGAGCCCTCCGGCTCCCGGCGCATCGACCAGGGGTGGGCGTCCTCCGTCCTACCAGTAGCGGCGCAGGCGGTGGTAGGTCCGGGGCATCAGGGGGCGGAGGACCATGGCGGCATCGATCAGCCCGGAGACGCTGATTTCGAGCGACGGCCGGCCCGCCTGCGCCAGGATCCGGCGCGACACCGTCTCGACACTGCGGATCATCAGGCGGGGCGGCCGGCGCAACCCCCGCTCCAGCGCCCCCAGGCCAAGCTCGGTGGCCATGAAGGCGGGGTAGACCACATGCAGGTGGACCCCCTTGGGGCCGAGGCGGAACGAGGTGGACTCGGTGAAGGCCGAGAGCGCCGCCTTGGAGGCGGGGTAGGCGCCCGGACCGGGGGCGGGCAGGCGGCCGCCGTCCGAGGAGACGTTGACGACCATGCCGCTCCCGCGCTCGAGCATGGCCGGCAGGACGGCCAGGGTGGCGGCGACCGGCGCGAAGAAGTTCACGTCGAAGGTGTGGCGGAAATCCTCCTCGGTGATGTCGACCAGCCGCACCCCGGGATCCTGCGCCGCGTTGTTGACCAGCAGGTCCACAGGGCCGTGCACCGCCGTGACCTCGTCGAGGGCCCGGCGCAGGGCGTCGGTGTCGGCGACGTCACAGGTGATGGTGCCCGACCCCGGCGTGAAGATGCGCAGGTCGGTCGCCAGCTTCTCGAGCCGCTCGGTGTTGCGGGCCAGGCCGACGACGGTGGCGCCGGCGCGGGTCAGGTCGATGCAGAGCTGGGCCCCCAGGCCCGAAGAGGCGCCGGTGACCACCGCCACCCGGCCGCGGTAGCGCCCGCCGAATTCGGGCGGGCGGGTCGAGCGGGAGAGGCGGGAGATGGTCACGGGGCGGGCGTCATTGCGCTGTCGCCGGCGGGTCCGGCGGGTCCGGCGGGTCTCGCGGGTCGGGCGGGTTTGGCGGGTCCGGCGGGTCCGTGAGGTCGTCGAGGTCGGCGCCGAGCCGGGCCGCCGCCTCGGCCAGCACATCCTGGCCGGCCACGAGCGCCGCCAGGTCGCCCCGCACCCGGACGCGTCCCGCCGCCAGCGCGTCCGCGGGATCGAGCTCGCCACGCGCCATCGCCTGCGCCTCGGCGTAGCCGAGCACGATGGTCGCCGTGCCGCTCACGACCCCCGAGGGGTCGAGCCCGAGGCGGGCCCGGCCGCCGGTCACGGTCAGAACGAGGTGCACGTCCCCGCCGGCCTGCACGTCGCCCGGCACGCCGGTGACCACCTGCACCACGCTGAAGGTGCCGTCGGCGGCGGCCAGCGAGCCCGCGCCCGCCGCCGCGACCGCGTCGGACAGGTCGAGGGCGCTCAGTGCGGCGTCGAAGGACTCCACCCATTCGGGCGAGAGGTAGCGGGGCATGGCGAGAGTCTGCTCCTGTCGGAGGGGGTGTGCAGCACGGTCGGGGAAGGCCCCCGTACAGGGGCCGTCGGGCCTGCGCTCCGGGTCAGCCGGCGGAGGCCTCTTCGGCCGTCTTCTTGGAGCGTCCCGTGATCTTGCGCCCGAGCCAGGCCACCGGGTCGTAGCGGGCGTCGACCACGCGCTCCTTCATCGGGATGATGCCGTTGTCGGTGATCTTGATGTGCTCGGGGCACACCTCGGTGCAGCACTTGGTGATGTTGCACATGCCGAGGCCGCGGTCGTGCGCCAGCTCGCGGCGGTCGTTGACGTCGAGCGGGTGCATCTCGAGCTCGGCGAAGCGGATGAAGAACCGGGGCCCCGCGTACTTGGGCTTGTTGTCCTCGTGGTCACGGATGACGTGGCAGACGTCCTGGCACATGAAACATTCGATGCACTTGCGGAACTCCTGGCCGCGCTCGACGTCCATCTGCAGCATGCGGTAGCCACCCTCGGGCTCGGGACCGGGCTTGAAGGCCGGCACCGTCTTGGCCACCTCGTAGTTGAACGAGACGTCGGTGACGAGGTCACGGATGATCGGGAACGTCTTCATCGGCGCCACCGTCACCGCCTCGCCCTCGGGCAGGGTGTCCATGCGCGTCATGCACATGAGCCGGGGGAGTCCGTTGATCTCGGCCGAGCACGACCCGCACTTGCCGGCCTTGCAGTTCCAGCGGCAGGCCAGGTCCGGCGCGTCGGAGGCCTGAATGCGGTGGATGACATCGAGCACCACCTCGCCCTCGACGGCCGGCATCACGTAGTCGGTGAACTCGCCGCCGTTGTCGTCCCCGCGCCACACCCGCATGGTGACGGCGTCGTGTGCGGCGGCGGCGGCGGGCGTCGCGGGCGTCGCGGGCGTCTCGGCGCCGGTCTGGGTGTCGGTCATGGCTCCTTGGCCTCCTCGAACAGTGCGGCCAGCTCCGGTGGCATGGCCGCCAGCGGCTCGGCTGCGATGGCGATCGGCGCCAGGTAGCCGTGCTCAGCGGTCTGGCGCTGGACGAAGTTGACCTTGCCCATTTCGGGGTCCGGCCCGGGATAGTCCTCCCGCGTGTGCCCGCCCCGCGATTCCCTGCGGTGCAGCGCGCCCTGCGCCACCGCGATGGACGTGGTGATCATGGAGGGCAGGTCGGTGGCCAGGTTCCATCCCGGGTTGTAGGCCCGGCCGCCCTTCACCTGCACCTTGGCCGTGTGCTCCTTGAGCTCCCCGAGCTTGACGAGGGCCTCCTCGAGCTCGGGACCGGTGCGGATGATGCCGACCAGCGACTGCATCGTCTCCTGCAGCTCCTCCTGGACGTCGTAGGGGTTGTACCCGTCCTCACGCCCGAAGGGGGCGAAGGCATCGTCGATCACCGAGGCGACCTCCGCCGGGTCGACGCCCGGCGTGCCGGTGCGGCCCTCCGCGAAGTCGGCCGCGCCGATGCCCGCCCGGCGGCCGAAGACGATGAGGTCCGAGAGCGAGTTGCCACCCAGCCGATTGGCCCCGTGCATGCCCCCCGAAACCTCGCCGATGGCGAAGAGGCCGGGCACGGTCGCCGCCTGCGTCTCGGCGTCGACGCGCACGCCGCCCATCATGTAGTGGCAGGTGGGCCCCACCTCCATGGGCCCGGCGGTGATGTCGACGCCGGCCAGCTCCATGAACTGGTGGTACATCGAAGGCAGGCGGCGCCGGATGTACTCGGGTGTGCGGCGCGACGCGATGTCGAGGTAGACGCCGCCGTGCGGAGTGCCCCGTCCCGCCTTCACCTCGGAGTTGATGGCCCGGGCCACCTCGTCGCGCGGCAGGAGGTCAGGCGTGCGCCGGTAGTTGATGTGGTCGTCGTACCAGGCGTCGGCTTCCTCTTCGGTCTCCGCCGTTTCGGCGCGGAACATCGGCGCCACGTAGTCGAACATGAAGCGCTTGCCCTCGGAGTTGCGCAGCACGCCACCGTCGCCGCGCACGCCCTCGGTGACGAGGATGCCGCGCACCGAGAGCGGCCACACCATGCCGGTCGGGTGGAACTGCACGCACTCCATGTCGATCACGTCGGCCCCGGCCCAGATGGCCATGGCGTGGCCGTCACCGACCGACTCCCACGAGTTCGAGGTGTACTTCCACGACTTGCCGATCGAACCGGTGGCGAGCACGAACGCCTTGGCGGTGAAGAGCACCATCTCGCCCGTCGGGCGCTTGTAGCCGACGGCACCGGAGATCCGCCCCTCGGCGTCGGGGAGCAGCCGCAGGATCTTGGTCTCCATGAACACGTCGGTCCCCATGGAGACGACCTTCTGCTGCAGGGTGCGGATCAGCTCCAGCCCGGTGCGGTCGCCCACGTGGGCCAGGCGGGCGTAGCGGTGGCCGCCGAAGTCACGCTGAGTGATGCGGCCGTCCTCGGTGCGGTCGAACAGCGCACCCCAACGTTCGAGCTCGAAGACGCGATCGGGGGCCTCCATGGCGTGGATCTGCGCCATGCGCCAGTTGTTCAGCATCTTGCCGCCGCGCATGGTGTCGCGGAAGTGCACCTGCCAGTTGTCCTCGGGCCACACGTGGCCCATGGCGGCGGCCATCCCGCCCTCGGCCATCACCGTGTGCGCCTTGCCGAGCAGGGACTTGCAGACGATCGCCACGCGCAGGCCGCGTTCGGCGGCCTCGATGGCGGCGCGCAGTCCGGAGCCTCCGGCGCCGATGATGACGACGTCGTAGTCGTACGTTTCGAAGTCGGGCGTTGGTGTGGGCGTCGGCATCGACATCGGCTTAGAAGTGGAAGCCGGGATCGTGGATGGTCCCGCTCGCCACCAGGCGCACGTAGAGGTCGCACAGGGCCACGCCGAACAGGCTGATCCAGGCGAAGCGCATGTGGCGCGCGTTGAGCGGGGTGACGAACTTCCAGAGCTTGTGGCGTGTCGGGTGCTTGGCGAAGGACTTCACCTGCCCGCCGCAGAAGTGACGGCAGGCGTGGCACGACAGCGAGTACAGCCACAGGAAGGCGGCGTTGGCGCACAGGACCACCGTGCCGACGCTGATCCCGATGCCGAGCCCCGGCTGGCGGAAGGCGAGGATCGCGTCGTAGGTGAGGACGCAGTTGAAGAGAAGGAGGATCCAGAAGAAGTAGCGGTGGATGTTCTGCAGGATCAGCGGGAAGCGCGTCTCGCCGCTGTAGTTGCCGTGGGCGTCGGCCACGCCGCAGGCCGGCGGCGACAGCCAGAACGACCGGTAGTAGGCCTTGCGGTAGTAGTAGCAGGTGAGGCGGAAGCCGAGCGGGAAGATGAGGATCAGCAGGGCCGGCGAGTAGTTCCAGAAAGGCAGCGTCCCGAAGGCGTGGCTCCCCGGCACGCAGCTGTTGGCGATGCAGGGGGAGTAGAAGGGCGAGATCAGGTCGCGGTGCAGGTCGGCGCCGGCGTAGTAGTCCTTCCCGACGAAGGCCGCCCAGGTCGAGTAGACCACGAAGGCCAGCAGGATGCCGGCGGTGATGGCCGGCTCGACCCACCAGCCGTCCTTGCGCAGGGTCGGCACGTCGGGCCCGCCCCTGGGGGCCCCGATCACCACCGGCGTCGTGGTTGCGCTCTCGACTGTGGTCGTCACACGTTCCTCCTCCGGGCCCAGCTCAGCCCCATGTCCGGGCCAGCGGTCACCCTACGGTCCGCCCTGGTGACACGTCAAAGACATAAACAACATGAAGATAAGAGCCATAGGCTCTGAATCGGTACACTCTGAGACCGTGCAGCTGCACCAGCTGGCCTACGCCCTGGCCGTGGCCGAGGAGAAGAGCTTCACCCAGGCCGCGGCCCGGCTGCACCTGGCCCAGCCCTCGCTGTCGCGCCAGGTCCGCCTGCTCGAGCACGAGCTGGGTGTGCTGCTCTTCAACCGGGGCCCCGGCCAGGGCCCCGTGACGCTGACCCCCGACGGCGCCGCGCTCCTGCCCTTCATGCAGCGCGTGCTGGCCGACGTGGAGGCCACCGGGGCCGAGGCGCGGGCGCTGTCGGGCATGGCCCGCGGGCGCCTGGCCGTCGGGGCCACCCCCAGCCTCATCACCAGCGCGCTGGCCCCCGCCCTGGTGGCCTTCCACGCCAGCCACCCGGGCATCGACCTCTCCATCGTGGAGGCCGGCTCGCACCAGCTGGTGCCCCAGGTGGCGGCGGGCGAGGTCGACCTGGCGCTGGTGGTGCTGCCGGTGACCGACCCGCTGGTGCTGACCACCCCGCTCTTCGACGACCCGCTGGTGCTGGCCACCGCGCCCGACCACCCGTTGGCCCGCCGGCGCCAGGTCCGGGTGCGCGACCTCAACGGGTTGGACCTGGTGATGTTCCGGGAGGGCTACGACCTGCGCGCCGTGACGCTGTCCGCCTGCCGGGAGGCGGGGGTCGAGCCGCATCTCGTCAGCGAGGGCGCGGAGATGGCCGGCGTCCTCTCCTTCGTGGCGGCGGGGCTGGGCGCAGCGGTGGTACCGGCCATCGCGTTGCCGGCAGACGGATCGCTCGTCGGCATCCCCTTCGCCGCGCCGTCGTTGCACCGCACGGTCGCGCTGGCCCAGCGCGGCGACCGCGCCCTGGCCCGCCCGGCCCGGGCCCTGGCCGACCAGTTGCTGGGTGGCCGCTCACCGGCGGGCCGCTGATCGGGCACCCAGGTCCGGGGTTTAGGCTTCGACCATGGACGGCTCCTCTCCTCTCGACCCCTCCGCGACCCCGCGTCCCGGAACCCTCATGCCCCCCGCTGACCTGCCCGGATCGATCGCCGACCTGCGCTCTTCGGGCTGGGAGTCGGTCCCGGTGGCCGAGGAGCTGCGGCGCAACACGGCCAAGGCCATTGCCGCGGGCACCCCGCTGGTGCCCGGCGTGCTCGGCTTCGAGGACACGGTGGTGCCCCAGCTGGAGAACGCCATCCTGGCCGGCCACGACATCATCCTCCTGGGCGAGCGGGGCCAGGCGAAGACGCGGGTGATCCGCTCCATGGTCGGTCTGCTGGACGAATGGACGCCGATCATCGCCGGCTCCGAGATCAACGACGACCCCTACAACCCCGTCTCGCGCTACGCGCTCGACCTGGTCGACGAGCTCGGCGAGGCCGCGCCGGTCGCCTGGGTCCACCGTTCGCAGCGCTACGGGGAGAAGCTGGCCACCCCCGACACCTCCATCGCCGACCTCATCGGCGAGGTGGACCCCATCAAGATCGCCGAGGGCCGCTACCTGAGCGACGAGCTGGCGCTGCACTACGGCCTCATCCCGCGCGTGAACCGCGGCATCTTCGCCATCAACGAGCTCCCCGACCTCTCCGAGCGCATTCAGGTCGGGCTGCTCAACGTCCTCGAAGAGCGGGACGTGCAGATCCGCGGTCACCGCATCCGGCTGCCGCTCGACATCACGCTCGTCGCCACGGCCAACCCGGAGGACTACACGAACCGCGGCCGCATCATCACGCCGCTCAAGGACCGCTTCGGCGCGCAGATCCGCACGCACTACCCGTACGAGACCATGACGGAAGTCAAGATCATGGAGGCCGAGGCCGACCTGCCGACGGCGGGCGTGCCGGTGACGGTGCCGCCCTTCATGAAGGAGGTCGTGGCCGAAATCAGCCAGCTGGCCCGGCGCAGCACGCACCTCAACCAGCGCAGCGGCGTCTCGGTCCGTCTCTCCATCGCCAACTACGAGACACTCGTCGCTTCCGCCGTCCGGCGTGCCCTGCGCACCGGCGAGCCGGTGGCGGTGCCGCGCATCAGCGACCTCGCCGCGCTCGTCCCCTCGACCCAGGGAAAGATCGAGGTCGAGGCCATGGAGGAGGGGCACGAGGACGAGGTGGTGGGGCAGCTGGTCGCCGCCGCCACGCTGGCCGTGTTCCGCCGGCGGGTCACCCTCGACGACCCGCAGGCGATTGTGGCCGCCTTCCACGAGCAGGTCGTGGTGCACGTGGGTGACGACCTCCCGTCGTCGGCCTACCTGGCCGTCCTGGCCGACGTGCCCGAGCTGGAACCGCCGACCCGCAAGCTGGCCGGACCCGAGGCCGCCGACGCCGAGTCCCCCGCGCTGATGGCCAGCGCCCTGGAGTTCCTCCTCGAGGGGCTGCACCTGACCAAGCGGCTGAACAAGGACGCGTCCGGGGCGCGTGCGCTCTACCGCGGGCGCAAGTAAGCCGGCGGAGAGGACACGGGACGGCCATGAGCGCTCGCTACGACTACTCGGAATGGGACGGCACCCAGGAGTTCGCCGACCTCGACCCCGACGACCTGCTGGCCGGCCTCACCGACGACCTCCTGGCCGGGGGTGACCTCGACGACGCGCTGCGCCAGATGTTGCGCAGCGGCTTCCGCAACGCCGACGGCGAGCAGGTGCCGGGTCTGCGCGACCTGCTCGACCAGTTGCGCCGCCGCCGGGCCGAGCTCCAGAACGCCGGCGATCCCGACGGTCGGATGGCCGAGATCAGCCGGCAGCTCGACGAGATAGAGGAGGACGAGCGGGTCGCCATCGACGAGCTGGTCGAGGAGGCCCACGCCTCGGGCGACGATCGCCGCGCCGAGGTGACCGACGACGTGGCCACCGAGCGCCGCATGGCCCTCGACCTCCAGCCCGACAACCCGGCGGGCCGCATCAACAGCCTGCAGCACTACGAGTTCGTCTCCTCCGAGGCCCGGGAGCGCTTCGAGGAGCTGGTCGAAGAGCTCCGCCGCGAGATCGCCGACACGTTCTTCGAGGGCGCCTCCGAAGCCATGTCGAACATGAGCGACGAGCAGATGCAGCGCATGCGCGACGCCTACGACGCCCTCAACCGGATGCTCGAGCAGCGCGAGCACGGCGAGGAGATCGACCCGAGCTTCGAGGAGTTCATGGCGCAGTTCGGCGACATGTTCCCGGGCGACCCGCAGAGCCTCGACGAGCTGCTGGAGCAGCTGGCGCAGCGCATGGCCGCCGCCCAGGCGATGTGGAATTCCATGAGCCCCGAGCAGCAGGCCCAGCTCAGCCAGCTCATGGAGACGCTGCTCGAGGACATGGACCTGCGCTGGCAGGTCGAGCGGATGGCGGAGAACCTCCAGCGCGCCTTCCCCGACGCCGGCTGGCAGCAGTCCTACAACTTCAACGGCGAAGGCCCGATGGGCTTCGACCAGGCCACCGACCTGGCCTCCCAGCTGTCCCAGCTCGACTCCATAGAGGAGATGCTGCAGTCGGCGTCGAACCCGGCGGCCCTGGGGGAGATCGACCTCGATCAGGTCAAGAACCACATGGGCGAGGACGCGGCGCGTGCGCTCGACCGCCTGGCCAACCTCACCAAGTCACTGGCCGATGCCGGGCTGATCGAGCAGCACGGCGGGCGCATCGAGCTGACGCCCCAGGGCGTGCGGCGCCTCGGCCAGAAGGCGCTGGTCGACCTCTTCGGCCAGATCAACAAGGACCGCATCGGCGACCACTCGGCCCTGCGCACCGGGACCGGGCACGACCGTGAGGAGACGACGAAGGCCTACGAGTACGGCGACCCGCTCAACCTGCACCTCTCGACCACCGTGCACAACGCCGTGCGCCGGGGTGGGTCGGGGGTTCCCGTGCGCCTCAAGCCCGAGGACTTCGAGGTGGTCGAGGTCGAGGCGCTGAGCCGCTCGGCCACCGTGCTGGCCGTCGACCTCTCCATGTCGATGCCCATGCGCGACAACTTCGTGCCGGCCAAGCGCATGGCCATGGCATTGCAGACGCTCATCTCGTCGAAGTTCCCCCGCGACTATCTCGGGATCGTGGGCTTCTCGGAGATCGCCCGCGAGATACGCCCCGACGAGGTGCCGACGGCCATGTGGGACTACGTCTACGGCACCAACCTGCAGCACGCGCTGGCGCTGGCCCGCCGCATGCTGGCGCACGAGCACGGGACCAAGCAGATCATCGTGGTGACCGACGGCGAGCCGACGGCGCACATCGACGATGCCGGCGAGGTGTGGTTCAACTACCCGCCGATCCCCGAGACGCTGCGCCGGACGATGGCCGAGGTCATCCGCTGCACCCGGGCCGGCATCGTCATCAACACGTTCGCCCTCGACCTGCAGCGCACCCACTACCCCTTCGTGGAGCAGATCGCCCGGGTCAACGGCGGCCGCACCTTCTACACGACGCCCGACGCGTTGGGCGGCTACGTGCTCGTGGACTTCCTGCAGCACCGCCGCGTTCTGCGCCCCGCCGGATAGGCGGCCGGCGAACCCCCATCGGGGCAGTTCCGGGGCCAATTCGGCCACTTTCGGGCCCGGCGGGTGAAATCGTCGGAAAAATCGGGGCTCCGGCAAAGAGTGGCCTGAAACAGGCTCTCAACTGGGTTTTCACACACGATGGACGCCCGGGCACGGGGTGCCCCGCGCACATTTCGTGCCTGGGCTGGCCAATTTCCCCTTGCGCCTGGGGGGTGCGTGGTGAAAGATGACTCATTACATCGCTGTAACTACACCAATGCCACCTGAGGCGAGAAGGGGGGCGAACCCAGTGCCAGTTGACATAGTCACGACGCTCTACGGTCGCCAAGAACGAAGCTGGCAGTTGCAAGCCAACTGCATGGGGGTCGATCCCGATCTGTTCTTCCCGGAGCGCGGGGCGTCCACCCGGGAAGCCAAAGAGGTCTGCCGTGGGTGCGTCGTGCGCGAAGACTGCCTCGAGTACGCCTTGGCCAACGGCGAGAAGTTCGGCATCTGGGGCGGCATGAGCGAGCGGGAGCGCCGCCGCCTGCGCCGGGCCCGCGCCCTGGCCCGCCGGGACGTGGCCAGCGCCTCCTGAACCGCCGCCCGTCCTTCGGCGCGTCGCGCCGCGGTGACCGGCACGACGATGGGGGTGGCAGGCCGCCGGCGCGGCGGTGCTAGCCCTTGCGCTCTCCGCTCGACAGCCGGGACTCGACCGTCGCATCCGGCGAGAGACCGAGCTCGGCCCGGCGCTCCCGGGGCACGCCGGAGAGGACGGCCTCGGGGATGAGCCCCACCAGCTCGCCCCCTTCGACCCGGCCTCCGTGCCGGGCGACCAGGGCGACCACCGCGTCGTAGAGCCGGGCGGGACCGAATCGGTCCGGGTCGACCAGGTTGCACGAGACCTGGGCCCGTGCCCCGACGGCCAGGCCCAACGCCCGCACCTCGGCGCACCGCACCAGCGGAGCCACGCGGCGGGCCACCTCGACCGGGGAGACCCAGACGTTGTAGGCCACCAGCACCCGGCGGGCTCCGACCGCGGTGGCGCCGTGCCGGGGGTCGGCCCCGGCCGGGCCGTGGTCGGGGGTCAGCCCGTCGGGCGGGGGCCCGAAGGCCAGGCGCCGGACGTCGGGGAGGGTCCGGTTCCGGCCGCCGGGCAGCGGCCCGTAGAGGAAGCTCGGCACCCCCATCTCCTCGCCCAGCCACCGGGCGAAGCGGTCGCGCTGGGCGACCGCTTCGGTGAGGTCCTCGGGCGCCGGGCCGCCGGGTCGGTACGGGACGAAGGGCACCACGTCGAGCACGCCGAGCCGGGGGTGCGCTCCGGTGTGGTGCCGCAGGTCGAGGGCGCTCAGGGTGGCGACGGCCAGGGCGCGGGAGGCCTCAGCTACCAGGTCGGGTGGCCCGGCCAGGGTGAAGACCGTCCGGTTGTGGTCAGCGTCGCGATGCTGGTCGAGCAGCGCGACCCCGGCGGCGGCGGCCAGGTGGTCGAGCACCGCCCCGTCGCGTCCCTCGCTGACATTGACCACGCTCTCGAGGAGCTCCGGCCTCACCGACATCATGGAGGGTCAGCGTGGCACGCCGGCACGATGGCCCGCCGGTCGACCGCAGGCCCGCCGGCGACGCCCGCCGGCCGGTGCCTGTCGGGAGTCAGGGGCTACTTGGCGACGACCGCGTGTGAGAGGCGGCGGCGGCGCAGAATGCGACGGCGCTCACGCTCGGAGGCGCCACCCCAGACCCCGTGGTCGATGTGGTGCTCGAGCGCGTACTCGAGGCAGGCCTCGGAGACGGGGCACTCGGCACAGATCCGCTGCGCCACGAGCACGCCCATGCCGTCACTGGGAAAGAAGACATCGGGTGCAACTTCTTTGCACTTCCCCCCGGCCATCCAGTCGGTATTCATTGATCGGCTCCCTTATCACGCATCATTTTACGGGAGCACCCAGTTCAGAGCCAGGTTATTGGCATAGGAAGTTCCTAAGAATCCCGGGGCAGATACGCGTTCTACCAGGGAGAATGTCGCTCCGCCACCCGGGCTACGCTGGCCCGGATCGCCCATGCCAGGAGGTGCCATGTCCCCGGACACCGAGGAAGAAGCCGTAGAAGAAGGTGAGCCGGTCGAGCCGATCGGGCACGTGCGCGTCGTCTATCTCGGCCCCGTGGCCCCCCATTGGGAGGTCCAGTCGGACTACGGCCCGCCCGAGGTGATCGACCAGTTCAGGGACCGGGTCCTGGCCCGCCTGGTGCTCCTCCCCCCGCACGACCCCCAGTTCCGGCGCAACAGCGAGCGCGTCGTGCGCGACGCCGAGCGCGAGCAACTGGCGCTCGAGTGGGTGCTCGACTGGGGCGAGGAAGCCGAGGCCTGAGCCGGCGGCCGGGCCTGCGCCGGTCCGTCCGGCCCGTCCCCTCCGGCCCGGAATTCCCTGCACCCAAGCTGCCCCCCACGGGCCACCGGGCGACACCTTCGGAGTGAAACCATTGCGCCGTTGTTGTTGAAACGTTGCGGACGCAGAGTCCGCCCGGAGGGGGAGAAAACGTGGGAGACACGGACACCAGGGACCAGATGGCAATGGTGCGGAACGTGGGGGAATTGGTCGGCGAGCTGAGCGAGGACGAGGCGGCGCTCGTGCGCACGCTGACGCCGGCGGGCCAGCCCGAGGCGGGCGAGGCCGAGCACCTGTTCGACCTCGTCGACCTGCTGACGACGATCCGCTACGACGAGGCCATGGCGGAGTTCGTCTACGCCATCGCGCCGGAGTGGGACAGCACGATCGAGGCACTGCTGCTCGGAGGGCGCGTCACCACGGCGTTCACCCGCTTCGAGCTCGAGAGCTGCGGCGCCCGAGTGGCGGCCCCGGTTCGTTGCGCCCCGGCCCCGCGCGGCCGCTTGCACCGTACGCTCGCACTCGTCGGCTGAGTCGGCGGAACCAGTCAGCTGAAACGGTCGGTGGGCTGACGCGTCACTTGGCGAACGGCGGGTCCGCGGGCGATGTCGCCTCGGACGCGCCGGGACGCGTTCAGTCCAACAGTCCGATACGGGCGAGCCACAACCCGGGCGCGTCCACCTCGGCGGGGGTGGGCAGGTCGAGCTCGTCGGACCAGAGGCGGGTGAGCGCGCGCTCGTCGGCCCGTTCCAGGACGCCGGTCACGAAGGCGCGCCCACGGTCGACCTCTTCCTGGCCGACGTTGAGGCCGAACAGGCCTGCGAAAGCCTGCTCGCCCTTGCCTTCCTCGATCCGGTAGCGATACCAGGCCTCGCGCAAGGCCGAGGGCGACGACGTGAGGGTCTCGGCGATGCCGGCGGTGATGTGGTCCACGTAGGCGCCGATGGCGGTGGTCTGCGCCGTGAGCGCCGCCGAGATGTTGCGCTGCTCGGGGCTGATGAGTTCCGACAGCAGGGCTTCGGGATCGCCCAGCGCCTCCTCCAGGGAGGCCTGGTCGCCCAGCCCTTCACCGAGTCGCTCCACGATGGAGCGCTGCGCCGCCGCGGCGTGCGCCGACGCGTCGCCCAGCAGTGTCGTGAGAGAGGAGCGCACGCCGGGCCGGGTCAGCACGGCGTGCATGGTGAGCTCGCGCAGGCAGACCCAGAGCTGGACCTCCTGCAGGGGAAGGCTCCAGTCGTCGGCGAACCGGCTCACGTTGCCGGGCACCAGCAAGAGGGTCGACGAGGCGGGCCAGGGCAGCGGCAGGGCGTACTGGCCGAAGGCCCGGCGAGCCAGGTGGCCCGCAGCGGAACCGAACTGCATGCCTAAGAACACGGGGCCCAGCGTCAGGGCGAACTGACCGAGCAACCCGCTGAGGCCGCCCGCCGAGTCGGGGTCGAGTTCGCTCAGGTCCATCGACGTCGGCACGGCGGCCGCGCCCTGTTGCTGTGCCTCGACCATGGCTTTGAGGACGGGCCGGTAGGCCTCAAGGACGCGGAAGCTCCACTGTCCCGGCCCGACGGTCTCGAAGGAGACGCCGCCGGCCGCGGAGGCGGGGCCGATCCCGGTGGCCTCGACCACGTGCATCTCGGCCACACGGGCCAGGTCCTCGAAGGCGATACGCACCAGCGGGTCGGGGTTCTCGTCCTCACCACCGTCGGTGGCCACGCCGAAGGCCAGCGCGCGGGCCGCCTCGAACCAGCTGTCGGCGGACCCCGACCCCGAGCCGATGACCTTCATCAGGTCGCCGAGGAGGCCCCCCATCGGATTGTCGGGGTCGCCGGAACCGAACATGCTCACCTTTGCAGCCTATGAGGACGTGCCGAGGGTGACGTCCACGACTTTGGTCCCAGCCGGCTGCTGGACCGAGAGGGTGACGGCGGCCCCCGGCGGCAACACGTAGAGGAGGGCCCGCAGCTCGGCCATGGAGTGCACGGGCGTGGAGTTCACGGCCACGATGAGCTGGCCCACCTGCAGGCGGCCCGAGGCCGGTCCACCGGACTGCACCGCGGCCACCGAGGCGCCGGCGCCACCGGGCGCGTCGGTGCCCTGCACCCCCAGCCAACCGTGGACCACCCGGTTCTGGGAGCGCAGGTCGTCGGCCACGCCCAGGACGAGGCCGCTCGGGAGGAAGGTGGCGGGGGATGTGCCCGGGTCCGCGTCGTAGAGGATGCCGAGTACCGACCCGTCCGCGCTCAGCAGCGGCTCGCCCGCGATGAGCGACGGCGCGACGGGGGACGAGGTGATCGACGGCATGGTCGAGGCCGGCCCGCTGGCGATGGCCCCACCGACGCCCGCCACTGCTCCCTGCGTGCAGTGCAGCGCGATGGCATTGCCGCCGGCGGGCACGAAGGTCAGGGCGAGGTCGGGAGCCCCGGTCTGCAGGCTCGTGTCGTCGGCGAAAGGCGCGACGGGCAGGTCCTTGGGCACGTCGACCAGCGCCACGTCGGACGCCTTGTCGGTGGCCACCACCGAGGCCGCCTGCAGCGTGCCCCCGGGGCCGACCATGTCGATGCGGCGGAGGCCGCCGAGGAGATCCGCGGTCGTGGCGACGAGGCCACCCTCGGCGACGGCGACGCCCACCAGCACCACGGTGCCGTGGCTGGTCGTCGCCTGCAGCTCGACCATGGAGTGCCCGGCGGCTTCGGCCACCGCCGGCAGCGCGTTCTGCGCCCCGGCCAACGTGGTGAGAGGCCCGCTCGCCGCGGTGTCCTGGGTGGCCGACTCGAGCGGGTGATCCGAAGCCGGGGAGAGCAGCACGATCACCCAAGCGGCCACCGCCATGACGGCGCCCACGCCCACCAGGACCATGACGGCGCTCCGGTAGTTGTGGTGCGGTGGGGGGTCCAGCTGAACCGGCGGGTCCGGTGGGGGACCCGGGACGGCGAGCTCGCTGGGGTGGCGCCAGAGCCGGTCGTCGGGGTCGATCCAGCCGCGCTGGGGCGAATCGGGCCCGTCCGCGCTGCTTCCCCGGGCCTCACCTGGGCCCGGCGTGCCGTCCTCCGGCTCCTCGGGCGTGTCACTCACCTGGGCGACGATACCGAGAAAGACCATGAAAGTGCCGTCGGCCGACCGCCCGGCCGTACCATGAGGCCGCATGTCGCGCGACCTGGCCATCGATCTCGGGACGGCCAACACGCTCGTCTACGCCAAGGGGAAGGGCCTGGTGCTGAACGAACCGACCGTGGTCGCGCTCGATTCACGCAGCCGCGAGGTGCTCGCCATCGGCACCGACGCCTGGCAGATGATCGGCCGGACCCCGGGGTACATCGTGGCCGAGCGGCCGCTGCGCGGCGGCGCCATCACCGACTTCGAGGTGACCGAGCGCATGTTGAGCGTGCTGCTGCGGCGGGTGGGCGTCGGCCGTCTCAACCGGCCCAAGGTCCTGATCTGCGTCCCCTCGGCCATCACCGCCGTGGAGCGGCGGGCGGTCAAGGAGGCGGCGCGGCGGGCCGGCGCGTCGGCCAGCTTCCTCATCGAGCAGCCGATGGCCGCGGCCATCGGGGCGGGGCTGCCCATCCACGAGCCGGTCGGCAACATGGTCGTCGACGTCGGTGGTGGCACGGCCGAGATGGCCGTGATCTCGCTCGGCGGCGTCGTCGCCGTGCAGGCGCTGCGCTGCGGGGGCTTCGACTTCGACGCGTCCATTCAGAACTACGTCCGCCATCGCTACGGCGTGGCCGTCGGCGAGCGCACGGCGGAGGCGGTGAAGCTTGCCATCGGCTCGGCCGCCCCCCACGAGGGCGAGCAACAGGCCGAGATCCGCGGGCGGGAGGTGGCGACCGGCATGCCCAAGACGGTCGTGCTCTCGCCGCTCGAGGTGCGCGGCGCACTCGAGGACAATGTGGCCTCCATCGTGGCCGCCGCCGCCGAGTGCCTCGGCGAGGCCCCGCCCGAGCTGGCGCAGGACATCATCTTCCAGGGCATCCATCTCACCGGCGGTGGCGCATTGCTGCGCGGCATGACGCAGCGCCTGGCCGACGCCACCGCAGTGCAGGTGCACCTCGTCGACACGCCCCTCGAGTGCGTGGTCCAGGGGGCCGGCGTCTGTCTCGAGTCCTTCGACAAGTTGAAGCGCCTCTTCACCGACGAGGACTAGCTACTCGCGCCCGCCTGACCCACGGGGACGCCCCGCATCGGCGCCCGCGGGCTCGCCGAGCAACTCGTCGGCGGCCTGGCGCACCTGCCAGTCGCGATCCTGGGCCGCGGCGCGCAGCGCCGGCGTCACCCGCGGGTCGTCGAAGCCGGCCAGCGCCACCGTGGCGCGCCGGCGCACGCTCGGGGTGTCCTCCAACGCGCCGAGCACCGCCGGCAGGCCGTCGGGTTCTCCGAGGGCTCCCAGCGCGGCCACCGCGGCCTCGCGGCAGCGAGCGTCGTGGTGCCCGGTCGCGGTGGCGACCAGCGGTGGCACGGCGGCCCGCGCCCGCCGTTCGGCCAGAAACCAGGCCGCGTTGACCACGACGAGCGGGTCCGGATCGCCGAGCGCGTCGGCCACGGCACGTGGCAGCGACGAGCGTGCGCCACGGCCACGGGCGGCCAGCGCCACCTCGACGGCACGCCGTCGCACCACGGGCGGGCCGTCGGCCAGCGCGCCCTCCACATCGGCGGCTGTCAGCGTGCCCAGCCGGGCCAACGCGCCGAGCGCCGTCGCCCGGACGCCCGGGTCGGGGTCGGCCAGTCCACGCCTGGCCAGGGTGGCGTCCCCGCCGTGCCCGGCCAGGGCGACGCGCCGCCGCCGGATTTCGGCGCGGCCGTCCCGGCCCTGATCCGTGGCAACATCGTCGCTCACCTTCCGAGTATGTCCGAACCTGACGCGACCGCCGACGGGGGAGCCGCGGCGAACCCCACCTTGAGCGACGCCGGCCCTGAAGCCGCCGGCGAGGCCGGCGCGCCACCGCCCGTCCCGGCCCGCCGGCGCCGGTGGTGGCCCACGGTGCTCACCGTCGTGGTGGTCATCCTCTTGCTCACGGCGCTGATCGCCGCCCGCACGTCGGTCAACTACTTCGTGATCACGCCGGGGGACGCCACGCCGGTGGCGCAGTACATCGAGGTGCCGGCGGCGAACGACCATCCCCTGACGGGCAAGATCCTGCTGACCGACGTCTTCGTCACCCAGCTCAACGCGCTCAACTACCTGCAGTACCGGTACTTCGACTCCGACAGCGAGGTGATCTCCGGGCCGGAGCTCCTCGGTCCCATGACCGACGAGACCCAGTATCTCGCCCAGGGGTACCTCCAGATGGCCCAGGCCCAGTCGTTCGCCACGGCGGCGGCGCTGACCCACCTCGGCTACAAGGTCACGTCGACCAACGCCGGCGCGCTGGTGTACGGGGTCGCCGCGCACTCGCCGGCGTCGTCGACGTTGCACGTGGCGCAGGTCATCACGGGGGTGAACGGCACACCCGTCACGACCGACTGCTCCCTCATTCACGCCCTCCACGGTTTGATGCCCGGCCAGAGCGTGCCGTTCCAGGTGGAGCAGTCGTCCATCAACAGCGTCGGCGACGTCCTGCGCGGCCCCGTCGTGACGAAGTCGATCACCCTGGGCACGCCGCCCAAGGGCCTGGTCGACACCGGCTGTGGCGCGCCGACCAAGCCGACGGCGTACCTCGGCGTCGAACCGGTCACGCAGCAGGACTGGCAGTTCCCCCTGAAGGTGACGGTGCACACGCAGGACATCGGCGGTCCGTCCGCCGGGCTGTCCATGACCCTCGGCATCATGGACAAACTGAGCAGCGGGCGGCTCACGGGCAACCGGATCGTTGCGGCCACGGGGACCATCGACGAGAACGGCGACGTGGGCGACGTCGGCGGCGTGGCCGAGAAGACGATCGCCGTGGAACGAGCGGGGGCCACCGTCTTCTTCGTCCCCTCCGTCGAGCTGGCGGCGGCCGAGTCCAAGGCCACCCCGCAGCTCCACGTGTACGCCGTCAACAACCTGAACCAGGTGCTGCGGGTGCTCAAGCGTCTCGGCGGCTCGGTGCCGGTCACACCCGTGCCAACCAAGCCTGTGCCGGTCCAGGCGGCGCCGTAGGCTCTGCCCATGGCAGAAGGACGCCCCCCTATCTCATCGTCCCGGATCGCAACCGGTGACATCGCCCAGCACACCTTCGCCGTGGTCCGCCGGGGCTTCGACAGCGACGAGGTGCGCTCCTACCTGCAGTCGGTCTCCCGCAGCCTCGAAGCACTCGAGGCGCGCGAGGAGGAGCTGCGGGCGGCCCTGGCCGAGGCGGAGGAGCGCGCCGCCCACCCGGTCGTGGACGAGGCGACGCTCACCGCCTCCCTCGGTCAGCACAGCGCACAGATCCTGCGCCACGCCCACGAGGAGGCGGCCCGGATCGTCGTCCAAGCCCAGGAGGGGGCGGCCCTGCTGCTGCGCGAGACGCAGAGCCAGGTCGACGAGCTGCAGGAACGCACGGAGACGGCGGCGGCCGAGCGGGTCGTCGAGGTGGAGCTGCTGGTGGCGAACGCCGAACAGGAGGCTCGGGTGGAGAGTGAGCGGATCATGGCCGAAGCGATCGCCGCGGGTGAGGCGGTCATCACCCGCGCCAAGGACGAGGGCCGGGCTCTCCTCGACCAGGTCCAAGAGGCCCGTCGTCGGGTGCTGGCCGACCTGGCGGCGCGGCGGCGCGGTCTCGGGATCCAGATCGAGCAGCTGCGGGCCGCCCGCGACGAGATGGCAGCCTCCGTGCACGGGGTGCGTGACCGGGTGGACGGGATTCTCGCCCATCTGGACCGCACCGACGAGGAGGCGCGGGCGGCCGCGCAGGGGGTGGCCGACCAGTTCCGCCTCGGCACGGCCGAGGTGCCGCACGATCAGGACGTGGCCGACGACATGAGCGGAGTGGTGCCACCGACGGGGCCGACGCCCGCCGTGGGCGCGACGTCGGGTGGTGAGGCGGGGAACGGGGGGACAGCGCCCTCGGTCGACGAGCTCTTCGCCCGCATCCGTGCCGGCACGGCCGAGGTGCCCGAGCCCGTAGCCGAGGCGGAGCCACCGCCTCGTGCCGCCGAGCAGGACGCGGCGGGCGGGGCGGATGTGGCGGACGTGGCCGACCCGGCCAAGGCCGCGTCCGGTGTCGGTGCCGCAGTGGCCGACGCCGCAGTCGAGGATGCGGCAGAGGTGCCGGCGGACGAGGACGAGGACGACGAGGTCGTCGTGGCGCCGGGGCCGAACGCTGCCGTCATTGCCCGACGCGACGAGTTGGTGACGCCGATCTCCTCGCGTCTCAGCCGGACGATCAAGCGCACCTTGGGCGACGACCAGAACCGGTTGCTCGACCGGCTGCGCAACGCGCCCGCAGTGGAGCTCGAGGACCTCATGGGCTCGGAGGACGAGCACATGGCCGTCTTCGCGGCGGCGGCGCGCAGTCATCTGGACGAGGCGTTCGCCGCCGGCACGATTTTCGTGGGAGCCGGCGCGGCGACCATTCCCCGCGGCGTCGCCGTGGAGCAGGCGTCGACGGGATTGGCGCGTGCTGTGGTGACCACCTTGCGGCGGCAGGTGGCCGAAGGGGCCGGCGATCCGGCCGACCGCATCGGTGCCGCGTTCAGGGAATGGAGGGGCGAACGCGTCGAGCGGCTGGTGGGGGACCAGGCCACCCAGGCGTTCTCGGCGGGCGTGGCCGCGGCCAGCGCGGACGGCAAGGTGCGCTGGGTGGTGACCACCGCGACGGGCTGTTCGGACTGTGAGGACAACGCGCTGGCGGGCACCGTGAGCGGCACCGAGACGTTCCCCACGGGGCACGCCCACCCGCCGGCCCACTCGGGCTGCCGCTGCCTCATCACCCCGGCGACCGACTGACCAGGACTTCCGGCCGCGGCCGTCGCTCCCCCCCTGGCCATTAGGGGAGGTGAAGTGGACGTTAGGCTCCCCTCGTGCGCATCCCCAGCGATCTGAACGCCGACGTCGCGCCGCGCCGCCACCGGGCCCGATGGTGGGTGATCGGTTTCGTCGTCGTCATCGTGATCCTGCTGGTGTCGCTACGCTCGCTGGCCGGCCTCTACACCGACAGCCTCTGGTTCTCGTCGGTCGACCTGCACAACGTCTTCTCCACGCTGCTGGCGATCAAGCTCGGCCTCTTCGGTGTCTTCGGGGCGATCTTCTTCGCCGTCCTGTGGGTCAACCTGGTGGTCTGCGACCGCATCGCCGGGCACGACGTCGTGCTGGCGCAGGAGGACGAGTTGGTGCGCCGTTACCAACAGTTCGTCCGGCCTTACGCCGGTCGCATTTACGTTGCCCTTGCCTTCGTGCTGGCGCTGATCGGTGCGTCGGGGACGGTGGGGCAGTGGAACAACTGGATCCTCTTCCGTCACGGTGGTCTGTTCCATCTGACCGACCCGCAGTTCCACAAGGACGTCGGCTTCTACGTCTTCAAGCTTCCCTTCCTGATCTTCATCGTGGACTGGACGCTGGCCATCCTGATAGTGACGCTGGCCGTTTCGTTGGTGTTCCACTACTTCAACGGCGGGATCCAGCCGCAGCGTGGCCTGCCCCGCGTGCGACCACCCGTGAAGGCGCACATCTCGGTGCTGCTGGCCCTCATCGCCTTGGACAAGGCGGTGGGCTACGTCCTGCAGCGCTGGTCGCTGGTGAACTCCCAGGACGGCTACGTCAACGGCGCCGGGTACACGGATGTGCACGCCCGGCTGCCGGCGGAGACACTCCTCATCTACGTGTCGGTCTTCGCCGCGGT
The DNA here is from genome assembly GCA_963817735.1 of uncultured Acidimicrobiaceae bacterium. GTDB lineage: Bacteria > Actinomycetota > Acidimicrobiia > Acidimicrobiales > RAAP-2 > Bog-473. Next base: position 234,417 of record CAWFPP010000003.1, on the reverse strand, counting down.
GATCCTGCTCTTCAACATCCGGCGCCAGGGCTGGACGCTGCCGGTCCTCGCCATCGGGATCTGGGCCTTCGTGGCCCTTGTCGTCGGCATCATCTACCCGGCGCTGCTGCAGGCGCTCAAGGTGACGCCGGCGCAGAGCTCGCTCGAGGCGCCGTACATCCAGCGCAACATCACGGCGACCCGTGATGCCTACGGCCTGAACAACGTGCACGTCCACCAGTTCCCGGCGGCGACGAGCATCACTGCCAGCCAGACGGTCGTGGCGGCACCCACCATCGACAACATCCGGCAGTGGGACCCCGACCCGACGATCTCGCTGCAGACGTTCCAGCGCGAGCAGGCGATCAAGGGTTACTACGTCTTCCCATCGCTCGGCGTCGACCGCTACGCGGTGAGCGGGCAGGTGACGCCCGTCCTCATCGGCGTGCGTGACATCGCGTCTGCCAACTTGGCTTCCCCGTCCTGGGTCAACACCCACCTGCAGTACACCCACGGCAACGGGGCCGCCGTGGCTCTGGCCAACCAGAGCAACGCCAGCAACCCCGTCTACGCGGTGCAGGGTGTGCCACCGACGTCATCGAAGGGGTTGCCGGCCATCAGCCAACCCAACGTCTACTTCGGTATCGGTGAGACGGGTTACGTCGTGGCCAACACCAAGCAGCTGGAGGTCGACTACCAGGAGAACGGCACGAGCGTCGAGAGCCACTACAAGGGCCCGGGAGGTGTGCAGCTTTCGTCGATCTTCACCCGGGCCGCCTTCGCGCTGCGGCTCGGTGACTTCAACCTCCTGATTTCGAGCCAGATCACGGACAAGTCACGCATCATGTTCGTGCGCGACCCGGTGTCCATGGCGGAGAAGGCGGCGCCCTTCCTCACGTTCGACCAGGATCCCTACGCCGTGATCAACAGCGGCCCTGGCCCGGATCACGGGCACATCGACTGGATCGTCGACGGGTACACGACGACGGCCAACTACCCGTACTCCCAGAACGCCAACACCCAGCAGGTCGCCATCGGCAGCAACCTGCCGGGGAGCTACAACTACGTGCGCAATTCGGTCAAGGTCGTCATCGACGCCTACTCGGGGAAGATGACCTTCTACGACGCCGATCCCAATGACCCGATTCTGCAGGCGTACTCGGCCGCCTTCCCGAACATGTTCGTCCCACTGTCGAAGATGCCCGCCGCGCTCCAGGCGCACCTGCGTTACCCGGAGGACATCTTCTCCATTCAGTCCGCCATTTACGGCCGGTACCACCTGACCAACCCGCAGGCCTTCTACTCCGCCAGCAGCGCCTGGCAGCTGTCGCCCACGGCCGGGGCCGGCCCGCAGTCGCAAGCGCTGTTGGCCCAGAACACGTACAACAACCAGGGGCAGCTGGTCTCGACCACGCCGGCACGCATGTCGCCCCAGTTCCAGGTGTACTCGCTGCCGGGCACGAACCCGAGCAAACAGCTCTTCAACGTGTCCGACGGGTTCGTCCCGGCGTCGCAGTCGTCCCTCACGGGCTCGGGCCAGAACTTCAACCTGACGGCCTGGATGGTCGGGCTGTCGGACCCTTCGAACTACGGCCAGCTCAACCTGTACGAGACGCCGCAGGGGTCGACCGGCCCGGCCAACGCGGACGCCGAGATCTCGGCCGACTCGACGGTGTCGAAGGACATTTCGCTGCTGGACACGAAGGGCTCCGAGGTCCTGCTGGGGGAGACGCTGATGGTCCCCATCGCGGATTCGATGGTGTATCTGCGCCCGCTCTACGTGTCGCCGACGACGAACCCGCAGCCGCAGCTGGAATACGTGGTAGCCGTTCTGGGCAAGAACGTCCAGATCGACACGTCGCTCACGGCCGTCCTTTCGGACCTGCTGCAGACGACGGTGTTGCCGCCCGGGCAGAGCGGATCCTCGACCGGCACGGTGCCGGCGGCGGTGGCGGGGATTCTGCAGCAGGCCCAGGCCGACTACGCGAACGCGCTGGCGGCGCTCAAAGCTGACGACCTTTCCGGGTTCCAGACTGACATCAACCAGATGCAGCAGGCGATCAGCCAAGCGCAGCAGGTGATCGGCGCGACGACGCCGGGTGCGACCTCGACCACCACCACGACCACGCCGCCAGTCAAGGGGGCGAAGACCTCCAAGAAGGCCGCCACGACCACGACGACGACGTCGCACGCGTCGATCACTTCCTCGTCGACGACCACCTCGGTGCCCACGAGCACCGAACCCAAGAACGCGACGACCACGACCTCGACGACGCTGGTCTCGGCGGCTCCCCGTACCTGAGGGTTGGACGGGTGGGTCGGACCGGCGCTCGGCCCCCGGGCCGGCGGCGTGCCGTCCGCGGTGCGATTCCGGTTGCGGAGAGGGCGGGTACGTCGCATGATGGGAATGACGAGGCCCGAGGAAAGGAAGGCTCCCGATGGGACTGCTCGACAAGGTGAAGGCACAGGCGACGGCGGCGACGGAAATGGCGAAGGACGCCGCGGCCAAGGGCCAGGCCAAGATGAACGACGCCCAGGCCAAGAAGACGGCCGACGGCATGCTGCGGGACCTGGGCGCTGCCTTCTATGCGACCAAAACGGGACGATCGACCGCGAACACCGACGCCGAGATGGAGCAGCTGGTCGCGTCGCTGCAGGCGCACGAGTCCGAGCACGGCCAGATCACGTTGGCGCCCGAGTCCGCCGCGGGCGCTCCGACGGCGACCCCCGCCGGAGACGGGTCGGCGGCCCCTGCTCCACCCCCGCCCCCGAAGGCGGCCGACCCGGCCTCCCCTCCGCCGCCTCCGCCGACGGCGCAGACGCTGTAGCGGGCGGGGCCGGCGTCCGGCCCGGTCCATGTAGGATGTCCTCTTCGCCGCGGGGTGGAGCAGTCTGGTAGCTCGTCGGGCTCATAACCCGAAGGTCGGAGGTTCAAATCCTCCCCCCGCCACCATTGAAACGCTGGTCGGCGCGTCTCGTGCATAGTGCACGGGCGCCTGACCAGCTTTTTCGCGTTCCGGCCTAGTTCGAAGATCGGGGTTTCTCGGGGGATTTTATCGGGACCTACTCACCTGTGCCCTATGCAGCACTATGCAGGGTGGCGCGGCGAGTGAGGCCGATACGCTGCACCTGTGCGATCGGGTTTCAGGTCGACGATGCGTTGAGTAGGGCTGCATAGGGCATGCCCTATGCAGCGCACTACTCAATGTCTCTCTGCATTTGCCTTTTGAGTCGAGTTGCCCGACCGACCAGGAGCGGTTCGAGTCTCGTCTTGTGGGGCCGGTTCTCGCCCGAAGAGTTGATTGCGCAATGGTCACGAAACCCGGGGCGGTTCAGCACCTGTTTAGCCGGGATGCTTGATCTCTGCCTGAGCCCGAGCGGTCCTGACTGCACGGCTGAGCGTGGCAATGTCATAGGCGCCTGCCTGCCGCTGACCGTTCACGAAGAAGCTTGGGGTGCCTGCCACTCCGCTCACGTCGGCGCTCTCGATATCCGCGGCGACGCGCTCACTCCATCTGTTGTTCATGAGGTCTTCTGTGAATGACTTCACATCGAGACCGAGCCGCTTGGCGTACTCGACCAGGTCCTTGGGATTGAGCTCATTCTGGTGCTCGAGCAGCAGGTCGTGCATCGGCCAAAAGGCCCCCTGTGCACCGGCGGCTTCCGACGCCTCGGCCGCCAGCTGAGCTCTCGGGTGCACATCGTTAAGCGGTAGATGGCGCCACACGTAACGGAGGTCACCGAAGTCACTCAACAGTTCCCGAACGACAGCTTCCGCCTGCCCGCAATATGGACATTCGAAGTCGCCGTACTCGACAACGGTCACGTGAGCGTCCGCCGGCCCGCGGATGTGGTCGCGGTCGGCCTCAACGGGATCGGCCAGGTCCATGATGGCGGGAGACCGGCCCAGGAGGGCGCTGGTGCGAAGGGGCGAGGGCAATCGTCCCGCGATATGGAATACCAACCAGGTCAACGAGCCAGCCACCACAGCGGCAGTGAGCACCCCGAGTGTGGCCTCCTTTAGCTCGGCGCCCGTGAAGGCAACCGAGGCGACAAGGAGCGAGACAGTGAAGCCCATCCCAGCCAGGGTGCCGCCGCCAAGTGCGGCGACCCAGCCAACCGGCGGACGGAGGCGGCCTTTCGTCGCTCTGTTGACGAGGCCAGCGACCGTCATTACTCCAACCGGCTTCCCGACGACGTAACCGACGATGATCCCGAGCGTGATGGGCGAGGTGTAGGCCTTGGCCAGGAATCCGACATCGATGGGGATGCCGGCGTTGGCCAACCCGAACAGAGGGACAATGACGTAGCTCGTCCAGGGGTGCCACAGCTGTTGGAGGCGATCATTGGGGGACACGGCGGTCCGCACGCCAGCACGGAGCTGCCGCGCCATCCCGGCGGTCGGCTGTTCTCGGAAGTCTCGGAAAAGATCAGTTGTTCGCTCCAGATCGGCGCGCGTCGGCGGAGCGGCGTATGCAATGAGCCCTGCGGCGAGTCCAACGACGACCGGGTCGATACCGGACTCGACCAGCGCTACCCAGGTGGCCGCAGCCAAGGCGAAATAGAGAAGCCCGAAATGGATCCGTCGCGACGCGGCGAAGGCGGCGAGCGACATCAACGCGATCGCGATGATGAGCGGACCGACCGTCAGGTGATGGGTGTAGACCGTGGCGATCACCACGAGACCCACGATGTCGTCGACGACGGTGAGCGTGAGTATGAAGCCGCGCAACCGTTCGGGAGCGTGCTTGCCCAGGAGAGCGAGCAGGCCAAGGGCGAACGCGGTATCGGTCGACATCGCCACGCCCCAACCGTGGGCCGAGGTCCTTCCTGCGTTGATCGCCAGGTACAGCCCCACCGCACCCGCCATGCCACCGAGTCCAGCGAGCACGGGAAGGATGATCCTGGGACGCTCTCGGAACTCGCCGATGTCGAACTCCCGGCGTGCTTCGAGGCCGACGACCAAGAAGAAGAAGCTCATCAGCCCGCTGTTGATCCAATCACGCAGATCCAGGGAGACCGCCGCCTGACCGAGGTGTATCGACAGGCGGGTCTGCCAGACGCGGTCGTATGAGGATGCGTCGACGTTTGCCCAGACCAGGGCGCTCAAAGCAGCCCCTAGGAGAAAGGCTGCACTCGCTGTTTCCGTCCGCAGGAAGCGGCCAAGGGCGGTGTCGCGCTGCAACCAGGCCGTTCTGGGAGAGCTCTCAGAAGGGTCGACGAGGGCCATCGGCTTGGCGAGCCTACCGAGCGGCGTACAAGGTCAGTACCTGCCGTTTGGACGAATCGTGGTTCCTCCGGATCGAGGCCGGCGCGCTAGCAAATGGAGCTCCTGGATACTGTCGCAGCGGCCCTGGCCTCAACTCTGCGTGGCGCCCTATGCCACATCCCGAGCGAAGCCGCGGAGCCCGGATGAATGACTCCGGCATTCGCGTAGTCACCGTCCAGTTCGAATCTTTCCGGAGAAACCCTTCTTCGCGGCGGCCACTGGTGTCGGTGAAATCCCAGCCCTTCTGCACTCGGCTTCGCGCCATCTCGCCGCCGACGACGGCGAGGGCGATCTGTTCGGAGAACTCGGCGAAGGGGTCTCGACTCGAGCCCTGGCAACCGAGGGCAGTCAGGAACTGTTCTCGAGCAGCGCGGTAGATGGTCACTGCCACGAGCAACATGCCGAGGCCACTATGACCGGAGGGATCGGGGCCAGCTGGGCTCACGGCTTGGACCGTACCCGTCGGGTATGTGCAGGGGCGAGCGGCGGCGCCGAGGCGGGGTGCTCGCTCGGGAAGTAAGAGGTGCGCAGGGAGCTCGGTTGAGAACCAAGGCAGCTCGGTGCGGGTCAGATGCTCGACGAGCGACGAAGGTAGGCGCGGAGGCGCACCCCGTCCCCGGCGTCCAACGCGGCCAGCAACGAGCCCAGAGCGGTGAACGTCGCGTCCCCGAGTTCGACTCGCAATTCGTCCTCGATCGCCCTGGCCGCTGCTCGCTGATGCACCAGGTAGTCGATCCCTAGAGGGGTGAGCACGACCGACTTCTCCCTCTTGCTCGTGGTCGAATCAGCGACGGCGACATAGCCACGATCCGCCAGTTCTGCCACGACCTTGCTCGCACCCTGTCTGGTGATGCCGAGCTCGCGTCCGATGGCCGAGATGGTCGATCCAGCTTCGCCGGCGCACACTCGCAACACACGGCCGTCGGGGAACCTTCGTTCGCCGAACCCCGCGTCGGCCATCGCCGCGTCCAATCGAAGCTGATATCCCAGCCAGGCGCGCCGAAGCGCGGAACCAAGTCCTACTGATGTCGACTCAACGCTCGATGTGTCGGCGTCGGGTGTCACGAGGGAGATGTTAGCGAACTGTGAACTTAGTTGACAGTCAGCTTGGGGCACCCGATACTGCCAATATGCGGCGCACGGGCACGACTATTTCCCGGCTCGAGCGGCGCCCCGATCCGGGCGATCCCACGAAGCCGCCCGCGTGACACTGCTCCGCGGCAGATGTGCCGTCGCTCGCACCCTGGGAGTGGCGGTGGTGGTGACACTGGGCGTGTCGCTGGCCGGCGCGGCGACGGCCACGGCGTCAGAGGCGACTACCACGCCAAGTCCCACTGCGTCGTACGAAGTGGCGGCACAGCGCCAACGCCTGACCACGAATGCCAGCTCTGCGGTGGCACACGACACCGAGACCGAGGCACTCGTGGCGCAGTCGGGCCGCCTCTTCGCGGCAACGGGTCAATGGGAGTACCCCGGTCCTTCGGCGTTCGGACAGGTCCTGATCAAGAAGTCGAAGAGCACTCCGTGGTCGCTCTTCGAGCAGACGCAGTCTCTTCGGGTCCAGGCGTTGGACTCCTTCCCGATCCCGAGCGATCAGGGTCTCGGTCCGGGCCACTCCCTCCTCGTGACTCAGGCCATCGTGGCCGGGCGCTCGAGGATCCAGTGGTTGCTCGACGGCGCCAAGTCGTTCTCCCTTCGCAATTCGTACGTTCTACCGACAGGTGCCGATGTCCGTGCGTTCGGGGCGCACGAGTCGGGTGGGGTCTGGTCCGTCTATGCCGGGGTCCGGCCGACGGGGGTCATTCAAGGTGTCTGGTCGCCTGCTCGCCGCACTCTGGTGTTCAATCCCAAGCCCGAGCTCAGCGTGGCGCCACCAGGATCACCTGGTGCGGTGACACAGAAGGTGACGGGCTTCGCCGATTGCGGCGGGGCCGTGTACACGACCATCAACACAACGCTCTATCGGCGAAACGATGGCACGCTGCCCTCGGGTATCCCTCGCTGGGTCCCGGTCTACCGAGCGCCACCGGTAGGGGCACACAACAGCGGGCTCCGGGGCATCACCTGCGTCACCCATGACGGGTCGGCGTCGGTGCTCCTCTCGACGGAGGGCAACGGCAACGTGTACCGCTTCGACGATCTGCCACGGGGCCAGCTCGACACGCTGGTGAGCCCGAGTCCGGGTTCGGTCTCCGACGGGCTGGTGCAAACGCTCGAGTTCCAACCCGCTCCCGCCATCCGCCAGATGCTGGCGGCGCAGGGAACGGTCATCCCCGCCACTGGACGTGGCTCGATCGCGTATGTGATCGAGGCCTACAACAACGGCGATTTCCAGACCATGAGGATCGGAGGTCTCAACCGGCAGGTGTTCGGATTCGAGTGGGGCTACCAGGGGGTCTGTCCGTCGACGCAGAAGTGTGGACCCATCGCGTCGGGCGTGGTGCACTTCAACGCAAGCGCCTGCTTCGCCGTGCGGACCGATCAGGGTCAAGCGCCGACCTTCACGTTGCGCTGTCTCAGCGGGCCCACGGTGAGGCCCTCGGCGCAGGTGTCGAATCCGATTCGCTCTGGGCAGGCCTTCGTCTCCATTCGCAGCATCGTGCCCTCACCGTTCGCCGACGGCCGGATCTACGTCGGCGGCTATGACTGCAACTTCTATCCGGCCGACGGCACGGCGTGGGTGGCAACGTCCCTACTCAGCTCGCTCAGCCTCTCCGTTTCACCGAAAGGGAGTCACACATGAAGCGATTCACGAGATCACTGCGACGATCCACAGTCGCCGTTGGTGCAGGTGCCTTCGCCATCCTGGCGCTGGCACTCAGCGCCTGCGGCAGCTCGCCCGCCCAGCCAGCGGCCTCTCCCGAACGCGTGAGCGGCGGGCCAACAGGTCACTACCTCGTGGCCTCGGGCATTCACAAGATCAAGCACGTCATCGTCATCGAGCAGGAGAACCGCTCGTTCGACAGCTACTTCGGCACCTACCCGGGCGCCGACGGCATCCCCATGAAGAACGGGGTGCCGACAGTCTGCGTACCCGTCCCGGCGGGTGGTTGCCAAGCGTCCTACCACGACACCGCCGACATCAACGGCGGCGGGCCGCACGGTGCGCACAACGCGAAGGTAGACGTCAACGGGGGGAAAATGGACGGCTTCATCGCGTCGGCCACCAGCGGAAAGAAGGGGTGCGGCGCCAACGTCAACACGGTCGACAACCCGCAATGCTCGAACTCGGCCATACCAGACGTCATGGGCTACCACACGGCGGCGGAGATCCCGAACTACTGGACCTACGCCAAGGACTTCACGCTCGACGACCACATGTTCGAGCCGGTGGCATCGTGGTCGCTGCCCGATCATCTCTACCTCGTGTCGGGCTGGTCGGCCAAGTGTTCGAGCCCGGCCCCCTCGAGCTGCGTCAACGAGATAAGAGGGCCCTACACCCCTGTGCAGATGCAGAAATACGTGGACCAGGCCATCGACACCGGCACGGCCGACGTCACCAACGCCTGGACCGACGTCACCTGGCTCCTCTACAACAAGCACGTGTCGTGGGCCTACTACGTTCAGACCGGCGACCAGCCCGACTGCGACAACGATTCAGCCGTGGCGTGCCCACCGGTGGCGCAGAGCTACCTCACCCCGGGCATCTGGAACCCGCTCCCTATCTTCGAGGACGTGCAAAAGGACCACCAGATCCGCAACATCCAACCGCTGAACGACTACTTTTCCGAAGCCAAGAAGGGGACGCTGCCCTCGGTCATGTGGGTCACGCCATCTCAGGCCGACAGCGAGCACCCGCCAGCCAGCGTGCACCAGGGCCAGGCCTACGTCACTGCGGTCATCAACGCAGCGATGAAGAGCCCGGACTGGGACTCAACGGCCATCTTCTTGCAGTGGGACGACTGGGGTGGTTTCTACGACCATGTCGTGCCGCCGCCCGTCGACCAGAACGGCTACGGCTTGCGGGTTCCGGCCATGGTGATCTCGCCGTATGCCAAGTCCGGCTACATCGATCACCAGACCCTTTCGAGCGACGCCTACCTCAAATTCATCGAAGACGACTTCTTGGGTGGTTCGCGGCTGAACCCGAAGACCGACGGCCGGCCCGACCCCAGACCCGACGTCCGGGAGGACGAGAAGATCCTCGGCAACATGGTCAACGATTTCGATTTCAACCAGGCGCCTCGAGCTCCCGTTTTGTTGCCGACGAACCCCCCAACCGACTCATCTTCCATCCCGACCTACTTCAACGGTTTGGGCCCGTGCCTCGGCTGCACAGCGACGCCACCGAGCACGTAGAAACCTCGGTCACTCGGGCCGATGATGGCTACGGAGACCGAGACAGGGTCAGGTGAAGATGATCTGGCCACCTGCCGCTTTCTCGTAGAACTCGCCCACGGTGATGATGTCCTGTACTTGGTCGATGAAGTCGTTCTTCTCCAACCCGAAAAGGTCGACTGACGCCTTGCAGGCGTACATCCCGGCACCGGTGTCAGCGATCATTTCGACGAACTCAGGAATGGAGGGGATGTCGAGCTTCTCCATCTTGTGGTTCATGTAGTGGGTCATAGCCGTAGAGACACCGGGCAGGCCTCCGGCCATGGTGGCGAGGTGGAGGCCGGGGTTGCCGACCGTCGCCAGCTTTATGTGTTCGTTGCGGGCCTTGTGGATGGCGTCGAGTCCGAAGAAGGTGAAGAAGAGATTCGCTTCGATACCCTCCGCCCGCGCGCCATTCGTCATGATCAGTCCCGGATAGATGCCCTCGAGGGACCCCTTCGAGATGATGATCGAGACCTTTTCGATCGTGTCGCTCATGGTCGCTCCTTTTAGATGCAGCCGCGTGGCTTGGGGATGCCGGCGATCTTGGCGGCCACCTTCGCCGGTCCCTTGGGAAAGAGCTGGTAGAGCTCCTTGATCGACACGCCGGAGGTCTTCCCCAGAACCCGAACCGTGGGCCCGGTTCCCTTGGAGAGGTACTCCGAGCGCATGAAGCGAATGACCTGCCAGTGCGCATCGGTGAGTTCGTCGATGCCCTCGCGACGGGCGAGCTCGGGGACCATGTCCTCGGTCCATTGTTCGGGTCGGACGAAGAAGCCCTCGTCGTTGAACTCCACGTCTGTTGCGGCGATGGTGACGGTCGACATTGGTCAGTCCTTTCTCGGTCCGCCGACTTGAGCGGGGATTTTTCCGGAGGAGGGCATGGCAGAGCTGATCCCGGGGACATCTCGTCCCGGGAGAAGGCCATGCCAGTAGAACCACTGGAACATGAGCTTCCCCAGGTGGTTGAGCCGCGATTCGGCCAGCAACGGCAGACCGACACTGGCGGGGTAGTGGCCAGGCAGTGGCTCGGTGTTGTAGTTGAAGTCGATCAGTAAGGCCTTGTGGAACCCGGTCTCGATGAAGCAGTTGGTGTGCCCGTCAAAGCTGGCATCGAGTGGATCGCCGGCCAGGTAGCGGCGAATGTTCTCGATCAGCACTTGGCCTTCGAAGTGCGTGACCGATCCAGCTTTCGACGCAGGGACGTTGGCGGCGTCGCCGATCACGAAGACGTTCGGCGCTGCCACCGATTGGAGGGTGTGCTCGTCGGTGGGGACAAAGTTCAGCTCGTCGCCCAAGCCCGGCGACCGGCCGACATAGGGAGCTCCACCATGGAGCGGCACGACCACTGCCAGGTCGAAGTCCACCGTGCGTCCGTCGTAGCCGGTGAGCTGGCCGCCCGCTCCGTCGACCTCTCCGGTGTTGAACTCGGTCACAAGGTCGATGCCCTTCTCGGCCAGCATCCCCGTGAGGCGGGCAGAGGCCACGGGCTTGGTGAATGCACCGTCGAGCGGAGTGACGTAGGTCAGCTGCACATGGCTGCGGATACCGCGCTCGTGGAAGTACCAGTCGGCCAGGAAGCAGAACTCGAGCGGGGCTACGGGGCACTTGATGGGCATGTCCACCACGTTCACGACCAGACGGCCGCCATCGAAGGCGGCCAGTGCCGCCGCCAGCGCGGTCGCTCCCTCGAGTGAGTAGAAGGTGTGGACCTTGTCCATCCACCCGGCACCCGTCAGGCCCTCGGTCTCCTCGGGCACGAGCACGGCACCGGTCGCGACGACGAGAACGTCATAGCCGAGAGTCGTTCCGTTCTCGAGAGTGACCTGGTTGGTTCCGAGATCGACGCGGTCGATCGCGCCCTTTACGTAGGAGATCCCGGCATGCAGCTGGCGACCCCTCGACCGCACGATGTGCTCGGCGCTGGCCAACCCGAAGGGGACGAAGAGCAGGCCCGGTTGGTAGACATGGTGATCGTCCTGGTCGATGACGGTGATCTCTGCGACGGCTTCGGAATAGAGACGCCGCAACCGATTTGCGGTCAACGTTCCACCTGTCCCGCCGCCCAGGATCACCACGCGATGTGCCACCGCCGACAAGTCAACTCCCAAGGGCAGCGCAGGATCAGGGGTCAAAGGTCCCTCCCCCTAGTGACCATCCTCCCAATCTGCGCACGATTTGGAGTTCGCGGCTTACGTTCAGTCCTGACCGTGCGGGGGTAGGCAACACGACAGGAAATCCGTCAAACGTGAGGTGTCTCTCACGATCGACAGGCCCCGGACCGGGTCCTTCGTGATGTCGAGCGAAGGGCAGAACACGTTGTCGTCGCCACAGAAGAAATGTGGGGAGCCGAGGACGCCGCGCCGTTGGCCTTCGTGCCAGTCCGCCAACACGGCGGCGTGGTCGGACTCGTCAGGCATGGCGACGCCCAGGTCACGTGCGATGTCCTCGAGTGTGCTCAGGTCCGAGATGTCCCGGCCTTCCTCGAAGAGGGCGTTTCTGAGCGCGTAGCTGGCCCGCTCGCCGACCTGGAGGTCGGTTCGATAGGCGCGGTTGGCCAACGCCAAGGCATCGCGCGTCGAGCTCGGGAAGTCGTTCACGTCGAGGTGGCGGAACAGGTTCGGGGCGACCTGCTCTCGAAGCTCGTTGGCGTGCTCGGCGGTGAGTGCGGGGTCGAGAGACACCCCGTTGACCAACTCGAGCGGCCAGGCCCGGACCCAGATCGCCATGTCAGTAGGGCCGGCACGGGCGCGCTGTTCGTGGATCATCTGCAGTCCGACGTGGGCAAAGGGACACCAGATGTCGGCGAAGACCTCCATGACGGGACCCGAGGTGCTCATGGCAGCGCCTCTTCAGTTCCGCATTCCACTGCTCAGGCTAACTTCGTGAACATCCGTTGGACTTCGTCGAGGGGGTAACCGGACTCCGCGGCTTCCTCGGGATTCTCGAGGCAGTAGGTCAGGCCGCTGGCGATCAGCCGGAAGCCGGTCTGCTCGAGTGCCTTGATGGCCGCACTCAGCTGGGTCACGATGTCTCGACACTCACGGCCTTCGGCGAGCATCGTCTCCACCGCCTGGACTTGCCCACCGGCGCGCTTGAGGCGCAGACGAAGATCGCTCACCACATCGTCGGGTAGTTGCATGGTTACTCCTTCCGTTGATCACATCTTCATTTCGTCGGGGCGCTGCTCAGTGGGAGAACCTCACGTTGGGCAGGATCCGTCCGAGCCACTTCGGCTGGTGCCAGGCCTTGTGCCCACCCAAGCGCAACATGACCGGCAGCACCACGAGACGGACGACCAGGGCATCGAGCGCGACGGCAACGGCCAGGATCACGCCCATCTCCTTGGGGGCCAGCGGTCCTGAGAGCGCAAAGGTCAAGAACACGGCGATCATGACGGCAGCCGCAGAGAGCACGACCCGCCCCGAAGTGCGCATGGACCCGACCATGGCGTGTTCGGGATCGGGGTGCGTCTCGTAACGCTCCTTGGCCGCGGACAGCATGAACAGGGTGTAGTCCATGGCGACGCCGAAGACCATGGCGCCGAAGAAGAGCGGGGCCCAGGCGTCGATGAAGCCCTGAGGTTGGAACCCGAGGAATCCCGACAGGTAGCCGTTCTGAAACACGAGCCGGCCGATGCCAAAGGCGCCGGCCACCGACAAGGCCGTGATCACTACACCGAGCCCGGCGATCAGCGGGGCGCCCAGGGCGATCAGGAGCAACACGAACCCGAGGATGCCCAAGATGGCGAGAACGAGAGGCGTGTAGGAGGCCAGGGTCTGTTGGAGGTCGTGATTCTCGGCCGCCGCGCCGCCGATCATGGACCCGGGCGGCAGCACCTGACGGAGGTGGTCGATGGTCGCGCCGGTCGTGGTTGTCGAGGGTCCGGTGCTCGGGACCACCTGGTCGAGAGTCCACCCAGCCTTGGTCGGGCCGGGCACGACACCGGCCACGCCCGACGCGTGAGCGAGGGTGGCGAGGGCACGGGACTGCTCGCCTTGGGGGACAAGTACCTGAAGGGTGCCGGGAGCGCCCGGGCCGAACGCGCTGGTCACCTGGTCATAGCCGACCCGGGCATTGGCGCTGGCAGGCACGATGGTGATCGAGGGCATGTTGGTCCGCATCCCGATGATCGGCGCCGCGGCGAGGAGGAGCACGACCAGGGCCGCCCCACCGGCCGAGAAGGGATGACGCCACAGGAAGTTGCCCCAGCGGTGCAGGAGGCGATCGAGCGATCCCTCACCTTCGGGCCGAGGGCCTCGACGCAGCCGGATCGTGCCCTTGTTGATGTTGGTCCCGAGCTTGCCGAGCACGGCGGGCAGGAGCGTGAGGGTGGCTGCCAACACGGCGACGACGGAGAGCATGATGCCGAAGGCCATCGACCGGAAAGCCGGGCTCGGGACGATCATGATGGCGGCCAGCGATGCGAGCACCGTCAGCGCGCTGAACGCGACCGCCTTGCCCGCAGTGTCGACCGTCTCTGCCACCGAGGCGGCGATCGCCTCGCGGTCACCAAGTTTGGCGTCCCGGCGTTTGAGTGCGGCGCGGAACCGCATCACCAAGAAGAGCGCGTAGTCGATGCCCAGAGCGAGGGCGAACATCAACGCGAAATTGAGGGCCCAGATGGAGACGGGCATGAACTTGGTCGTGATGACCAACGCGCCGGCGGCGACCAGCAGTCCGGCCATAGTCAAGAGAAGGGGCAGTCCGGCGGCCACGAGGCTCCCAAAAGCGATGACCAAGATGATGATCGTCACTGGCCACGACAACATCTCGGAGCGCAACATGGCTGAGCGGTTGGCGGTGTTGAAGTTCGCCCACAGGGCGCTGTCGCCGGTCAAGGTCACGCTGACGCCCGCCGATGACAAGGCGGCTAGTTTCGGCTGCACCGAGTCGGCCGCCTGCACCATCTCGTTCGAGTTCGCAGCGGATCCCGCGGTGATGACCGCGGTCCGGCCGTCGCGCGACAGCGAGACTCCGGTTTGCGGTGGGACGACGGTGGACACTCGGGGATCGCTACGGAGAACGTCGGTCGCCCTGACCACGGCGGCCTGGGCCTTCGGGTCCGATGCGATAGGACCGTGATGATCGACGATGACGACCTGGAGGGCGGTGGCACCGAGCCCGGAGAAGTCCTTCTCGATGATGGCCCGGGCTGCCACTGACTGGCTGTTCGATGCCTGCCACCCGGCACCGGCGAGCGCGTTCTCTACGTGAACGGCGAAGATCCCAAAGACGAGGAGCACCAGAACCCAGGCGATCAGCACTCTGCGGAAATGGGTCGCAGCCCACGCGCCAAGTCGGGCAAAGGGCCCAGGGTGGTTCGCGCCGAGCACGTCCTCGTCTCCACCATCGGTGTCGGCGATCCGACTCGGCCGGTCTGCCACCGCCGTCCCCGCCGACATTTGGGGGTGGTCGAGACTGGTACCTCGGGTCGCTGCCATGGGGCCGTCCTTTGCTCGGACCGGCAGCCGCACCTCGGATCAGGACGTCTGCACGGATACCCTGGGGGGTATAAGGGAAGATACCACAATACCCCTAGGGGTATGTGCGGAAGTGCTCCCAGCTGGTCCGACAGCACCGCCACCACGGCCGGGAATTACGGGAATTAGAGGGCGAGGCCCCTGTAGTCGAAGGGCACCCGCTCGCTGAGTTTGAGGCGCGGGGGGATGAAGGCAAGACCGGCGAGCACGCCGAGCACCCCGAAGGGGACGTTGATCATGAAGAGGAGACTCCACCCACCGACGGCGGGCAGGAGCCCAACGACAGAGGACCGAGGGCGAGCCCGATGGCCTGGGCAGCTCCTTGGATGCCGATCGCCTTGCCGAGTGAAGACCGAGGAACGGCGATCGCGATGATGGGGACGCTGTTGGCCTGGAGCATGGCGACACCGACGGCCTGGAGCACCCTGCACGCAATGAGGATGCCGAGGCTCGGGGCGAGGCCACAAAGGGCTGAGCCGATCACGAACGCGACGGAGCCCTGGACGTAGAGGAGCTTGCGTCCCCACATGTCGGCCAGACGGCCGACGGCGGTGACCGTGGCGACGAGGACCAAGAGGTAGCTCAGGCCGACCCAGGTGACTGCCCCGACACTGGCGTGAAAGGTCCGCTGCGGGGGTCGGCGGTTGCACCCTGACGCCAGGTGGGTCTGCGCTCGGTGCCGTGGAACAGGTTCGAGATCCTCCATCTGGTCGAGCTCCGGCCCCACCGGGTGCGACGTCACCGTCCCCATCGCCGAGACGTCGAGGACCGGACCTTGGAAGAGCGGAGGTGCGTGGCGGATCCCCCGTTCCCGCTGAGGCGCCGGCCGTACGGCGATAGCGGCACAAGGCCAGCCCTCCGCCTACTATGACCGCGTCTTCCAGCGACACGGGGGTTTCAATGGGACATGTCAAGAGGTGCAGTGCTGGATTCGTCGTCGCGCTCTTTGCCGCGACGCTCGTGGCGAGCGGGACACTCGGTGCGTCTCCAACCGGTGCGTCCAGCGGGTCGACTCTTACGGGGAGCAGCGTGCCGACTGTCGGCGGTGGCGTGAAGGGCGGCCCGGGGTACCTGGTCTACTGGGACCAGAACGAGGAAGTCGACTTCTTGTCCATGCCCTCGGGCGTCCAGGGCCAGCTCTTGCCGGCGTGGGACCTCAATGGGCAGGTTTGCGTGCTCCCTGGTGGCCGCTTCGTGGGCGGCTACGACCCCACCCTGCCAAGCCAGCACAACCTGGGAGGACTGAAACCCTACAAGCAACCGGCCGACGGTGAGGAGCTCGACGAACCCAACGGCTCGTTCAGTGGTCAGACGCTCTACGTGCCCGGCACCTACAAGATGCGCGGCCAGTCAATCGGTTCCGACTCGCCGCCGAGCGCCAACGGGGTCTTCAACAACAACCAGACCTACACCGGATGCGCGGTGGACAGCCATCACAACGTCTTTGCGAACGACATCGCGACGGCCCAGGGCTCGTTCCCGCCGCCAAGCAGCGGGCGGCTGGTCGAGTGGTTCGCGCCGAGTTACACGACGTCGTGCATCCTCTACGGCCCCACCTCCGGGGGTTACGGGCCGCACCACACCGACGGCACGGGCGGCCTCGCCCAGCCGGGCACGATGGCCGTCGCCTCCAACGATGACCTGTTGGTCCCCAACGTCGGAACCTCGAGCGTCCTGCGCTTCGCCCATGCGTCGTTCCCGACCAGCGCCGCGCAATGCCCAGGCGGGGTGTACCCGCGCAGCCGTATAGAGGTCTCGACGTTCGTCAAGGCCTCCTTCGCCGCCGGCATCGCCGAGGACCCAACCTGCGGCTGCTACGCCGTCAGCAGCTACATCGGTGACCCCTCCATCGTCTGGGTCAGCGCGAGCGGGCAGCCCGAGCCGGGGCGTGGCTCCGTGCCCGGCACGACGGTGGCGGATCTCGGGAAGAGCCCCGACCAGTACAACCCGTTCGGCATGGCCTTCGCCCCGGACGGGACCCTGTACTTCGTCGACATCCACATCGCATGCACCGGTCCCCTGACCGGCTGCGGTCCTGCCTCCTACGGTGGCCGCGTCATGCGCGTCACCTTCAATGGTGGCCAACCGTCGGCGCCAGTCACGGTGGCGGGCGGCTTCGACTTCCCGACCAGCGTGACGGTCTGCGTACCGGCGCACATGCGATGTCCCTACCCGCCGGGGAAGATCGTCGCCCCGTTGTCGGGCCCCGCCGAGAACCCGGCGCCGGCCCGCGGGCCGTCTTCGGACAAGCCCGCCACAGCTGGCTTCGGCTGAGGTCGATGCGGCCGATCAGTCTGGCGCCGCGGCGCGCCCGGAGCGGGCCCCGAGGCGCGGCATCGGTCGCTACGATCGCGTTGGCGTCGACCGTGGCGGCGGCGCTGGCCGGCTTCGGCGCAATGGCACCGTCCGGCGCGAGCGTCTCGGCGGGCACCCCCGCCGCCGTGCCGGCTGCGCCCGGCCCCTGGGACTGGCCGACTTACGGCCACGACGCCCAGCACACGTTCCACGGTCGCACCACACTGACCAAGACGTCCGTGCGGACACTGCGCCGAGCCTGGTTCTTCCCTACGGGCGACGCGGTCACCGCCACGCCCACAGTCGTCGGTGACACCGTCTATGCCGGGTCGTGGGACGACTACTTCTATGCCTTGAACCTGACGACCGGCGCGCTGCGCTGGAAGGTCAGGCTCAAGTCCCAGGACGCCATCACCCCCTACCCGGGCCAGAACCCGCGCGACGCGGCCTCCGACGGGGGTCTCGTCACCTCGTCGGCCTGGTTCGAGCCGGCAGGACGCGGTCGCCCGGCTCTTGTGATCGTCTCCGGTGGGTACACGCTCTACGCCTTGGCGGCTGCCACCGGTGCCGTCTTCTGGGAGCACGACTATCCGGGCCTCCCCGGGCCGCCCGAACCCGACGCCGACAGCACACGCATCTTCTCCTCCCCGGTCGTTGCCGACGGGCGGGTCCTCTTCGGTGTCGACGAGGACGGGCAGCCGGCGTCGGCCGGCTCCATCGTCGCGGCCAACCTGCAGACCGGCGACCCGGTGTGGGAGTACCAGACCGACGTAGCGGCCACCGGTGGCAAGGTGTTGCTCTACGACAGCTGCGGCAGCGTGTGGTCCTCGGGCACCGTGCTGCCCGATCTGGGGCTGGTGGTGTTCGGGACGGCCGACTGCAAGCTCTCAGGCACGGCGCCATACGCTGACTCGGTGCTGGCGCTGCGCATCCGCAACGGTACGCTGGCCTGGAAGTTCCATCCGTTGAAGAACGCGCCCGCCTGCGACGACGACTTCGGGTCCACCGCCAACGCCGGGGTGTCCCCGTCCGGGGTGACCACCTTCCTGGGTGAGGGGAGCAAGAACGGTACGTACTACTCACTCGACCCGCGCACGGGACGGCTGCGCTGGTCCACCAACGTCGTATTCGGGGGCTCCTCGGGCGGTTTCATCGGCACGACCGCCTACGACGGCCACCGCGTCTACGGCGCTACGGCGATCGGCGACTTCTTTCCGTCCAAGCACGGCATCAAACCTGTGTGCGACCCTTCCGATCCCACGCGACACGGCGTCGCAGAACCCGACCGACCACGCGTTCGACGCCTTGAACGGTTCGGTGGTGTGGCAGGCGAACGGTGTCGCCTCGTTCTCGGCGACCACGGTGGCGGGAGGAATGACCTTCAACGGCGCCGCGCTGTCCCAAGTCCTCGATGTGCGTAACGCCGCCACCGGGAGGCTGCTCGAGCAGGTTCCACTGCCCCAGTTCAATTGGTCCGGTACCGCGACCGTGGGCGACGCGCTGGTGTTCGGGCTGGGGACCACCGCTGACGCAAAGAACTCGGGGATCGAGGTGTTGACGCCGGGCGGCGCGCCGCCCGTGATACCAGGCATGAGCTGAGCTGCTCTTCACGGTTCACCGTCCGATCAAGGCCAGGTGGAAGTCGGCGACCTTGTCGAACTGGTCGCGGATGGTGCGCCCGAGTTTTGGAGTCAAGAGCGCATCATGGCTTCTTGAGAGTGATCGAGTCCGAGGCGAAGCCCCAAAACACAGCGATCCGACGGAAGAGAATTGGGCGAACGTTGGGTTTGCGTCGGCGGGTCGAACACCTTTGATGGGTAAGTAGTCCGGGTGGACACTGATTTCTTCACGCGTGCCTCAAGAGCACCGAGATGACCCCGTCGCGAAGAGGATCAACCCCAACTGTGACGCAAGACACAGCACTAGTTGTCCCGCTCGTCGGCGAGAATGAAGCATGCGCGACGTTCCCTGAACCTTCTACGCATGACGCTGGACCGATTGCTGAGGCTGACCTTGGTATGGCGACAGATCAAATTTCCGGGATCTACACGATGGCCATTATGGACTCCCTCGAAAAGAGTTTGTCGCTCGACGATTTGCGTGAATTCCTGGCGAGAGCCGGCGAGACTCGGAGTGTCGAAGATCTCAGGGATCTGGCTTCGTGGACCTCCTTCGATCAGTTCAAACGTTTGCTCCAAGAGGCATCCCGTTTGTCGGACTCGCCGTTTCAAACGTTGGGTGTTGGTGATGATATTGATCTGTCGTCCGCCACCGTCGTCGCTGAAATCATGCAGGCCTTCGATTCTCCTGGAGCGATCCTGAGAGCTGGTGGAAGCACCAACCCGATGGTGCCGATGCGACGCTACGAGGCAACCGAGCTGGCGACGAACGAGTGGTTGATGCGCGAGTGGTTCATCGATGGTTTTGATCCGTACCTCGAATTCTGCTCATTCGTTGCGGGCTTGTACGCAGGGATCCCGATGTACTTCGGTTTGCCTGCGGCAGAGGTCATTGAAGAGGAATGCCAGTGCCGAGGTGATGGCGCCTGTGTGTTCCGATTGCGCTGGGAGGAAGATAACGAGGGAGTGTCGCGAAGGCGGCACCACGACGTGCACTCCAAACTGCTTGAGGCGCGTTTCGATCAGTTGAAACAGATGATCACCGACCTCGCCTCCAACGAGCGCTACGAGGATGTCCTACAGGGGATTGTCAGATCTACTATGCACGCCGTCATCGCTGGCGGCGCCATTCTGGCGCTTGAGGCTCGGGCCGGGAGTGCACAAAAGGTGTACTTCGAGGGGCTCACTGAGGCCGAGGCGGAGTCGTTGGCAGACGACCTCTTGAGAGGAGTCGGGCGAGAAAGGGCCGTCACTGTTGAGGTCACCTCGGTCCGTCGCCACTATGGCGTGCTCGCCATCGATGAGCGAGGCGGGATTTTCGCCTCCCAAGCGCAGGGTACTCTCGAGACGTACGCCCAGCTGGCCGCCGCCGCCCTCGATGCCGCCAACGCCATTGAGGAAGCTCGACACCAAGCCAACACGGCCCGGGTCCTCTTGGAACTTTCGATTTCGCTAGCCGAGATCGTCGGAACAGAGGAGATGGCCGCCAAAGTCGCCCGCGCGGTGCCGGACGTCGTCGACTGCGACCGAGTTGCCGTTTTCCTCGACAGCCAGGACTGGCACGGCGTCGGCGATGGGAAACTCGTTCTGGTCGCTTCGACAGGTTTTCCCGAAGGCGCAGCGCGCCTGCTCGGGTCGAGGCCTATTCTCGCTGACGAATTGGCCGTGGAGTCTGAGTACGGTTTGTTGCATTCGTCCCGGCCGTCCAAGGTAGGCAACGTTGCATCGGTTGCCGCGCCGATCACCTCTTCGGGCAAGGTGATCGGTTACATCGTGGCCGGGGTCACGAACGAGCCCGAGCGCTTGGTCGTTACCCCGCGCATGGCCGAACGGCTCAAGGGGCTCGCCGCCCAGGCGTCCATCGCCATCAGCAACGCCCGGCTGGTCGATCAGATCCGCTTCCAAGCCATGCACGATCCGCTGACCGGTCTTCCCAACCGGAGTCTGATCCTCGACCGCGTCGAACAGATGCTGGTCCGGGCCCGTCGCACCAACGTGGCGACGGCCGCCCTCTTCATCGATCTTGACGGATTCAAGGGCGTCAATGACACCCTCGGTCACGCTGTCGGCGATCATCTCCTGCGAGCAGTGACCGCCCGCCTGGTCGTCACCATGCGTGAGAGCGACAGCGTAGGTCGACTGGGCGGGGACGAGTTCATCGTGCTCGTCGACGGCGCCACCATGGATGCCGGGCCCGAGCTCGTGGCCGAGCGGCTGCTCTCGGTGCTCCGTGCGCCATTCGAGCTAGATGGTTTGCCCAATGGTCCTCTCACGCTCACGGCCAGTATCGGGATCGCAGCGGGCCTTCGACCCTCAGCCACCGAGCTTCTGCGCGACGCCGACATCGCCCTCTATGAGGCCAAGGCAGCGGGTCGGGACCGGTTCGTCGTCTTCCAACCCGAAATGCACACGGTGGTCCAAGACCGCCTCCTCCTCGAGATGGACCTGCGTGACGCGTTCACCTCTGGGCAGTTCGTCCTGGTCTACCAGCCGATCTTCAACCTGCGGAGTGGAGAGACGGCCGGCGTCGAGGCATTGTTGCGCTGGCACCATCCCGATCGAGGGGTAGTGCAGCCCGACGACTTCATCTCCATCCTCGAAGACTCCGGCCTGATTGTCGACGTCGGCCGGTGGGTGCTTCAAGAAGCGTGCCGGCAGGGTGCCCGTTGGCACGCCCGTGGGCACCGACTCAATGTCTCGGTGAATGTCTCGGTCCGTCAACTCGAGTCAGACCAGTTGATCGAGGACGTCTCGTATGCACTCGAAGCCTCCGGTTTCGACCCACGATCACTCACGGTCGAGATCACCGAGACAGCCATCATGCGCGACGTGTCGACCGTCGTGTCGAGGCTCGCCGCTCTCAGGGCTACTGGGGTGCGCATTGCCATCGACGACTTCGGCACCGGGTATTCTTCGTTGGCCTATCTCCAACAATTCCCGGTCGATACCCTCAAGATCGACCGTTCCTTCATCTCGACCATGTCAGATTCGCCAGAGTCCGGCGCGCTGATCCGTACTCTCATCCAACTGGGCAAGACCCTTGGACTCGAGACCCTGGCAGAGGGGGTCGAAGAGTCGGCCCAGTACGTTCTGCTTGAGCGGGACCAGTGCGACAGCGGGCAGGGGTACCTGTACGCCCGGCCACTGGACGCGGACGCCGTCGAGGCATTTCTCACCGCCCGGTCCGTCGCCAACGGGTTAACCCCAAGTTAGGTCGCGCTCGCGCAGCGAATTCACTCGGGCCTCAAACTCGGAAGCATCGGTGTTCTTCGGACCGGTGTCATGAGATGGGCGGCAATGGCAGATCCCTGGGGGTCAAGGTGCGCGTCCAGTCGGCTCCGCATGCCCGGACTCCGGTAGTCGAAGATCGCTCCATGATCCCGATCAGCACTATCGTACGACCGAGGAGGAATGAGTGCCGTGGACCGCCTTCCACTTGAACGACTGGTCGACCTGAACCTGTATCCCCTCGACCAGCCAGGGTCGGCTGCCCACTGCGCTGCTGTCAAGGAAGCAATGGAGCAGTTGACCTCCACGGGCGCAGCAGAGTTGAAAGGCTTCCTCTCGCCGACCGGAGTGTCAGCGCTGGTGGCCGACGGGGAGGAAATGGCGCACCGTGCCCACCTCTCGTCCGGCGTGGGTACCGCCTACCTCGAGGTTCCCGACTTCTCGCTACCTGAGGGCCATCCCCGGCTCACATGGGGCGATTACTCGCTGGGTGCCGTCGCCTACGACCTCATGCTCTACACCTCGCCACTTCGTCAGCTCTATGAGTGGCGCCCGATGACGGACTTCATCGCCGCCATCTTGAACCGAGGTCCAATCTATCCCTACGCCGATCCCTTCGGCGCGCTCAATCTTGCCGTCATGCGCGACGGTGATCAGCTGCAATGGCATTTCGACCAAACCGACTTCGTCGTCTCGCTGGCCATCCAGAGCGCGGTGAGTGGTGGAGACTTTGAGGTCGTGCCACATATACGCTCGGCGAACGATGAGCGCTACCAGGAGGTGGGATCGGTGTTGGCGGGCGAGCGCTCGAAGGTGATGACACTTCCAATGAGGCCGGGAACGTTGCTGATCTTCGAAGGCCGACATTCCTTGCATCGGGTATCGCCAGTCGTGGGTCCGAGGCCCCGCCACGTGGGCCTTCTCGCCTACGATACGACGCCCGGCACAGTCGGTAGTGAGCTCCTACGAAAAGCCCGCTACGGGCGCACCGAGCCGCTTCTTGCGCCTCCCGACCGGTGGACGAACCCGGACACCGCAGCGCTGTGATCGGAGATGGTGCTTCGCAGATCGGTGAGGCCCTTGTGGGGATGGGTGCCGATGCTGCACATATCAACACCATTCTCGGGACTAAGGGAGGCCCGGTAGAGGTGGCGTTCGCTACTGCACTGGCTACCCCTCGCCCGGGCCATGTCGCCTTCTTGACAGTCATCCGCCCCGGCCTTCCTGTCAAGCCGTTCACCCTGTTCGTGAACAAAGCGGAGCTGTCGTCCCCAGGGCACTCCCAACTGACGTGGGGCGCCGCTCAAGCCGGCGTGGCATCAGGCGTCCTCGGGGCAGTCGCGGCTGGCGTCATTGCTCAAGCTGAGGTGGACGACCTGCTCTTGATCGCCGCAGTCTGGGTAGACCCACAGGCCGAGGAGGAGGCAGCGGTCTACGAGCACAACCGACAGGCGACGCGGCAGGCCTTGATCAATGGGGCTCGGCGGCTCCCATCACTAGATGACCTGCTTTCGGTCGCTGATGCACCGAAAAATCCCTTCTACAAAAACTGAAGGGCAATCGGCCCCAAGCCGTCTCGTGCTCCATTGGCCTCGGCGGGTAGCTGATGGCCAGGTGATTCCTTGGCTTCGAAGCTAGGCACCCAACGATCCGGGAGTAGGGAAAAGGGGGATGGTCGTGGTCCCCCGAGCGCCGTTCGCACCGATCCGTCGCGCCAGCCTGTCTGGAGATGCCCCAAGCGATTTCGGGACCTCTTACCCGGCGAATGAGGACCTTCTTCCCCATACGAAATGACGTCCCGTGGATGATCCTTAATGGGAGAGGAGTACCGCAGAGAAAGGAGCCGGGACAGCAATGAAGACCGTATTCATCAATCCGGAACGGTGCATTGGCTGTCTCCAGTGCGAGTTGGCCTGTGCGGTCGAGCATTCGGCAAGCAAGGACGAAGATGTCGCGTTCCTCGAAGAGCCCCTTCCCCGTAAGCGTGTCCATGTGCAAGCGGGTCCCGTGCCGACCTTTGCCTTTCCGAACCGGTGTAGACATTGCGACCCCGCCCCGTGCCTCCAAGTTTGCCCAACCGCTGCCATATATCGAGATGACCAGCACGGTCTTGTCCTGATCGACGAGAAGAAGTGCATCGGTTGCGCGATGTGCGCGGTCGTCTGCCCGTTCGACGTGCTGACATTCCACCCGATGCCCGAAGGACCCAGCTCCGATGTCGCTGTGGCCGTCAAGTGCGATGGTTGCATCGATCGGGTCAGCCGGGGCGACCAGCCGGCATGCGTCGACGTGTGCAAAGTCGACGCGCTTGTCTTCGGGGAGTTGAATGATCTCGTGGCAGGAGGTCGGGTGCGCGAGGCCGGAGTCGTGCTCGCCGCCGCCGCTGTCGCCGCCACCGTGCCGGCCGGTGATCCCCTGGCTCCGTGGCACGCATGGGGCGCCGCTGAAGTGGCTGCGACGAACGCAGCAGCAGCCCATGGTCATGTCGTGGGTACGGCCCCGATCGAAACCGAGAACGAAGGAGAACCGCAATGAGCGGAACCAGCACGAACGGGCGAGCAACAAGCCTGACGGTCCATGAGGACGCTCGGGTCATGATTAACCGGGCCCGAGACGAAGGCATCGAGACGGTGTGGGATCGGCTCGCTGCCCAGCAGCCACAGTGTGGGTATTGCGCTCTCGGGCTGAGCTGTCGCAATTGCGCCATGGGGCCATGTCGCATCGACCCGTTCGGTGAGGGCCCTCAGAAGGGCGTGTGCGGTGCGGGCGCCGATGTGATCGTGGCTCGAAACCTGGGCCGGACGATTGCCGCCGGATCGTCGTCCCACTCCGATCACGGCCGGGACATACTCGAGGCGTTTGATCATCTGGCTCGGGGTGAAACCACGGGCTATCGCATCGCCGACGAGGAAAAGTTGCGCCGTGTCGCGGCCGAGGTTGGGGTGGAGACCGAGGACCGCACTGTCGAGCAGGTGGCGACCGACCTGGCTGGCGTCCTCCAGGAGGACTACGGGACCCGACGCGGATCCCTGTCCTTCGTCGGGCGAGTGCCCCAGGCGCGCCGCGCGAAGTGGGATGCGCTTGGCATTACGCCGCGGGGTATCGACCGGGAGAACGTCGAGATGCTTCATCGTACGCACATGGGCGTGGATAACGACTACGTGAACACCCTTTTGCACGCCCTTCGCACCGGCTTGGCTGACGGCTGGGGCGGATCGATGATCGGGACCGAGCTCTCGGACGTGATGTTCGGCACGCCCAAGCCGGTCATGTCGGAAGTCAACCTGGGCGTACTGAAGACCGACCAGGTGAATATCGCCATGCACGGACATAACCCCCTGCTTTCAGACGTGATCTGCGCAGCCGCTCAGGATCCCGAGCTCATCGAGTTGGCCCACTCGGTCGGCGCCGGCGGCATCAACGTGGTCGGCCTGTGCTGCACAGGCAACGAGATGCTCATGCGACGCGGAGTGCCCATGGCGGGCAATCACCTGATGCAGGAGCTGGTGATGATCACCGGTGCACTTGAGGCGATGGTGGTCGACTACCAGTGCATCATGCCATCCATCGTTGATGTTGCGAAGTGCTACCACACCAAGATCATCACGACTTCGGACAAAGCGAAGTTCACCGGCGCAACGCACGTGTCGTTCGATCCAGAACACGGTGCCGAGATCGCAGACCAGATCGTCCGGATGGCGATCGAGGCCTACCCGGACCGCAACCACGAGCGCGTTCGCATCCCAGGTCAGCCCGTGAAGATGATGGGTGGGTTCTCGGTCGAAGCCATCCTCGGCGCCCTTGGGGGGACGCCAAAACCTCTGGTGGATGCCATCGCTGCCGGTTCCATTCGGGGTGCCGTGGCGGTCGTCGGTTGTAACAATCCGAAGCTCCCGCAGGATCTCGAGCACATCGAGCTCACTCGCCGGCTCATTGAGAACGACATCCTCGTCCTGGTCACCGGCTGCGCTGCGGTAGCCAACGGGAAGGCGGGACAGATGGTTCCCGAAGCGGCTGCCATGGCCGGACCCGGTCTGCGGGCCGTGTGCGAGAGCCTGGGCATCCCGCCCGTTCTGCACGTGGGGAGCTGTGTGGACAACAGCCGCATCTTGGTCCTGGTGGCGGCTCTGGCGGACTTCCTGGGTGTCGACATCGACCAGTTGCCTGTGGCCGGTGCGGCGCCGGAGTGGTACTCCGAGAAGGCCGTCGCCATCGGGGCCTATGTCGTGGCCTCGGGAATCACCACCGTCCTGGGCGTTCAGCCGCCGGTGTTCGGGAGCCCGCACGTGGTCGACCTGTTGGCCAACGGGCTCGACGGTGTCGTCGGGGCCAAGTTCGTCGTCGAGCCGGACCCCGCCAAGGCCGCTCTCTTCATCCGCCGCCACATCGAGGCCAAACGTCAGGGCCTGGGGCTTCCCTTCGTGGAGCCGGAGCAGCTGGGTATCGATGACAACGAGTCGCCGCACACCATCCCGGTGGGCAGCAAGGCTGAGGCCTGATTGCCATGTGCGACACATGCGGGGGGCACGGCGATGCGTCGCCAGCGTCCCATCCGAACCATGCACACGACCACGGAGGTGGTACCAGGATCGTTGTCGTCGGCAAGGGCGGAGTCGGCAAGTCGACCCTGAGTGCCCTCATGGCTCGCCAGCTGGCCCGTGGTGGACACCGGGTGGTCGCCGTCGATGCTGACGAACAACGCAATCTGGCGGCGACCCTCGGAATGGGCATGACCGAATCGGTCTCAATCGTCCCGGTGTCCGAGAATGCCGATTACGTCGAAGAGAAGACAGGCGCTCGGCCAGGCGAGGGAGCGGGCGGGATTCTCGTCCTCAATCCCGACACGTCCGACCTCGTCGATCGGCTGTCCGTCGAGGCACCCGACGGTGTTCGCCTCGTCGTAATGGGCGGGATCAGAGAGGCCGGTGCAGGATGTCTGTGCCCAGAGACAGCTCTCATCTCGAGTGCCGTTGCCGGAATGCACCTCCATCGCGACGACGTGGTGGTGATGGATACCCATGCTGGCGTAGAGCACTTCGGGCGCGCGCTGGCGCGCGGTTTTGACTCTGTGGTGGTGATCGTCGAACCGACATTCAACGCCGTCAAGGTGGGTGTCGAGTCGGCCGCCTTGGCCAATGATCTCGGGATCGAGACCGTGCACCTGGTGGTCAACCGGACCAGTTCGGAGAATGACCTCGAGCGAGTTCTCGACTACGTCGACCGTTTGGACGGTCCACCCTTTAGTTCGGTCGCCACGGTGCCCTACGACGAGGCCGTCCTGTTATCGGAGCCGTCGGTCGAGGGACTCCTGACGGGCTCGGCCATAACGGAGGCGGTCGAGGTGTTGTTGACCCAGGTGTTGGGCTCGGCTCGCCAAGCCCTGACCAAGGTGGGCTGATGCGGGTCGTCGTCATCGGCACCGGCCCGGCGGGGATCACGGCAGCCGAGACGCTGCGCCGGCTCGATCCGAGCGGTACGGTCGTCGCCCTGTCAGCGGAGCCCTTCGCTCCGTACTCGCCTCCGGCCATGGCCGACCATTATCTGACGGGCCGCGATTCCACGCTCTATTGGAAGGGCCGGGACGTGGCGACACGGTTGGGCATTGACGAGCGCCGTGAGGCGCAGGTCACAGGCATCGACGCCGACAACCGTGAGGTCGTTCTGGCCGACGGGCAGCGCGTCATGTACGAGGGACTGGTGGTGGCGTCGGGCAGCCGACTTCACGCGCCCCTGGAGGGCGCCGATCTTCCCGGGGTCCTGGACTTCAAGTCCCTCCGGACTGCAGACGAGCTCGTGGGTCGTGTTCGGAGCGGTCAGGCGACGAGCGCTCTGATCGTGGGTAACGGGTTTATCGGCGTTGAACTGTCGCTGCTGCTCGCCGATCTTGGCGTGGACGTGACGGTGGTCGGCCGCCGCAACTGGATCATGCCGCGCGTGTTGGACCCCATTACCTCGACGGTGGCCGAGGAGGCTCTCACGCGCCGTGGCGTGACGCTCCGACTCGGCGTGCAAGCCGACGCCTTCGTCGGGAGTCCCTCAGTGGGCGGAATCCGGCTGGCGGACGGCACCGTCTTATCGGCGGACCTGGTGGTAGCCGCAACCGGAGTGAAGCCTCACGTCGAATTCGTGAGCGGTTCTGGAATTGTCACCGACTGGGGGATCCAGGTCGACGACCGGCTGGCCACGTCGGTACCCGGCATCGTGGCGGCGGGTGACGTTGCCGAAGCCGCTGACTGGTTGACTGGGGAGCGATACGTCCATGCCATCTTTCCCAACGCGGTCGCTCAGGCGCCGGTTGCCGTTGCGAACTTGCTGGGAGGAGATGTCCGCTACGCCGGAGCGGAAGCCATGAACAGCCTGAAACACCTCGGCGTCCCGATCGTCGCCATGGGCACGATCGACGAACCCGACGAGGTCCTGCGCTGGCAGGGAGCCGGAGGTCTGCGTTCGGTTTACCTGCGTGATGGACGGGTGGTTGGGGCACAGCTGGCTGGCGACATCCGGGCAGCCGGTGTCTATCGCTCGCTCATGATGAGAAGGGCGGACGTCGACCGCTACGGTCAGAGACTTGTTGAGCCCGGGTTCGGCATGGCTGACGTCGTTTCCGACGCCCTTCGGCTGAATGCGGGGGCGTCAGTACGAGCCTAAGGACGGCGAAGGCGTCGCAACTCCAAAGCCTCAACGGAAGAGCCCGGTGGGACCCACAGAAATCCCACGGAATCGGTGCAGGCTGTCACGAGTGTCTTGCCTGACAGCAGTAGCTGAAGCCGTATTACCCCCAGCTAGAACAGCGAATCAGTCGTGCTGCAGCGACCTGCCCAAAACGCCAAAGTCATGCGAAATGGGTCTCATGGCCCATCCTCAATCGTCTGGCATGTTCGACTGACACGAGAATCCGATCGCTGCTTTGGGTGGTCTTGGAGTTGTCGCGGAGGGAGTGGAGACAGCGTCCGCGGTACGGTCGTTGCAGCGCATGGGTTGCACAACCGCGCAGGGCTACCACTACAGCCGGCCGGTGCCCGCAGATGCCCTTGAGAAGTGGCTCGACAGACATGAGGACGGCGCATCCGAAATAGAGGGCTCTCCAGCGGCCGCAGTCCTCCGAGTGGTCTGAATCTGCAGGACTCGACCAACGGAGACGCGTCCCCTGACGGGTTGCGGATCAGTCGGGAGTCCCAGTGGGTGCCTGAAGAAATGACCGGAAGACTGCCCGACGGTCCATGAGATCCCACGGATTCAACCTTTGATGTAACGGGACGTTCTCCTGGTCGAGGTAGGTGGTGTCTCATTTCCCCAGGTAGATAAGCAATTCGGACGAACTGGCTCGGTCCGTGAGGTCCAGTTGGACGAACTGCGTGGTCTCATGAACCGAAGGTCGGAGGTTCAAATCCTCCCCCCGCCACCAACTGGTCGTGCGTAGCAGGTCGGTGAACGTGCCCACCGAAGTCCTGGACTGCTGTGACCCATGCTGCTGAGCGCCGGGAGTTTGCCAATGTCTCCGGCTATATATGACCACGAATACGCGTTGATAATCTCAGCGTGGTTGTACCAGCGTTCGCTAGCCTGATCCGGTGAGTCCAACGGTGGAGGGACACTGATGCAGAGACCGATCGCGAACGTGTTCACTTGGCCGGCCGATGATCCGCAACTGCTCGGCGGTCAATGCAAGATCTGCGAGGCGATCACTTTCCCGGTGCAGTCTCGGTGCCCGCGCTGCGGCACCGCGAGCATGGCTGAGATTCCCCTACCCCGCCGCGGCACCCTCGTGTCCTGGACGACGCAGGAATTCCCGCCGAGTTTCGACTACAGGGGTGACCCGACGGGCGAGTCCTTCGAGCCTTACGGGATGGGGTTGGTGCAACTTGACAATGTGGTGCGGGTCGAGTCGCGACTCACTGAGTGCGATCCTCAGAAACTCGACTTCGGCATGGAGGTCGAACTTCGCATCCTCCCCTTCTATCTCGACAATGATGGCAACGAGATAATGACCTTCGCCTTCGCGCCTGTCGGTGCGCAGAACAGTAAGGAGCACTGAATGGACGATGTCGCGATTATCGGTGTCGGCCTCCACCCTTTCGGCCGGCACGGCGACAAGTCCGCGTACGAGATGGCCGCGGACGCCGTAGAGCTGGCTCTGACTGACGCAGGCGTGACGTGGAACGACGTCCAGTGCGCCTTCGGCGGGAGCTGGGGAGTCTGGACCGACCCTCTCACCGGTCTGGTCGGCCTCACGGGCATTCCGTTCATCAACGTTTTCAGCGCGTGCGCAACCGGCGCTGCCACTATCCAGCAGGCC
Organism: uncultured Acidimicrobiaceae bacterium; assembly: GCA_963817735.1. Lineage (GTDB taxonomy): Bacteria > Actinomycetota > Acidimicrobiia > Acidimicrobiales > RAAP-2 > Bog-473. The sequence continues at coordinate 203,931 of CAWFPP010000003.1, read as the reverse complement.
GCAAACGCCATTCGCGCCGGCAATGGTGACATCGTCATTGCCGTTGGCACGGATAAGCACGCTCGGGGCTCATTCAAAGGAGATCCGACGACCACCAACGTGCCTACTTGGTATGGCGAGAACGGGCAGTATGTCACCACCAAGTTCTTCGGCATGAAGATCAACAAGTACATGCACGACTACGGCGTATCCCAGGAGACATTGGCCAAGGTGGCGGCGAAGAACTACCGCAACGGCGCTCTCAACCCGAAGGCCTTTCGTCGCAAGCCGATCACTGAGGAGGAGATTCTCAGCTCGCAGATGCTCAACTATCCGCTTACTTCGTACATGTTCTGCGCTCCCGACGAGGGCGCTGCAGCTGTGGTTCTCTGCCGGGCCGACTTAGCTCACCGCTACACGGATACGCCGGTCTACGTGAAGGCGACCGCAATTCGCACGCGTAACTACGGCTCTTACGAGGTCAACACCACGTGGTCCCCGGTTGAAGAAGACGTTGCCCCCACTGTGTACGCGTCCCGCGCCGCCTACGAAGAGGCCGGGATCGGACCTGAGGACGTTGATGTCATACAGGTCCAGGACACCGATGCTGGCGCCGAGATCATTCACATGGCTGAGAACGGTTTCTGTGCCGACGGAGACCAGGAGAAGCTTCTGGCCGACGGCGCTACCGAGATCACGGGCCCAATGCCGATCAACACCGACGGCGGCCTCATCGCCAACGGTGAGCCGATCGGAGCTTCCGGCCTCCGCCAGGTTCACGAACTCGTGCTCCAGCTCCGCGGCAGGGCTGGCGACCGCCAAGTCCTGGGTGATCCGCGCGTCGGCTATGCCCAGGTCTACGGGGCTCCCGGCACCGCCGCCGCCACGATCCTCGCCCGCTGAGGGCCGGATGGTCTGTCGCGCGAGCCTGCCTTGTGGTCGCGTCTCGAGCGGACCCTCGAGGGAGGTTGAAACTCTTCCCGGCCACTCAGAAGTCATGTTCACGGCGCACCTTCACGTCGCGTCCGCTGCGCCGTGGGTGCCTTCTGTGACCGTTTGCGTTCTTAGGACATAAAGGCGCTGAGGAACGCATTGCTGAACACCTTGTAGGGATCGTACGAATCGAGGGTGGCCAAAGCTGCGTTCCAGCTGTCTCCAGGCTCCTGCCCAGCGCTGATGGCATTGGGGATGGTGCTGGCGAGCATGGTGGGATCGGACCATGCAGCGCTTTGGGTGTATGCCCATCCTTTCGACCATTCGGGACGGACTGCGGCATAGGAACCGGTGTAGTGGGAGAACATCCATTGCTCGATACCCCGGTAGAACTCATCTGAGAGCGGGGTGCCCGGCATGGTGAGAATGTCGAACCAGACGGCCACGTCCCAACCGGGTTCGTCCGGTCGGGGTCGCAGCGCCGACAGTTGTGGCGACGTGGCAGAAGCGATCTCGACGTCGGCCGTATCGTCCAAGCCGGTGACCCGGATCTCAACGGGGCCATTCATTGGGTAGTTACCCTCGGCCTGATAGGCAGCCACCTGGCTCTCGTAATAGGTAATGAAGTCGTAGATGACTTGCTGAATGCTTGATTGATTGGTCAAGACCGCGTAGCCGTTGGCCGTCACTCGGAGCGTACTGGGCTTGACGTAGAGCAGCAGGTCTTTTGCCCAGCCCCAGATGTCGGCGGTCAGTGTGGCGAGGAGCCCAGCGGTGACGATGTCGAGTTCGGCCTGCCCGAATGTGGGCGTGATGGCGACGTCGCCGTCGAGGATCTCCTTGATGAGTCCGGAGAGCGTCTCAGGGATCACATCCGAGAAGACGTAGTTGTATGGAGCGTTCACCTCCCGGGACGTGAGTGGTCGGTTCGGGGAGACGGTCCAGACCTTCAGCCAAGGTTCAGTCGTGAACGGGAACCAGATGGTCTCGACCCGACCCGATCGCTCTACATAGCTGGCGAAGGTCTGGGAACTCGAGCCCGGGGCTCCGAAGAGGGCACTCGCCGGAACATTGGTAAAGCTCTGGCAGCGCAGACGAGTGTTGACACCTACTTGGAGGGTTACCTCAGTGATGAACGACCTCCCGAGGTGAGCCAGAAGAGGTTGAATTGCCGGATCGGAGCGTTGGAATTGTTGCAGTACGTACTGACTTTGTGCCGAGTTCCAGACCACGGCGGTGAGAGACAAGATCAGGTTGCTCACCGAGCCGTAGGTGTGGCCGGGAATGATCGTCTCGCCTTGGGCGGGAATGGCCGTGCCGTGGCCGTCGATGGCGAGTACACCGCCGATCGTGATGTCGCCCGGGGCTGGGTGAGCGGTGAGACCCAGTCCGGCATCTTCGAGGTCTTGAAGGAGAACATCCATCGTCACCCCTGTCTGGGCGGTGACTGTCGAAGGCGAGCCCGAGGTATCAATGGCCACTGAGGTGAGGTGCTGTGTCGTGTCGGCAAGAACGAGGTTGGCACCGGTGGAATCCACGGGAATTACGAGCGGCGACCAGTTGTGCATCATGCCCCGGGCCCTGATGTTGTAGCCCGCTGGATACGCCCAGTTGGCAAGCGTGACGATGTCGGACTCCGATGCGGGAGCACAGGTCCAGGCATTCTCGAGAACAATCTCTCCTGACCAGTTCTGGAAGGCTTGCTGGTAAAGCGAGATTGTCGACGGAAAATCCGGTGGAGTGGGAAGTGTGCTCTGCGCACTCGCTGCGGGAACTTGGAATATGGGCGTCCACTCGACCGCACCGAGGGCGGCGACACCTGCGGACGCGGCAAGGAACTGGCGCCGCGAAAAGCCTTTCCGGCCCGATGGGTCAGGTGTTCGATGCGACTGGTTGTGGCGGTGAGCCTCTGACATGGAATTCCCCCGATCACTGCAACACCGCTGCAGCCTGTAGCAACAACTCGGTGCGTACCCAACGGGAGATGCGCATAAACACCTCCCGTGTCAGCTGGGTTCACCGAACATTGCAATCTGACCAGCCAGGCGGGCATCGAACTGGCCCCTCAAGTTGACTAGAATCATATTGTATTGAACATAGTGACATGCTATTCTGAGCCCATGCCTGGAGCTCGGCAGAAACAGTCCGTCGTCTACAACTCGCCCTTGAGAGCCCGTCAGGCGGCAGAGACGCGTCAGGTCGTTCTGGTGGCGGCGACGCGGCTGTTCGTCAGCCGCGGATGGGCTGGCACGACCATTGCGTCCGTGGCTGCCGAGGCCGGCACGGCGGTCGAGACGGTGTACTCGGCCTTCGGGTCGAAATCGGGACTTCTGGTCGCCGCAATCGATGCCGCCATCGTGGGGGACGATGACCAGCAGCCACTTGTCGAGCGCGCTGAGTTCGCCTCGTTAGGAGTGGGCGAACAGTCCGAGCGCCTGGTTGCTGCGGCCCGCATCATCACGCGTGCTCTGGTGCGAGCGGTTCCGCTGATGGGGGCGCTGCGAGAGGCGTCGGCGAGCGACGAGGCGGCGAAGGCTCGCTTGGACACGTACGAAAGTGACCGGCGAATGGTGGTTGCCAGCGGCCTCGAGCTGATCTTGGGGGCAGCAGTGCCAGAGCCTCTCGTCGACACAATGTGGGCGTTGGCCAGCCCGGAAGTCTTCACCAAGCTGACCACTGAAAGGGGTTGGACCGAGGACGCCTACGAGCGTTGGGTCATCGAGACGGCGGGCGCGATCCTGGGAGGTCCTCGTGATCCTCGATGATCGGTCGTTTCGCACCACGGCCGCCATAGCTGCCATAGTTTCGCTCCCTTTGGCCGCCGGAAATCTCTTGGCCATGCTGGCCACCGTGCACTTCGACATTGGTGGCATGACCGACCCGTTGGTGCTACTGCATGCCGGGCTGTCCGCCGGTCCCCTGTGGCGTTTGAGCATGGTTCTCGACGTCCTCGGTTATTACCTACTGATCGTGCCCTTGATCCTTTTGCTTCGCGGTTCGCTCCGAGGTCGCAGCCCGAGCTGGAGTGACCTGTTTGCACTTTGCCTCTTGGCGTACTGCATGATCGGTGCGATCGGCGGCGCCCTATTGGCTACCGCTCTGCCGACATTGATTCGCGAATACGCGGCAACGACGAACACGGTTTCCCACGCGAACGTGCAGACCGTGTTCACCGGCTACACGGATGGTATCTACCATGGATTGTGGAACCTGCTCGAGGAGTTCTTTGCAGGCATCGGCTGGATCGGCTTCGGCGCGCTGCTACGTGCCGAGCACAGACGCCTCGGCATCGCCACCGTCCTCCTCGGCGCGGCGTGCATCGTCGATTCCTTCGGCACAGCAGTCAACGTCGAAGCCATCGCCTCGGTCGGGCTCTCGGTGTATCTGGTTCTGGCGCCCCTGTGGGCCTGCTGGCTCGGTATCGAGCTTCTGCGATCGACATCGCCGAGATCTCCAGTGGCTCCTCTTTTCGTTCCCATGGGGGTGTAGAGCGCGGTGCAAACGAGCGCAAACGCAGCGGCGGGCGGTTCGGATCCTCGCGCCATCGGGATTCGTGGGATGGCGCACGGCGAGATGGACGCGGTATGCCAGGTAATTGGCCTGGCCTTCGCCGACAATCCGAGCACACTGGCCAATGTTGGCAACGACCGAGTTCGAGCACGTCTGGTAATGCAAAGTGCGGTGCGAGTGGCCAAGTTTGGTCGTCCTTGGAGTCACGCCCTCGTCGCCGTGGTCGACGGGAGAGTGGTGGGGGCGTTGAATGCCGCGGCGTGGCCACATTGCCAGCTGGGCCTCGTGGAGAAGGTTCGCACCGCTCCATCGATGGCCTGGATCATGAAGACCGCCCTGCCGAGGGCGTTCACCATGATGAGCAAACGTGGAGCCCATGATCCCCACGAGTCCCATTGGCACATCGGGCCGATCGGTGTTCAGCCCGAGGAGCAAGGCAAAGGCGTCGGGAAGGCACTACTCGGCAGGTTCCTGGAAACGGTCGATGAAAAAGCGACGCCAGCGTTTCTCGAGACGGACGTTGATCGCAATGTGGCTCTCTACGAGCGGTTCGGTTTCGAGGTCACGCACCGGGAGGACATCGTCGGTGTGAGGACGTGGTTCATGTGGCGGCCGGCACGTACGCAAGCTTCTCAAACCGGTTGATGTCCGCGGGACCTCGCGTCATGGCCATCGGACTGGCGGCAGTGCAAGTCGCCAGCGTCGCCGCCGCTGCAGCATCACCCAATTCCGCAACGGCACGCTTGGATCACATCGGTCTCCCAAAACGGTACCGACCGTTGATCCCGGCGATCCTGCTCACGACCGCCAGTGGACTGCTGTTCGACTCCAGGTGGACCCGGTTGGGTGCGGCAAGTTCAGCTTCCCTGGTTGCCTTCTACGCAGCCGCGGTGCGTTTTCATCGCTTGGCAGGCGACCCCCCGGTCGTGGTGTTGCCAGCGGCCGCACTCGGCACGGCTGCTGGGCTGCGCTTGTTGACTTCAGTGTGGCTGAAGTCGAACTGAGTTCAGTTGTTTCGCGCGACCTCGGGTCCAGTGATCCGGTTGAGGAGCGGGAACGTCGTGGCGATGATTGCAAGTGAAACCACCAGTCCGCCGAGGACGGCCGCCCAGTAGGTGATACCAGGGACTTGGAATGCGATCCCAACCTGGGATCTGAGGTAGAGGGCAGCGGCAACCAGACCGACCAGGAGCGAGACCCCGGCCACGATGAAGAGTGGCAGCGCGCTCTCCAACGTGATCACACGACGCAGGATGCTGAGCGGGACACCGGTGAGGCGGAGCAGGCTAAAGGGACGCTTCCGTTCAGCAAGTCCGGCCGCAACGTTCACGGCGAGGCTGCAGGCGGCGATGATCAGGCTCGCAACGATGATCACCGCAGTCATGTCCTGTATCGCCGCCAGGAGGCGCGCCGTAGAGGGATCGAGCGCCTCGACCGCCACGGGAGTCCCCTGGAAGGGAAAGGCCCGTTCGAGTGATGTCCGTGCCCGTTCGATCGAGCCCGACGACCCGTCGGTGGCAACGACTACTGCGTCCACCGGGAGCATTGTGAGCTGCGTCTCCGAGAGATCGGCGCTCGGCCAAATCGTCGTCGAGGCGTGCGAGTTGTGCCCAAGGACGTTCGAGAGGAAGTAGCCGACGTTCGCCGCCACCGTACCTGGGACGCATCTGCCGATGGCCGGCGTCTCCGCCAGTTGGTCGCACGAGACGACTCCGAACGAGTCCACGAGCGGAAATTGGGAGCGTCCGAACGAGTTCCTCAACGGCGCTTGCGGACTGTCGTGGACCACGGTCACACCGCTGACTCCGGGCGTGGCGCGGAGTGCAGCGAGCGCCTGGCTCGGGACCGAAGGAACTTGCGCGGACCCAGGACAGTTGGTTGTCGTGAAGCCGCAGAACGGGAGGGCGAGCGTGTCATTCCCGGAGCTTGCCCCCCCTGTGCCGCTGGCGGCAGCGATCGAGCTCAATGCCCCGATGGCCGCGCTCGTGATGAAGAGTGCGATGACGAGCCCGCTGACGAATCGGAAGGCGGTCTTGGGGTTGTCGAGGAGGCGGCGGCCGGCGATAAGCGTGGCGGGGCGGCTCGCCCGATGGGCCATGAACCGAGCGCCCGTCGTGGTGAACCACGGCCCAGCCAGCACCAGCCCGACGACCAGAAGCCCGAAGCCGACGAGCAGCTCGAGCTGCTGGCCGCTGTTGCCGCTCGGCTTGCCGGCGGCGTCGAAGTAGGCGAGCAAGGCGATGCCGGCGAGAAGCGGGATAACCCGGGAGACCTGCGGTGGGGCAGAGGTCGTTCGTCGAGTCACACCGAGCGGCGAGATTTGGACGCGGCGCAGCGCCAGGCGCGCGGACACGACCGCGGCGACGGGAACGCCGACGATGACGATCGCGACGTCGATCCACTGAAGCGAAAGGTCGCCCGGAGCCAATGGAGCGCCCGTGAAGGGGACGTGGTAGAGCACCGGTCGGAGGAGAAAGAACAGGACGAAACCGAGCGCTACGCCACCGAAAGCTGCAATTGTCGCCTCCACGGCCGACATCACCGAGATCTGCCGCGGCGTGGCACCCACCAGGCGCATGGCGGCGAAGCGCTCCTCTCGCCTGGCGGCGGACAGCCGACTGGCGGTGGATATCAAGATGAGCACGGGCAGCAACAGGGCGACCGCTCCAATCGCCAGGATCCACTGCAGGGCAAATGCGCTGCCGGCGCCGCTCTTACAGGCATTGCAACTGGACGGCGTCTGCTGGATGCCTCGGACCTCGACCGCGCCTGAGACCTGCGAGAGTTGGTGCGAGTCGTGGCCGATGACGATGATCAACGAGTTGGGAGACGGGAGGCCGGCTGCTCCGATGGTTCCGGTCTGGTGTCCGACAAACCGCTTGGCGAGCTGGTCCGTCGGGGTCGAGGTCAACAGGCGTTCGAGCGCCGGCGAGGCGTAATACTGCCCGGGTCCTGGCAGATGGGAGAGTCCCGGCGGGACCGGCGAAGTTGGCCCCGTGGCGGCGACATCGACCCGGTCGATGGCCTGGTCACCGAACTGGTCGACGCTGAGCAGCCACCACAGCGGGTCCGACGCCGAGTTGCCGGTCGTCGATGGAGTTGTCGGCGAGGTGTCCAGCCAGGCGCCGCGCTGGGTTTGGCTGTGGAGCCCGTTGACGCCGGCGAGCGCCATGAGGAGCAAGCCGACCCCAACGGCAACCGCAGCGGCAGTGACAAGGGCGCGCAGCGCCGCTTCGCGCCCGCCGCCGAGAGTCAGGCGCAACCCGAGGCGAATCATCGAAGGGCACGATCGAGCGAGGCGACGATCCCGTCCCGGACGACGACCTCCCGATCGGCGTAGGCGGCGACCCGCGGCTCATGGGTGACCAAGAGAACGGTCGTGCCCTGTTGACGGGCCGCGTTGGTCAGAAGCTCCATCACGAGCTCACCAGTGAGCGAGTCAAGCGACCCCGTCGGCTCGTCGGCGAAGAGCACTTCGGGCCGGGCGACGAGGCCACGGGCTAGCGCGACGCGCTGGGCCTGTCCGCCCGACATTTCTCCGGAACGTTGTCGCTCCATCCCGTTGAGCCCGAGACGCTCGAACCACGACCGGGCCTCGTCGAGCGCCTGGGCGCGGCGCATCCCGCCCAAGAGCAACGGAAGCGCGACATTTTCCTCGGCGCTCAGCTCGGGGACGAGCTGGCCGAACTGGAAGACGAAGCCGAAGCGATCGCGACGGAGCGCGCTGCGCTCTTGTTCTCTCAGGGTGTCGATGCGTGTCCCGGCGAACCAGATCTGGCCGGAGTCGGGGACGAGGATGCCGGCCAGGCAGTGGAGCAACGTCGTCTTACCCGAGCCGCTCGGACCCATGACAGCGAGAATCTCGCCTTGGGCCACAGCGAGGTTCGCACCGCGCAGAGCGGGCGTCTCGCCGAAGGATAGAACGGCCTCTTTCGACTCGAGGATAGGGCCGCCCCGCGCTGTCGCCTGGGGGTGATGGTGAGGGCTCATGACGCCACCTCCTCAGCCAACACGCTGAGTCGTGCCGCCGTGAGGTCGATCCAGCGAAGGTCCGCTTCGAGGTGAAACAGCCCGTGGTCGGCGAGGAGGGCGTCGACCACTGCGCCGTTTCGTTTGAGCTCGGTCAGCTCTCGCATGCGCTGGAGGTGGGCGCCGCGCTGGATATCGAGGTAGAGCTCGGCTGAGCGCCCGAGCATGAGGGAGAGGACCACTTTCGCGAAGAGCTCGGTCTGGAGATGCGGCTCGGGCTCGATCGGGATATTGAGCCATGACTCGACCTCGTGCCTTCCGGTCTCGGTGATCGCATAGCGCTTGCGCTCGGGACCGGCTCCAGGCTCCACCTCGCCAGGGAGCACCTTGCCGTCGCGTGCGAGACGACCGAGGGTGGCATAGACCTGGCCGAAGGGGAGGGGCTTGCTCCGCCCGAAGTAGCTGTCGTAGTCGCGCTTGAGGTCGTAGCCATGACTTGGCTCTCGATCAAGCAGTCCGAGCAGGGTCATAGGAACGCTCATACCCGCGAGCATACACTGAGCGTATACTCTGCGTCAATGCACCAGGGTGGTCCGAGGCAAAAAGAGCGATGTCCGACATTGTTCGACACGAACGTGCTTGGTTCCGTGTTGGTGGCGGCGACCTCTCCGCAGGGATACCCGCTGACTTGTGTGAAGAGACACCGCGAGTTGTCACCGCTTCTGGGGGGCTAGCCCCAGCGCCTGACGCCCGCTATCCGGCTTCAAAACCGAAACGCTCCTATTTACCGTGTGAGAGGCACGCACACGCGCTGCTCGCCAGCAAGGAAAGTCCTCGTCGAATGCCCACGTCGGAGATGTGATGCGCACTGTGATGGATGTATCAAAGCGCTCTTCTCGCGAAGTGCTGTGCCAGTGGTTGCCGGCAGCCTTGTCCGCCGCCGCGGCACTCGGCCTCTCCTTGTACCTGGCATTGCGCAACTACCAGGTCGACATCGATGTCTATCGGATGGGTGGCCAACACATCCTTTCGCCGGATCTCTACTCTACGAAATTCGGAAATAGCGGTCTGCTCTTCACCTATACCCCGTTCGCTGCTCTCCTCTTCGCGCTTCTCACCTTTAACCTGGGCATCTGGTCCCTGCAGTGCGCGTGGGCCGTCATAAATGTAGTGACGCTCGGGGCACTTCTCTATTTGTCGATTCGGATCGTGGTTCCGAGGCTTGGCCGCATGCAGATGCTGCGCTGGGCGTTGCTTCTGTCGTTCCCAGCATTGGCATTGAACCCGGTCCTCAATACTGTCGGTCTTGGTCAGATCAACCTCGTGCTTTGTCTTTTGATCACGTGGGACCTGGCGACGGATCGCAAGATCGGCGGACGCACGTTGCCGGGCGGAGTGGCGACAGGGCTGGCAGCGGCCGTAAAGCTCACCCCCCTCATCTTCGTGCCGTACCTCATCATCACCCGCCGTGCCCGAGAAGCCCGCAGTGCGGTACTCACGTTCATCGCGTGCGAGTCGATCGCCTTCATCGTTTCTCCCCACGATTCATGGATCTATTGGGCGCACGATGCTCTCGACACCAAGCGCGCTGGTGCGCTGTTGTACTCGAGCGACCAAAACCTGTCGAGCGTTCTGCAGAGGATCCATCACGGTTCGGTCTCCGCGTTCGTGACCGTCCCAGTGCTCCTGGTTATTGGTGTCGGGGGTTTGGCGCTCGCAGCATGGGCGCATCGACGATCGTCGGTCATGCTCGGGGTTCTGGTGTGTGCAATGACAGGCCTCGTCATCTCACCCATCACCTGGGTCCATCACATGGTGTGGGTGGTGCCAGCAATCGTCTGGCTGGCCGTCGGAGCCGACCGGCCGCGACGAGGTCCGGTGCTCGCGGGCACCGCCGCGGTGCTCTTCGTCGTTGCTCCCATCTGGTGGGTGCCCACGTCTTGGGAGGTTACGAAAATCCCGTCAGAGCTGCATCAGAATCATTGGCAGCTCCTTGCCGGCAACTCCTTTTTCTTTGCCATGTTGGTCTTCTTGGCGGGCGTCGCTGTCATGCTTATTGGTCGAAACGGTGTCCCGAATCAAGATCCTCTCCCTAGAGTCTCCGCGAGTACCCCTCTTCACGCGCCAATTGCTATGAGCGAGACCTGACCACCGGTGCATTGACCAGGAGGGCTGACCTGCGAACCAGCGACGATCGGCTGCGGCGGTTCAGCGGCGGAGGTCAGCTGATCAGGATGTTGCCGAGTCGTTCGGCTCGTAGTCGGCCGCGAAGAGATAGGAGGTGGCGAGGCTGCGGAACGGCCGCCACTTCTCCGCAATCTCGAGAACCTCTTCCTGCGTGGGCAGATGATCGAGCTCATACGCGCTACGAATTGCCTTGCGGAGAGCGAGATCGCCGGGAAGAACCACATCTTCGCGGCGCAGGGCAACCAACAGAGCGCCTTGCGCAGTCCAGGGTCCAATGCCCGGTACGGCCGTCAGCTCCGCGATGAAATCGTCGTCCGAGAGCTTGCCGAGCCCGTCCATGTCCAGTCGGCCGTCGGAGAACCGCTCGGCGAGATCACGGATTGTGGCGACCTTGCGCCACGAGAACCCTGCATCCCGCAGACCGCTCCCTTCCACCTCCAACACCTCCTTCGGCGAGGGTAGGTGTCCTCCGAACAGCGACCTCACACGCTCCATCGTCCGCCTTGTCGCGGCCACTGAGAGCTGCTGGCCGGCGATCTGAAACAGCAACGACCCGAACAGGTCCATTGGCGGAAGCTCATTGAGCCATGCATAGGGATCGAAGTCCGGCCGCCGTTCTATCAAGTGCCCGATCACGGGATCCGCTTTGCGGAGCTGTTGCTGGCCGCGGTGAAGCGGCGCACGCCGGCCGTCGGTCTTGGACCACGGGACTTTAACTGTCGTCATCTCTGTTCAATTCCACGTGGGACTCAATTCCTTGCCTTTGCCGTTCTGGTAGCGATCGGGGTCTCAACGTCCGGTGCTCCTCGTCCGCCGTCCTGGTGGGGCGTCCGAGGTCCGACAAACCTGCAGTTGCGGCGGAGGTGTTCACACGTTGTATCTCGCGAACAGCGGCGGATCGGGCTACGGCGTCGGGCAGCGCTCGCCGATGAAGCGATGTTAGCTGCGTAGCTCAGCACCAACGCTGTGATCGGTGGTCCACCATCTGATCGACCTCGGTGACGGTGCGTGCTCATCGTTCGGGTCGAGGTGGCCGTACCACAGAAGGGGAGGACGAAGATCGAGGTCGGATCGTGAGTTCGTATCGTTTCGTCAGCCAAGCGTCGGGGTCGCGAGCCATGCCAAGCTAAGGCATGGCCATCCGAATCGTGGCAGCGGCGATCGGCGCTTTCATCGTGCTGGCCACAGGATGGAGCGTCATTGGCACCTTGATCGTGCCGCGGCGCATCCGTAGCCGCATCCCCCGGATGGTCTTCATTGTCAACCGCAGCGTCTTCCACTTCCTTGCCGACAGGGCCAGCTCCTACGAGCGCCGCGATCGGATTCTGGCTGTTCAGGCACCGGTACAACTCATCGCGCAGATCGTGGCCTGGTTGGCCCTCTTCCAGCTGGGGTTTTCACTTCTCATGTGGCCCTTTGTCCGTGACGGCGCTCTGGGTAGCGCCATGGAGCAAGCCGGCTCGGCGCTGTGCACATTGGGCTACCTAGCTCCCAATACGAACGGACTCGTGGCACTTGACCCGCTCGCTGCACTCGCTGGGCTGGGGACGGTCGCGCTCCAGATCGGCTACCTCCCGACTCTGTACGCAGCATTCAACCGTCGTGAGGCGCTCGTCACCATGCTCGACTCGAGAGCCGGCGTGCCGTCATGGGGTCCAGAGCTACTGGCCCGGACGCACTATGGCCTTGGCAGCGGCGTTTCTGCCGTCGGCGAACTTCCGGAGCTGTTCGAGGCGTGGGAACAGTGGTCGGCAGACGTATCCGAGAGCCACACCACTTATGTTCCGCTGATTTGGTTCCGCTCGCCACGTCCGCTGTCGTCGTGGGTAACGGCGCAGCTTGCCGTGCTCGACGCAGCCGCGCTCTATTTGGCGCTCCTTCCGAACGCGAGAGGCCTCATCCAAGCGCGCCTCTGCCTGCGCGGGGGCTTCAGTTGCCTCGGCAATATCGCCCGAGCTCTGCGGATGCCCATACCGGAGGACGCCGACCCAAGCGACGGGATCTCGCTCTCCTATGAGGACTTCCTTGAAGCGATCGAGCGTCTGCGCCAAGTCGACTTTCCGGTCGAGCGCCCGGTCGAGGATGCGTGGGCGGACTTTTTGGGTTGGCGGGTCAACTACGAGGCGGCTGCATACGCGCTGGCCTTGGCGACCGACGCTCCGCCAGCACTTTGGTCGGGCCCGCGGCGGCACGAGATCGAGACGATCACACCACTTCGGCCGCGTACGGCCGGAGCGAGCAAGCCTGCAAGTGCCGTGAAGCCCAACGAGAAGCTCTGACCCCTGCGGGTTGCTCCGTCACGCCCACCGGCCAGGCGGGAGGTGACGATCTCATGTACCAATCGGTCGCTGCACTCAGGGCGGAGCCGACCAAACGAGAAACCGATCTCGAGAGCGGGCGGCGCCCGCGAGGGTATGGTCCAGACCGGCGTCGGCCTCGATCGACGATCTTCGACTTCCATGATCGAAGCAAATTGAAATCTCCTCCAGTTCGTCGTCCGTGCAACACCCAGGGCAGACCTCACTCCCAGATCCCGAATACTGTTCGAGGCCAACCAAGCCCTACGGATGATCATTGCCAAGCGTGCCATTGAACTGATCGATACCGTGGGTGCCTTCGGCCCCACGTCTTTGAGGAGCTGGTGACGAATGCCTGACTCAACGGCCCTTGTGGCGGATCTCATCGTCGAGTGTCTCGAACACGAAGGTGTGACCCATGTCTTCGGGATCCCCGGCGAGGAAAACATCCACCTCGTGGACGCGCTCTCCCGATCGTCCATCCACTTCGTCCTGGTCCGTCATGAGCAAGGAGCGTCCTTCATGGCGGAGACGTATGGGCGGCTCAGCGGCCGGGCCGGCGTGTGTTCCGCCACCCTCGGTCCCGGAGCGATCAATCTGTTGACGGGCGTGGCGGACGCGACGACCAACTCGACGCCGGTCGTCGCCCTGTCCGCGCAGGTCGGCATGAACCGGAGCTACAAGGAGTCGCACCAGGGAGTCGATCTGGTCTCCATGTTCGCGCCGGTCACAAAATGGTCAGCTCTCGTCGCCACACGAGAGGCGGCGCCAGAGATGATCAGAAAGGCCTTCAAACTCGCACAGACCGAGCGACCCGGTGCCGTCTACCTCGCTGTGCCCGAGGACGTCGAGAGTGCGGCGGCACCCACGGGGGCTGGGCCCCTCCCGGTCAACATTCCTCGTCCGGACGAACCGTCCGCAAGCCAGGTGGCCCGCGCTGCGGCGATCCTCAAGGAGGCAGCCAATCCGATCGTCCTGGCCGGTCACGGGGCGGCGCGGGCGGACGCAGGCCCCGCCCTGATCCGATTCGCCGAGCGGTTGGGCGTCTCCGTCGCCACGACCTTCCATGGCAAGGGGGTCTTCCCTGACGACCATCCACAGGCCCTGGGCGCGATCGGCTTCATGCGGCACGACTACGTGAACTTCGGGTTTGACCAGGCGGACGTCATCGTCACGGTCGGGTACGAACTCCAAGAGTTCGATCCGGTCCGCATCAATCCCCGGAATGACAAACAGATCATCCACATCCACCGATTCCCCGCCGAAGTCGATGTCCACTACAACGTGTCGGTCGGACTGCAGGCCGACATCAGTCGGAGTCTTGATGCCCTCGCCGCCGCTCTCGACTGCCATTTCGAAAACCGGTCGGCGAAATTGGAAATCAGAGGACTCTTGGAGCAGGAGTTGGCACAGGGGGACAGGGACGCGCGATTCCCCATGGCCCCCGCGCGCATCGTCGCAGACATTCGCGCTGCCATGGGCCGGGATGACATCGTCCTGGTCGACACCGGCGCCCTCAAGATGTGGATGGCACGGCTCTACCCCACGTACGCACCGAACACATGTCTGATCTCAAACGGATTGTCGACCATGGCGTGGAGCCTCCCCGGAGCCATCGGCGCCAAGATCGCCCGGCCGGACGCCAAAGTCCTCGTCGCCACCGGCGACGGCGGCTTCCTGATGAACTCCCAGGAGATCGAGACTGCCCTCCGCGAGCGGATCCCGATGGTCATCGTCATCTGGGTCGACAATGCCTATGGGCTCATCAGTTGGAAGATGGACCTCGAGATAGGTCACGACGTGGACACGACGTTCGGGAATCCTGATTTCGTCGCCTATGCCCAAAGCTTCGGGGCATCCGGCTACGAGATCACCTCTCCCGAGCAGCTTCTCCCGACTTTGCAGGCAGCTCTCGCTGAGGACACCGTCTCGGTGATCGCCTGTCCGGTCGACTACGGCGCCAATAGTGAGCTGATTCGCTCTCTCGGAGCACTGGACGAGACGCTGTCGTAAGCCGGGCGGTAGTTCGCTGGGAGAGGTGTACCGACGGCAGGCCTCGGCTACAGCCCGGAGACGAGCTCGGCCACGATGTCTGCTGCTGGTTGGGTGTGCGCGGCGAGCGCAACACTCTGTCCGGCCCACAGAGAGAGCGCTTCGATGTCGCCGGTCGTACCCACCATCGGCGGTGCCGGCTCGTACCGGACGATGCCCTCGCCAGAGGCGAAGTGCGCGATGACGTCTCCTTCTCCCGGTCGGCTCCCGGGCGCGGGCCGACCGGCGGCTTCCCATGCCTCGGCCGTCGAGTTGTGCAGGGCGCGGTGGGGTGCATCGGGCCACCCGACCTCGTACAGATTGGCGTACCACTCTGCGTCGGTCTCCGTAGCGTGCATCAGGCGCTGGCGATAATGCTCGTGAATGGGCATCTCCTCGGCAAGGAGGAACCGGGTACCCAGCCACGCCGCTTGAGCGCCCAACGCGAGGACGGCGGCAACCCCGCGAGCGTCTCCGATCCCGCCGGCGGCGATGACGGGAACCGGTGCCACCGCGTCCACGACGGCGGGCACCAAGGGAAGTGTGGCGATCTGACCCCCCACGTGCCCCCCAGCCTCCCAACCCTGGGCAACGACAATGTCAACTCCGCTGGCGACTGCCCGCCGCGCTTCCTCTGCGCTACCGACTGTGTGCAAGACGATTCCACCTGCGTCGTGGACCTGCCCCACGTAAGGGGCAGGATCCCCCAAGAACAGCGACACGATTCGCAATCCGGCGTCAAGAGCATCAGCGAGCCGACGGTGTTGATCAGAGGTGAGAACGAGATTGCCGCAAAAGGGACGATCGGTGAGTGCCGCCGTCTCGCGAATCACGTCTCCGACGGGTTCTGACCATGTCAGCGTCACCATGCCGAGCCCGCCGGCATTCGAGACCGCAGCGGCTAGTTCGGGCACCGCCACCATCGCAGCCAGGACGATCGGTTGTTCAATCCCGAGCAGTTCGCAGACCGGCGTTCGCACAAATCCCACTCATCCTCTCCGCCCACCTCGCGGCGCCTGAGACCAGCCCCGACTCTTGCCCGTCTGGCCGACCAAGCTGATTCGAATTCGGCTAGGAATCGTACGAATTCGGCATTGCTTGAGCTTGCTTGTTCCAGCCGTGAAAGTTCGAGTAGTCGCCTGCCTCCCAGGCCTCGCGCAGGCCCGGCTTGCTGAGGTCCCAGTCGGGGCGCGTCTCACTCGTCGCAGTGCACAAGTCGGACCACAAGTCGTAGAACGATGGACGTCCCCAGAACCAGTACCCGTTGTAGACACTGTGCACAACCAGTCCCGGTTTGAGCACGAGCGTGTGGGGGATCATGGGGTCGTGCTCGGGATCTGTGTATTCCTGGATGTCGAGATCCTTCTGCACTGTCCGAGCGGGATCGGAAAGAAAGGTCCATTGCGCGCCGACTGAAGCTCGGAACTCCTGAAGGGTGTGGTGGTCGTCGGTGGCGATGGTCACTATCTGCGTGTAGGCGACTGCGAACTTCGGATAGTTCGCCGCGAGCTCGAGATGCTGCTGGTGCTCCTTCGGGCAGTAGTTGCCACGCGCCAGCGTGAGGACCAGTGGATCCTCGCCTTGGAGCTCACTGAGCTTGCGCACTGTATTGGTATGGTCCGGAAGGGAGTAGTCGGGGAACACACCTCCTGGTTTGATATCGGCACGCATTGGATGACCGCCTTTCAACGAGCCTTGACGACGATGGCTGGAAGGGACCTCAGACCGTCCGACTGGCCGAGGTCGGCGATGTCGCCCATCTCTCCGAGGGTCGGCCGCGGGTCTGAGCCAATTGAAAACGGGGCATCAGTCATCGCCGTGTTCACGACTCCGATGGGGACAGCAACCAAAACGACCAGTCGCCCTCCGGGTCGGTGGTCTGTCCCACTTCGATCAGATAGCCGTCGGGATCGCGTATATAGCAGCGAATCTCGTACTGGTGCTGCTTCGGCGGCGTCAGGAAATCAGCTCCCCGGGCACTCCACTCCTCATACTTGGCCTGGATGTCCTTCACCCGGATATTGAGGAAGCTGCTGACCCTGTCATGGTCGCGTGGGGTCTCCAAGGTGACCGTAGGCTTGTCGTCGGTCGGGCCTCCGCCGACATTGATGATGATGAAGCTGTTGGCGATTGCGACATACGTCACTCCTCCGGAGAAAACGGTCCTCCCGCCGAGTACTTCCGTGTAGAAGCGCCGAGAGCGCTCGACGTCGTCAGACACGATGAAGTGGGCCAGCACCATTCCCTCGTCGGGCTGTGGCAGTTCGGCCACGTCGCACCTCCATCCTTTGGGACTCATACCCGCCCGTGGCGAGCCAGAACTCGATGTTGCGATGATCGGGACTCGCTCTATGCCACGGCAGAGCTGCTCGAGGTGGCCAGGCTTGCCCTCGACGGTTCTTCCCCCAGTAAATCGCTTGCTGCGGACGAATGGAAGGCCTCTGGCAGATTTTGTACCCACCGGACTCGGCTGTAGGTCATCGACACATTGCCAAGTGGAGGTCTCCACCCGTTGAGCTCTGGTCCCTGGCTCGGTTCATCTCATTTCACAGGATCGTCACGAACCCCTTTCGCCGGGCGACTGGTTCGAACCTCGGGCCCGTTTCCCACCACTCCGGTTCAGCCCGAGGGATGCGACGGCCCAGCGGCCTTCTCGGGAGGTGGCGTCTGAATGCGTTCGGCCTCAGAAATGGCCCACGCCGCATTGACGAGTCCGATGTGACTGAGGGCCTGGGGAAAGTTGCCCAGGAGCTCTCCGTGGTCGGGATCGACTTCCTCGGACAACAGCCCGACGTCGTTGACGAAGGCCGCGGCCCGTTCGAAGACGGTGTGGGCCCGAGCCACCTGTCCCGCCTCGGCCAGGGCCTGGGCCAGCCAGAAGGTACACAGAAGAAAGGTTCCCTCCTCGCCCTCCAGACCGTCTTGGGAGCGGTAGCGGTACACGAGTCCTCGCTGATCCGTTAGACGTTGCTCGGTCGCGTCGATGGTGGACAGCACTCTGGGCTCATCGGCTGGGAGGAATCCGACCAGTGGCAACATCAGATTCGACGCGTCGAGCTCGTCCGAGCCGAAGGACTGGGTGAACGCCCCGGCGCGGTCGCTCCAACCTCTGGTCAGGATCGCCTCACGGATCTTGGCCTGGGTCTGCCTCCATCCTTCGACCTTGTCGGAGGCGTTCAGCGGGCCGGCCAAGGTCACGGCCCGGTCGAGGGCCACCCAACACATCAGCTTGGAGTACAAGAATTCGCGGGGCTCGCCCCGAATCTCCCAAATCCCCTGATCCTTTTCCTGCCAACGTCGGGCGGCGGTGTCGGCCAGTTCGACGAAGAAGTGCCGGCTGGCGTCCGTCAGTTTGGGGGGCGCACCCCACTTGCCAGGATCGGCCATGGGCCCCACCTGCCGGGAATCGTTGTCAAACACGTGGTCGGAGAGACGGTAGACGGCACCGAGCAATTCGCCGTAGACGTCAAGCTGGCGCTGGTTCCAGGCGCCGTTGCCGACCCGAACGGGGGCAGAGTGTCGCCAGCCCTCGAGGTGCGGCAGCTCGCGCTCGGTCAGGTCCCGTTCACCGCCGACGCCAAACATGATCTGGAGATCGCTGCCCCGGTCGAGCGAGCCGGCCGCCGAGGAGGAGACATAGTTGAAGAACTCATTGGCTTCGTCGGGGCAGGCCGCCACCCAAAGGGCCTGGATCGTGAAGGAGGCGTCGCGCAACCAGGCGTAGCGGTAGTCCCAGTTTCGCGCGCCGCCCACCACCTCCGGCAGCGACGTGGTCGCCGCCGCGCAGATCGCGCCCGTGGGTGCGAAGGAGAGTGACTGGAGTACCCGTCCGCTGTGGTGCACCAGGTCGTGCCACGGACCTTTGTAGGCCTGGTGGAGCTCCGACCACGACTCCCACGCCGTCACCGTGTCGTCAAGCCGTGCTTCTATCTCGGACTGGCTCCAGACCTTGTGTGAGCCTGGTTCAGTCTGCTCCTGAAGATGCAGGGCGAATCCCGAGCTCTCGCCGCGGCGGAGCTGGAGTTGCCCTGAAACCATCGACTGGTCGACCGTCAGAGCCAGATGAGCAGAGAGGACCAGTACGTCCGATTCCACGGACGCGACCACTCCACCGTCGACGGCTTCGAGCGCGGGATGGACCATCCCGTAATTGGGCCGCGGGACGTACTCCAAGGACAACTCGGCCTCTCCTTCGACGCACGTCGCTCGCCGCAGCAGGGCGTGCGGTGCATCCTTGCCGAGCTGGTGCCCGCGGTTGCCGTCACCCATGGCCAGCGCGTCGGTGACCGTGACCGTACCCGTCGGAGTGCGAAAGGTTGTCTCTAACACCATGGTGCGGTCCAGGTAGCGGCGCGTCACCTGTGTAGCGCCCGTGACCCGGATCGACCAATGGCCAGCTTCTTCACCGAGGAGGCGACCGAAGACCGATGAGCTGTCGAAGCGCGGGAAGGACAACCAGTCGATCGATCCGTCCCGACTTGCCAGCGCTGCGCTGTGCCTGTCCGACAGGACCGCATAGTCAGCTATGGGGATCGTGCTCATGGTTGAGCTCCTTCGGGCCCTAGACCAGGGATCCACAAGTGCAGCCCGTGCCATCGGCCTGGGTCTTGCGGTCAGAGGTAAGGAGAATCAGCTGGGGATCGTCAGCGTAGCCAGCTCTACGCGAGCCGGCGATGCCTCGGACCGCCGCCGTGAGTACTGTGACGCCGAGGAGCATTTGATCATGACCACCGCGATCATCGGCACTGGGGGACTCGGATCGGTGATTGCCCGCCTGCTCGCCTCGGGTGGCGAGACCGTGCGGCTTTCGAGTGCCGACACTGATTCAGCACGAATGCTGGCTGCAGAGATCGGCCCGAATGCAGTTGCCGCCGTCGACAACCACGACGCGTTGCAAGGCGTCGGTGCCGTGGTCCTCGCCCTGCGGTTTACTGTTTTGAAGGGCGTCGTAGACGAGATCGCCGACTCGCTCACCGACAAGCTCGTCGTCGTTCCGAGCAACCCGCTCCAGACGGACGCACAGGGCAACGTGTCGCGTGTCTTACCAAAAGGGCAATCCTCTGGCAAGGTTGTCGCCGGATGGCTGCCTGCCGGGGCGTGCCTGGCCATGGCATTCGGAACCTTGTCAGCCAACCTCCTGGAGTCGTCGAGCAATCGGTCACCGGAGCCGGCGGTCCTCTTCTATGCATCCGACGACGACCATGCGGGCGAGGAAATCGAGCGGTTGATCTTGGCAGCCGGATTCGATCCGATGAAGGTCGGTGGAACCGAGCAATCGGATCGACTCGAGGTGGGGGGCGATCTTCATGATCTCGTCGTCGGCCTCACAGAGGCGCGGTCGCTCGCGGGTGGAGCCTGATCGCCCCTCCGCCGGTCGACTCCGATGGCACGTTCCTATGAGAGCCTCTGTTTGCGAGGGCCCGGAGAACGGGCCAACTCTCGATGGATTGCGCAATGCGGGTATACACGGGGCTTGGTCTTGTGGCCCCGCTCTAGTAGAGACTCGGAGGACGAGATGAACTTTCAGGGTGTCGTGTTGAATGTGGCCGATCTCACTCGATCAATTGACTTCTATCGTGATGTGCTTGGCTTCACTTTGCTGAGCCAAGAGGAGCAATTGGCCATAGTGGGGGTCTCAGGCAGCGACCGATCTCAGGCCATCGTGCTGCGGGCGTTTGGGAGCAGTCCCCTCGGTGGAGCTGGCCATATCGGTCTGCGATCCTTCATAGTGGAAGCCGACTCTGCCGATGAGTTGGAGCGGATCGCGAGTGAACTAGACGCTCGGAAACTCCTCGTCGGCCGACGTGATCACAGCGAGTGGACGGCAGTGATAGGCCGCGACCCCGAAGGAGTGGCCGTCGTCATGACCTGTCACGCCAGTGGCAAGCGGACGAGTGAGGACGGCTGGCGAGTGCTCGATGATTTTCTCTACGGAGTTGGCGAGTAGGACTCGCGAAGAGTGATGACGAATTGGGAGCTCGACGATCGCTCCCGATCGCCACTCAGCAGTCGGGGCGGATGGTCGTCCGCCTCAGGGGATCAGGACGATCTTGCCGCGGGTGTGCCGCTCCTCGAGTTGGGCGAATGCCTCACGCACCTGGTCGAGTGGGTACGTCGCGGCGATCGGGATCTCGATCTGCTCAGACGCCACGAGTTCCGCCATATAGGACAGCACTTCGGTCGTGGAAGCATCGCCGCTGCCCTCCACTTTGGCTCCCGCTTCCAAGGCTTTCTCTCGCGAGATGATGGTCTCGATGTGGTCGGGTGCGATGCCGAGGTCGACGGCCAGCTGGACGTAGTCGGGTCCGAAGAGGTCGATGAAGGCGTCGATTCCATCCGGCGCGGCCGCTCTGAGACGGTCGACCAGTCCCTCGCCGTAGGAGACCGGGACCACCCCATGGGCTGTCAGCCAGTCGTGATTGCTCGGGGAGGCGATGCCGAGCACGGCCGCGCCATCCAACCGCAGCAACTGGACGACGACGGTGCCGACCCCGCCGGCCGCTGCCGAGACGGCCACCGTGTCGCCGGGGCTGATGCCGACGGCTCGCACTGCGGCAAACGCCGTGCAGCCCACGACGTAGAGCGAACCTGCGACCTCCCAACTGAGCTGGGTCGGCTTGTGGATCAGCTGCGTGACCGGGACCGTCACGTACTCGGCATGACTGGAACGATTCCATGACCAGCCGAGTACCTCGTCGCCGTCTGCGAACTCACTGACACCGTGGCCCACGGCGCTGACGACCCCGGCCAGATCGCTGCCCTCCCCGGAGGGAAACGTGGCCGGAAATCTCTCGTCGAGAGCACCGATACGAATGGCAATCTCGCCCGGGTTGATTCCCGCAGCTCGTACCTCGACGAGGACCTCGCCGGCGGCGGCCTCCGG
Source organism: uncultured Acidimicrobiaceae bacterium (assembly GCA_963817735.1). GTDB lineage: Bacteria > Actinomycetota > Acidimicrobiia > Acidimicrobiales > RAAP-2 > Bog-473. The sequence continues at coordinate 182,142 of CAWFPP010000003.1, read as the reverse complement.
GATCTCGACGTCGACGACCTTCAGGACGTTGCGGTCGCCGTAGTGATCGAAACGGACTGCTTTGGCCATGGAGAGCTCCAATCTTTCGGTTAGGCATCCTGGGAGCGCGGGTGCTCCGGGGCGATGAGGATCCGACGGCCGCTGTGGGGGGCCAAGGCATGAGAGACGCTGCCGAGCAGTGCGGACCGCATAACGCCCGGGGCCCGCTGGCCACAGACGATCAACCGTGCCGACAGCTCCTCCGCGATATCCAGGATTGCGTGAGGGATCCCTTCGAATGACTCCCGGGTCATCGGTGTGGCGCTGTACCCGTGCTCATTCGCCCTGAGCGCACCCTCCGCCACGGACCTTGCAAGAGTCTCCTCTTCCGCATCCAGATCGACGCCTCCGATCGTGTTCCCGGCTGCAAATGCCCCGGACGGGGCGAGGCGAGTTGCGATCGTCTCCCACACCGTGAGCACTACTGTCCCTACCGGCCGTTCGACGAGATCTACCGCCGACCTCATGGCGGCTCGTGAACCCGCAGACCCGTCAAGACAGAACAGCACCGGTCCTTCAGCGGTTTCGTCCGTCATGACACCTTTCTCCTTCTCACCAGCCTCTCAGAGGATTCCGTTGAGACAAGATTTCCCGCTCGGAGTCCTCTCTGGCTCCTCTCGTTCTTCCGTTGCAGGGTAACGTCCAGAAGGTCATCTGGATGCGGTGAACGTGTACCCAAAGATGCGTCAGTGATGCAGCGCGAGGAAACCCGCACCAACAAGACCGGCCTCACGCACGGCGCTTCTCGATAGCCTGGGTCGACAGAACCGACGGCAGGAGCGTGGACATGACACTCGAGGAGACACTCAATCAGGTGGCTGAACTGGCTCACGAAGAGCTACACATCGTGCGCAAACGAGCGCAGGAGAAGACCGCCGCCCGCAATCATGGCCACGACTTCCATGAGATGCAGCGGGCCGCGGATCGGCTGGATCATTACGCCCACCAATTACGGCACCTCCACGACGCAGAGTTCGGCGGGAGCTGGCGTCACGAGAGCGTCTCGGACGACGCCTGATCGCCAGGAGTCGACGACATGACTGGTCCGGAAGATGGTCCAGAAGATGAGAGAGCTCCCGACGATCTCGTCGAGGAGTCGGAGGAGGAGTCCTTTCCCGCCAGCGACGCGCCCAGCTCCTGGCAGGGTCCCGAAGACGATCAGCGGGACGCGACGTGAGAGGTCGCAGCTGAGCGCGCGGCGTCAGCAGCCTCGTTCGAGCCGGCGGCCCGATGCTCCTACAGGGGCGCTCTGGCCTCGGCGTGGGCCAGCGTGACGGCGTCTCGTCCGGCCTGCCGGCCGAAGAACGAGCCGTCTCCGAGGCTGATGCCGCTGGCGTAGTGGCTGGCCGCCAGGCTGGCGGCCGTGCGGCCGGCCGCGTAGAGACCTGGGACGCGTTGCCCTGAGCTGTCGAGCGCGCGGCCGTGGGCGTCGGTGGCAAGACCGCCGAGTGTGAAGGTCGCGTAGATCGCGCCGTGGTCGACGCGCAGGTCGATGGCACCGATGCCGCTTGCGGGTGGCACGCCGATCGGCTGCAGGAACGGCGCGCGCTTATGGAACTCCGGGTCCTCGCCGCGGAGAGCGGCGCCGTTGTAGTCGCGCACGGTGCGAGCCAGGGCCTCGGCTGGCACGCCGAGGTCCCCTGCCAATTCCTCGGGGGTCGTTGCGGCGAACGCGATGCGCAGCCCCAGGATGTTCGGCTCGTGGATCACGTCATCGGTGATCATGTAGACGAATCCGTCCTGGTCGCGGAGGGCATGCAGCCCGATGCGGCCGGTGTAGGCATCCTCGTTGATGAATCGCTCGCCGCGGCGATTGACGAGGATGCCCCGGGCCAGGCGATGCGGGGGACCGAGGGGGAGTGCGCACTCGAAGGCCTCGAGCCGTGCGGCCGCCGCACCGGCGCCGACACCCATGCGGATCCCACGACCATCGTCATTGGGGGTGCCGATGCGCCAAGCCGGATCGGGGACGTGGGCCGAAGGGCACTCCTCCGCGACCATCGCATCGTTGTGGATGAATCCGCCGCTCGCCAGAATGACCCCGCCCCGCGCCCGGACGGTGCGCATGCCTTCCTCGGTCTGCACCCGCACCCCGACGACCTGACCCCCATCGGCAACCAGTGCCTCCGCACGGGAGTCCACCGACACCCGTGCGCCACTGGCCGACACCGCGACACCCAGGCGTTCCATGAGAAAGCCGCCGGCGGAATCGGTGTACTGGGGTTTGTGCCCTCGTGGTACCGGAAGAGCGATTTCGTCGAACGGATACGTGTCCTCGCCGCCGCTGAAGAGCAGTCCCGCGTCATCGGCTGACTCACGGTTCGGCTCGTCGCAGAAGGCAGAGCGGAACGGCACACCGATGGAGACCAGCCAGTCGAAATGCTCCGGGGAGCCCTCGCAGTAGGCGCGCAGCCGCTCGTCGTCGCTGCCCGGGCCCAAAGCGGCCGTCAGGAATGCCGCCATGTTCTCGGAGGAGTCGTCGAAGCCACAGGCGCGCTGCAGGGCCGTTCCGCCGCCCAGGTAGATGAGACCCCCGGAGCTCGCGGAGGTCCCGCCTGGCGCGACGGCGCGCTCGACGGCGAGCACGTCTCCGCCCGCCTGCCGGGCCGACACCACCGCTGACGCGCCCGCAACGCCGAGGCCAACCACGACGACGTCGACGGTCTCATCGAAAACAACGTCGCCGACATTGAGGGCAGGGATGGAATCCATGCCGGCATTCTGGTCCAAAGCGAGGTGACCCACCGCGGTCCTCGTCGAGCACACCGCCGGGCGTCCGGGCGCACCGGAGTTCTGCTCTGAGGCACCGGCACCGGCGCCCTCCGCCGGCACCTGAACGAGGTTCGTTGCGGCTTGGTATCGTCCCAATGCGGGGCCGACGGGCCGCCGCGCACCGCCTGGCGTGCCAGGGACCGCCGTGGAGGATCGACCAGGGAGCTCCGCGATGTCGGGCGAAACGCTTGGCACCGTCGACCGCGGAGAGACGAGGGAGGCCCGATGAGCACGACGAAGCCGCAGGGCGAAGGCGGGGGTGGGAGTGACGGGGCTGGTCCCGCCGACCTAAAGCTCGAGGTGCTGGTCCTTCCCGTGTCGGATGTGGACCGGGCTGCAGCCTTCTACCGGGGACTCGGATGGCGCGTCGACGCCGACGTCGACGTCGACGGGGTGCGGTTGTTCCAATTCACCCCCCCTGGTTCGGGGTGTTCGATCCAGTTCGGCAGCGACCTGACGCCAGCCGCTCCCGGCTCGGCTCGGGGCGTGTACCTGGTGGTGGACGACCTGCAGGCGGCACGCGCCGACCTGACCGCTCGCGGCGCCGCGGTGAGCGGTCCGTTCCATGAAGCGGTACTCGGCGGCCGGTTCCAGGATCCGGGCTCGAAGGCCCGCGTCGAGGGGCCGTCACCCGAATCGAGCAGCTACGGATCGTTCGCCACGTTCAGCGATCCGGATGGGAATTCGTGGTTGTTGCAGGAGGTGACGACCCGGCTGCCCGGCCGGATCGATTCCGCGTCCACCTCGTTTGCGTCGGTTCGCGACCTGGCCGACGCCATGACACGTGCCTCGAAGGCGCATGGCGAGCACGAGAAACGGATCGGCAAGGCCGACCCGAACTGGCCCGACTGGTACGCCGCATACATGTCGGCGGAGCAGGCCGGGCACGACCTTCCGACCTGAGCACGGAGGCTGGGCGTGGACGGCTCACGTGCTGGGGATGACGCCGGCGTGGACCCGAGCGGGCACTGCGACAAGGAGACGATGTCATGCCGTTGACCGAGGTTGCGGCGCCGGCCGGCGCCGTGCTCGACGAGGGCTGGTCCTGGGAGGTCGCGGGGTGGTTCACGGCGGCTCGCAGCGAACCGGGGGACCCACTCGTGACCGCGGCGTACCAGGCCCTTGAACACCAGTCGGACCGTCTGTTCCGTCTGCTCACGCAGTGCGGTTCGGCAGGGCACGTCAGGGTTGCGTTCACCCGCTGCCGAGCCCCCTACGCGCACGATCAGGAGATGGTCGCCGCCGTGCGAACGACGGCAACGCTGGAAGTGACGACCGCCGCCGTGGACCGCAGCCGGCCGCACCCGCTCCTCGGCACCGAATCCGGAGGGCCCTATGACAGGTTTCGTGCCGTGCACGATCTGGTTGGGCACGTGGTCCCGGGGCATGGATTCGACCGGCACGGTGAGTTCGCCGCGTGGCTGGCGCAGGATCGCTACTACCGGGGGCTGGGCCGTGCCGCGCTCGGCACCGAGTTGCACGCTGAGCACAGTGTGTGCTGGACGAGTGGATCGTTCTGTGAACACAAGGCCACGCTTCTCCCGCGACCGTTCATGGCTCGCGCCCGGGCCGGGATCCGGCACGCGGCAAGCCCGCTATCGGGTGTGTCTGATGGGTGCGGAGGGCGGCTGGGCATATTGGGCATATGAAGGCCCGATCCAGGTCGGATTCGAGCACCACGGAGTGAGCTCCGGCGACTGCGTGCTGATCGGGGCACAACGGGCGTCCGAAACGGAGGATGAGATGAGACAAGTCAAGCTCGGAAACGTCGGTGTTTCCCGGATCGGGCTGGGGACGATGGGCATGTCCACGGCCTACATCGACGCCAGCGTCGACGAGGCCCAGTGCATTGCGACGATCCATCGGGCCTTGGAACTGGGTGTCACGCTCATCGACACCGCGGAGGTCTACGGCCCCTACGTGAACGAAGAACTGGTCGGGCGCGCCCTCCGGGGCCGACGCGACCAGGTCGTCCTCGCCACCAAATTCGGCATGATCTCCCACACCGGTCGTGCTCCGGGAAAGCTCGACAGCTCCCCGGCCAACATCCGCCTTGCCGTCGAAGGATCGCTGCGCCGGCTCGACACCGACTCCATCGACCTCTACTACCAGCACCGCGTCGACCCCGACACGCCGATCGAAGAGACCGCAGGGGCCCTGGCCGAGTTGGTTGCCGAGGGCAAGGTCCGTCACATCGGCTTGTCCGAGGCCGCACCGGACACGATCCGCCGCGCCCACAAGGTCCACCCCGTCACCGCATTGCAGTCGGAATACTCGCTGTGGACGCGCGACCCGGAGGCCGCAGTGTTGCCGACGCTGCGTGAGCTTGGGATTGGCTTCGTGGCCTACTCGCCCCTGGGCCGGGGGATGCTGACCGGTACCATCAGATCCGTCGACCAGCTTGATGCGGCCGACTTCCGGAGGTCGAACCCGCGGTTCAGCGGTGAGAACTTCGACGCGAACCTCGCCAGCCTGCAAGAGGTCGAGGCCGTGGCGCGGGATGCCGGCGCCACTCCTGCCCAGGTGGCGCTGGCCTGGGTCCTGGCCCAGGGCGACGACATCGCGCCCATTCCCGGCACGAAGCGCATCTCCCGGCTCGAAGAGAACGTCGGCGCCGATGCGTTGCAGCTGACTGCCGCGCAGCTCACCCGACTCGACGCACTGACCCCGGCGGCCGGGGCTCACCACGGCGAGCAGCAGATGCGCATGATCGAGCGCTGATCGGACATCCGGAATGGCGCTGCCCGGAGCGGTATCGGATCCACGGCGCGTGGCGAGGGTTCCGTCGGGTGGCAGACTCACAAGATCGATCTCGCTGAACTCCTGAGCCTGCCCGGCGTCACCGAGGAGTGCGTCTTGCGTTCCGCCGTCGGATTCATGGCGCTGCACGGCGGATCCCAGGACAGGGGGACGGACCAGCTCGTGCGCCGGGCCGCGGAGCTGTCGGGATCGTCCTACTACGCCATCGTCCAGCCGGAGGGCTTGCGGGTCCATCTCACCTCCCGGCTGCACGACCCCGGTGACTCGGCGCCGCTGCGGGCGTTCCTTGGGCATGTCGAGATCGCGCTCTCGGTACACGGGTTCGGCCGCGACGGGTTCTCGCTGTGGATCGATCCCGGCCGAGGCCCGATGATCGACCTCTACGGACCTGCACTCCTCGGCGCGCAGGCGGGGCCGCTCAGAGGGATCATCGTGGGCGGGCGCAACGCGGACCTGTTGGACGCCGCCCGCCGGGTGTTCCGCGACCGCATTGCCGGGTACCACCTGGCCGACGAGCGGGTACGCCTCGGATTCCACCCGGACAACCCGGTGAATCTGCCCTCGGCACGCGGTGTCCAGATCGAATTGCCACCGGGCCTCCGTGGCATCGGCGACTTCGGTGAGCACCTCGTCCCGCAGGAGGACGAGAAGGTGGCCGAGGTGGTCGCTGCCCTCGTTGAGCTGGCGGCCTTGGCCGAAGAAGCGATCGGTCCCGCGGCGCCGTCCCCGACCGGTCCCGCCTGATTCGTTCAGTCCAAGAGGACGGTCCCGGCGACAGGGTCGACCGTGCCTTCGGACCGGAGGAGGAGATCGGTGCACTCGATGTTCAAGGGTCGACCGAGGTGGTAGCCCTGCGCGAACCGGCAGCCCACGGCACGCAGCCCGTCCTCTTGGACCGGGTTCTCCACGCCTTCGCCGATTGTCTCGTAGCCGAGCGTGTGGGCCAGCTGCACCATGGCGGCGGCCAGGCTACGCGAGTCGTCGCCGGACCCCAGTGTCTGCACGAACGACTTGTCGATCTTGACGATGTCGACCTGCAGGCGGTCGAGGTGGGACAGCGAGGAGTAGCCTGTCCCGAAGTCGTCGAGCGCGATGCGCACGCCGACGGATCGCAGCTGGGCCAGGTTCCGGACGGTGGTCTCGTTGTCCGACAGCATGGCGCTCTCGGTGATCTCGAGGATCAGTGATCCCGGGTCGAACCGGCACCCCTCGACCTGCGCGGTGATCCTCTGGGCCAGGTCCGGATCGATGAGCTGACCCGGAGACAGGTTGACGCTCATCACCAGCCCCGGGTGCCACAGATCCTGCTCCTGCCAGTCTCGTGCCTGCATGCACGCCGAACGGAGGACGAACGAGTCGATCTCGCCGATGAGTCCGAGCTCCTCCGCCAGCGGCACGAACAGCCGCGGGTCGACCAGCCCGCCGACCGGGTGGGCCCAGCGCACCAGTGCCTCGAAGCCGATGATGCGCCGCGTGGCCAGGTCGTAGATCGGCTGATAGTGCGTCCGGAGGTCGCTGTCGTGGACCGCGGCGCGTAGTTCCCGCTCCTGCTTGATGCGCGCCAGGACGGCGACGTGCATCTCCTCCCGGTAGACCTCGAAGCGGTCCTTCCCGCTCTCCTTCGCCTGGTACATCGCGATGTCGGCGTTGCGCAGCAGCTGTTCGCTGGTGATGCCCGGCTCGCCGAACGCGATACCGATGCTGCCCGCCGCGGCGGGGGAACGGGTCCCGTGCGGGACGGGCAAGCGGAGCGATTCGAGGATCCGGCGGGCCAAGTGCGTGATGTCCTCGCGGGACCCCACGTCCTCTATCAGGATGGCGAACTCGTCCCCACCGAGACGCGCCGCGGTATCGAGAGGCCGGAGGCAGTCGGCGAGGTCCGTCGCCACCCGCTTGAGCAGTTGGTCGCCCTCCCCGTGGCCCAGGCTGTCGTTGACCGTCTTGAAGTCGTCGAGGTCGATGAACAACACGGCGAGATGCGAGCCGGTCTGGTCGATTCGAGCAAGGGCGTGCTCGAGCCGGTCCTGGAACAATGCCTTGTTGGCCAGCCCGGTCAGGGAGTCGTGGAAGGCCCGGTACTCGAGCTCGTCCTCCAGGCGGATGCGATCGGTGACGTCGCGGAAGCTCCAGACCCGTCCGACGATCATGCCGTCCACCGTCTGAGGTCTGGATGTCAGCTCGATCGCCCGCCCGTCTTTGAACTCGAGGGTGTCGAAGCTCTCGTTCTCCGGCTTCAGAGCGAGCTCCCTGCGCCGGGCCAGGAAGGACAGGGGGTTGAGCAGCTGGTCGAGGACGAACGAGAGCTTGGAGGAGTCGTCACCGACCGCCACGACGTTGGTGCCGATGCGCCATATCTCCGAGAAGCGCCGGTTGAACCCGCTGATGGTGCCGTCGTTGTCAAGGACGAGGATCCCGTCTGCCGTCGAGTCGAGCGTGGCGGTGAGGAGCGAAAGGGTGGTGCTCAGCTGGTGCTCGGCGGCGACCTGTGCCGTCGCGTCGTGCGCGGAGATCACGAAGCCCTCCACGGTGGGGTCCTCAATGAGGTCGATGATGCTCAACTCGAACGGCACGGTCGACTTCCCGTCGTGGCGGAGGAGCTCGACTCTGATCGTCACCGGATGGGCTGCCGTCGCACCGCGCGCTGCCTGGGTCAGGGCGTTCACGACCTGCCGGCGGTCGGGCTCGGACACGATGTCGGTGAACGGACGCATCTCGATGAGCTCGGGATCGTGGCCGAGCACCCGGGTGATCGCGCCCGAGGCGGATTCGAGGAGCCCGGTGGCGGACACGAGCATGATGATGGAGCCGACATTGTGCACCAGGGACCGAAAACGCGCCTCGCGGCCGCTGGCCAGCTCGAAGCGCCGGCGCTTGGTGAGGTCGCGCAGACAGAGAAGCACCAGTCGTTTCCCAGAGAGGCGCAGCGGGGTGCCCACGATCTCGACCAGGCGCCAGCCTGTGACGGACTCGACGCGGATCTCAATGGGATCGCCCACCTCTTTGTCCTGAATGGTGGTGAGGGAGCGGAGCACCAGCTCCTGGTCGTCCGGGTGCACGAGGTCCAGGCCCGAGATCCCGATTGAGTCGCTCAGTGACCGCCCGAAAAGGCGCTGCGCCGACGAGTTGCCCCAGGCGATGTTGCCGTCCTCATCGACGATCACGACGCTATCGGGCAGCTTCAACATGGCGCCGGCAAGTGACGCCACGTCCTCCATCGAAGGCGAGGCGTCGGCGCCAGGTTCGTTGCCAACGGATTCGGGTGCCGGTCCTTCGACGCCGTCCATGCCTTCTACGCGTCCGCGTCGTCGCCTGTTCTCTCGCCAAGCCACATCCCTATTGTCGGAAACTGCAGTCTCGCAGTTGGTTGCCATCTGGTTGCACAGGCAGGAGGAACCCGTGGTGCGCTGCGACGAAGCGGTCAGGAGCGCAGCTGCGTCAGGCGGCGCCCGAACGAACGCCGTCGATGCGGATGAAAAGCAGGGTCAGGGCATCGACGAGCGTCGTTCGCTCCATGGCCAGGCTCGAGCGCCGGGAGACCACGGGTCCACGGGTCGCACCGTCGTGGGGCGCTGTGAACCGGTGCAGCCTGGCGACCCGGGTCGCCCGCGACTGGTGGATGGTGCCGGCGAGTCAAGGAAAGGCGTCGTCCGGGACCGGATAGGGCGATGCGGGGAGCCCCGGCATCGGGTTGTCCCACCACAGTGTCTCCTCGACCCGGTGGGAGATCCGCCACCCCTCCGGGGTCCGCAGCAGCCGATCGTGGTAGGCGCCACCGACGACGAAGAGCCACGGCTCGCCGTCCACCACCGCTCCGTTGGGGTTGTGGAAGGCGGCGCGTGAGGTCGCGTCGTCCGCTCCCGCCGTGAGGTTGACCGCCCGGTTCAGGACGAGGTGCTGCGTCCAGGTGAAGAAGGGGAGAACGGAGGCCAGCCAGTCGCCGACCTCCGCCAACGATCCCCGGATACCGCCGGCGGAGCGGTAGTCGAGGACGGCATCGGGGACGAAGACGGTGTCGAGTTCGTCCCAGCGGCGGGAATCGATGACGGTCGCGTACCGAACGAGAAGGTCGTCGATCTCCCGTCGATCCATCAGGAGTCCCAGGTCGTGATCGTCGGGCATGGGTGCGACCGTAACGCCGATCGGCTGGGTGCTCCAGGGGGTGACCTGGCGGGTGGCGCCACGCTGGTGCGGTGCGGTGTGGCGTCGTTAGGGTCGGGGGCATGGCACGCGAGGTGGTGACCGGGTACTGCTGGCCGCAGTCCGTCCCGCTGGGCGGCCGGGTCGGCCTGCACATGTCCTCGTCGGAGGGCCGGCCGGTGCGGGTCGAGGTGGCTCGGGTCGGGACGCCGCGCGAAGTTGTCTTCCGCGCTGACGCGGTGGCCACCGGCGAACACGACACACCGCAGGACGCGGCGTCCCGGGGGTGTGATTGGCCGGAGGCGCTGTCGTTGCAGGTCGATCCGGCATGGCGGTCGGGCTACTACGAGGTTGTCTTGGAGATCGAGGTGGGCGACAAGATCCGTCGCGACTTCGCGTTCTTCGTCGTCCGGCCGTCCCCCGGGGCGCGCATCGTCCTGGCCCTGTCCACCAACACGTGGCACGCCTACAACGACTTCGGCGGATCGAACCTGTACACGGGCGGTACCCACGTCGCCATGCAGCGTCCGATGGCGGCGGGCTACCTGTACAAGCCGCCCGGCAAGGGCCGGCGCGTGACCGGCACCGGTGCGCCCGATCCGCAGAACGCGGCGCACGTCGGGTACATCCAGATCAACCATCTGTCGGGCTACGCGGGGTCGGCGGGGTGGCCGGACTGGGAGCTGCCGTTCATCGAATGGGCCGAGCGCGAAGGATTCGATATCGCCGTCTGCACCAACGCCGACCTCCAGGAACACCCCGAGGTGCTGGACGGCGCCAGCCTGTATCTCTCCGTCGGGCACGACGAGTACTGGTCCAAGGGCATGCGGGACACGGTCGAGGCGTTCATCGCCGCCGGCGGCAATGCGGCGTTCTTCTCGGGGAACACGTCACTGTGGCAGGTCCGCATCGAGGGGGACGAGCAGGACGTGATGGTCGGGTACAAGGCCTTCTTCAAGGACGACCCCCTCCTGGGGACGGAGCGTGAGGCGGAGGTGACGACGTTCTGGTCCGATGTGGTCGTCGCCCGTCCCGAGAACGCCATGACGGGCGTCTCGTTCACCCGCGGCGGCTACCACCGCATCGGCCGCAACGTCACCGCGGGCCTCGGGGGGTACACCGTGCACCGCGCCGGCCACTGGATCTTCGACGGGACCGGCCTGGGGTATGGGGACGTGCTCGGCGCCGCGGCGACGGTCGTGGGCTACGAGTGCGACGGCTGCGTGTTCACCACACGTGACGGGCTGCCCTACCCGACCGGCGAGGACGGCACGCCGTCGACCTTCGAGATCCTCGGCACGTGCCCGACCCAGCACTTCACCCGGGAGACGGCACCCCGCCCACCCCGGCCGGGCGAGCCGAGCGAGTTGGAGTACATCGCCGCGCGCCTCTTCGGCACGCGTGAGCCCGAGGCGGTGGAGCGCATCCGGCACGGCCACGCCGTGTTGGGCGCCTACACCAACGAGGCGGGCGCCACCGTGATCACCTCGGGATCGACCGACTGGGCCCACGGGCTGGCGGGGCGGGACGCCCAGATCGAGCAGATCACCCGCAACGTGTTGACGCGCTTGGGCTAGCAGCGCCCGGGACGCAGCCGCTGGGCGATCAGGCCGGGGCGACCTCGACGAGCACGTCACCGTTGGGCAGCATCCTGGCCGCGTCGTCGGGGGCCAGCACAATGGTGGTGAACCGGCTCTGCACGAGGGCCGGACCGGCCACGGGGGCACCAGGTCGGAGCGCGTCACCGTCGTAGACCGGGACGTCGTCGTGCCACGCGTCACCGGCGAAGACGCGGCGGTGGGCAATCGGCTCCAGAACCGCAGACTCGTCGAGCACCAGCGCCGCGGGTTGGTCGACCAGGCCGGTGGCCAGCAACCTGATGCCGCGGACGACCGGCTCCTGCGAGCGGGCCTCAATGAGGCGGGCCTCCTCGTTGCGGCGATGGAATTCGCTGACCGCGGCCTCGAGCGCGTCCTGGCCGATGGGGCTGCCCACGGCCTTGTCGATCGGGATGGCGACGTCGAAGGTCTGGCCCGGGTAGACCATGTTGATCCGCCATTCGAAGACCCGGCGCTCGGCGGGGATGCCCGCCACGTCCAGCGCACCGTCGGCGGAGGCGAGGAGTTCCTCCGCCAGCTCGCTGAGAAGGCCCAGGTCGATCTGTCGCCAGTCGCCCTGCAGCGTGCGTGCCTCGTCGATCACGTGGTTGGCGATGAGCAGCCCGAGCGCGGAGAAGGCCGGCGCGGCCCGGGGGATGAGCACGCGGCGCATGCCCAGCAGCGTGGCCTGGCGCGCGGCGTGGACCGCGCCCATGCCGCCGAAGGCGACGAGGTCGAGCTGGCGCGGGTCGGCACCCGCCAGGGAGAGGATCCGCCGCACGGCGTCGCACATGTGCGCATCGATGATCGCCGTCGTGGCCACGGCCGTCTCCTCGGCGTCGAGCCGAAGCGGCTTGCCCACGGTGGCCAGGGCCTGGCGCGCCCCGTCGAGGTCGAGATCGAGCCGTCCGCTCCAGAACGCGTGCGGGTCCAGACGGCCCAGCACCAGGTCGGCGTCGGTGACCGTGGGTTCGGTGCCACCGCGGCGGTAGCAGACGGGGCCGGGGATGCTGCCGGCCGACTCGGGCCCCACGGTGAGCGTGCCGCTGCGGTTGCGGCTGAGGGACCCACCGCCGGCGCCGATGGAATGCACGTCGACCATGGGGAGGGCGATGCAGTAGCGGTGGCGCCAGTTCCAGTCCGTCTTCACCTCGGGCCGGCCGTCGCGGATCAGGCAGACGTCGTAGCTGGTGCCCCCCATGTCCACGCTGACGACGTCGCCGAGCCCCGCTTCCGCGGCAGCGCGGGCGGCCGCCACCGTGCCGCCGGTCGGGCCCGAGCTGATGGTGGCGAGGGGCCGTGTCCTGGTCGCCCGCGGCGTGGCCACCCCGCCGGAGCTGGTGGCGAGCAGCAGCTCCTCGTCGAAGCCCGCGTCCCGCAGGCGTGACTCGAGTCGATGCAGGTACCGCACGATCGGCGGCCCCACGAAAGCGTTGACGAGCGTGGTCGAGGTGCGCTCGAACTCTGGCGGCTTCGGCCACACCTCGTGGGACAGCGAGACGAGCTCGACCTCGGGATATTCGTCCAGAATGATCTCGCGTGCCCTCAGCTCGTGACTCGGGTTCAGGTAGCTGTGCAGGAAGCACACGGCGATCGACGTGACGCCGAAGGCACGCAGTCGCGCCGTCGCTTTGCGCACGGCCTCGTCGTCCAACGCGCGGTCGACCGTCCCCTCGCTCGTGACGCGCTCGGCGATCTCGAGACGCACGCGCCGGCGGGCGATCGGCTCCGGGGCCGGGTAGCTGGGGTCCCAGATGTCCTCCTTGTAGCAGCGGCGCATCTCTATTTCGTCGCGGAAGCCTTCGGTCACCAGCAGGCCGGTCGGCGCGCCCGACATCTGAATCATGGTGTTGTCGGCCGCCGTGGTGCCGTGCACGATCGATGCGCACCGGTCCAGCAGTGTGCCGGCGTCGGTCAGGTTCTCCGCCTCGGCCAGCCGGGCGATGCCGACCAGCACACCGTCGGACTGATCCTCGGGGGTCGTCGGTGTCTTCTCCAGGAGGATGGAGCCATCGGGGCGGAGCAGCACGCAGTCGGTGAAGGTGCCGCCGACGTCGACGCCGATGCGGTAGCGCTCGCGGTCGCCCGCGCCGCTCATGCCCCCGCCTCGTCGCCGGACCGCTCGGACCGCTCGGACTGCTCGGACCGCTCGAACCGTTCGGACCGCTCGGACCGCTCGGATCGGAGCGCCTTCGTTGCTTCGTAGTCGATGGCCAGGTCCATGGCCTCGAGCGTGCCGGTGATGACGACCCCGTAGTCGCGCCGCGCCCCCTCCACCGAGACGTACTCGTCCCAGACGTCGTCGAGCACCGCTTCGACGTCCCGCTCGAGGGGGTCACCCCAGCCGCCGCCCCCGCCGAAGTCGTAGACCAGCTGGTCGCCCGTCTCGAGCAGATGCGCGGTGACGACGGGGGAGACCCTGACCTCGCGCTCGGTCCCCTTGCTGACGAAGCAGATGTCGGGGCTCCCCGGCCGGCCACCGGCGATGCCCGGGTGGAGGTGGCGCTGGTTGACGCAGTACTGGCTCACCCAGGTGGGTGTGCGGGCCTCCTTGACGAAATGGCTGCCACAGCCACCCCGGAATTTGCCGGGGCCCCCGGAATCCGTGAGGTAGTTGCGTCCCCGCAGAATGTGCGGGAAGAGCCGCTCGTTGAGCTCGGCCGACGCCTTTATCAGGTTGCCCATGGCGGGAGCGAGGGCCCCCCAGCCGTCGACGCCGTCCACCCCGTTGACCCACCCCGCGCTGACCTCGCCGCCGTGGTCGAAGAACGCCAGTCCCGTGCGCGGGTCGAGGTCCCCCCACATCTGCCGCGGGCTGCCGAACTTGTACGTCTGGGGCGCGCAGCGCTCCGGGATGATGGCGGCCATGGCGACGGCGATGGCGTCACCGACCTCGACGCCGGGGTGGTGCGTGCCCGAGCTCACCGGCTTCGGCTCCACCGGGTTGAGGCAGCAGCCCACCGGCACGCGGAGCTCGACGCAGTCGAAGAAGCCTTCGTTCTTTGGGATGGACGGGTCCACCAGGCTGGCCAACTGGGCGATGGCGTTGCCGCGGGTGTTGCCGAACGTGGACCAGCCCGAGATGTCGGGGCGGGTGTCGGAACCCTCGAAGTCGAGGATGAGCTTGTCGCCCTCGACGGACACCGCGACGTGGACGTGGAGGTCCTCGTTGCCCTGCGGATCGCTGTCCACGTAGATGTCGGCCTCGTACGTCCCGTCCGGCCAGCCGCTGATCTCCTCGGAGAACCGCCTCTTGGCGTCCTCGATGGTGTGCGTGACCGCGGCGCGCACGGTGTCGGCTCCCCAGTGGGCGGCCAGCTCCTGCAGGCGCGCCGCGCCCAGCTGGGCCGCGCCGACCTGGGAGCGCAGGTCACCGATGAAGCCCGCCAGCCGGTTGTTGGCCCGCATGGTCAGGATGACGTCCCGGCGCTCGTGCCCGCCGTCGATGATCTTGAGCAGCGGGTAGCGCGTGCCCTCGCTGTACACGTCCTTGGCCATGGTGTTGTAGCCACCCGGGACCGCACCGCCCGTATCGCCGTGATGACACTGGATCGATGCCACGAGGAGCAGCTTCCCGTCGTCGTCGAACACGGGTGAGAAGACGTTGAAGTCCGGCAGATGGCCGCCGCCGTGATACGGGTCGTTGGCGACGATGACGTCGCCAGGCTTCAGCTCGTCGCCGAAGAAGTCGATGGCGAAGCGGACCGGGAGGGTGCTCGACAGCATGAATTGGGGGATGCCGACCGACAGCGCGGCCAGGCGGCCCTCGCCGTCGAGGATCGTGGCGTTGCGTTCGTTGGACTGGTTGAGGATCGGCGTGGTCGCCGTTCGGGAGACGTAGGTGGCCATCTCGAAGCAGACGGTCTCCATGGCCGACCTGATGACCTCCGCTGTCACGAGATCGATCTGCTCGGTGTCCGACACGGCTCCCCTTCAGGTCGTTCGTCTGTCCTGATCTGCGCTGGACCGGGCCACCCCGCCGTGTCCCGCCCCGGTCAGAAGGGTACCTGAGCCGTTCGGGACCAAATCTCGGCCTCGGGCTGTTGTAGATGCTGAGGGCGCCATCGAAGCCAGGCCCTCGCCCCCCAAGGAGCCCCGATGACCCGATCGTGGAAACAAAGGGTGACAGCCGGGCGTTTTGGTAAGAGGATGAACAAGTGCCGCCCGTTGGTGGCAAAGGAGTTGACATGACAGACCGTTACCGCAAGGACCCCGACGCCGTAGCCAAGCTGGGCCCCAGGGAGTACGCCGTCACCCAGGAGGCCGCCACCGAGCCGGCCTTCGCCAACGAGTTCTGGGACAAGAAGGAGGCCGGCATCTACGTGGACATCGTCTCGGGGGAGCCATTGTTCGCCTCCCTGAAGAAGTTCGACAGCGGATGCGGGTGGCCGAGCTTCACCATCCCGCTGGAGCCGGCCAACGTGGTCGAGAAGCAGGACATGACCCACGGCATGATCAGGACCGAGGTCCGCTCGGCGCACGGCGACAGCCATCTCGGCCACGTCTTCAACGACGGTCCCCCCGAGGAGGGCGGCCTGCGTTACTGCATCAACTCGGCGGCGCTGCGCTTCGTCCCCTACGAGGACCTCGAGGCCGAGGGATACGGTGAGTACACGAAGCTCTTCGACGGAGGAGCGACCAAGGAGGAGGTGGCCTCGTGAGTGCCACGACAGAGAAGGCGATCCTGGCCGGCGGGTGCTTCTGGGGGATGCAGGACCTCATCCGCAAGCGTCCCGGCGTGATCACGACCCGGGTCGGGTACACCGGCGGGGACGTGGCCAACGCCACTTACCGCAACCACGGCACCCATGCCGAGGCGATCGAGATCACCTTCGACCCCACGGTGACCTCGTACAGGGAGCTGCTCGAGTTCTTCTTCCAGATCCACGACCCGACGACCAAGAACCGTCAGGGCAACGACCGCGGGCTGAGCTACCGGTCGGCGATCTACTACGGCGACGACGAGCAGCGCCGGGTGGCCGAGGACACCATCGCCGACGTCGAGGCCTCCGGCCTGTGGCCCGGCAAGGTCGTCACCGAGGTGGCGCCCTCCGGTCCATTCTGGGAGGCGGAGCCGGAGCACCAGGACTACCTGGAGCACTACCCCAACGGGTACACCTGCCACTTCCCTCGGCCGGGGTGGGTCCTACCCCGGCGCAGCGACGCGCTCGCCGGGTAGCGACAGCCGTGGCCGAAGAGCCGATCGATCCGGCGGCGGAGCCCAGCGGGACCGGGTGCGTCGAGTGCCTCGCCGCCGACGGCTGGTGGCTCCACCTGCGCCGCTGCGCCGGCTGCGGGCACATCGGCTGTTGCGACAGCTCGCCCAGCCAGCACGCCAGCATCCATGCCCGCCAGCCCGGCCACACCATCGTGCGGAGCTTCGAACCGGGCGAAGACTGGTTCTGGGACTACGAGACCCAGCAGTACTACGACGGCCCCGAGCTGGCGCCGCCGGAGCACCACCCGCTCAGCCAGCCGACTCCGGGCCCCGCCGGACGGGTGCCGGCGGACTGGCAGCGGCACCTCCACTGACGTCACTCAAGCCCGGGCCCGGACCGTGCGCTGAAGCCCGCCGGTAGCCTGCAAGGCGGTCCCGTGCCCGCGCCGGGGCCGACAACGTTGGGAGGTATTCCGTGCCCGCTGTCTCCGTCAGTGACCTGAGCAAGCTTGCCGCCATTCCCGCGCCCGACCGGGCGCGGCGTGGTCGAGCGCCCCGTGCAGTCCGTCACCACGGCCCCACGCGGGCTCGAAGGGGAGGGCTTCCCCGTCCGCCGGGCCTTCGCCGGCGTGCGCCTGCAGGATCTCGATCCGTTCGTGCACATGGACCAGATGGGTGAGGTCGACTACGCCCCGGGGGAGCCCAAGGGCACACCGTGGCATCCCCACCGAGGGTTCGAGACGGTCACCTACATGATCGACGGCACGTTCCAGCACCAGGACTCGCACGGCGGGGGCGGCGTCATCACCGACGGCGCCACCCAGTGGATGACGGCCGGGAAGGGCATCCTCCACATCGAGACGCCGCCCGAGGAGCTCGTCGTCGCCGGAGGGCGCTTTCACGGGATACAGCTGTGGGTGAACCTGCCCGCCCGGGACAAGATGATCGAACCGGCCTACCAGGGACTCGAAGCGGGTGATGTCACTCTTCTGTCGTCGGGTGACGGCGGGGCCCTGGTGCGGATCGTGGCCGGCGATATCGCCGGCCACCGCGGCCCGGGATCGACCCATACCCCGATGGCCTTCATGCACGCGTCGGTCGCCCCCGGGGCGCTGCTCGAGGTCCCGTGGGACCCAGGGTTCAACGCGCTGCTCTACCTCCTGGCCGGCTCCGGCCGGGTCGGCGGCGAAGGCCGGCCGGTGACCAGCGGGCAACTGGTCACGTTCGGGCCGGGAGACTTCATGTCGCTGCGGGCCGATGACGTGCAGGACTCCGGGACGAGCCACCTCGAGGCCCTGATTCTCGGGGGCCGGCCGATCGGGGAGCCCGTGGAGCACTACGGGCCGTTCGTCATGAACACGAAGGCGGAAATCGGCCAGGCGCTCGAGGACTTCGAGGCCGGCCGCCTGGGAACCGTTCCGCCGAACGCCCTCATGCCCCATGTGCCCGACCCGGACCCGGTGCGCGCCGAGCACACCGGCATCTGACTTCGGGGCTCTACTGGAACAGCCCGCCGCGGCTCCTCGAGCCTCTGACCCCTACGCCGGCGGGCGCAGTCCGTCTTCGATCATGACGAGCAGGCGCTCGCTCTGCTCGGGCGTCAGCGTGGCGCTCATGCACATGGAGCCGAGCAGCTGCATCAGGTCGGGCGCGTCGACATCGGAGCGGACGACGCCCGCGTCCTGCGCCCGGGTCAGCACGATGCTCAGGGCGCCCTCGATCCGCTCCCGCGAGGCCGAGCGCAGGGCAGGGTCCTTCTCGAACGCCTCGTGCAGCTCGTTCATGAATCGCTTCTTGCCCGCCGCGTAGCGGACGAAGGCCTCGAGCCAGGCCACGAAGGCGGGCCAGGGCTCCAGCTCGGCGCTCACCGTGCGGGCCACGGTCTCGAGCTCGTCGACGTCGTCGACGTAGACGGCCTCCACCACGTCGATCCGCTTGGGGAAGTGCCGGTACAGCGTGCCGATCCCGACGCCGGCCTCCTTGGCGATGGCCTCCATGGAGGCACCGCCACCCTTCTGGTCGAAGACCTTGCGGGCGGCCGTCACGAGAAGCTCGTAGTTGCGCTTGGCGTCGGCCCGCATGGGGCGAGCTCGCCGCGGCGTCGTCCGGGCGGTCGATCGTCGCCGTCTTCGGTTGCGCCGTCATTCTCCTGCGTTCCCTCCTGGCCAAGCGGTGACACGGGGCGGTGCCAGCAACACCAGTGTCTCCAAAAACAATCTCAAAGAACAGTCTTGCAAAGCGGAGGCACCCTCCGTATAATAACCGGAGGAAGCTTCCGCTTACTCAGAATACCAGCGGAGAGATCGGAATCAAATGCCTTCTTCACAAATTGCTGCTCCTCGAATCGCGCCCGCCGGCGGTCCCGCCTCGGGACCACCAGGACGTCTGAAGGCCCTGTTCAGGACCCCTTCGGTGTTCCTGTTCGTCATACTGGCGGCTCAGCTGATGGTGGTACTGGACACCACCATCGTCAACGTGGCCCTCCCGCACATCCAGGAGGGCCTCGGCCTCTCCGGGGGCGAGCTCTCGTGGGTCCTCAACGGCTACCTGCTCACCTTCGGCGGCCTGCTGCTCCTGGGGGCGCGTTCCGGAGACCTGCTCGGACGGCGCCGCACCTTCCTGGCCGGCATCGCCATCTTCACCCTGAGCTCGCTCTTCGGCGGATTGGCCGTCTCGGGCTGGATGCTCCTGTCCGCCCGAGCCCTCCAGGGCGTCGGCGCCGCCCTGGCCGCGCCCTCCTCCCTGGCGCTCCTGACCACCATCTTCTCGGACGGGCCCCAGCGGGTCCGGGCCATCGGCCTCTTCACGACAGTGTCGGCGGCGGGGGGAGCGATCGGCCTCGTCGCCGGCGGCGCGCTGACCCAGCTCGTCTCGTGGCGCTGGGTGATGTTCGTGAACGTGCCGATCGGGATCGCCGTGCTGCTGGTGGGACGCATCGCGCTGCAGGAGACGCCACGGCGCACCGGCCACTTCGACATTGCCGGCGCGGTCACGTCGACCCTCGGCATGGTGGGCATCGTGTTCGGGCTCGTCGAGGCCGGCACCCGCGGCTGGTCCAGCCCGCTCACCGTCGGCTCGATCGCCGTCGGCGCCTTCCTGCTCGGCCTCTTCGTCCGCATGGAGACCGGCGCCGAGGAGCCGATCGTGCCGCTGCGGCTCTTCGCCAGCGGGACGCGCACGACGGCCAACGTCTCCCGGGGCCTGATGTACGCCGGCATGTACGGCATGTTCTTCTTCGTCGGTCAGTTCCTCCAGGACGTGGCGGGCTACTCGCCGCTGCGGACAGGCCTGTGTTTCCTGCCCGTGCCGGCGTCGGTCTTCCTGTCGTCACAGCTGGTGAGCAAGGTCCTCATCAGGCGGGTCCACCCCAAGGTGCTGATCATGGGCGGCATCAGCCTCACCGTGGTGGCGCTGCTCATGTCGACCCAGCTCCACGCCGGCGCGTCGTACCTGCAGATCTTCGTCAGCCTCGTCCTGCTGGGCGCGGGCTCGGGGACCGCGCTGGTGCCCCTGACGCAAGCGGGGCTCTCCGGCGTCGAGCCCGCCGACGCGGGGGCGGCGTCCGGTCTGGTCAACGTCACCCAACAGGTGGGGGCGGCCCTGGGGCTGGCGGTGCTCGTCACCGTTTTGAGCGCGGCCGCAGGCCACGCGCAGCTGACGGCCGGCGCCGGCGTTCCGCCGCACCTCGTGCACGGCCTCGACGTGACCTTCGGCATCGCCGCCCTCTTCGGCTTCGCGGCGCTGGTCATGGTGGCCCTCCTCGTCCACCTGCCCGGCACCGCGCCGGTCGAGTCGAGCGACGCCGAGGAGGAGCTCGCCCGCGAAGCGGCCGAGTTCGAGTTCGAGCTCGTCGACGGCGAGGGCTTCGAGTGGTCGGGCCCTGAGCTGGTGGCCTAGCATGTAGTAAGCCAGACTGATAAGGTCACCTGAAGGTATGGTGGGAGACCCGGGCATCGACGAGCTGGTGGCGGACCTGAGCGCCAGCATCGGCCTGCTCGTGCGGCGCCTGCGCCAGAGGAAGGCCGACGGCGAGCTGACCATGCCCGAGTCCGCCTGCCTGTCCCGGCTCGAGCGGGAGGGCCCGGCGACCAGCAGCGCGCTGGCCAAACAGGAGCAAATCAGCCCCCAGTCCATGGGCGCCACCCTCGCCGGCCTTGAGGAGCGGGGCCTCGTGGAGCGCCGGCCGGATCCCGAGGACGGCCGCAAGATTGTGATGTCGGTGACGGCGCTCGGACGGCGCGCTCTGCAGCAGCGGCGGGCCACCGGTACCGACGCCATGGCCCGGGCCCTGGCGAGCGGTTTCACGGCCGCGGAGCTCGAGCAGCTGCGGGTCGCCGCCCCGCTCTTCGAGCGACTGGCCCAGCGCACCTGATGGCGGAGGAGGAGGACCCGTCAGCGAAGGTCGACGACCACTACCGCTGGGTCGCCCTCGCCAACACCACCGCGGCGGTGTTCATGGCCACCGTCGACGGTTCCATCGTCATCATCGCCCTGCCGGCCATCTTCCGGGGCATCCATCTCGATCCGCTGGCCCCGGGCAACATCGTGTACCTGCTGTGGATGATCATGGGCTACCGCCTGGTGCTGGCGGTCACCGTGGTGACCTTCGGTCGACTGGGCGACATGTTCGGCCGGGTGAGGATCTACAACGCCGGATTCGTGGTGTTCACCGTCTCCTCCATCCTCCTGTCGGTGTGCCCGTTCTTGGGGGTGGCCGGCGCGCAGTGGCTCATCGGATGGCGGCTCATTCAGGCGCTCGGCGGGTCGATGCTCACCGCCAACTCGGTGGCCATCCTGACCGATGCCTTCCCGAGCACGCAGCGGGGCTTCGCGCTCGGCCTCAACCAGGTGGCCGCGCTCGCCGGCATGTTCGTCGGCCTGGTCGCCGGCGGGCTGCTGGCGGCGATCAACTGGCGCCTCGTCTTCTGGGTCAATGTCCCGGTCGGCGTGTTCGGAACGCTTTGGGCCTACTGGAGGCTCCGCGAGATCAGCGACCGGCAGGGTGGCCGCATCGACTGGTGGGGCAACCTCACGTTTGCCGTCGGGCTCGGTGCGATCCTGACCGGCGTGACCTACGGCATTCAGCCCTATGGCCACCAGGCCCAGGGCTGGACGAGCCCGACGGTCGACGCGCTCCTCATCGGCGGCGCCCTCCTGCTCGGCGCCTTCGTGGTGATCGAGACCAGGGTGGCCGAACCGCTCTTCCAGCTGGGCCTGTTCCGGATCCGCGCCTTCACGGCCGGCAACATCGCAGCGTTCGCGGTGGCCGTGGCCCGCGGCGGGTTGCAATTCATCCTCATCATCTGGCTGCAGGGCATCTGGCTGCCCTTGCACGGCTACTCGTTCAGCCAGACGCCGTTGTGGGCCGGCATCTTCCTCCTCCCGCTCACGGCGGGGTTCCTGGTCTCGGGCCCGCTCGCTGGTGCAATGTCGGACCGCTTCGGCTCCCGGGGCATGGCCACCGCCGGGTGTGTCGTGTTCGGGGGCGCTTTCGTCGGGCTGTTGCTGCTCCCGGTGGACTTCTCGTACTGGGCCTTCGCGCTGCTCATCACCGCCAGCGGCATCGGCAGCGGGATGTTCGCCGCGCCCAACACCTCATCGATCATGAGCAGCGTGCCGTCCCGCCTGCGGGGAGCGGGCTCGGGCATGCGGGCCACGTTCCAGAACTCCGGGACGGCGTTGTCCATCGGCATCTTCTTCTCGCTGATGATCGCCGGACTGACCGGCACGCTCTCGACGACGCTCACCAACGGGCTGCACCAGCACGGTGTGACGCAGGCCCTGGCCCACCACGTCGGCTCGCTGCCGCCGGTGGCCTCGTTGTTCGCCGCTCTGCTCGGGGTCAACCCGATTCAACACCTGCTGGCCCCCAGCGGCGCGCTGTCCACCCTTTCGGCGTCCAGCCGGAATCTGCTCACCGGCCACGCCTACTTCCCCCAACTGATCTCCGAGCCGTTCCACCACGGGCTGGTGGTGGTCTTCGCCTTCGCCACCGGGCTGTCGGTGATCGCCGGGCTGGCCTCCCTGCTGCGTGGGCGGCGCGCCACGGATGCTCCTCCTGCGCCACGTGTCCCGTCCATCCCGTCCGCCCCGTCACCCGAAATGAGCCCGACCCGATGACCGATCAGATGCCACCGCTCGAACCTGCGCACAGCGCGCCTGCTCGTCATGGACTACCAGGCCGGCATCGTGGCCAGGGTCCCCCAGCCCGACCAGCTCCTACAGCGGGCGCGCACAGCCATCGATCTGGTCCGGGACTGGGGCGGGCAGATCGGCTATGTCCGGGTGGCCCTCGAAGACGAGGACTTCGACGTTCCCGAGTCGAGCCGGATGGGCGCTCGGGTCCTCGTCCTGGCGGAGGGTTGTGCCGGCACCGATCCGGAGGTGCACGCGTTCTTGCTCGAGACGATCTTCCCGCGCCGGGCCGAGCTCATCACGCTGCCGGAATTGCCGGCGCTCCTGTCACGAGGCTGAGTCCGACCGGGTGCGCGGGCCGGGTCGGTCCGGTCGAGGAGGAAATCCGAGGGCCGGCTCCAGTTCCTGGTCGGGCAGATGCCGGCCGAGTGTGCTGCGCCGGGCTCGTCGCCGAGGACCATCGGCGCCCCCTTGGCTAGTGTGGGCCCGCGATCGCTCAACAGGAGTTGCCATGGCTGACTTGGACGTAATGAGTGCATTCCATTCGAACGGCCGGCGGCGCCGCCCGTACCTTTTGGCTGCGGCCGGCGCCCTGGCGTTGGTGGGTGGTGGTTTTGCCCTGGCCACGGCGTCCGGACTCGCCGGATCGGTGACACCGGTCGCCACCCTCACCACGGGTTGGACCTGGGCGGCCGGCTCCGCGACCCAGATGAACGCGACAATTCCCGCTGACACGTGCTCTGCCGCATTCACCACCTACGGCGCCGAGGGCGGTTCGGGATACGAAGGCACCGGTTCGAATGGCGGCGCCTTCAGCTACGGCGGTGAGGCGGGTGGGACCACGTCGGTGACAGCGGGCGAGGCATACCAGCTCGACATCGGAGGTCCCGGCAACGGAGGCGGCGGCATCGGTACCGCGACTTCCGGCGGTGCGAGTGACGCACCGGGCGCGGAGGGTGCGGGCGGCGCGCCCGGCGGCGGTGAGGGCGGCGACACCAACCCGGACTGGGCCGTGTACGGCGGGAGCGGCGGCGCGGCGACCTACCTGTTCCTGGGTACCCATAGCCCGACGACGTCCACCGTCCCCTTGCTCGTGGCCGGCGGCGGCGGGGGTGGTGGGAGCAATGTGGAAGATCAGGGAGACGGCCTGAGCGCGGTGGGCGGAAACGGCGGTGACGGCGGTGGGACGGTGAACGGCGGCAATGGAACACCCACGCCGAATGGTGAAGGCGGGGCGACAGCTACCTCCGACGTCACCGGTGGCGTCGGAGGTACCGGGGACCTGCCCGGGACGGACGGCGCCAGCCGGGCCACCGGTGGTGCGGGCGGTGCCGCGGGATTCGAATCGGGTTCCAGCTCTGACTGGATCGGCGGCGGCGGCGGCGGCGGGGGCGGGTGGACCGGTGGCGGTGGAGGAGCCTCTTCCTACCTCTTCAATGACGGCAGCGCAGACGGTGGATACCTGGACCCCAACACACCTGTCCCGGGAGGTTGGACGCAGTCGGGCGGTGCCGGCGGCGGCGGCGGCGGCGGCTCGAACTACGTCGACTCGTCACTGACCTCGCAGGTGGACAGCACCCAGTCGACCCACGTGGGAGGCGCCCAGTTCGTCTACACGGCTTGCGCCCAGGACGCGACGGTCAACGCTCCCTACACCGTCGACCTCGCCACGCCGGGTTCTGACCCCAGCTACGACTGGTCGACGTCGGGCACGCTGCCGGGCGGCCTGACCCTCACCTCGAGCAGTGGCAGCACGGACTCCCTCAGTGGGACGCCGAACTCCACCGGCGACTACACCTTCGACGTGGACGCATTCGGTATCGACAGCGGCGTCACCGGTGAGGTCATCGTCACCATTGATGTGAACCAAGCCCCGCCGCCGACCACGACGACCACGACGACGACCACCACGACCCCGCCGATCTCGACGGGGAACCCTCGGCTCCAGGGGTTCCGGGACGTCGCATCCGACGGCGGTGTCTTCTGCTTTGGCGCCGACCTGTTCGATGGCTCGGTGCCGGGACTGTCACCAGCCATCTACAACGTGGTGTTCAACATCGTCGGCATCAGCGCCACGTCTGATGACAACGGCTACTGGCTCGCGGGACGGGACGGCGGAGTGTTCGCCTTCGGAGACGCCAGGTACGAGGGTTCGCTGCCGGGTCTCGGGGTCGGCGTGAACGACATCGTCGACATCGCCTCGACGCCCGCCGGCGGGGGCTATTGGATGGTGGGCGGCGACGGCGGGGTCTTTTCCTTCGGCGACGCCCACTTCTATGGATCGCTTCCCCAGTTGGGCACGGTGGTGAACGACGTCGTCGGCATCGCTGCGACGCCGAGTGGAAAGGGCTATTGGCTGGTCGGCGCCAACGGTGCGGTCTACCCCTTCGGTGACGCCGTGTCGTACGGGTCAGAAGCCGGTCACACCTTGGACGCCCCAATCAGAGCGATCGCGGCCACGACCGACGGCGGCGGTTATTGGCTGGTCGGTCAAGACGGCGGTGTGTTCAATTTCGGCGACGCTCCCTACGAGGGTTCGGGTGTTGGCGCGGCCACGACCACTGTGGTGGGTATTGCCCCGACCCAGACCAACGACGGTTACTGGTTGGCCGAGAGCAATGGCGGATCACTCCATTTCGGTGATGCCGCCAACTTGGGCAACGTGACGAACCTGACCCTGCGGCGTCCGATGGACAACGAAGGGAACTGAGTCGCAGCCGACAGGTCCGCAGACAACCCCGTCCTCCCAAAGCGAGGCGACACGTCACATGCCTTGATCGAATGCCCGAAACCCCTCGTGTTCTGTCCCGGCGCGGGCGGTCAGTACTCGGGCGACACGACCGACAGGCCCCCGATCTCGACGACCTCGCCCGGCCCGTCCTCGGCAACCGCCTGGGTCACCTCCCTCACCGCAGCGTGAGCGCGGCCCGGGTGCACGTCGATGAGGATGCCCGCCAGCACCGCGGCCAGCACGAGGATGCCGGCCGCCCAGGCGCTGGCCACGGCGTAGCCATGCACCGTCGCCTGCGCCACGCGTTCTTGGTCTCCGTGGTGGGTCGCCAGGTAGGTCACCGTGGCCGCAGCGGCGAGCGAGTTCAGCAGGGCGGTGCCGATGGAGGCCCCGATCTGCTGGGAGGTGTTGGTGGTGGCCGCCGTCACGCCGACGTCCTGCGGCTCGGCGTTCTGGGTGGCCGTGCTGATGCACGGCACGATGGCCAGCCCGAGCCCGAAGCCGAGGAGGAGCTCGCTCGGCAGCACGCTCGTCACGTAGGAGGCGTCGGGCGTCAGCTGGGTGAAGAGGGCGACGCCGAGGGCCGCCAGCAGGAGGCCGGGGACGACGAGCAGCCGGGTCCGGATGTGGGGCATCAGGCGGCTGGCCACCTGTGTGGCCGCCAGTGCCGTTCATCGCCATGAGGGGGAGGAAGGCGACCCCGGTCTTGAGGGGCGAGAAGTGGTCGACGGTCTGCAGCAGGTAGGTGAGGAACAGGAACGTCCCGAACATCCCCGTGACGGCCAGGAGGATCGTGATGAACGAGCCGGCGCGGTTTCGGTTGCGCAGCACGCGCAGCGGGCAGCAGGGGATTGGGGCACCTTGCTCTGCCACACGATGAACGCGCTGAGCAACACCGCGGCGACGATGAGGGCCACGATGACGTCGGTGCCGCCCCACCCGCTCGTCCCCGCCTCACCGAGCGCGTAGACGAGGGCCACCAGACCGCCGCACCCGAGGACGACCCCCAGCACGTCCAACCGGATCCCGATGCAACCCTTCGCGCTTGGGGATCATGGTCGAGGCGCCGAAGAGGACGAGCCCGGCGATCGGCAGGTTCACGTACAGGCACCAGCGCCAGTCGACGTACTGGGTCAGGAAGCCGCCGAGGATGAGCCCGAAGGCGGCCCCGCCGATGGCGATGGTGGCGTAGATCCCGAAGGCCCGCCCGCGCTCACGCGGCTCGGTGAAGGTCGACGTCAGCAGCGACAGCACCGAGGGCGCCAGCAGCGCGCCGAAGAGGCCCTGCAGCCCACGGGCCCCGATCAGCATGAGCGTGGTCTGGGACGCCCCGCCGAGCGCGGACGCCAGGGCGAAACCCATGACGCCCGCCATCAGCGTGCGCCGCGGGCCGAACATGTCGCCCAGGCGCCCGCCGAGGAGGAGGAAGCCGCCGAAGGCCAAGGTGTAGGCGGTCACCACCCACTGCCGGTCGGTGTTGGAGAACCCGAGGGAGTGCTGGGCCGAGGGGAGGGCGATGATCATGATCGTGGTGTCGAGCACCACCATGAGCTGCGCCCCGGCGATGATGACGAGGATCCACCAGTGGGCCCGCGTGGTCCCCTCTGCCGGCGGCCTGAGGCCGACTCCTGCAGCGTCGTCACCGGACCGCTCACGACGCACCGCACGTGGAGAGGAAGCGGTCGACCTGGTTCTGGCTGAGAGAACGGTGCACCAGCGGGTCGTCGCTCGGGAGCATGCCGGCCACGAGCCCGCGCGGCGTTTCCGCCGGGCCCGTTTCCGGAGACTTCACTCCGCTTACCCTACCCCGCACCCCCCGCGTTCAGTCCGCGTCGCTGCCCGCGCCCGCTCCTCTTGTGCGCCTGGGCCACCATGGGTTGCATGACGGAGGGCGGGGCATGAAGGACGGCGGGGCGTGACGGAGGCAGGCAGGGACGAATTCATACGGCGACTGCCCAAGGCTGAGTTGCACGTGCACATCGAGGGCACGCTCGAGCCCGAGCTGGTCTTCGAGCTGGCGGCACGCAACGACATCCGGCTGCCCTACCCCGACGTGGCGGCGCTGCGGCGCGCCTACGTCTTCGAGGACCTGCAGTCGTTCCTCGACGTGTACTACGCCAACTGCGCCGTGCTGCGGACGGAGCTGGACTTCTACGACCTCACGCTCGCGTATCTGTCCAAGGCGGCGGACCAGGGCGTGCGCCACGCCGAGATCTTCTTCGACCCGCAGACGCACACCCGGCGCGGTGTCCCCTTCGAGACGTGCTGTGCGGGCATCCGCCGCGCCCTCGACGACGGCGTGGCCCGTTTCGGCATCTCGTCCGGCCTCATCCTGTGCTTCCTGCGCGATCTCAGCGAGGAGGCGGCGCTGCGGACGCTGGAAGAGGCCCGGCCCTTCGTCCACCACCTGACCGCGGTCGGCCTCGACTCGGCCGAGCTCGGCAATCCACCCTCCAAGTTCGCTCGGGCGTTTCGCCAGGCCCGGGAGATGGGCCTGCCCGGCGTGGCGCACGCCGGCGAGGAGGGGCCCCCGGACTACATCTGGCAGGCGCTCGACCTGTTGGAGGCGCGGCGGATCGATCACGGTGTGCGCTGCCTCGAGGACGAGGGGCTCGTGGCGCGGCTGGTTGCGGAGCGGATCCCGCTCACGGTGTGCCCCTTGTCCAACGTCAAGCTCCGTGTCTTCCCCTCCCTGGCCCAGCACGACCTCCCAGCCCTGCTCCAGCGGGGTCTCGTGGTGACGATCAACTCGGACGACCCGGCCTACTTCGGCGGATACGTCGGCGACAACCTCAGCGCGGTGGCCGAGGCGTTCGATCTCGGTCGGGCCGACCTCGCCCAGCTGGCCCGGCATTCGTTCCAGGCCTCGTTCCTGGCCGAAGGGGTCAAGGAGCAGTACCTCGCCGAGGTCGACTGCTGCCGCTGAAGCGGCCGCGCCGGCCTCCCGCGCCCGCCATGATGGCGCGATGGCCACCGCGGGCATTGCCGGGCTCGTGCTCACGCCGGGGGCGAGCGCCCGCAGGACGCAGTCGGGGCTCGTGGCGATCGACGAGGCGGTCACGCGCACCGGCGTCGCCGTCGAGCGCGTCGAGTTCCCCGGACAGGCGGCCGGCAAGCGCCGGACCGATCCACCGGCGGTGTGTATCGAGACGGTGCGCGTCGCCACGACGGCATTGGCGGAGCAGCTCGGCGTCCCGACCGGCCGCATCGCCATCGGCGGTCGTTCGTTCGGCGGTCGCATGTGCTCCCTGGCCGCCGCCGAGGGCCTGCCGGTGGCCGCCCTCGTGCTGGTCAGCTACCCGCTCCACCCTCCGGGCCGTCCCGACCGCCTCCGCACCGAGCACTTCCCCGCACTGCGCCTGCCCTGTCTGTTCGTGTCGGGCCGCCGGGACGCCTTCTCCACACCCGAGGAGCTCGAGCGCGAGACGGCGGCCATCCCCGGACCGGTCACCCGTCACATCGTCGACGGCGATCACTCGTTGCGCAGGAGCGAGGCAGAGGTCGCCGACATCGTGGCCGCATGGCTGGCGGGTCTCGCCAGCCGTCGCTAGCGCACGTCCGGGTTCCGCGCCGGCCGAGACCCGAACGGCGCGGCGCCGGTGGGAGACCAGCTGGTCGCGGTCAGTCCCCGCGATGCGCTCCAGCAGGTCAGCCGTCTCGCCGGGTGCAGCGAGCATCATGTCGTGCCCGCAAGCGAGCTCATGGGTCTCCCAGCCTGCCGCCCTGGCCGCCTCCGCGAAACGTCCGAGGCTGGGCAACGGGGGATCGGTGTGCGCGACGTAGACCTTGCGCAGCCGGCCCAGCGCGCCGGGATCGAACTCGGTCGGCTCGATCTGGCACCGGAAGGGAAAGGCGGTGAGGCGGGCACCGACCCAGCGGCGCTGGTCCGGTTCCCGAATGCCCCACTGATGGAGGAAGGCGTCGGAGGTCGGGACGAACCAGCCCTCGCCCGCCTCGGCGACCTGGCGTCGGTAGCGCTCGGCCACCTCCGGCGGCTCGACATCGAGGAGGCACTGGCCCGGGCCGGTGACGAACGCCCCGAGATACACGACCGAGGCCAGTCGCTCCTCGGCCCTTGCGGCCAGTGGACCGGCCAGCACACCGGCATAGCTGTGCAGCACGAGATGGACTTCGGACAGATCCTCGAACCACAGCAGCGCATCGAGGTCGGCCACGTGTGTGTCCACGCCGACCTCCGGGGTCAGGCCGGACCGACGATCACCCTGGCCGGTCAGGGTGGGGCGGTGGACGTCGTGCCCCCTTTGGCTCAGGCGCCGATGGACGTCGCGCCAGCACCAGCCGCCGTGCATGGCGCCGTGAACCAGGACGAATGTGGCCACCTCGACTCCTCTCCGACAGCCCGTCGAGCAGGCCTCGATTCTGCCGCCATGGCGCGAGCCGCGGCGGGATTCCGCCACCACGTTGGCGCGGGCGGAGGCGCGTCAAATGAGAGGGGCGGGCCCGGTGAGCGCGGTGCGCAGCGCCCGGTAGCCCGCCGACGTCTGGTCGACGAACGCGTCGTCGCGGTCGGCGTCACCGCGCTCGAGCCAGGTGAGTGTCGTCTCGACGAGCCAACCGAAGAGAGCCTCGGAATGCCAGGCGTCGAGGACTTCGTCGCCGGTGTCGAGGCCGCTGAGCTGGCGGACGACCGAGACGGCCACCGCGCGCAGCTCCGCGGCGTATGCGGCGAACTGCGGCTCATGGGCCGCATGGCGCCACAGCAGCGTGAAGGCTGCAGGGTCCTTCCGGGCCACGGTCAGGAGCGTTCGCGGTCCGAGGCCGGCATGGCTGGGCCGGGCCAACTCGGCGCGGAGCTCCACGCCGAGGTCGTCGAAGACCTGCTGGAGGATTTCGCGGTAGAGCTCCTCCTTCGAACCGAAGTGGCGGTAGACGATCAGCTTGGTGACCCCGCAGGCGGCGCCGACGTCGTCCATGGAGGTGTCGGCGAAACCGGCCGACGCGAAGGCCAGGGCGGCCCCGTGCAGGACGGCGGCCCGTCGTTCGGCCCGCGGCAGCAGCTTGCTCTCGGTTTGTATACGCGACAGTATATACCAGCGGGTTACACCGAGACTGACCCGGGAGGGCGAGCCATGGGCACGGCACAGGTCGAGTTCACCGAGAAGGAGCTCCTGGCGGACCTGACGGTCGCCGAGCCGCTCATCGCCGGCGGCGTCCGCTGTCATGGCGGATTCGACGACGAGGGCCGGTACGTCTCGCCCCGGACGAAGTTCCGGTTGCCGGCCATCGCCGCGTGGGGCGAGCAGAACTGCGCACAGTTCTCCACCGAGCTCATCGATGTCCCGCTCGAGTGGTGGGAGCGCTCCTTCCCCAATGTCGAGCAGGCGCGGTTCCTCATCGGGGCCGGTGTCCCCGAACCCTTGATGGCGACGTTGACCCGTATCGGGACCGTCGAGGGATTCGGCGCCAACATCCGCCTGCTGCAGCCGAAGGAGCTGCAGCGGCATTTCGTCGAGGACATCGGCGGGACCGCGACCGACCACCTCGGGCGGGGGCTCTTCGAGGCGCACGGTCGCGACGAGGCGGGCTGGGACGAGGAGGCGGGCCACAAGGACATGTGGTTCGCGGCCCGTGACATCGCCTTCGACCGGTCGTGCGAGGAGCTCGACATCGACGCAATGCTGGCCCGGATGGGATTCGGCCCCGGCCGACCAGGGGCCGAGGCCGCACGTCTGCTGCCCGACGACATCAGCCACGAGCTCGAGACGATGGTCTCTCTGATGATCCGTGTCCTCTTCATTGAGATCTCCGCGTTCCACACGTTCGCCTGGGCGGAGGAGTGGATGTCCGACGGCGAATTGGTGGCGGGCGACGGTGAAGCAGCCCGGTTGGTGGGTTTCATCAGGGCCGACGAAACCCCGCACGTCGGCTATCTGCGCACCGCGCTCACGGAGATGCGCGATCGCACCTGGCGAGGGGAGGGGGGAGCCACGTACGACGGCACGGACATGATCGGGCGGATCTGGGACCCGATGCTCGCCCACAGCCTCGGCCCCGCGCGACGGAAGGCCGTCGTGCCGCCTTGGCCGAGGTGGAGTTCTGGTGCGCACGGCGGACGAACGGGGCCGACATCCTGGCTGAGTTCGCCTCGCTCGGCGCGCCATGAAGTTCGGCGTCTTCTACGAGCACCAGCTGCCCCGCCCGTGGGAGGCGGACTCCGAATACCGCCTCCTGCAGGACGCGCTGGAACAGGTCGAACTCGCCGACCGGCTCGGGTTCGACGTGGTGTGGGAAGTCGAGCACCACTTCTTGGAGGAGTACAGCCATTCTTCGGCGCCCGAGGTGTTCCTCGGCGCGTGCAGCCAACGGACGAGGGACATCCGGCTGGGCCACGGCATCATTCAGACCGCGCCCGGCTACAACCACCCCGCCCGCACGGCCGAACGGGTGGCCACGCTCGACCTGCTTTCGGGCGGACGCGTGGAGTTCGGATCGGGGGAGTCGGGGTCGGAGGCCGAACTGGGTGGTTTCCAGGTTGACCCGGCGACCAAGCGCGAGGCCTGGCTCGAGGGCCTGCAGGTCACGCTGCGCTGCATGACCGAGACGCCGTTCACCGGTGTCGACGGACGCTTCGTACAGATGCCACCGCGCAACGTCGTGCCCAAGCCGATGCAGCGGCCCCATCCTCCCCTGTGGGTGGCGTGCTCCCGCCGGGACACCATCCTCTTGGCGGCCGAGAAGGGCATCGGTGCCCTGACTTTTGCGTTCATCGACCCGGAGGAAGCGGAGAAATGGGTGGCGGACTACGAGCACACCCTGGCGGAACGCTGCGTGCCTGTGGGCCTGGCCGTGAACCCGAACATCGCCTGTGTCACCCAAATGATGTGCCATCCCGACGAGAAGGTGGCGCTCGACCGCGGGCTCGAGGGTGGGAACTTCTTCGGCTACTCACTCGGGCACTACTACGTATTCGGCGAGCATCGCCCGGGGTCGACTGATGTCTGGACCGAGTATCTCGAGCGGCGTGGCGATGTGGGCTACTCGCCCGAGATCGAGATAGCGCTGCGCCAGGAGCGGCTCGGCGCCAAGCTCGCTGCGGGGGAGCGCACCGGGCTGCGCGGCGCCACGGGAACGCCCCAACAGGTGCGTGACTACCTGCAGCGGTTCGAGCAGGCGGGCGTCGATCAGGTGATCTTCGTACTGCAAGCCGGCAAGAACCGCCACGAGCACATCTGCGAATCGCTCGAGTTGTTCGGGCGCGACGTGCTTCCCGCCTTCAAGGAGCGTGACGAGGCCCAGGTCCGGGCGAAGACGGCGCGTCTGGCACCGGCAGTTGAAGCTGCGCTCGAGCGGCGGTCGCTCGAGCCGCAGCCGCCCGCACTTCCAGCCGACTACTCGTTCCCGGCCATGCCCCGGCGCTGGGCTGACGAGACGGGGAGCGAGGAGATCCGCGAATGGTTGGATCACTTCGCCGATGCCCGCGCCAAGGGCATCAGGGAGGAAGGCCTGGGGATACTGGGCAACTGAGGCCACCGCCCTGCGCCCGTCGACCAGCCGGCCCGGTGGCGGCGTGCCCTACGGTGTGGCATGACCGCCAGGCCGCCCTCCGGTTCGCTGCACTGGCGGGTGCTCGTGACCGGAGCGACCGGGCGCGTCGGGTTCCCCGTGGCACGCGCCTTGGCAGCCCGCCACGAGGTCTTCGGGTTGGCGCGCTGTCGCCGCGAGGGCGATCGGGCGCGCCTTGAGGCGGCCGGGGTGAAGCCGATCGTGGGCGACGTGGGTGAGATGGACCTGCGCCAGCTCCCCGAGGGGATCACGCACGTGTTCCACGCCGCGGCACGCCTGGGCCGCGAAGCGCAGGACGAGGACTGGCAACAGGTCTTCGCGACGAACGCCCAGGCATCGGGCCGGCTCGTGGCCGCCTGCGCGGGCGCCGCCTTCGTGTACTGCTCGACCGGCTCGGCCTACGCGTATCAGGGCCAGCGCCCGTTGCGCGAGACCGACCCGCCGGGGGCCCACCTCGGGGTCTACAGCCTGTCCAAGATCGCCGGGGAGGCCGTGGTGCGTTACGCCGCGGGGGAGGCGGGGAGTCCGCTCACCATCATCCGCATCTTCTCGACGTACGGGCCGGAAGGGGGCACGCCCGTCAACCGGTTGCGGCGGATCCGCCGCGGCGAGGAGATCGTCTTGTATCCCGACGCGCCCAACCACTACAACCCGATCTATGAGGACGACTACGTCCGTCTCGCCGTCCGCGCGCTCGAGGTGGCTTCGCCGGACCCCGTGGTCGTCAACTTCGCAGGAAGCGAGACGGTCACGGCCGAGGAGTACTGCACTTTCCTGGGTGAACTGGTCGGGCAGCCCGCGTTGATCCGCTACGACCCCGGCGCCCCCTGGCCGATCTGGCCCGACGTGACCCGGATGCACGAGGTCCTCGGGCGCACCGAGGTGCCATGGCGAGAGGGGATGCGCCGGGTCGCCGACGCCATGGGCTGATCCGGGCTGGGGCCGGCCCCGCAGGCACGCCCGCTGACTCCTCGCTGATACTCTATAGGGGTATAGAGTATCAGCGATCGGAGGACCATGCGGCCCGGGTACATCGACAGCAAGGAGGCGCTGCAGAAGCGCCTACGCAAGGTGGAGGGCCAGGTCAGAGGCCTGCAGCGCATGGTCGACGAGGACCGGTACTGCATCGACATCCTGCAGCAGGTGTCCGCCACCACCAAGGCTCTCCAGGCCGTCGCCTTGGAGCTGCTCGACGACCATCTGGCGCACTGCGTCTCGGACGCCGTGCGTCAGGGGGGTGGTGAAGCAACCGAGAAGCTCAACGAGGCCTCGGCGGCCATCGGCCGGCTCGTCCGCTCCTGACCCCCGTGCTTGGAATTGCCACCGTCGTGGTGGACATCGGGCGGTCGCTGCGAGAGGCCTTCTTCATGTTCTGGGTGACGCTGTGGCCACTGGTGCTGGGGTTCGGCCTGGCCGGCGGGGTGCAGGCCTTCGTGAGCCGCGATGCCATGCGGGAGAGGCTGGGCGACCATCGGGTCCCGTCCGTGCTGCGGGCGTCGGGGTACGGGATGGTCTCCTCCTCGTGCTCCTACGCGGCGTCGGCCATGGCCAAGTCGCTCTTCGTGAAGGGCGCGGACTACATCGCCGCCATGGTGTTCATGTTCGCCTCGACCAACCTGGTGATTGAGCTGGGCATCGTGCTCGTCGTGCTGATGGGCTGGCAGTTCGCGGTCAGCGAGTTCGTCGGGGGCATCATCATGATCGCCCTCCTTGCCACGGTGGGGGCGTTGTGGTTGCGGGGGCGCCTCGTGGTGCAAGCCCGGGAGCGGCTACAGAGGGCGGAGGAGGGGCCCGAACACCACCACGGCCCCGTGGCGACCGAGGAGAGCGCCGGGCTGCAGCTCAAGGTCCGGCTGCGGTCGATGGCCGGGTGGGCGGACAGCGCCACATACACGATGTCCGACCTCACCATGGTGCGGCGGGAGCTCCTCGTCGGGTACACCGTCGCCGGTTTCCTGGCCGTGCTGGTGCCGACATCGGTCTGGCGGGCCGTCTTCATCACAGGTCACGGCTTCTGGACGAGCGTCGAGAACGCCATCGTCGGCCCGTTCATCGCCATCATCAGCTTCGTGTGCTCCATCGGCAACGTGCCCCTGGCCGCGGCGTTGTGGAGCGGGGGCATCTCCTTCGGCGGCGTGATCGCCTTCATCTTCGCGGACCTGATCGCGTTCCCGCTCCTCCTCATCTACCGCCGGTACTACGGGACGCGCCTCATGCTCCGCATGCTCGCGGTGTTCTGGGCCCTGATGTCCACCGCGGGACTGCTCACCGAGTTGCTCTTCGGTGCGGCCGGCCTCGTGCCGACCGTGCGGCCGTCCACGATCGCCCCCGCGCACTTCTCCTGGAACTACACGACCTATCTGAACTTCATTTTCCTGGTGCTCTTCGGCGTTCTCTACTGGATCTACCGCAGCCGCGTACGGCTCGGTGGAGGAGGGGGGTACGCCCGAGACCCGGTGTGCGGCATGCAGGTGGAGAAGGCGCAGGCGCCCGCGTCGCGCCGACGTGGAGACCAGCAGCATTTCTTCTGTTCAGATCGCTGCGTGGCACGCTTCGACGCCGATTCCGAGGTCCCCGCCCGGGGAGGCGGACACGATGACGCAACGGAAGCGCATCATTGAGCGGCTGGACAGGAGGGCGACGGCCGGCCGGATCACCCTCGGGACAGGGAGGACAGTCAGGACGAGTGTCAGTCGATTTCGCCCTCTCCTTTGACCTCGGCGCCGATCTTTCCCATCTCCCGCTCGTGCTCTGAGACCTCGGGGTCGAGGGTGTTCCCCTCGGCGGCCGCCTCCTCCTCGGGCGTCGGCGGCCGATCGGCCGTGTGGGCGGCCGCGGACTCCAGCATCTCCTCGACCTCGGTCGCCCCTTTCACCTCTGCGTCCGGGCGGCCCGGCCCGTTGCTGGATTCTTCGCTCATGGTCCCTCCTTCGGTTTCAAGATGGAGCATTGCCAAACGGCGACATCTCTAATCATGGCGGAGCCAGCCGGTTGCACGGGATGTCGCTACAGTCCCATCTCTATGACCGACTACGACGCCATTGTGATCGGGGCGGGACACAATGGCCTGACCGCGGCGACCGTCATGGCCCGTGGGGGCCTGCGGGTCCTGTGCCTGGAGAAAAACCACTTCATCGGCGGCATGGCTTCGACGACGGAGCTGATCCGTGGCTACCGCTTCGAACTGGCCGGTTCGATCCAGTTCCCGGTACCGAATGAGATTTTCGAGGATCTCGACCTGGGCGACTGCCCGATATACGAGCCGGAGGTCCAGTCCGCCAGCATCAGCGAGGACGGCCAGCCGCCGATCCTGCTCTATTCGGATCCGGAACGTCTGCTGGAGCACCTCGGCGAGACGATCGGGATCGAGGCGGTGCTGGGGATGGCCGAGGTGGCGGCGTGGGCCGAGGCTCCGGCCCGCGCCATTGGCCGCTTCGACGTGCGCACGCCGCCGAGGTCGCTGGACGAAATGTGGGCGTGCGCCGCCAACGAGACGGAGCGTGAAGCCATCCGGACCGCAATGTTCGGCAGCGTGATGGATGTCGTCGACCGCTATCTCCCTGACCGGTCCAAGCACGCCCCGGTGCGCAGCATGCTGGCCTTCCTCGCCGTCAACTCGACTTACCGCGGTCCCTTCACTCCGGGGAGTGCCCTCTGCCTTGCCTTCGCCCTGGCCTCGCCGGGAACGGCGACGATGTCCAAGGTGCGGGGTGGTCTCGGCACCATCGCCGATCACCTGGCCCGGATGTTCGAGCAGCACGGAGGCGAGCTCCGT
Source organism: uncultured Acidimicrobiaceae bacterium (assembly GCA_963817735.1). GTDB lineage: Bacteria > Actinomycetota > Acidimicrobiia > Acidimicrobiales > RAAP-2 > Bog-473. The sequence continues at coordinate 145,513 of CAWFPP010000003.1, read as the reverse complement.
CGCCACGCCAAGGTGTCGCGGATCGTCGTCGAGGGCGGCGCGGTCATCGGCGTCGAGTTGGGGGAGGGGGAGGTGATTACCGCGCCTGTCGTGGTGTCCAACCTCGACCCGACCACGACGTTCACGCACCTGCTGGACGCCGACAGCCTGCCCGACGGTTTCGCCCGCCGGGTCGGTGCCATCGATCACCGGGCGGCCTATTTCCAGGCCCACTTCGCCCTCAGCGGGTTGCCCGAGTACCGCGCGCCCTATGAGGAACTGAACGACACCCAGCTGGGCCGAAACGTCACGTTCTTCGGTACCGCGGAGCAGATGCAGCAGGACTTCGAAGGGTGCGTACGAGGCGAGGTTCCCGCGTCGCCGAGCTTCAACCTGCAGATCCCCTCGCTGGACGACCCGTCCCTCGCGCCGGCCGGGATGCACGCCGCCAGCAGCTTTGCCTTCTACCTGCCGATCGGTGACCGCGAGACCCAGGGCCGGCTCCGTGACGAGATGGCCGACCGCATGGTGGCCAAGATCGCCTCGGCCGCACCGAACTTCCCCGATCTCATCGAGCGGCAGCTCAACTACCCCGCCTACACGTATGAGTTGATGTTCGGCTGCGCCGGCGGGGACTTCACCCACGGGCTGCTCCAGCCGGAGTTCATGGGACCGTTCCGGCCCGGACCGACGGGATGGCCGGACGCGCCGGTGCCCGTCGAGGGGCTGTATCTCTGCGGGGCCGGGTGCCACGGGGGTCCCGGTGTCACCTTCATCCCCGGTTACAACTGCGGCTATGCCGTGCTCGACGGAGCGAGCGACCGGTTGTAGCGCAGCTGGCGCTCCATGAAGGCGAGAAAGAACGCCACGGAGAAGGCCAGGCTGGTGAACAGGCTCATCACGAAGAAGATCCAAGCCCAGTGCAGCCCGCGCCGCCGGCCTTCGGTGATGGTCCAGAGCGGCAGCAGCACCAGGTTGACGATCGTGTAGTCCTGGGCGGCGGAGTCCGCAGCCCAGTTCGAGAAGAGCATCTTGGTGTAGTCGATGTAGCTGGCGCGGTGGCCGTAGAGATGCACATAGCGCACGTTGAAGTACCACCCGAGGAGCAGGGAACACACGCCAACGGCGTAATAGGTCCCTTCGAGAAGTGAGACCGGACCGGCCTGGCCGCCTGAGAAGAGGCGGCGGTTGACCGCGAACGCGGCGACCGTGCTCGCCAGGCCGAGAATCCCATAGAACACCAGAGAAGTCGTCACAGTCCTCCTCGTTTCAACCGCGCGGGGTGCGCGCACACCCTACGAGGACTGCCACGACAGCGGCGTGGACCGTCAGAGGAGTTCGAGAATCCTCTCAGGCGGACGGGCGATGACAGCCCGGTCGCCAAGGACGAAGATGGGCCGTTCCAACAGGATCGGGTGCCGGGTGATCGCACCAAGCAGGGCGTCGCCCTCCGAATTGGCGAGCGCCAACTCGGCATAGACCGCCTCGCCGGTGCGCATCATGGCCCGGGGGTCGTCAATGCCGAGCAGCTGCATGAGTCCCTTGAGGTCCTCCACGGTCGGCGGCAGGTCGAGATAGCGAATGGTGTCCGCCCGGATGTGATGCTCGTCGAGGAGCGACTGCGCGGTTCGGCACTTCGAGCACGACGGATTGAAGTAGAGCTGGGGTGGCACCGGGTCAACCCTAGGTGTCGGTCCTCAGGTCGCTCCAGACGGCAGCAGCGCAGACACCTGCGCCCAGGTAAACGTGAATGCCGGCACCGGCGCGTCGGCTACGGCCAGCGTCACGGCCATGGATGTGCCCCCCTTGTCGCCCTCGTGGGTGTCGCCCGTCATGGCGATGGCGGCGCCCATCACCAGGTTGGGACCCGAGCCGAAATCGTCGAGGATGCCCTTGCGATGCCCCCAGCAACCGGCGGCCCCCCGGTGGATGCAGTCGAGGTTCCCGCTGTCGAACCCGTCGTCGTACATCCATCCGTAGACCGCGTCGAGCCCGTTGGAGGATCCGCCTGCCCACTCCGCGTCGTCGAGGTCGTAGGCCTGACCGGGGTCGGGCGGGTCGTTGGCATTGTCCGCGCCCCGCTGCGCGTTTCGGTTGAGCGCGGTCGTCAGGCCGGCAAAGACGGGCAACCCACGGTCCGCCCTCTCGAGGTTGACGGCCACGAAGAGCTGCTCGGGAATGCTCATGCGTGCGAACCCGGCGGGCAGGAGCATGGGGGGAATCCCTTCGAGGGCGTGCGCATGGTTGATGGCATCAAGTACCGCGTCCAGGCACGCCGGGGAATCGTCGATGCCGCCGGCGACGCAGTCCCTGGTGTAGTCGGGCACTGGGGCCACGTTGTGCGGGGGGTCGCTTATCCCTGTGTCGGACTCCGAGGAGGGGACCGCCGACAGCGGTCGGAACCGACCGGACGACATGGCCCTCATGGCCTGCTTCCAGGTGTAGGCGTAGGGCCCGGCGTGGGTCGCGGTGGCCAGCGTTGCGGCCAGCGAGGATCCGCCGCGGTCATCGCTCGACGTGTCCCCCGCGGGGTCGTAGGCGGCTCCCATCACGAGCCGCCCGGACCCGAACCGGGCGAGGACGATCTCCCGGTCGGCCCAGCAGCCCGATGTCGTGCTCCCTGCACAACCGGGCACGCCGCTGTCGGGACCGTCGTTGTAGAGCCACTCGAAGTCAGCGTCGAGACCGTTGTCGACATCGCCGATCCACTCGGTCGTCACCGAGCGATAGCCCGGACCCGGCCGAGCCGGGAGGCGCGCCGCGTCGGCCCCCTTCTGCGATTCGGCGTCGAGGGTGGCCGTGAGGCCGGCGAACGGGACCAGGCCTCGGTCCACCCGCTCGCGATCGATGGCGATGAAAAGCTGTTCGGGGACGGTCAGGTGCGGGAAGTCGGCGGGGAGCACCATGGGGCCGATCCCCTCCTGGGCTCTCGCCGTGTCGATCGCCGCGAGGGTGAGGCGCAGGCAAGTGCTCGTCGTGTCGATCCCCGACGGGGCGCACGTGTTGGGATAGTCCGGAACCGGAGACACCGACTGCGTCGGCTGAGCGAGGCCCCCTCCGGTGTGCGCCGCGGTCGAGCAGCCACCGAGGAGGAGGGCCAGGGCGACGCCCACCACGCAGCACCGCCGCTGCACCCGGCTCGGCGGGCGGGTCGGGGGTCGGGGGAGCCGCATCAGGCGCCCCAACGTAGTGAGGCCCGTCACCCTCCCGGCGGCGGGTCTGCGCTCCGTGCGAACCAGGGGCGTTCTCCTAGTGTCATTGGGATGATCACCGGTGTGCACGCGCTCGTCCATGCTCACGACGCCGAGGCGGCACGGGCCTTTTTCCGTGACGTCCTGGGTTGGCCCCATGTCGACGCGCACGGCGGTTGGCTGATCTTCGGCACCGGGCCGTCAGAGCTCGGCGTCCACCCCAGCGACGGCGGAGACGAGCACCATGAGATCTCCCTCGTCTGCGACGACATCGAGCAGACGGTCGAGGAGCTCACCGCCAGGGGTGCGGAGTTCGCCGGGGCCATCGAAAACCGTGGCTTCGGTCGCACCATTGCGCTGCGCGTCCCGGGCGGTGGCGACATGTTGCTGTACCAACCGCGACACCCGACAGCGTTCGATCTCTGAGGCCGGGCCGCCTGGCCGACAGGACCTGCTCACGGGAATGGCGCACCTGGCCGGGTTGCCGGTAGCCCGTGCCGGTGAGAAGAATCACCGCATGGACATTCACGGAGGCGCATTGGTCACTGGGGCGAGCCGCGGGATCGGACGGGCTGTCGCCATTGAGCTGGCTCGCCGCGGGTTCGACACCGTTGCCACCATGCGGGACACCGATGCCGGGACCGGCATGGCTGCGGCGGCTGGTGGGCGGCTCGAGGTCCGCCGGCTCGACGTCACCGACCCCTCCACCTTCGAGCTTTCCTCCGATCTGCGCGTGCTCGTCAACAACGCCGGCATCGATACCGAGTACCTGCCGGTGGAACACGCCAACGTGGAGGACTGGCGGAGGATGTTCGAAACAAATGTCTTCGGGGTGGTCGCGCTGACCTCGGCCGCCATTCCGACGCTGCGAGCGAACCAGCCGTCCGTGGTGTGCAACATCACGTCCTCGTCGATCATTGCCTCCGTCCCCTTCTACTCCGCGTATCGGGCCTCCAAGGCAGCGGTGTCGGCGTTCGGCGACAGCCTGCGGGTCGAAGTGGCGCCGTTTGGCATCCGGGTGGTCGAGATCCTCCCCGGCCCCATCGACACCGACATGTTCCGGCTGAGTACGGGCGAGCTGGCGGCGACTCGTTTCGACAATTACAAGTCCCTTGCCGGCGTCGCGGCGTCACTGCGGAGCGAACATGCCGACCCGCGGGTGGTCGACCCGGCGGACGCCGCATCGGCCATCGTCGATGCGATCGTCGACTCTGCGGGCCCTATGCGCTACGGCTGCGATCCGGTCTCGTTGGAGCTGCTCGATCTCTGGCGCCAGTGCGACGATGAGACCCTCTTCACCATGACCGGGCAGTCTCTCCTCGATCAGGCCCTGTAGTCGGCCTGCCTGGAGCGCGGACGACGAGACGGGCAGGGCACGGACCTCGGGCCGGCAGCAACCGTTCCTTGCCGCCGAGCGCGGCGATCAGTCGGCCGGCGCGGTGAATCGGTAGCCGATGCCCCGGATGGTCGTGATCCAGCGAGGGCTCTCCGGGTCGCTCTCGATCTTCAGGCGGACACGGCGGATGTGCTCGGTGACCGTGGACCGACCCTGCCACCGGCCGTTGGATCCCCACACTCGTTCAAGCAGGTCCTCACGCGAGAACACCCGTCCCGGGGCGGAGGCGAGGAAGGCGAGGAGGTCGAACTCTTTGCGGGTCATGACCACCTCCACGCCGCCGACCATGACCTTGCGGGTTCCTTGATCGATGACGAGGTCGCCGTGGTCGAGCGTCGTCGTGGGTGTCGCCGAGCCTCGTCGCAGGACCGCCCGCATCCGGGCCTCGAGCTCGGCGAAGGAGTACGGCTTGGCCAGCACGTCGTCGGCGCCGAGATTGAGCAAGGCGACCCGGTCGCGCTCCGAAGACCGGCCCGAGCACACGATGACCGGAACCGCACTGCGGCGCCGGATGCTGGTCAGGACGTCGGCTGTGCCGCCACCGATATCGAAGTCCAGGATGACGAGGTCAGCCGGGTGCGCGAAGACGGTCTCCAGCGACTCGTCCACGCTGGCCGCTTCTGTCACCTCGTACCCGGAGCGCTTCAAGTAGTGCTGGAGCGCGCGACGGGTGTTGGTGTCGTCTTCGGCCACGAGGATTGTCTTCTCCGGCACCACACCACCCACGGGAGTGAAGACTGCAGTCGGGTTGGTATCCGCTGAACGGAAGCCCTCCCCATAGGGCGCTCCATGTTCCGAGACGTCTATCGGAGAGGTCATGCACCACCACCACATGTCGCGGCGATTCCGCTCGGCGCGCCGTCTGCGGCGGCCAGGCCGGTGCCTCGAAGTCGAGCGTGCGCTTGTGGCGAGCCGACCATGTCCATTGCCCCTCTCGTCCGCCCGGCTCTTTGTGCTGGACGTTCCTCGTGCGCCCGAACCAACCCGGATCTCGCTTCACGATGACCTGGTGTCGAGCTGTGTCCTCAGTGTCGGCAGATGACGCTGCCGGCTCCATAGGACTTTTGGACCAGAAAATTGGGCGTCTGTAGTGCAAACGCGCCGTTTGTGTCTTGGGGTCGCCATACCTCCCTGTAGCGCGCGCCTCCTCAGGCGTCGTCGGGCAACGTGAACCGGTAGCCGACACCTCGAACGGTGGTGATCCAGCGGGGCGAATCCGGATCGGGCTCGATCTTGAGACGGACCCGGCGGACGTGCTCCGTTACCGTGGAACGCCCCTGCCACTCCTCGGTCGAGCCCCAGACGCGCTCGAGCAGGTCCTCGCGCGAGAAGACCTGCCCGGGCGAAGCCGCCAAGAATGCGAGCAGGTCGAATTCCTTGCGAGTCATCGGGACCGCCTTGTCGCGCACGGTTACGGTGCGGGTGTCGCGATCGACCACGAGCTCTCCGAGGTGGAGGCATGTGGCGGCCGGCTCACCGTTCCCGCGGCGGAGGACGGCTCGGACCCTGGCCTCGAGCTCGGCGAAGGAGAACGGCTTCACCACGAAGTCGTCGGCGCCCAGGTTGAGTGTCCGGATTCTGTCGTCCTCGGAGTCCCGCCCAGAGCACACGATGACCGGCACGGCGCTGTGGCGGCGGATCTTGGCCAGCACGTCGGCGCCGTCGAAGCCGGGAAGTCCCAGGTCAAGCAAGACAAGGCTGGCCGAGTGCTGGAAGACGGCCCGCAGTGTGGAGGGCCCGTCCGTGGCCTCGGTCACCCGGTAACCACTCCGTTCGAAGTACTGCAGCAGCGCGCTGCGACAGCTGTGATCGTCCTCGGCTACCAGAATGGTGAGTTCGGACTGCTCTGTCGCCCCCGGCGCAGCCAGAGGGTTCGTGTCGGCCGGGTTGACCGACCTGAGGCCGCGGTGATGCGCCGGGACGCGTGTCGCCACGCCGACGGGCGGGTTCATGCCTCGACCCTCCCCGCACGACCGTCCGGAGCCCTCAACTGCAGCAGGGGTGTGTGACCCATGCTGTGATTGTCGGACGCGCCTTTGCCAACCTTGAGGAATCGCTCGGCCGCCGGATCGCACCTCGGAGCTTGGAATCCGCGGGGTCCGGCGTCGCCCGCCGCGGGGCGCGCACCAGAACTTCCTCCGGTCTCAGTGTCCTCTTCGACGAAGTCGAACACCGTCACCCTGGTCGAAAAGCGTCGCGTCGACAATGCGAAAACCAGGGCGCTCTCTCACCGTTCTGGCGGCACGAATATGGCCCCTCGGAAGAGTTGCGCAAAGGTTGCGTGGGCTTTGCAACCGTTCGACAACGCTCACGCAACCGACCTGCAAGAGGGTGATCTATTAGAGTGGTCCCTACTCCTGAATACGCGAAATGGCGACGGTCAAATGATGGCTTCAGGAGAGAAATCGCACCGGTCGGATGGTGCAAATGAAGAGGGGGAAACAAACGTGGGATCGACAACAAGTCCGTTTTCCACGGCGCAGGAGTCGGCAGAGGCGGGTATCGAGAATCTCTGGTCTGAGTTCAAGCGGACCGGGGAGCAGTCACTTCGTAACCAGCTGATCATCTACTACTCGCCGTTCGTCAAGTACATCGCCGGTCGTGTTTTGGCCGGGTTGCCTCGCCATTTCGACGAGGAGGATCTCGTCAGCTACGGCATTATCGGGCTCATCGACGCGATCGAGCGGTTCGAACTCGACCGCAATCTGCGCTTCGAGACCTACGCCATCCCGCGGATCAAGGGGGCGATCATCGACGAATTGCGGTCGATCGACTGGGTGCCCCGGTCGGTGCGTACCAAGGCCCGGGCAGTCGAACAGGCGTTCACGCACCTGGAGGGCACGCTACGGCGGACGCCCAACGAGGCCGAGGTCGCTGCGGAATTGGAGATGTCCGTCGGCGACTTCCACAAGGCGCTGCGCAAGATCTCGACGGTCGGCATGATGGCGCTCGACGAGGTGCTGCGCGGGGGCGACCGCTCCGAGCGCTCGACGCTCGGCGAGACCCTGCCCGACGGATCGTGGGGACCGGTTGACACCTTCGAGGCCAAGGAGTCCAAAGAGGCGCTGATCCTGGCCGTGGACGGGATGCCGGAGCGGGAGCGGACCGTCTTGCTGATGTATTACTACGACGGCCTGACGCTGACGGAGATCGGCCAGGTGCTCGGTGTCACTGAGAGCCGGGTGTGCCAGATCCACACCAAGGCGCTCCGCCAGCTCCGTTCGAAGCTGGCGGACCGCCCTGAGACCGTGCCCATGAGCCCGGCCAAGGCGGAACCACAGCCGGCAAAGGCACAGCGCCCGGGTCGCGCTCACCTGCAACTGCTCGCCAGTTAGTTCGCCCCCGTCCGCATCCGTCCGGCGGCCGAGAGCCGGCGGACGGATGCACATGGGCAGCGCGGAGGTGGCCGGTCGCCGCCGTACCGAAGGACCGATACGGTACCGGTGTCCGACCAGCGACCAGCCCAGGGGGCGCGTGATGCCTTTGCACAAGCGGGAGAGCCTCCGCGATCAACTGATCGATTCCGTGTACGCCGATCCGGGACTGAAGGCCTCGTTGCCGGCAACGCACTGTCCGGATGACGAGATGCGGCCCGAAGACGTGTTGCGGGCGATCTCCGACGAGCTCCTGCTCGACGGCAACGCGCGCCAGAACCTGGCCACGTTCTGCCAGACCTGGGAAGAGCCGGAGGTCCACAAGTTGATGGACCTCTGCCTCGACAAGAACCTCATCGACAAGGACGAGTATCCCCAGACGGCCGAGCTGGAACGGCGCTGCGTGCGCATGCTGGCGGGCCTGTGGAACGCGCCCGAGGGCGGAGAGCCGGTCGGCTGCTCGGCCATCGGGTCGTCCGAGGGATGCATGCTCGGCGGCATGGCAGCCAAGTGGCGCTGGCGAGCCAAGCGCGAGGCGGCGGGCAAGCCGACCGACAAGCCCAACATGGTGTGCGGGCCCGTGCAGGTGGTCTGGCATAAGTTCGCCCGCTACTGGGACATTGAGATGCGGGAGATCCCGATGGCACCCGGGCGCTACCAGATGGAAGTCGAGCAGATGCTCGAGCAGGTGGACGAGAACACCATCATGGTGGTGCCCACCTTCGGCGTGACCTATACGGGGTCCTACGAACCGGTGCTCGAGCTCTCCCAGGCGCTCGACAAGCTGCAGGAGGAGACCGGCCTCGACATCGACATCCACATCGACGGCGCCAGCGGGGCGTTCCTCGCCCCCTTCTGCGCGCCGGACATCCTCTGGGACTTCCGCATCCCTCGCGTGAAGTCCATCAGCGCGTCGGGGCACAAGTTCGGCCTGGCCCCGCTCGGCGTGGGTTGGGTGCTGTGGCGCGACAAGGCCGACCTGCCGGACGACCTGATCTTCCACGTCACCTACCTCGGTGGGGACATGCCGGTGTTCCAGATCAACTTCTCCCGGCCCGCCGGCCAGGTCGTGGCGCAGTACTACAACTTCGTGCGGCTCGGTCGCGCTGGCTATCGCAACGTGCACGACGCCTGTTACAACACCGGCAAGTTCTTGGCCCAAGAGGTGGTCAAGCTGGGACCGTTCGAGTTGCTCTGCGACTCGGATCCCCAGAAGGGGATACCGTCGGTGGCCTGGCGCATGAAGGAAGGCGCCGACCCCGGGTACACGCTCTACGACCTCGCCGACCGCTTGCGGGCGCGGGGCTGGCAGGTACCGGCCTATCCGCTGACCGGCTCCGTTTCGGACATCTCGGTCCAGCGGATCCTGGTGCGCCAGGGCGTCAGCCGCGACCTGGCCAGCCTGTTGCTGGCGGACATGGAGCAGTCGATCGCCCACTTCGACCGCCACCCGGTGACGGTGTCCATGACCAAAGAGGAGTCAGGCGGCTTCAGCCACCTGTAGGAGCGGCCTCGTCGACCGCGAGCGGTGGCCGGAGCGACCAGTCGACATGCAGCGGCCGGCGGCGGATGAAGCGAGGCTCGCCGACCCTGGCCGGACGGTCCGTCGTCCAGGGCGCGGGAGCCGCCAGGGTGATCCCCGCGAGGGCGCGCAGAGCGGGGTCGTAAGCGGAACGGATCCAGGCAAAGCGGCGCCACGCCTCCTCCGTCCGGCCCGGCGCGACGACGAGGATCCCCGACAGCCTCGTGAGGGCTGCGTCGTACTCCTCCCGGCTGATGCTGATATCAGGGGCCGGCTCACCGGTGCGCGCCATGAGGTCCGGGAGCCTGGCCGGTGGGGGCAGCGGGATGTTGACGGCCTGGGCGATGTGCACAATCAGAGGAAGGCCGTAGACGAGGACGGTCAGCGGCCCCTTCTCGGGATCAGCGAAGACCCCCCCGAAGTCCCCGTCAGAAGCGGCGAAGACCAGTGCTGACGCGTCGAGCACGGTCCCCATGGTGGCAACCCACGATTGCTCGCTGCCGGAGTCGGGGAAGTAGGTGAGGATCGGGAAGGCGGTGTGGGTCTGCTCGAGGTCGAGCATCCAGTCCGCGGCATTCTGCCAAATGTCGGGGGTCTCCAGGCCGCCGATACGGACCAGCGTCTGCAGGAAATCCGGGGCACTCGGTGGCGACCCGGCGATGGGACGGAGGCGGTTCGTGCCCTTCTCGCGGCCGTTGTAGGCCCCGTAGATGGTGGGCAGGTAGCTGATGAGGAGCGCGACGAGGCCCAGTCCGATCGTCGCCTCCACGAAGGCGATCGAGATCCGCCCCGCCCCGTTGGGCTCCGAGAAGCCCAGAGTGGTGATGGAGGAGACGCTGGTTTCGAAGGCCCGCGACCAGCTGAGGTCGTGGGTGCCCCAGTAGACGCAGGTGAAGGCCGCCATCATGAAGATCATCCAGACGAGCGGCAGGCTCACGAGGGCGACCGGCGCGTACAGCCGGCGCAACGAACGAGCCAGCCGATCGTTCCGCCGGTGCACCATGAGCCGGTAGACGAGCGCGAACACGAACTGGGCCAAACGCGGAAAGCCCTCCTGAGGGAGGACAACGGTCTCGAGCGCCGAGCCCAGCACCGCAAGCGCTATCAGGGCGCCCAGGACCAGGCACAGGACGTGGGTGAAGATCATGGTGTGGGCGACGGTGCTGGTGTGCGGCGGATCAGGAGATCGACTGCGCGGCCTCCTGCACCGCCTTGTCGACGTCGTTCTTGTCGACCTGGAGCTCCTTTGCCACCTTCTTCTGAGCCTTCAGTGCCGCCTTCTCGATCGCGTCCTCAATCGTCGTCTCACCGACGATCACCAAGGCGGCCTCTCCGGAGTCGATCGCTTCTCCGAACTCCTTCACGTCGGTGCGGGACATCCCCTTCCACAGGTGCCCGCTGACGCCGCCGATGGCGGCGCCCACGATGGCCGAGCCGATGATGGACGGCGGGAACAGGATCCCGATGAGGGCGCCCGCGGCTGCACCGCCCCAGGCGCCGTGCCGCGTCGTCGTCTCGTCCTTGTTGACGTGGATCTTGCCCTTGTCGTCCTTGGTGATGACGGCGGCATCGTAGGTGCCCACCGCACCGGCGGCGCGGAGGTCCTTGACGACGTCGTAGTCGGCGCGGGCGTCCACCTCGCTGGCGTAGGTCCCGATGTAGATGAAGACGCCGTCGGCCTTCGACATGGCAACGCTCCTTTCCGGGGCCACAGGCGGGGCCCCGCGCACCGGATCCCCCGGGGCGCTTCCCCCGAGGGTAGGCCGAAGGGACGACGCCTGCGAGAACCTCGGGGCGGCGGTGCTCGCGGCCTGTCTGGCATGATCGCTGCCGGTGCCTCTTCCTCCGGCCATCGAGATCGCTCGGCGGGCCACGTTGCGGCCGATGAGCGACATCGCCGCACAGATGGGCATCGACCCGGGACTCCTCGAGCCGTACGGCGCCCACGTCGCCAAGGTCAGTCTCGATGCCGTGGCCGCTCTGGCCGATCGGCCACGTGCCCGCTACGTCGTGGTGACCGCCGTGACCCCGACCCCCCTCGGGGAGGGCAAGACCACCACGACGGTCGGGCTCGGCCAGGCCCTGGCCTGCATCGGCCGGCAAGCGACCATCGCCATCCGGCAGGCCTCCATGGGGCCGACGTTCGGGATCAAGGGCGGCGCAGCCGGTGGCGGCTACAGCCAGGTCGTCCCCTTCGAGAACCTGAACCTGCACCTGACGGGGGACCTGCACGCGGTGACGGCCGCCAACAACCTCCTCGCGGCCATGGTTGACAACCACCTCTACAGCGGGAACGCGTTGGGGCTCGACCCACACGGCGTGACCTGGAAGCGCGTGCTGGACGTCAACGACCGCTCACTCCGTCACATCGTGAGCGGGCTCGGGACGAAGCAGGACGGCACGCCGCGCCAGACCGGGTTCGACATCACGGCGGCGTCCGAGGTGATGGCCGTGCTCGCCCTGGCGACGTCGCTCCGTGACCTGCGGCGGCGCATGGGGCGCATTGTGGTCGGCTACACCCCGGCGGGCGAGCCCGTCTCCGCCGAGGAGCTCAAGGCCGCCGGTGCGATGACCGTGATCATGCGCGACGCCATCAAGCCGAACCTGCTGCAGACGATCGAGAACACGCCGGTCCTCGTCCACGCCGGGCCCTTCGGCAACATCGCCCACGGCAACTCGTCCGTGGTGGCGGACCTGATCGGCATTCACGCAGGGGAGTTCCTCGTCACCGAGGCCGGCTTCGGGGCCGACATGGGGGCGGAGCGCTTCTTCAACATCAAGTGCCGCACCTCGGGCCTGGTACCGGACGCCGCGGTGGTGGTGACGACGGTCAGGGCCATGAAGCTGCACTCGGGCCGGCACCGGGTCGTGGCCGGACGCCCGCTGCCGCCGGCCATGCTGGAGGAGAACCCCGAGGAGGTCCAGGTCGGCGCGGACAACCTCCTGGCTCACCTCGCCATCGTTCGCCGGCACGGCGTCACGCCCGTCGTCGCCATCAACGCCATGGAGGGCGACTTCCCCTCGGAGCACGTCGCCATTCGGGAGATCGCCGCCTCGGTCGGTGTGCGCGCCGCGGTGTGCAGACACTTCGTGGACGGCGGCAAGGGAGCGGTCGAGTTGGCCGAGGCCGTGGTCGAGGCCACCGCCGAGCCCGGCCAGTTCCACATGCTCTACGACGACGAGGCGACCCTGCGGCAGAAGATCGAGACAGTAGCGACTGAGATCTACGGTGCCGATGGCGTCGACTACCTGCCGGCAGCGGCGGCACACCTGGACAACTACGAGCGGGCAGGCTTCGGCACGCTGCCGGTGTGCATCGCCAAGACGCACCTCTCGATCTCGTCGGACCCCGCCCTCCGGGGCGCCCCGCGGGGGTGGCGACTGCCCGTGCGCGAAGCGAGGGCCAACGTGGGCGCCGGCTTCGTCTACCTGGTCAGCGGCGACATGCGCACGATGCCGGGGCTCTCGAGCAGCCCGGCCGCCGAGCGCATCGACATCGACGAGAACGACAACGTGGTCGGCCTCTATTGATGGGAGGTCAGGACACGGCGCAGCCGAGAATACGGGCCGCCTACGAGGACACCGGGTCGACCAATGTGGCCACCGGTGGATTGCGCCCCTGAGTCATGGGCTGCCTCCTCGCACTCCTGGCGGCGATTTCGCCCCGCTTCGTCATCTTCCTGCTGTGGATCTTCTCGGACCGCCTCGCCATCGCCTTTCGTTCCGGCTGGGAGGGGATCATCGGCTTCCTCCTGCTGCCTTACACCACGCTCTTCTACGCGCTCGTCTACGCGCCGGGGAAGGGCGTGGACTCCTTCGGCTGGCTCATCGTGGCGCTCGGCGTCCTGCTCGACCTCTCGTCCCACCTGTTCAGCGCGCGGGCGCGCCGACGCCGGGCGCGCCGCGCCGCCAAGACCTAGTGGATTAGTCGAAGCGGAGACGCAGGTCCGGCTCGGGCCCGAAGGAGGACGCGCTGGCGCCGTGGGCCACGAGCTTGTGCCAGCCCGCCACGGCGATCATCGCCGCGTTGTCGGTGGCCATCGCCTGAGGGGGGATGAGCAGCCTGGTGCCGTACTCGTCGGTGAGGGCCTGGGCCCGGTCCCGCAGGATGGGGCTGGCCGCCACGCCGCCGACGATGGCCAGCGCCGGGTCACCGAACTCTTCGAGCGCGCGGCGGAGCTTGGCGACGAGCACGTCCATGCAGGCGGCCACGAAGGAGGCCGCCACGTCGGTCTCCGAGAAGCCCGGATCGGCGCGCACGTGGTTGACCACCGCCGTCTTGAGCCCCGAGAAAGAGAATGTGTAGCCCTCGGCCAGCATGGGCCGGGGGAAGGCGAGCACGTCCTCGCCGTTGGCGGCCAGCCGGTCCAGCACAGGCCCGCCCGGGTAGCCCAGTCCGAGATAGCGGGCAACCTTGTCGTAGGCCTCGCCGATGGAGTCGTCCACGGTCTCGCCGAGGAGCTCGTAGCGCCCGGGCTCCGTGCAACGGGTCAGCATGCAATGGCCTCCTGACACCAGGAGTGCGATCTGGGGGAAGGGCACCTCGGGGTCGGCCAGGTACACGCTGGCGAGGTGACCCTCCAGGTGGTTGACGCCGACCAGGGGGACGCCCCAACCCAGGGCCAGCGCCTTGGCTGTGGCGATGCCGACCAGCAGCGCACCGACCAGTCCGGGACCGGCCGTGACGGCGACGGCCGACAGGTCCTGCCCCGTGACGCCGGCTTCGCGCAGGGCCCTCTCGATGACCGGCGTCACCGTCTCGAGATGGGCGCGGCTGGCCAGCTCCGGCACGACACCACCGAAGGCGGCATGCAGGTCGATCTGGCTGGCCACGACGGAGGAGCGCACGGAGAGCGCCTCGTCCACGACTGCCGCCGCGGTCTCGTCGCACGACGTCTCGATGGCCAGGAGCGTCCGGCTCACGGGGCCTCCCGGCGCAGCACGTCCTCGATGGCCTGCCGCGAAATGGAGCCTTCGCGTTCCACACACGGTTCGGGCCGGTTGAGGTTCACCAGTGTGGAGGGGACGTCTCGCAGTGTCCCACCGTCGACGACCAGATCGATCGGGGAGCCCAGCCCGACCGCCACTTCCCCGGCCGTGCCCGGCGTGGGCGCGCCGTGGAGGTTGGCGCTGGTGACGACCAGGACCCCGGTCTGCTGCAGCAGGGAGCGCAGGAATTCATGGTCGGGAATGCGCACCGCGACCTCGGTCCGCCCGGCCAGCCACGAGGGGCGTTCGAGGCCCGGGTCGAACCCGAAGGCCACGGTCAGGGGACCGGGCCACCAGCGCCGGGCCAACACCTCCGCCGCAGGGGGGAAGGCCACGCCCAGCGCGCGCACCTGCGCCACCGATGCGGCCAGCACGGGAAAGTGCATCCCTTCGGGCCGGCGCTTCAGGTGACAGATGGTGCGCACCGCGTCGGCCTCGTCCGGCCGCGCCGCCAGCCCGTAGACGGTGTCGGTCGGCAGCACCGCGACGCCGCCATTCGACAACAACGCCACGGCCGCACGTTCGCCCTCACTGTCCGCGCGCAACGTCGGCATCGCCCCGCTCGTCGTGCCGGCGCGGATGCGGATCGGTGGCCCGGTCAGAGCCGGAGGGGTCGCACGGCGGCACCGACGAGCGTCGGATTCGAGTGCCAGTCCACACCGGGTACGTCGACGTAGAGCTCGATCTCGTTGCCGTCGGGGTCGAGGATGTACACGCTGTGGGTCACCGTGTGATCGGCCGAGCCGACCACGGTGGCGCCGGCGGCCTGCACGGCGGCCAGCGCGGCGCGCAGGTCGTCATCGGTCTCGCCGACATTGAGGCCGAAGTGGTACATCCCGACGCGTCGTCCCGGCGGGATCGGCGTGGCGTCTGGCCCGACCTCGATGAGGAGCAGCTCGTGATGGGTGCGACCCGACGAGAATCCGGCGGCACCGACGGGGGCCTCGCCGGGCGCGGGCAGGATCTGGCGCCAGCCCAACACGTCGCGGTAGAAGTCCACGGAGCGTCCCAGGTCGCGTACGTACAGCACTAGGTGGCCCAGCTCCCGAACGGTCATGCACTCACGCTACCGGTCGCTTCGGCCTCGACCGGCGCCGAAGTCTCGACCGGAGCCGCGGTGCGGATCCAGTGGGCTGTCGGGGGCATCCCCGGCCCGAGGTGGATGGGGACGTCGAAGGGCTGCGACTCCAGGCCGGCCGCCTCCATCAACTCGGTGAGGGCGTGCGGGATCGCCGCGGCCACGTCCCACAGGCGGGGAACGGCGCGGGCGTCGGAGGCCAGGCCCCAGTACAGGACGCCCATGTTGCTCATGATCGTGATGTTCAGGCCCATCCCGTCCATGACGGGGCCGAGGGGGAACATCCCGAGCATCTGGCTCCCGCCGAGATAGAGCGGGTAATCCGGACCGGGCACGTTCGAGACCACCAGATTGGCCACGGGCCGATGACGGTCCGCCAACTTCATGCCCGTGTAGAGCCGTGCCGCCGCGGCGAACACGTTGGGCGTGGCGTGCTCGGCCCAGTTCTGCAGTGTGGTCGCGCCCAGCGCCTGGTGCTCCTCCTTGGCTCCCTTGGTCCCTTCGTGGATGAACCGCAGCCGTTCCAGCGGGTCCTCGATGTGGCAGGGCAGCTGCACGAACATGGCGGACACCTTGTTGGAGCCCTTGAGTTCGGCCACGTCGGGCGTCACCGAGACGGGCACCACCGAGACGAGCGGGATATCGGGCAGCTCGTCGCCGGCCAGCAGGTACGTGCGCAGCGCACCGGCGCACATGGCGAGGACCACGTCGTTGACCGTGGTCCCCATGGCGTTCTTGAGCGCCTTGGCGTCGGCCAGGCTGGCGGCGGCGAACGCAACCCGGCGTCGGGCGTGCACCGCGACGTTGATGGAGGTACGCGGCGCGGTGAGCGGGAGGGCGGCCTTGGCTGTGAGGCCCTGGCGGATCCGGCGGACGTCGAAGATGTTCCGGGCGGTGCGCAGGACGATGAGACCGAGGTCGAAGGGAGCCACCAGCCCCGCCACCATCGCCTGGGAGACCAGTTCCAGGCCGGAGGGGATGCGGGAGTCGAGCTGGCGGGCCGTTTGGGGGTGCGTCTCGGGGGGGTTGGGCTCCAGGTCGAACAGGACCCCCAGCAGCTCGGCGCCGGAGACGCCGTCGATCGTGCTGTGGTGCATCTTGACCACCAGCGCGATCTTCCCGTCTTCGAGCCCTTCCACGATCCACATCTCCCAGAGCGGCCGGTCGCGGTGTAGCTGGCGGCTGATGACGTCGGCGGCGAAGTCGGCCAGCTCCCGCATGCCGCCGGGCGAAGGCAGCGCGGCGCGGCGGAGGTGGTTGTCGATGTCGAACTCGGGGTCGTCGACCCAGACGGGGAAGCCGAGCCGCAGCGGCACCTCCACCAGGCGCCGCTGGAAGACGGGTACCAGGGGGATGCGGTCGTCGATGAGCTGGCGGATGCGGCGGAACGAGTAGCCGCCCGGCACGGTCGAGGGGTCGAAGACGGCGGCCATGGCCACGTGCATGTGGAGGGTCGGGGTCTCCATGTAGAGGAAACTCGCATCGAGCCCGCTCAGCCGTTCGGGGGTCATCGACTCTCCTTGGTCATCGTGGTGGCGTCCATAACCTCGCGCCTTCGTCAGGCCAGGGCAAACGGTGTGGAGCGCCTCCGACCAGGGTGGACCTGCGGAGAACGCCCCGTTGGGGCGAAGATGGTGGTGTGCCGTACGCGTTTTTGGCCGTGAGCCTGGTTGGTGCCGTCGCCGTGGCGCTCGCCTACCACCCCATCCGCCGCGAGCCCTTCACCGTCCTCAGCTTCACCTGCGCCTGGATCGCCGGCGAGCTGGCCTTTCAGAACATCGTCTGGCAATTGGTGGCCACCGCCCTCTTCGTCTGGTTCGGGGCGCTCTCGAACTGGGCCGGTTGGCTGGGTTTGGCCGTGGCGGTCGTGGAGTGGGCGGGGCTGATCGGCCTCGGCATGGCCGGGCGCCGGGCCGGCGGCGTCACCGCGGCCGCCTTGGCGGGGGTGCGGTCCGGCACGTTCCCCGTGCCCGTCGAGCCCACGCCGCCCACCTGGGGCCGCTGGTGGCGCGTGAGCCGTGCCATCCCGTTGCGCTCAAGGGCGGTGCGCGTGCACCGCGACATCGACTACTGGGGCGACGGCGCCAGGCGTCACCGCCTGGACGTCTACCAGTCCCGATTGGCCCCTCCCGGGCCGGCGCCCGTCATGGTGTACATCCACGGCGGCGCCTGGATGATCGGCGAGAAGCGCGAGCAAGGCAAGCCGATGATGTACGAGCTGGTCGCCCGGGGCTGGGTCTGCGTCGCCATCAACTACCGGCTCAGCCCGAAGGCCACCTGGCCGGAACACATCGTCGACGCCAAGCGGGCGGTGGCCTGGGTCAAGGAGCATATCGACCGGTACGGCGGCGACCCCGCCTTCGTGGCCGTCAGCGGTGGGTCGGCCGGCGGGCACCTGTGCGCGTTGCTCGCCCTCAGTGCCGGTGACCCCGCCTTCCAGCCGGGTTTCGAGGACGCCGACACTTCCGTGCAGGCCGCCGTCCCCTTCTACGGCGTCTTGGACCTGACCAGCTCGCCCGACGGCGCGGCCATCTTCGGGCCCGGCCTGCGCAAGATGCTGGAGAAGAAGGTGATGAAAGTGAAGGAGTCGGAGCACCCTGAGCTGTTCCGGGATGCCTCGCCGACGTACCGGGTCCAGGCCGAGGCGCCACCGTTCTTCGTGCTGCAGGGGGTCAACGACACCCTGGTGCCGGTCGAGTCGGCGCGGGTCTTCGTGGAGCGCCTGCGCGCCGTCTCCCGCTCCCCGGTGGCCTATGCGGAACTACCCCTGGCCCAGCATGCCTTTGACGTGCTGGCCTCGCTCCGCTGCCAGGCGACCACTTCGGCCGTCGGGGACTTCCTGCAGGCGGCCCGGGCGGCTGCCGCACCGGCACAAGGCCCGGGCCTGGCGTCTTCGCGAATTGTTTCTGACGTAGAGTCAGCCCCCGAATTGTGACCTCCCACCCCCGACCGGGACTGAGGCGGGAGGGAGGGGCCGGCGAAGCGAGAAGGGGTGGCAGTGGGGAACGTGCACACGGACAGGTCGACGCGACGCGGGAGTGCCATCCGGGGGCTGGTGGCCGGCTCGGTGCTCACCGGAACGGTCGCCGTCGGAGGAGGCGCTTTGGTGGCCGCCGCCCCGGCGGGCGCAGCCTCGAGCGCGGCGGGAACCTGCACTCCCGCCCTGGCCCCGACGGCCGCCCAGAATGCGGCCACGACCGGGGTCACGGCCAAGTCGGTGACCGTCGGCAACGTCTCGATCATCAGCGGTCCCGTTCCCAGCCTGTTCGCAGGCGCGCCGATCGGCGTGGAGGCCTACTTCGCCATGATCAACGCCCAGGGTGGCGTGAACGGCCGCAAGCTACTGGTCGACTCCAAGGACGATGCCTTCAGCGGGCAGCAGAACATGACCGAGACGCAGGAGGCGATCAACAGCGACTTCGCGTTGGTGGGCAGCTTTTCCCTCTTCGACGGGTACGGCTGTGCCGCCCTGGCGAGCGACACCGCCGTCCCCGATGTCTCGGTGACGCTCGACGCCGGGACCAACGCGCTCCCCAACGACTTCAGCGCACAACCTCTGTCCGGGCAGGAGACCCTCGGGCCCGTGGCCTATTACAAGAAGCACTACCCGAAGGACACGACGGTGGGCGCCATAATCTCTGATGTCGCCTCGGCCAAGACCCAGATGGCCCAGCAATTCGCCGCGCTGAAGAGCGTGGGCTACAAGATCGCCTACGTCGACGACATCAACCCGCTGGCCTCCGACTTCACCACCGACGTCATCAACATGAAGAACAAGGGCGTCAATGCGGTCGACCTGACGGGGATCGACTGGCAGGACGCGGCGATCTTCGTCGAGAACGCCAACACCCAGAACTGGCACCCGGGCCTCATCTTCTCGGGCGGCCCGGTCTACGCCGGCCAATTCATCTCCCATGCCGGCGGCCCGGCGGCGACCAACGGGATCCAGATCGGCCAGGTCTACGCCCTCTATCTCGGAGAGGACGCCTCCAAGGTGCCGGCGGTCAAGCAGTTCGACACCTACGTCAAGAAGGTGAACCCATCGTGGGTCCCGGACCTCTACACGCTCTTCGGGTGGGCCTCGGCCGAGATGTTCGTGCAGGCGCTGAAGGCGGCTGGGCCGCACCCGACCCGCGGTGCGGTGATAGCCCAGCTCAAGAAGATCACGAGCTTCAACGCCGACGGCCTCTTCGGCGGGTCGGATCCTGCGGCCAAGACGGTCACGCCCTGCTTCCTCATGGCCGGCATCAAGGACGGGAAGTTCGTCCGTGAGCTGCCGACCGGCGGCGGGTTCGACTGCAACGGGAAGCTGTTCAACGCAGCCGGGATCACGGGCTAGGGCCCGCCACACCGGTGCGGCGTACGGGGGTCGGCGCAGGGCTCGGCGCACGGTGACGTCGTGAGCGTCTTCCTGTCGTTCACCGTCCTCGGCATCGTCTTCGGGGCCGTCTACGGCCTTTTGGCCATCGGCCTGGTCGTCACCTACAACACGACCGGCGTCTTCAACTTCGCCCAGGGCGCGGTCGGCATGGTGGCCGCCTTCTCGTACTGGGAGCTCTGGCAGAACGAACATTGGCCGTTCCTGCTGGCCATTGCCTTCATCGTGTTGGTAGAGGCGCCGCTCCTTGCGCTCGTGGTCGAGTTCGTGCTCTTCCGGCGCATCCACGGGGCCACGGTGGAACGCTCTCTGATGGTGTCGCTGGGCCTGCTGGTGATCCTGCTCGGGGTGGCCACCATCTTCTGGAGCAGCCCCGACGTCATCCGTTCCGTCCCGCCCTACTTCACGCAGTCCGACGGGACCGTGTTGTCGGTCCGCCTGTTCGGCGCCAACGGCGTCACGCTCCAGTACCAGCAGATCATGATTGTGGTCGTCACCGCAGTGGTGGGCCTCGCGCTCGGCCTGTTCCTACGCCGGGCCCGGCTCGGCGTCGCCATGCGCGCCGTGGTCGACGACCCGGAGCTCGTCGCCCTGGCCGGCGCCAGGCCCTACCGCATGTCGCAGGCGGGCTGGGTGTTGGGCTTCATGCTCGCCGCTCTCGCCGGTGTGCTGATCGCCCCGCTGGTCGGGCAGACCGGGCTGACGACCACTCAGCTGACGCTCCTGGCGCTGAACGGCTTCGCCGCCGCCGTGGTCGGGCGGCTGCGCAGCCTCCCCATGACGTTCGTCGGCGCGCTCCTCCTCGGACTGCTCACCTATTACGCCCAGGGCTACCTGCCCGGTCACATCAACGCCGGCCTCGCCGCCGTCATCGTCGAAGTGGTCCCGGTCGTCTTCCTCTTCGTGGCCCTGCTGGTGATCCCGGCGGCGCGGCTCGCTCCGGCGGGCCGGCTGGCCGTCCGGCCTCCTCCCCGAGTGGCGACGGCGCGCCAGTCGGCCGCGGGTGCCGTGCTGCTCGTCGCGGCCGCGGTCGTCCTGGCGGTCATGGCGGGTGCGACCGCGCTGGCCACGCTCACCCAGGGCCTGGCGCTGGGGATCGTCGGTCTGTCGCTCGTCCTCCTCGTCGGCTTCGCCGGACAGGTCTCGCTCTGCCAGCTGACCTTCATGGGCATCGGCGCCTTCACCATGGGGAAGACCCTGGGCGGCGGCTCGTGGTGGGGGCTGCTCCTCGCCGTGGCGGTGTCGGGTGCCGTCGGCGCGCTGGTGGCGCTGCCGACCGTGCGCCTGCGCGGCCTGTACCTGGCCCTGGCCACCTTCGCCTTCGGCGCGGTCATGTACGCCGCCTTCTTCGACAACTCGAGCGTGGTCTCCGACGGCTCGCAGATCAACGTCGGTCGGCCCATACTGCCCTTCATGAGCTCGGTGGGCGACAAAGCCGAGCTCATAGAAGTGGCAGTGGTGGCCGCGCTGTGCGCCGTGGTCGTCGGGTTGGTGCGCCGCCGCGCCTTCGGCCGCCGGCTCGTGGCCATGAGCGACTCGCCCGCGGCCTTCGCCATGGTCGGGTTGAGCTCGGTGCGCACCAAAGTGATCGTGTTCAGCCTCTCCGCCGCCATGGCGGGTCTCGGCGGCGTCTTCTACGCCGGCGAGCAGACTGGGATCAGCGCCAACGACGTGCAGTACATCGGCAGTCTCACGTTGCTGCTCTTCGTCGCCATCTGGGGCATTCGCACGCTCTCGGGCGGTTTGCTGGGGGGTCTCACCGCCGCCACTCTGCCTGTCCTGCAGACGCACCTGCCGACTTCGCTGGCTGATCTCACCGGACTGGCGGCCGGCATCGGCATCGTCCTGCTGGCCCGCAGCCCCGAGGGGATCCTCGGCATGTCCTTTGTGACCAACCGGGTGCGTCTCCCCTTCGGGGACGCACAGGACGAAGTCGGCTTCGTGGCGCTCGAGCGCGAGGTGGCCAATGCCGCTTGAGACGAAGGTCCCGCCAGGCGGGCCGGCGCTCGCCGTCGATCACGTCAGCGTGCACTTCGGAGGAGTGGTCGCACTCTCCGACGTGTCGCTCCGGGCGGAGGCGGGCACGATCACGGGACTGATCGGTCCCAACGGAGCAGGCAAGACGACGCTGTTCAACGTCATCACCGGGCTGCAGCGGCCCGACCGTGGTTCCGTGTCGCTCGCCGGGACCGATGTCACCGGCACGAGGACGCACCGGCGGGCCCGCCTCGGGCTGGCCCGTACCTTCCAGCGCCTCGAGCTCTTCTCGACCCTCAGCGCGGCGGACAACGTCCGCGTCGGTCTCGAGGCGTGCGGTCGCGCCGCGCCGGGCGCCGCCATCGGGCTACTCGAGCGGGTCGGCGTGGGGGACGAGGCCGCAGCACCGGTGTCGACGCTCCCCACCGGGTCGGCCCGTCTCGTCGAGCTGGCCCGGGCCCTGTCGACCGATCCCATCGTCCTGCTGCTGGACGAGCCATGCTCGGGCCTCGACGAGCGCGAGACGGCGAACCTGGGCCACCTCCTCACGTCGCTGGCGGCGGAAGGGCGGGCGATCGTGGTGGTCGAGCACGACACGGACCTCGTCCTGCGGATCTCCGGCACCGTCCACGTGCTCGACTTCGGCCGGATCATCGCCTCGGGCCCGCCCGACGCGGTCCGAGGCGATCCGGCGGTGCAGGAGGCCTACCTGGGTCACGTCACGGGCGCCGGATGACGGCGGCGGCCCGATGACCCCCGCTCCCGTCGCCGGGATCACGATCGACGGGGTGCGCGCGGCCTACGGGCGCATCGAGGTCCTGCACAGCGTGGATCTCCAGGTGTCCGGTGGCAGCGTCTTCGCGTTGCTCGGGCCCAACGGCGCCGGCAAGAGCACGCTGCTGAAGGTCGTGAACGGGCGCCTGCGCCCCACCGCGGGCACGGTCGCGGTGGACTGGGTGACGCCGCCGCACTGGACCCCTGAAGCCCTGGCGCGGGCGGGCGTCGTCGCCATCCCCGAGGGCCGCGGCGTGTTCCCCAACCTCACGGTGCGCGACAACCTGCGGATGTGGACGTACCGCGGCGGCCTGACCACCGCCGAGGTTGAGGCCCGCGCCTACGACCAGTTCCCCCGCTTGAAGGAGCGGCGCACGCAGCTCGCCGGCACGTTGTCGGGCGGTGAGCAACAGATGCTGGCCATCTCGCGGGCACTGGCCGGGGACACGAAGGTGCTCCTGCTCGACGAGATCTCCATGGGGCTGGCCCCCATCATCGTGGCGCACCTGTACGAGCTGGTCGCCGCGATGGCGGCCGAAGGCGTGACCGTCGTCGTGGTTGAGCAATTCGCCGAGACGGCGCTCGGGGTGGCCGACAGGGCCGCCATCATGCTGCACGGCCGCGTCGTGCTCGAGGGCACCCCGGCGGAAATGGCCGAGGCCGCCCAGTCCGCCTATCTCTGACGGTCGCGGGCGTCGAGTTCAGCCCTCGGCGGGCAGCACCACGTGCACTGCGAGCGCGTCGCCGGCGGAGACGCCCATCTCGTCGACACCGCCGGCGTCGACGATGTCGGCGCGTGCCGCTTCCACCGCGGCGAGCGTCTCGGGCGGCCCGCTGACCGTGAGCAGGGTGACCCGGGCGCGCATGGAACGCTTGTGGGCCGTCTTCTCCCGCCGGACCGCACCGAGGACCTCGGACGCCACCTTGAGCACCGACGTGTCGGCGTCCGCGTGGAGCCCGGCGTCGGCAGCCTCGGGCCAGGCGGCCAGGTGCACAGAGCCCTCCTGCCACCAGCTCCACACCTCCTCCGTCACGAAGGGGAGGAACGGGGCGAACAGCCGGTGCAGCGCCGAGAGGGCGAGGGCCAGCGTCGCACGGGCCGAGTCGGTGCCCTCCGAAGCGCCCTCGCCGTAGGCGCGGGTCTTCACCAGCTCGACGTAGTCGTCGCAGAACGACCAGAAGAACGTCTCGGTCAGCTCGAGCGCCCGCGCGTAGTCGAAGGCGTCGTGCGCCGCCGTGGCCGCGTCGATCAGCGCGGCCAGCTGCGCCAGCAGTGCGGCGTCTACGGGGACGTGCACCGCGTCGACGCCGGGGATCGGTCCCTCGCCCAGCCGGCCCAGCGCGAACTTCGAGGCGTTGAGGATCTTGATCGCCAGGCGGCGGCCGATCTTCATGACGCCCATGTCGAGGGCGGTGTCCGTGCCCGGCCGGCCGTTGCAGGCCCAGTACCGCACGGCGTCGGAGCCGAACTCCTCGAGCGTCGCCATGGGCGTGATCACGTTGCCCTTCGACTTGGACATCTTCTTGCGGTCCTTGTCGAGGATCCAGCCGTTGATGGTGGCGTGCCGCCAGGGCAGGACGCCATGTTCGAGGTGTGACCGCAGCAGCGTCGAGAAGAGCCAGGTGCGGATGATCTCGGGCCCCTGCGGCCGCAGATCCATGGGGAACGTGGCCGCGAACAGCTCGGCGTCGTCCTCCCACCCGCAGGCGATCTGGGGCGTCACCGAAGAGGTGGCCCAGGTGTCCATGACATCGGGATCACCCGTGAACCCACCGGGGACACCGCGTTGCGCCGCGGTGTACCCGGTGGGCACGTCTGTGGTCGGATCGACCGGCAACGAGGCCTCTTCGGGGACGATGGGCGACGCGTGGTCGGCCTCGCCGTCGGGTCCGACCGGGTACCACAGGGGGACCGGCACCCCGAAGAAGCGCTGCCGGCTGACCAGCCAGTCGCCGTTGAGCCCGCTGACCCAGTCGTCGAAGCGGACTTTCATGTAGGGCGGGTGCCAGTCCAGTTGCGAGCCCCGTTCGAGAAGTGCGCGCCGCAATGTCTCGTCCCGTCCACCGTTGCGGATGAACCACTGCCGGCTCGTGACGATCTCGAGTGGGCGACTTCCCCGCTCGTAGAACTTCACGGGGTGTTTGATCGGCCGAGGGTCGCCGGCCAGGTCTCCCGACGCGGCTAACAGCTCGACCACGGCCCGCTGCGCCTGCTTGACGCTCCGGCCGGCAATGGCACGCCAGGCTTCGTTGTCGGGCACGCCGGGTGGCGGTGTCTCGGTGATGCGGCCCGACCGCGTGACGATGCTGCGAGTCGGCAGATGCAGCTCGCGCCACCACACGACGTCGGTCACGTCGCCGAAGGTGCAGATCATGGCGATGCCCGATCCCTTGTCCGGCTCGGCGAGATGGTGGGCCAGAACGGGCACCTCGACGCCGAAGAGCGGCGAGTGCACCATGGTGCCGAATCGGGCCGCGTAGCGCTCGTCGTCGGGGTGGGCCACCAGCGCCACGCAGGCGGCCACCAGTTCCGGTCGCGTCGTCTCGATCTCAATGTCGTCGAAGCGCAGGCGGTAGTAGGCACCGTCGAGCTCCTTGTCTTCCATCTCGGCCTGAGCGACCGCCGTCTGGAAATCGACGTCCCACAGCGTCGGGGCTTCGGACGTGTAGGCCTCGCCACGGGCGAGGTTGCGCAGGAACATGCGCTGGCTGGTGCGCCGGCTCCGGTCGTCGATGGTGGCGTAGGTGCGGCCCCAGTCGACGGAGAGGCCGACCCGTCGCCACAGGTCCTCGAAGACCCGCTCGTCCTCGCCGGTGAGCTGGTGGCAGAGCGCGATGAAGTTGGGCCGGCTGACCGGGATGTCTTCCTTGCCGGGCTCGTCGGGTGGGACGAAGTCAGGGTCGAAGGGGAGCGATGGGTCGCAGGTGACGCCGAAGTAGGTCTGCACCCGCCGCTCGGTCGGCAGCCCGTTGTCGTCCCACCCCATCGGGTAGAAGAGCTTCCACCCCCGCATGCGCCGGTAGCGGGCGATGGCGTCGGTCTGGACATAGCCGAAGACGGAGCCCATGTGGAGGGAGCCCGACACGGTCGGCGGAGGCGTGTCGATGGAGAAGACCTCGGCCCGGGTGGCGCTCGCGTCGAACCGGTAGATCCCCGCCTCGTCCCAGACGCCGGCCCAACGCCTCTCGAGATCATCGAGCGTCGGCTTGTCGGGGACGCGGGGCGCTCCGGTCATTGGGGTCGACATGATCGGGTTACCGTACCCGGGTGCTCCGCCTTCACGACACCGCGACAGGCACGGTACGCCCCCTGGAGCATCGCACCGAGGGAGAGGTGTCGATGTACGTCTGCGGTCCCACGGTCTACGACCTGCCCCACATCGGCCACGGCCGGGCCAATCTGACCTTCGACATCCTCCGCCGTTACCTGAGCTTCACGGGGCTGCGGGTCCACCACGTGGCCAATGTCACCGATGTGGACGACAACATCATCAGGCGGGCGGCCGAGATGGGCCGGACCGAGGCCGACGTGGCGGCCGAATTCGAGGACCGCTGGTGGGAGTCGATGGACGCGCTGGGGGATCTGCGACCCCAGGAGATCCCGCACGCCACGCAGTACATCGAGGACATGGTGGCGCTGGTCGAGGACCTCATCGACAGGGGGATCGCCTACGACACACCCGACGGGGTCTACCTCGAGGTGTCCAAGGTGGACGGATACGGGCTCCTGGCACAGCAGCCGCTCGATTCGTTACAGGCGGGGGCGCGGATTGAGGCGAGCGAGGACAAGCGGTCCCCCCTGGACTTCGCGTTGTGGAAGAGGGCGAAGGAGGGCGAGCCGAGCTGGGAGTCGCCCTGGGGGCCGGGCCGGCCGGGGTGGCACACCGAGTGCGTCGTCATGTCGCTCGACCTGCTCGGCGAGGGGTTCGATCTGCACGGCGGCGGGCAGGATCTCATGTTCCCCCATCACGAGAACGAGCGGGCACAGGCAGTTGCGGACGGCAAGGTCTTCGCCCAGCACTGGATGCACCACGGCTGGGTCGAGGTCGAGGGCACGAAGATGTCCAAGTCGCTCGGGAATTTCTCCACGCTGCCCGACCTGCTCTCCCGCAGCGACGCCCGCGCCTACCGCGTCCTGGTGTTGCGCGCCCACTACCGGTCACCGATAGAGGTGACACCCGACACGCTGGCCGATGCCGAGAAGGCATTGAGCCGGCTGGACGGGCTGGCCCGTCGCTTCGACGTCGCCGAGATGCTGGCGCGGACGCCCGAGGGCTACGTCGTCGAGGGCACGCCGCCAGCAGTAGGCGTCGACCCCGACGCGCTGGCGACGTTCCGGTCACACATGGACGACGACCTCGACACGGCCGGTGCGCTGGCGGGCATCTTCGAGCTCGTCACGGCGGCGCACTCCGCAGCGGACAGCGGCGACCAGCAGGAGGGGGCGCGCCTGGCGCACTCCGCGGCGGTGCTCGCCGCCGCTCTCGGTCTGTCGCTCCGGGCCTCGGACACCGAAGTCGACGAGCGTTCGGCGCAGCTCGTCGCCGAGCGCGATGAGGCTCGTCGGGCCAGGGACTTCGCCCGGGCCGACGCGTTACGGGACGAGCTGGTCGCCCGGGGCTGGACCGTCGAGGACAACCCTGACGGCACCGCCATCCGACGTTGATTTGGCCGGGCGCCCCAGCTGAACGGCCATTTCCGACGTAGTGGCTGGACGTGTCTCGGGGCGCAGGTTACTGTTTGGTAACCAAGGAATCGCATGGTCTGCCGCACCGGGTGTGGCGGACGCTCGCTGACGCGGTTCCATCGAACGCAGTGCCTTCGGCCGCGGCCGGGGTTGCACAAGGAGGGCGAACCATGTCCGACTACTCCCTCGAGCTCAACGAGGACCAGCTCCAGATCGTCAAGTGGGTGCACGAGTTCGCCGAGAACGTCGTGCGCCCGGCCGGACCGGAATGGGACGAGCGTGAGGAGACGCCCTGGCCCATCATTCAGGAAGCGGCGAAGAACGGGCTCTACTCCTTCGATTTCATCGCCCAGTGCTTCTCGGACCCGACCGGCCTGCTGATGTGCCTGGTCAACGAGGAGATGAGCTGGGGGGACGCCGGCATCGCGTTGGCCATCTTCGGCTCCACCCTGGCCGTGGCCGGGATATTCGCCAACGGCACGCCCGACCAGATCGGGGAGTGGATCCCTCAGTGCTTCGGCACGGCGGACGACGTGAAGCTGGCGGCCTTCGGGGTCTCGGAGCCCGACGCCGGCTCGGACGTATCCTCCCTGAAGTCGCGCGCGGTGTACGACGAGGCCAAGGACGAATGGGTGCTCAACGGCACCAAGACGTGGATCACCAACGGCGGGATCGCCAATACCCACGTGCTGGTCCTTTCGGTCGACCCGTCGCTGGGGAGCCGGGGCCAGGCGAGCTTCGTGGTGCCGGAGGGAACGCCCGGCATCTCCCAGGGCCAGAAGTTCAAGAAGATGGGTATCCGGGCCTCGCATACGGCCGAGGTCATCCTCGATGACTGCCGGGTGCCGGGTCGGTGCCTCCTCGGTGGCAAGGAGAAGCTCGACGACCGCCTGGCCCGCGCCAAGGAGGGGAAGAAGACGTCCACGCAGGCCGCCATGGCCACCTTCGAGGCGTCGCGTCCCATTGTGGGGGCGCAGGCGGTCGGCATCGCCCGGGCCGCCTACGAATACGCGCTGGCCTACGCCAAGGAGCGCCAGCAGTTCGGCCGGGCCATCATCGAGAACCAGGCCATCGCGTTCAAGCTCGCCGACATGAAGATGCACACCGACGCCGCCCGACTGCTCGTGCACCGCGCCGCCAACATGGCCAGCACGGGCAAGAAGTTCGAGAACGGCGAGGGCTCGATGTCCAAGCTCTACGCCGGCGAGAACGCCGTCTGGGTGACCGACCAGGCGATCCAGATCCTCGGCGGCTACGGCTACGTCCGGGAGAACCCGGTCGAGCAGTGGCACCGCGACTCGAAGATCTACACCATCTTCGAGGGGACGTCGGAGATCCAGCGCCTCGTGATCAGCCGGGCGATCTCGGGGATCCACATCAACTGATCGATGCAGTACGGGGCGCTCGGGCCGCCCGGACTTCTTCGACGAGGTCGTGTCGGCGGATCACAAACGAGGACGCGTCCGAGCTGACGCAGGTGTTCGTTCCGCGTCTGTGATCGAAGGTCCTCAGCTGCCCAGAGAGGCACGCGTGTAGGTGCCGACCAACGCCGCGTAGGTTTGGGCGACGGCGCCGACCACCTGGTCGTCGGAGAGGGCGCCGCGGAGGAACTCCCTGAGCGGCTCCTCCCAGATCGTGCGACCGACGGCGAATCCCACGAACTGTTGGCCGGCCGCCACCGTGAGCCAATGTTCCACTCGATCAAGTGGTGCGTCACGTCCGAGCACAATGCACTGAGCCGGATGGACCGCGTCGCTCGCCACGGCGCGCAACACGAGATCCGCCGCGGCGGCCGTCTCGTAGCCCTCCAACTTCCAGATTGTCGGATGCACCCCACCTGCTTGGAGCTCCGCCAGTGCTTCCGCCGTCAGTTCCGGCCGCGCACCGCGGTCGAATCCGTCCTGACCGCCGCAGCTGGCCAACTGCTCGGGAGTCGGAGGCACGAGAAGTTCGATGAGCCAGCGTCGCTTCGAGCGTTCTGCCCAATCGGACACGGCGGCCAGGCGTGTCACCTGGGTCAGGCGCGTGGACGCATCGTCGAGCGGGTTGTAGCGGACGAGCGCTTTGAAGAAGTCTGGGTCGAAGGCCTCAATGTGGTCGGCGAAGCGGTCACCGAATTCCAGCTCGAACACCGCTTGCCCGCTCTTCTCAATCGGCATCAGGACGACGACGCCGTCCGATTTGGCTGCGGTGACGACCTCTGCGCCGAGGTCCTCGTCGACGAGGACGCCTTCCCTGCCGAAGCGCACGGCCCCGGCGAAGTGACGCAATCCTTCGTAAATGAGACCTTTCGCCTGGCGCATCCTCGCCAGGTCCGACTCAGAGGGCGACCCGGTCACGCCGAACAGCTTGGCGAAGGATGTCCGATGGTCCATGGCCAGAATGAAGAGCGGCTCGTCGGGAGAAGGCAACCACGGGTCATTCGTGGTGCTTGCGGTCGGTTCTACATTTCTCACCGCTGAACCGGGGTTTGGTTTCGCGAGCGTCGCTGGAGATCCCTGGGCGAGATCCCGAACGCATGCCGGAACCGGGTACTGAAATGGCTCGGGTCCTTGAATCCCCATCTGCGGCTGATCTGGGCAATCGTGGTGTGGCGCCCACTCGACGCGGAGAGTTCCTTCCGGGCACCCTCGAGGCGTTCCGCAATGATCCACTCGACGAGCTTGATGCCGGCGGCATCACACAACCGGTAGAGATACCGGACCGAGATGTTGTGTGCTCGCGCAATCGAGACGGGCGTCAGATCCCCTTCGGTCAGGTGCTGGCGGACATACGCAAAGATCCTGGGAACGAGTGCATTGGCCAAGAAGCATTGAGCGGATTGTTCATCGAGCGAGGCCGAGAGGATCAGCGCCTTGACGAGCCGAATCGTCGCCAGGCCGACCTCCGCCGCGGTGGCGCTGCCCGCAACACGGTCTGCATCGGCCCGCAGTGCGAGGAGGTGGCGGCTGACGAGCGGGAAGAGCGGGCTTGCGGGCAGGTGTGTGCTTGCTCTGCGGGCGTCCTCGACCGTCACCCCGATCGCGTCGAAGGGAATCTCAATGCCGATCGTTGCGCCGCTGACGAGGAACTCGTTCCGAGCGGTGGCGTCGACCATGAGGAGTTCCCCCGGCATCAACAGCTGGAGGCGGTGCTCCTCTGTGGATCGTCCCGTCCCGTGGTCCTGCATGCAGAGGGCGATCATTGGCTCCTGTCCCGACGGACTGTCCCTGATGACGCGCCTTCCCGGGCTCTCAGGAGTGAACAGCTTCAGGCTGCCGAACGTCCATGCCTCGACTCGGGTGGCGTCCACAGCTTCCTGACTGATCAGATCGACCTGCCGTGGGGCTTCGGCGCGTCTGGGGCCGTCGCGCACCGCATCACGCCTTGCTGCAGGAGCGACATCACGGGTGTCCAAAAGCAGGGCCATGGTTCCAAGTCCCTCCTCTCCCGGCCCTTTCCTCCGACCCAGCGGTCGGGGACCCTGGCCCGTGGGCCTCGGCAGACCGCCCACGGAAGGGCTCGAGAAAGGCTCCACCGCCCCGCTGACCCTGTCAAGGGGGACGGGTACCCAGGCCCCCGGGTCTCGCTCCCCGGCCCAAGCCGTCCCGAGTGCACGGCGAGACCAAAAATGTGCACGCACAGAAAACTCTGTGCTGGCAATTTGTCTGGTGGGCCAGGGGTGCCTCCTCGACGTGAGGACGGCGCATGCCGCTCGCTCCCGAGAAGGAGGATCCCAAATGGGTCTGGTCACGACCGACGACGGAACTGAGATCTTCTACAAGGACTGGGGGAGCGGACAACCCATCGTCTTCAGTCACGGTTGGCCGTTGTCGGCTGACGACTGGGACGCCCAGATGCTCTTCTTCCTGCTCCACGGCTATCGCGTCGTCGCCCATGACCGGCGGGGCCATGGGCGTTCCACCCAGACCAGTGGCGGCCACGACATGGACCACTACGCCGACGACATGGCGGCCGTGATCGCGCATCTCGACCTCCATGAGGTGATTCACGTCGGTCACTCGACCGGCGGAGGAGAGGTGGTGCACTACCTGGCGCGACACGGCGAGAGCCGAGCGGCCAAGGCCGTCCTGATCAGCTCTGTGCCGCCGCTGATGCTGCAGACCGACGCCAACCCCGGCGGCCTGCCGAAGGAGGTGTTCGACGGGTTCCAGGTACAGGTCGCGACGAATCGAGCCCAGTTCTATCGTGAACTCCCCGAGGGGCCCTTCTACGGGTACAACCGTCCGGGCGCGAAGCGGTCGGAAGGAATCATTCAAAACTGGTGGCGTCAGGGCATGATGGGCGGGGCAAAAGCGCACTATGACGGCATCGTGGCCTTCTCGCAGACCGATTTCACCGATGACCTCAAGGAGGTCACTGTGCCGGCCCTCGTGATGCACGGTGATGACGACCAGATCGTTCCCTACGCCGACTCGGGACCTTTGTCGGCAGAGCTCCTCAAGAACGGGAGGCTCATCACCTACAAGGGATTCCCGCACGGCATGCCGACGACGGAAGCGGCGACCATCAACCGCGACCTCCTCGCCTTCTTCGAGGAATGAGGGCGATGCGGCCTCCGGCGACACCGACATGTGCTGATGGTCCCTAAGAGTTCAGGACCACGGTATTGGGGACTCGGGGCCGTCCGCATCCTGCTGTAGGTTCAACGACATGACGTCGACCGGTTGGGAGGCGCTCCCATTCGACGGGTGGCATCCCACTTGCGACACGTTGCACGCCCACTCCCAGCTCCTGGGCAAGCTGGCCGTCGCGCTCGCTCCGCCGGAGCCGCAGTTGCAGCACGCCGCATTGCGTGTGACCGCCCGCGGCTGGGAGACCCTGCCTCTGCCGGCTCCGGACGGTTCGGGCGCGCTGGTGGTGGCGTTGGACCTCCAACATCACGAGGCCGTGGTCGAACACAGCGACGGCCGGACCGAGAGGGTGTCCCTGACGCCGAACCGGTCCGTGGGCGAGGTCACCCGGGAGGTCCTGGCCGGACTCGGTCGACTTGTCGGTCCCGTGCACATCAATCCGACCCCGCAGGAGGTGTCGTGGAGCGCGCCACTCGACGAGGATGACGAGCACACGACCTACGAGCCGGGCCAGGTGTCGACGTACTTCGCGGCAGCCACCCAGGCGGCCTTGGTTCTCGCCGACCTGCGCGCGCCCTACCGTGGGCGGAGCTCCCCGGTGAACGCATGGTGGGGGACGTTCGACCTCGCCGTGAGCCTGTACTCGGGCCGGCAGGTCGATCCACCGTCGCACGACTTCATCATGCGCAATGCCGGCACCGCACAGCAGATCGAGATTGGCTGGTGGCCGGGCGATGCCCGCTACCCCAAGCCGGCCTTCTTCGGCTTTGCGGCGCCGGCGCCCGAGGGCTTTGCCAACGGCAATCTGGCGCCGGCTGCGGGTGGGTGGAACGACAGCCTCGGGGAATTCATCTTGGACTGGGAGGACGTGATCGCCGGTGTCGATCCGCACGCAATGGCATTGGAATTCGCCCGGGCGGTCGTTGCCCACGCCTGCCTGATCTGTGAGTGGGATCCCGCCTTGGCCGAGAGTGCGCAGGGTGTGCCGCCACCGGTGAGTTGACGGTCTGCACAATTCCTCCGGGGGTGCCCGAGGGCCGGTGCGGGGAGTGGCGGGTCGGTCGCGGGCCCGTCTCGAGCAGCCCACCAGGGCTTTCGCGACGCGCCGGCGCAACTCTGCCGGGCCGTGACGCCCTCCCGATCCCCTAAAGAAACCCCGGGTTGCTGCCGACAATGTCAACGGCGGATGTGTCCGGTCGATTGTGCGTCGTCCGGTTGGCCTTTGGCGGGGCAGACGCCGAATGAAGGGATCGTTGGATGGTCACCGAAGAGGAGTGGCATAGCGAGTTGGCCAAGGCCAAGCGCCTGCGCTTCATCAGCCCGGTGGCCGGGCTGATTGTTCTCGGAATACTCACCGTGCCGGCGGTGGCCGTCGGCCGGTCCGTCGGGTCGGGCGCGACGACCTACGCGGTGACGGCGGGCGTCCTCGTCGCACTCTTGATTCCCCTGGTGTACCTGTTGGTCGTCATCAGCGATCGCCAGCAGAAGAAGACCGACGACAAGGTCCGTACCCTCACCCGTGAGCTGAGCCAGGCGATCGAGGTCGCCGACCGCGAGGGGATCACCCGCGAGCTGCAGGGGCAGCGCCAGCGCTTCGAGAGCCGCCTGGCCAACGCGCTCGACATGGCCGAGGGCGAGCCCGAGGTCATCGACGTCATCGAGCGGTCGTTCGCGGCGGTCGTCCCGGACGCGCCGGTCGAGCTCCTGTTGGCCGACAACAGCCACGCCCATCTGCTGCGCATGGCCGGTGTCGGGCCCGACGGCGTGCCCCCCGGCTGCAGCGTCGACTCCCCGGATCGCTGCCCGGCCGCCCGGCGGGCCCAGGTGCAGGTCTTTGCCGACAGCGATCATCTCGATGCCTGTCCCAAACTCCGGAACCGGCCCGAAGGGCGTGTGTCCGGGCTGTGCGTGCCGGTCTCCATCATGGGTCGCACGGTGGGGGTGATCCATGCGACGGACAAGCCCGAGGCGGTCGTCGAGGAGTCCCAGATTCAGGACCTGACCACACTGGC
This sequence comes from uncultured Acidimicrobiaceae bacterium, assembly GCA_963817735.1. Taxonomy (GTDB): domain Bacteria; phylum Actinomycetota; class Acidimicrobiia; order Acidimicrobiales; family RAAP-2; genus Bog-473. Next base: position 111,582 of record CAWFPP010000003.1, on the reverse strand, counting down.
CAAGCTGTCCGGGGCGCGCATCGGATTGCTGCGGGTCATGGCCGAGACGCAGTTGCAGGCCTCCACCGACACGCTCACGGGGCTGCTCAACCGGCGGTCCTTCTCCGAGAAGGTGGCTGCAGTGCCGCGCGACCTGTACCCCGTCGCGGTCGCCATGGCCGATCTCGACCTCTTCAAGAACCTGAACGACACCTACGGGCACGAGACCGGCGACAGGGCCCTGCGCCTGTTCGCCCGCGTGCTGCGCGACGCCCTGCGGGCGCACGACCTGATCTCGCGTTACGGGGGCGAGGAGTTCGCCATCGCCTTCCCCGACTGCTCGGCGGTCGACGCCACCCGCGCCCTCAATACCGTGCAGACCCAGCTCGACGCCGCCATCACCGTCGGTGGGCTGCCCAAGTTCACCTCCAGCTTCGGCATCACCGAGATCGAGCCGGGGGAGGAGCTGGCCGCCGCGCTGCGCCGGGCCGACGACGCGCTCCTGGTGGCCAAGCGCTCGGGACGCAACCAGATCGTGCTGCACGATCCCGGGACTGCGTCCGAACGCGCCCGAGACAAACGGGCACACGCCGGTCCCGGCCGAGGAGCTCGCCCGAGCCGAACGCATCTGAGTCGCCGACCGCAAACGGCACCTGGTCGTTCCTGGCTGGAGGGCCGCGCCGGATAGCGTCGCCCGGATGTCGGCAGTGCCACTCCGGCGCAACCGCGACTTCGTCCTCCTCCAGACGGGCCAGCTCCTGTCGAATGCGGGCACGCAGGCGACGGCGATCGCCTATCCGCTCCTGGCCCTTGCGCTGACCCACTCCGCGGTCAAGGCGGGGTTGGTCTCCTTCGCCCGCACCGTCCCGGTCGCCGTGTCCGCCATTCCGGCCGGTTTGGCGGCGGATCGTTGGAACCGGCGCACGCTGATGATCGGGGCGGACGTGCTGCGGGCCGCCGCCATGGCGGGCCTGGCCGTCAGCCTGGTGGTCGGTGGTGTCGCGTTCTGGGTCATCCCCTGTGTGGCGTTCGTCGAAGGCGTCGGTGCCACCGTCTTCAACGCGGCGCAGCCTGGCGCCCTGCGTGCCGTCGTGCCCACCGAGCAGCTGCCGGCCGCGGCGGGCGCGCAGAGCGGCCGCACGGCGGCGGTGCGCATCGTCGGGCCCGCGCTGGGCGGTGTCCTCTTCGAAGCGGGCCGCGCGCTCCCGTTCCTCGTCGACGCCTGCTCGTATGCCTGTTCGACGGTGTCGCTCTTGGTCATGCGTGCGCCATTCCAGGAAGAGCGGCAGAGCGAGCCGGGCTCCGTCAGGCGGCGCGCCTCAGAAGGGCTGTCGTTCACCTGGCGGCAGCCGTTCCTGCGCACCACGGCGTTCCTCTATGGCCTGTTGAACTTCACCGCACTCGGGCTGCTCTTCTGCATCGTGGTCATCGGGCAGGGCGAGGGTCTCTCGGGTGGCGTCATCGGTCTGCTGACCGGTGTGTTCGCCGCCAGCGTGGTCGTGGGCTCGTTCCTGTCGCCGGCCATCCGGCGCGCCCTGTCCGTTCACGCCGTCCTCATTCTGGAGGTGTGGGCCTGGTTGGGCTGTGCCGTCTTCCTGGTCTGGCCCCATGCCGTCGTGCTGGCGGTCGGGCTCGTGCCGGTCGGGATCGCCGTGCCGTCGACGGACTCGGTGGTGAACGGCTACCGGATTGCCGTCACGCCGGATCGGCTGCTCGGGCGGTCCGAGTCCGTGCGTAGCGCGATCGCCCTGTCGGCCGGGTCTCTCGCCCCCCTCGTGGCGGGCCTCCTCCTGCAGCACTGGACGCCGCGGTGGACGGTGGCCTTCTTCACCGTGTGGGCGTTGGGCCTGGCCCTCTGGGCCACGGCCAGCCCCGCGCTGCGCGAGCCCCCACCGCCGGTGCCGCGCACCGTGGCGGCGTGAAGGCGTCCGCCCACCGGGACCGGCTCCGGCGTCACGGGCAAAAGCGGGCCATAGTGTCGGGCTGCCATGCCCGTGCCGTCGCTCCTCCGCCAGGCCTCCAACGTCACCCCGAAGTGGCTGACCGACGCGCTCGGGCAGGCCGGTGTGTTGGCGGAAGGTGCCGCCGTCCGGTCCTTCGTGACGGCGCCCATCGGGACCGGGCAGATGGCCGACACGACGCGGTTCACTCTCACGCTCGACCCACCGGGAGCGGGCCCCACGAGCGTGGTCGCCAAGTTCGCCTCGGCGGACGACCAGAGCCGCGGCACCGGGCTCGCCCTGCGCGCCTACGAGATAGAGGTCCGCTTCTACCGTGAGGTGGCCTCCCGGGTCGACGCCCGGGTGCCGCAGGTCTACGTGGCCGAGGTGGAGCCCGAGACGGGCTGGTTCACGCTCGTCATGGAGGACATCGCCGGTGCGACGCAGGGTGACCAAATCGCGGCCTGCAGTCCCGATGTGGCGGCGGCCGTCCTTCAGGAGATGGCCGGACTGCACGCGCCGTGCTGGGACGCACACGAGCTGGAGCAGCTCGAGTGGCTGAACCGCCAGACCCCCGAGTCCGACGGCTTCCTGGTCGCCCTGGTGTCCTCGCTGCTCCCCGGCTTCCTGGAGCGCTACGCCGACGCGCTTGCCCCCGAGCACCAGGCCGTCTGCCGCACCTTCGTCGAGCACCTGCCCGCCTACCTGCGGCTGCGGGGCGGGCCGCGCACGGTCAGCCACGGCGACTTCCGCCTCGACAACCTGCTGTTCGAGCCCGGCACGGCCCGACCCATCGTGGTCGACTGGCAGACGGCGGCGTGGGCCGGGGCCTCCATCGACGTGGCCTATTTCATCGGCGGCTGCCTGAGCGTAGAGGACAGGCGCGCCCATGAGCCCGAACTCCTGGCGCACTACCACGACGCGCTCTGCCGGCGCGGCGTGCGCGACTATTCGCTGGCGCAATTGCGCGCCGATACGCGGCGCGACACGTTCGCTGGTCTGCTGATGGCCATCGTGGCGTCCATGATCGTCCAGCGGACCGAGCGCGGCGACCTCATGTTCCTCACCAGTTCCACCCGCCACGCCCAGCACGTGCTCGACGTCGACGCGGCCGCCCTCCTGCTCGGCGCTGCGTGACCGAGCTCCTGGTGCTGTGCACCGGCAACGCGGCGCGGTCGGTCATGGCGGGGTTCATGCTCGACGCCTTGGGCGACCAGCGTCCCGGCGGGAGCGGGCCGCTCCACGTGGTGACGGCGGGGACCCACACCATCGACGGCCAGCCGATGGGGATGCGGACCCGCACCGCGCTGACGCGTCTCCCCGAGCTCTCCGGGGTCGACTTCCGGCGCCACCGCAGCCGCCAGGTGCACGGCGTCGATCTCGTGCACGCCGAGGTCGTGGTCGTGATGGAAGCCGACCATGTGCGCTTCGTACGGCGCCAGTTCCCGGACGCCGCCGCCAAGACGGGCACCATCCGCTATCTGTGCGAGCACTTGCCGTCACGGCCCACCGCCTTGGGCGAACGCGTGGAGGCGCTCGGTCTGGCGGAGGTGGCGCTCGACGACGGCGAGGACGTCCTCGACCCGGCCGGGCACGACGCGGACGTCTACGCCGCGTGCGTCGATGAGCTGTGGGGGCTTTGCCGGACGCTCGTCACGCTGGTGTGACAGCCCCGGTTGGATGAATCAGTCGGCGTGGACGGAGCGCAGACCGGCCCAGGCGAGGTCCGCCATGCGGCGCGCCAGCTTCTGCGCCTCCTCCTCGAGTTCGGCCTCGGAGTCGGGGCGCTGTGTCATGAAGCGACGGCTGGCACCCTCCGCCATGCCCACGATGCCGTAGGCGAGCAGGCGGCGATGGTCGTCGTCGAGGCCGGCATCGATGAGCGGGTCGATCGCCACCGCGATGGCGTCCTCGACGGCGCGCAAGGCACGGCCGAGCTCGAGGTCGTCGGCGTGATCGCGGCCGTAGAGCAGGCGGAACTCCGCCTCGTGGCTCACCACCAGGCGGAAGTAGGCCGCAAATCCCAGCTCGACCTGCTGACGCGGGCCTTCGGCCCGCATGACGGCCCGTCCGATGGCGGTCAGGAGATCCTGGGCGATGGAGTCGACCAGCTCCAGGTACAGGGCCCGCTTGGAGGAGAAGTGCTGGTACAGCAGCGGCTTGGTCACGCCGGCGGCTTCGGCGATGTCGTCCATCGTCGTGGCGCGGTAGCCCCGTTGCGCGAAGAGCTCGAGCGCCACCGCGACGAGCTGCTGGCGTCGTTGTTCCGCGGTGAGCCGTCTTGAGGACGCCTGGAGCGCAGCCGACATCGCTCCAGGTTACCGAACGGTCAGAGACCGGGCACCCGCTCCAGCAGTGCCGACAGGTGCGCCGGGAGGTCGGCCAGGTTGAAGTGTTCCGCCGCCACCTGATGGTTGTGCGCGAGGAGATGCTCGTCCGGTCGGCCAAGCCAGCGCGCCAGCGGGCCGGGGTCGGCCGCGTCGAACCACTGGAATCCGAAGGCAGCCAGCTCGGTCGCCACCGGGTACGGGCCGATGGCCAGTGGTCGCCGGTAGGTGGCCGACTCCACCGAAGGGTTGCCGAAGCCCTCCCAGAAGGACGGGAGCAGCACGCCGTCGCAGGCCGCGTAGGCGTCGGCGATGGAACAGTCGTCGCTGGGCGGGCCGAGCACGACGCGGCAGCGGGCGCGGGCGACCAGGCGGTCGAGCTCGGGGCCGTATCCGTCTTCGGCGGGCCCGAGGAGCCAATAGGTGGCGTCGAGCGCTTCGGCCAGGGCGATGGCGCCCGCGACGTTCTTGCGCTCCAGGGCGCGCGTGGGCTGCAGCAGCAGCGGGGTCCCCTCGGGAACGTCGAGCGCCCGGCGCGTGCCGGCGCGCCCGCCGGGTGCCGGATCGGGGTCGAAGGCGTTGTAGATCGTGGTGGCTCTGATGCCCCGGGTCGCCAGCTCGGCGCGGCTCAGCGCATTGATGGTCACGTGCGCCCACGCGGCGTCGTCCGGCGGTGGTGCGGCGTGCGCCAGATGGGGACGCTGCCAGGGCAGGTCGTGATGGTGCAGCACGGTGGGGCGTCCGGCGCAGGCCGCCGCCACGACGGCCGCCGCCCCCGGGTTCAACGGGAGCGAGCAGAGGTTCTCGACGATGACCAGATCGGCGTCTTCCAGCGCGCGCTCGACCTCGGCGCGGGTGGGGGGCTCCGGCGCGTGCATGGCCAACCCGGGTAGGACGGCATCGGCGCGCCCCGCGCCCGCGACCGTGCGCACGGTCCAGCCGAGGAGACCCAGCGCACCGGCCCATTTGGCCGCCTCGACCGCGACCCCGTCCTCGCCACCGAGCCGGAACGAGACCATGCACACCGTCGCCACGATCGAACTGTAGGCGTGCAGGGAGGGCGCGCTGGCAGGTCGACTAGCGTTGCCACGATGGCAAAACGGGCACTGATTACGGGCGTGACCGGACAGGACGGCTCGTACCTGGCTGAGTTCCTGTTGGAGCAGGGCTACACGGTGATCGGCATGGTGCGGCGCTCCAGCACGCTGAACTTCGAGCGCATCGCGCACATCCAAGACCACATCGAGCTCGTTGCGGGGGACCTGCTCGACGAGGTCTCGCTGATCAACATCTTGCGTGATCACCGTCCGAGCGAGGTCTACAACCTGGCGGCCCAGTCCTTCGTGCAGACGAGCTTCACCCAGCCGGTCCTCACGGGGGAGACCACCGCGTTGGGAGTGACGCGGATGCTCGACGCCATCCGCCTGGTCGACCCCGGGATCCGCTTCTACCAGGCCAGTTCGTCCGAGATGTTCGGCAAGGTGCAGGAGGTGCCCCAGCGCGAGTCGACGCCGCTGCACCCGCGCAGCCCCTACGGCGTGGCGAAGGTCTACGGCCACTGGATCACCGTCAACTACCGCGAGAGCTACGGGCTGCACGCGTCGTCGGGCATCCTGTTCAACCACGAGTCCCCGCGTCGCGGCCTCGAGTTCGTCACGCGCAAGGTCACCCACGGGGTGGCGAGGATCGCCCACAAGCTCGACGACAAGCTCGCGCTGGGCAACCTCGACGCCCAAAGGGACTGGGGCTATGCCGCCGATTACGTGCGCGCCATGTGGTTGATGCTGCAGAAGGACACGCCCGACGATTACGTAGTGTCGACCGGTGAGACGCACCCCGTGCGCGAGCTGTGCCGGCTGGCCTTCGACGCCGCCGGATTGGACTGGGAGCAGCACGTCGTGATCGACGAGCGCTTCCTGCGTCCGGCCGAGGTCGACCTGCTGGTCGGGGATCCAGCCAAGGCGCACGCGGAGCTCGGGTGGCGGCCCGAGGTCGAATTCCCCGCCCTGGTCACAATGATGGTCGAGGCCGACATGGATCTGGTCCGCAAGAGCCTGCGGTAAGCGGGGCCGCCGCGCTCGTCGCCATGCCCGTCCCCGCCGCGATCTCGGCCGATCCGGCTGGCGCCCTGGTCGCCTTCGGGGCTGGGATCCTCTCCTTCGTCTCCCCGTGTGTGCTGCCTCTGGTGCCGGGCTACGTGTCCATGGTCTCGGGTCTGTCGGCGGCCGAGCTGGAGGCCGGCGGTGACGGCATCACGCCCTCCGCCGCCCTGGCACCGGTCCTGCGGGGGATCGGCCTCTTCGTGGCCGGCTTCACGGTCGTCTTCGTCGCGCTGGGAGCGACGGCCTCCAGCATCGGCCGGCTCCTCAATGCCCACGAGGTCGCGCTGGCCCATCTGAGCGGGGTCGTCATCATTCTCCTCGGCGGCGTCATGCTCCTGGCCGCCCTGCCGGCGCGGGTGTGGGCCCACGCCGGCGTCGGGACCCTGGGCGTCGTGTCGCGGGTCACCGGTGAGCGGCGCTTCGACGTGCGCCCGTCGCGGCTCGGGGTCTGGGCGGCACCGCTCATGGGCATGGCCTTCGCCTTCGCCTGGACGCCGTGCATCGGACCCATTCTCGGGGTCGTGCTCGGTCTCGCCGCGCACAACGGCACGCTGCCCGGCGGGGTGCTGCTGCTCCTCGCGTACTCGCTGGGACTGGCGGTGCCCTTCGTGCTCGTGGGTCTGGCCTTCGGGCGGCTCACCGCCGCCTTGACCCGGGCCCGCCACTGGCTTTGGGCCGTTGAGCTCGTCGCGGGCGCGGTGCTGATCGCCTTCGGCGTTCTGCTGCTGACGGACAACATCAGCTGGGTGTCGTCGCAGTTGTCGAATCTCCTCAACGACCTCGGCCTCGGCCGCCTGTCGAAGAGTTAGCACGTGGCCGGCGCCGCGACGGTGCTGCGCCGGCGGATCGCGGCGTTACGGGCGGGAGCCCACGCACCCGTCCTGGTCGCACTCGACGGGCGCTCGGGAACGGGCAAATCCGCTCCGGCCCAACCCGTGGGTGCGGAGGTCGACGCCCTCGTCATCGACGGCGACGACTTCTACCGTGGGGGCGACGACGACATGTGGGATTCCCTGCGTCCTGCTAACAAGGTCGACCTCGTCATCGACTGGAGGCGCCAGCGGGTCGTGCTGGAGCAGCTGGCCCACGGCCATTCCGTGACCTGGCAGCCCTACGACTGGGACGCCGACGACGGGCGGCTCGGGGCCGCGATCACGGCGGGCCCTGCGCCGGTGGTCATCCTCGACGGGGCCTACAGCGCCCGTCCGGAGCTGGCCGGCCTCTTCGATCTGCGGGTGCTCCTCCATCTGCCCCGCGACATCCGGCTGGAGCGCCTGCTGCGGCGCGAGGGGGAGCGCGACCGGACAGAGTGGGAAGCCCGCTGGGCGGAGGCCGAAGATCTCTACTTCGAAGAGCTGATGCCGCCGCGGGCCTTCGACCTCGCCCTCGACGCCAGTTGACCATTCATGCGCGTCATGCGCGTCATGCGCGCTCGGTCAGCACGCCGGCGAAGGTGCGTGCGAAGGTGTGGGCGTCGCCGGGCCAGCGCGCCGAGACGTAGCTGCCGTCGCGCACGACCCAGGCCGGCGTCTGATCGTCCACGGTGTCGCGGGCGCGCCCGCTCGTCTTGCGTCGCCAGTGCGGAGAGCCCTTCTCCACGTCGGCGAAGTCGGCGGGGTCGGCCAGGGCCCGCGTCACCTCTTGTTGCACCGACAGGAAGCCCCAGCGCTGCCCCGGCTCCTCGACGTAGGTCCGGTAGTAGGAGGGGTCCCAGAATCGCGTGTAGCGCGCGATCCCCCAGGCCCGGCGCTCCAGTTCCCACGTGAGCGCCGTGGTGCGCCGGCCGTACAGCACGGAGCGTTCGGTGACGGGATCCACCGCCCGCGCCGCCACTAACACGCCATGGCAGATGGCGCCGACGGGTTTGTCGGCGCGGAACGCGTCGACGGCCATCTGCTGCACCTCGGGGCTCTCCAGGTAGGGCCGCATCCCGCGGGCCCGGTGCCCCCCGGGCAGCACCAGCGCGTCGTAGTCGCTGCGCCGGGCCGCGCCCCAGTGCAGCGGCGACCCGAACGCGGCGTCGCCGGCCAACATGGCGTAGGCGCGCCGGGCGTCGGCGTTGGCGCGCAGGACGCGCCCGACCACGGTGAGGCGTCGTACCCCGGGAATGGCGCCCCACGGGTCGAGGCCCCGGCCGGTCACCATGAGGTCGTCGGCCCGCCCGGGCTGGCCCGACGGCGTGGCGAAGACGACGTCGTGGCCCGCCGCCGACAACACCTGCCAGCTGACCGCCACCTCGGTCGGGTCGAAGTCGATGGCGGGCAACGGCATGAGGACGGTCACCATCGGCGGCACCGACATTACCGACGAGCACCGACATTACCGACGAGCACCGTCACTACCGACGAGCACCGTGCGCTCCGGCGAGCACCGCCGGGGCTCCGGGGTTAGCGTTGTGGCCATGTCCGACACCGACACCGCCCCGGATCCGATCTTCACGCCCGACGACGGGCTGGCCGAGCTGTGGGTGCGGGCGTACCAGGGCGAGGTCCTGGGCGAGCTCCTGTTCGGAGGGATCGCCGAGCAGATAGGGGATCCTGACCAGGCCGCCAAGATGCGGGTGGTCGCCACCCTGGAGCAGCGCACCAAGGAGGCAACCGCCCCCGCGCTCGAGCGGGCCGGCATCCCCACCGACCCCGACCCCGAGATGGAGGTCCTGGCGACGGCCCTTATCCCGGGGGCGCTGGCCATGAGCTGGAGCGACCTGATGGGCACCATCGGCCCCATCACCCTGCAGTACATCCCCCTCTACCAGCGCATCGGGGAATTGAGCCCGGCGGAGCGGGAGACGGCCGACCTCCTGGTGGCCCACGAGGAGGCACTCCGCGAGTTCGCCCGTGCCGAAATCGCCGGTGATCAGGCGGGTTCGCTCGAGAGGATCACCGCCCTGGCGCACATGCGCTGACGCACCACCGGGCCCCGCCGCCCGGGACAGGCGGCCCGGCTTCCGGACCCCCGCTTGGAACCCTGGTACCCACCCCCCCTACCATGGTGAGGCTCGCCATGGCCCCTGTCGTCCACTTTCGTGCCGCGGTCGCCCTCGCCGGCCGCTTCCCTGCCCTCGCCGGGGTCGATCTGTCTCTCGACCAGGGCGAGGTGGTCGTCGTCGTGGGCGCCAACGGTGCCGGCAAGACCAGCCTGCTGCGGGCCTGTGCCGGATTGCTGCCGGTGACCTCGGGTGAGGCCACCGTCCTCGGCGTCGACCTGACCACGGATCACACGTCGGTGCGCCGTTACGTCGGCCTTTTGGGGCATGCCGCCCCGCTCTACGACGACCTCAGCGCGGCGGAGAACGTCCAGTTCGCCGTGCGCGCACTCGGCCTGCCCACGGCGCAGGCCGACGCTGCGCTCGAACGCCTGGGCCTGACCGGTCGCCTGCGTACGACTCCAGCCGGTCGGCTGTCGGCCGGCCAGCGTCGTCGCGTCGCGTTGGCCGCCCTCGTGGCCCGACGTCCCGCGCTCTGGCTGCTGGACGAGCCCCACGCCGGGCTCGATGCCACCTCGCGCGTCCTTCTCGGGCAGCTGATCGGCGACGCCGTCGTCGACGGGGCGACCGTGTTGCTGTCGTCGCACGAGCCCGAGCTCTCCGTTCCGCTGGCCGACCGGGTCGTGTCCATGGGCGGCGGGCGTGTGACGGGGGAGCAGCCCGGAGGGCGACGGGCCACCCTGACGGCGGTGCCCACCGCCTTGGCGCGATCGAAACGTGCCACGGGGGCCACCCATGTGGCATGACGCGGTGCTGGTGGCCGGCAAGGATCTGCGCATTGAGGCGCGCGCCCGCGTCGCGCTGTGGCAGGTCGTGCCATTCGCCGTGCTCGTCCTCGTCCTGCTGGCCTTCGCCATCGGCCCGGACCAAGCGTCGCTGCGCCATGCTGCCCCGGGGATCTTCTGGGTCGCCCTGCTCTTCTCGACGGTGCTGGCCATCCAACGCAGCGTGGCCGTCGAGTCGGGGGAGGGCACGCGCGACGGGCTGCGGCTCTCGGGCATCGACCCGGCGGGCATCTTCCTGGGCAAGGCGGCCGCGGTCGGGCTCCAGCTCCTGGCGCTCCAGGTCATTTTGTGGGCAGGCGTGACCTTCCTCTTCGACGTGCAGGTCCACGTGGTATGGCTGGCGGTGGTGGCCAGCTTGCTGGCCACCGTCGGTCTGGCCTGTGCGGGCGTTCTCTACGGCGCGCTGTCGGCCGGCCTACGCGTGCGCGACACGCTGCTCCCCCTGCTCGTGCTGCCGGTGCTCGCCCCCATTCTGCTGGCGGGTTCCAAAGCCTGGGAGGCCGCGCTCAGCGGCAACGCCGCGTCGGGGACGCAATGGCTCAAGATCCTCGTGCCCTTCGCGGTGATCTACCTCGTCGTCGGTGTCGTCGTCTACGGCCCACTTCAGGAGGCGGCATGACCGAACAGGCAATTGTGTCCCGCCGGCCGCGCTGGCTCGACGTCGTCGGCGTCCTCGGCGTCGTTGCCCTGGGCTTCACGGTGTGGCTCGGCCTGTGGGTCACGCCGCCCGACGTCGTGCAGGGGAACCTCGCCCGTCTGCTCTACATCCACCCGGCGATCGCCACGGTCGCGCTGTACTGGGCGGGCGGCGTCGCCGCCGGCGGCAGCCTGCTCTACCTGTGGCCACGGACGCGCTCGCTCTTCTGGGACCGCCTCGCCGCGTCGGCCGTCGAGGTCGGGGCGGTGTTCTCGGCGCTCACCCTGGTGACGGGGTCGCTGTGGGGTCGGCCGGTCTGGGGGGTCTGGTGGACGTGGGACGCCCGCCTGACGTCGACCGCGCTGCTCTTGTTGCTCGAGATCGGTTACCTGGCCCTGCGGCGCGTTCCCGCCGATCCCGATGTCCGGGCCAAACGCTGCGCCGTCGCCGCACTGCTGGTCGCCGTCGACGTGCCGATCGTCCACTTCTCGGTCGACTGGTGGAACACGCTGCACCAGGGCGGGACGATCCTCGATCCGGGTTTCGCCTTGCACGTGCACGGCATCATGCTCTGGACCATGGGCCTCTCCTTCGTGGCCTTCACCTTGGTCTTCGTATGGCTGCTGGGCGTGAGGTACCAGGTCGAGGTGCTCCAAGATGCAGTGGGTGACCAGGAGCTCGAGGTCTCGCTGTCCGAACGCTGGAGTGAAGACGCCGAGCTCGTGGGTGTCGCCGGCGGGCCGGCGGCGGACGCGGGTGGTGGCGCTCCGTGAGTTACGTCGATGCCGGTTATGCCGCCGCGCTCGGCACCATGTTGGTCTACGCCGTCAGCCTGGTGCTGCGTCGTCGGCGCTGGGAACGGGCACTGAAGATGTCGGAGCCCGCTGCCGAGCCATTCGGCGCGCCGGTCCGCGGCGAGCAGTCGTGACTGACACGACCACCGAGCCGAGCCAGCAGCCCAACCCGCCCAAGTCCGAGGTCCATCAGGGCCCGGCCATGCCCCCTCTGCGCCCGCGGCGCCGGATGAGTTGGCGGGTCTTCGCCGTCTTCGTCCTCTTGGCCGTTGCGCTCGTCTTCCTGCTCGTCGAGGGACTGGGGAGCTCTCTGAACTACTTCGACACCGTGAATCAGGCTCTGGCCAACAAGCACTCGCTCGGTACCCAGACGTTCCGCCTGGAAGGCACCGTCGTCCCGGGCACCATCCACTCCACCACAGCGGGATCGAACTTCAGCATCTGCCAAGGCGCCCACGTGATTCACGTCGCCAACACGGGCAGCCCGCCCGGGCTCTTCAAGGCCCGGGTTCCCGTGGTCGTGGTGGGCCACTTCGCGTCGGTCGACTCGCCGATGTTTCTCTCGAACTCCATTTTGATCAAGCACTCGCCGACGTACACCGCCGACTACCCGAACCGGGTGAAGAAGACGGCGACCGGCCCGGTCTGCTGATGCTGGACGCCAACCTGGGGACGATCGGCATCTGGCTCGCCTTCTTGGCCTGCCTCGCCGGCATCGTCGTCAGCATCGTCGGGCTCGTCACTCACTACAGGCTCGCCGCGGCGCGCGACTCCGGCTTGCACGCGCCGGTGGATCGGACGGCAACCGACGCCAGGCTGCTGGCACCGGTCCTCCTCGTCGGCGCGCTCCTCGCCACCGGCGCCATGGAGCATGCCCTCGTCACGCACGACTTCACACTCGTGTTCGTGGCCCAGAACAACAGCACCGTGACGCCGCTGCTGTACTCCATCACCGGGATGTGGTCCGCTCTGGCCGGGTCGATCCTGCTCTGGGGCCTCGTGCTCGCAGCCGTGTCGGTCATCTTCGTGTGGCGTTACCGGACCCAGGCAGACGACGCGGTGATCCGCTACGCCACCCTCGTCCTCTATGTGGTGTCGGCCTTCTTCTTCGGCCTGATGACCGGGCCCGCCGACCCCTTCATCACCGCACCGGGAGCGACGCAGGGGCTCGGGCCCAACTCGCTCCTCCAGGACAACCCGCTCGTGGCGATCCACCCGCCACTCCTTTACATCGGATTCGTCCTCTTCACCGTGCCGTTCGCCTTTGCCATCGGCATGCTGGCCACGGGCCGGGTGGGCGATCGCTGGCAGATCGAGTGCCGGCGCTGGACGTTGGTGGCCTTCACCTTCCTCTCCGTCGGCATCGTGCTCGGTGCGTGGTGGTCGTACCAGGTGCTCGGCTGGGGCGGGTTCTGGGGGTGGGACCCGGTGGAGAACGCCGCGCTGCTGCCGTGGCTCTGCGGGACGGCCTACCTCCACTCGACGCTCGTCCAGGAGCGGCGCGGCCTCATGCGGGTGTGGAACCTCTCCCTGTCGATCGCGACCTTCGCGCTGACCATCCTCGGCACCTTCCTGACCCGGTCCGGGGTGATCAACTCGGTCCACGCCTTCTCCGAGTCGGACCTCGGGCCGTTGCTCATCGGGTTCTTCTTCGCGGTGGTCATCGTGGGCTTCGGGCTCATCGCCTGGCGCGGCGACCGCTTGCGCTCCCCGGGTGGCATCGACGCCCCGCTCGGGCGGGAGGGTGCGTTCCTGCTCAACAACGTGCTCTTCGTGGGCTTCGCCTTCGTCGTGCTGCTCGGGACCCTGTACCCGCTCCTCTACCAGGCGGCGACCCAGCAGCAGGTCAATGTGGGCGCGCCGTTCTTCAACACCGTGGCCATTCCGGTCGGGCTGACGCTGCTGTTCCTCATGGCCGTGGCACCGGTGCTCAGTTGGCGCAAGATCAACGGCTCCGTGCTGTGGCAGCGGCTGGCGATTCCGGTGTGGATCGGTGTGGGCACCGTCGTGCTCTGCGTCGCCTTCGGCCTGCGCGGCGTGGGCACGCTGGTCGGGTTCGGACTGGGCGCCATGGCGGCGGCCACCGCGGCACGTGCGCTCGTCCTGTCCGTGCGGGCCGCCCAGGCGCGGCACGTCGGCCTGTGGCGCGGCCTCGTGGGCCGAGCCAACGGCGGCATGATCGTGCACCTGGGCGTCGTCCTGCTCGCGGTCGGCATCATTGCGGCCACCTCCTACCGGCATCAGGCCGAGCTGGCTCTCCACAAGGGAGAGGTGGTCACCTACGACAGTCACCGCTTCGAATTCGAGGGACTGCGCACCGTGAGCTCGCCGTCACGCACGTCGCAGGAGGCGCTCGTGAAGGTGGATGGGGCGGTGTTCGCACCCGCGACGACCAGTTTCGGCAGCGCGCTGTCGGTGGTGGGGACGCCGGCGATCGATTCGGGTCTCTTCGGCGACGTCTATCTCACGTTCGATGCCGTCGGAGGGCTCGGGGCTTCTTCGGGGAACCAGGCCATCAACAATCTGCCGCAAGGCTCGGTCGCCATCGGCGTGGTCATCGAGCCGTTGGTGGTCTGGCTGTGGGCCGGCGGCCTGCTCATCGGCGTGGGTGGCCTGCTGGCCCTGATCCCCGGGTCGCGGCGGAGGCCCACCGACCCGGCTTCGGCGTCGCCGGACCTGGTCGCGGGCGCGACACCGGCGCCGCCACGCGAGCGGGACGCCGCGCCCGAGCCGGTGGGCGCACTGGTGGCGCGGGGCGCCGCGGGGCCGGCGTGAGCAGGCGCCGTCGCCACGCCACCCGGTGGGTGGCGGGCGCCGTCCTCCTCGTCCTGGTGGTCGTCGGCATCGTCCTGGCCACCCGCACCCCCCAGGAGGCCACCGCCGTCCAGAGCACGCTGCTCGGCCGGCAGGCGCCGGGCTTCACCGGCACCGATCTCGCGACGGGGGCTCGGGTCTCGCTGTCCTCGCTGCGGGGCCACTACGTCGTGGTCAACTTCTTCGCCAGCTGGTGCATCCCGTGCCAGGAAGAGGCGCCCGACCTCTCGCGCTTCCACTTCGAGCAGACGCACGCGACCGATGGAGCCGACATGGTCAGCGTCGTGTTCCACGACACGACGTCCACGGCGCGCGACATTTCTGAAGAGGAACGGTGATCTCTGGCCCGCCGTCAGTGACCCCGGCGGCACCATCGCCGAGCGGTACGGGGTCACCGGGCCGCCCACCACGTTCTTCATCAATCCCGCCGGCAAGGTCACCGCCGTGCTCGTGGGCCCGGCCACGCAGAGCAATCTCGACTCCTTCCTCAAGGCGGCCCGGACGGAACAGGGCGGCGCGTCCAGTGGCTGACCGGATGGCGCGCCTGCCCCTCTGGGTTCGTGTGGCCCTGCCGGTGGCGGTCCTGGTCGTTGCGCTGGTGATCGGCGGCGGCGCGCTGGACTCGGCGCCGCCGACGGCGGGGCAGCGGGCGGCCGCGCTCGAGGCGGACGTGCGCTGCCCGTCCTGCACGGACGTGTCGGTGGCCGAGTCGAACGCCACGACGGCCATCGCGGTCCGCCATCAGATCGAGAGCATGGTGGCGGCGGGGCAGTCCAACGCCGACATCGACCAGACCCTCGTGTCCGAGTACGGCCAGACGATCCTGCTGGTTCCCCCGGACGCCGGTGGCGTCCCCCTCATTTGGATCATTCCCATCGTCTTCGGCGCCGGCGCGCTGGCGGGCGTGGGCGTCGTGTTCTGGCGCCGCAGCCGCGCCTTCGGTGCGCTGAAGGCGGAAGAGGTCGAGGTATGACGGTCGACGGATCGCCGACGACCGATCGGTCGGAACGCGAGCCCGGCGACGAGCGCTGGTACCTGGCCGACGAGCGCGAGTTCCTGCAGCGGTCCCTGGCCGATGCCGACCGTGAGCGCGAGGCAGGGGACCTGTCCGTCGAGGATCACGCGGTCCTGGTCGGCCGCGACCGAGCCCGTTTGGCCGAGGTGGAGGGGGAGCTGGCGGCCCTCGACGCCGCGGCGTCGCCGGCGGCGCCGAAGGCGTCGGCGCGGCCCGAACCGGCTCCGCCCGAACGGCCGCCCATGCCCTGGTGGCGCCGGCTCGGGATCGTGGCGGCGTGCCTGCTCATCGTCGCCGGCTGTGTCATTTTGCTCACGCACTTCGTGCAGGCGCGCCAGCCCGGCCAGGCCTCGTCGGGCAGCGTGACCGTGTCACAGGCCCAGCTCATCGAGCAGCAGTTGGCGCAAGCCGACGCGCTGAACCAGCAAGGCAGCACCAAGGCGGCGCTCGTGCTCTACGACAAGGTGCTCTCCGAGGACCCGTCCAACCCGCATGCCCTGGCCTACGCCGGCTTCCTGCAATGGAACGTCGGGAGCACCGCCAGCGTGGCGTCGCTCACCAGGATCGGGCGATCCGAGATCGAGACGGCCATCAAGGAGAATCCGACCTACGGCCAGGCCCACCTCTTTTACGGCCTGGTCCTCGAGAACCAGGACCACAACAACACCGCGGCCGTGGCGCAGTTCAACGACTTCCTCGACGATGCCCCCCCGGCCTCCGAGCTCCCCCAGGCCGCCCCGCTCGTCAGCGGCGCCTACAAGGCGGCCGGCGTGCCGCTTCCCGCCCAGTTCAGCACGGGCGCGAGCTCCACCTCCACGACGGCCTCAGCTCCGTAGCGAGCGCAGGTCGGCGACGACACGCGGGAACTCCCGGGCGAACGCGCCGCAGTCCTCGTCGGTGGTCGTCCAGCCGACGCTGAGGCGCAGCGAGTGGCTGGGGTCGATGCCCATGGCCTCGAGCACCGGGGAGGGCTCGATGCTCTCTGACGAGCAGGCGGAGCCGGAGTGGACCGCCACACCCGCCCGGTCCAACCCGATCAACACCGGTTCGGCCTCGACCCCCTGCACGCCGAGGCAGACCAGATGAGGCAGCCGTGCCGGTGGCGCAGGTCCCACCACCGCCACCCCGTCGACGGCCAGGGCTGCCTCCACGAGGGAGGCGATCTGCCGCCGGGCAATGCCTGATTCGGTGTCCACGGTCGCGTGCTCCTCCGCGGTCAGCGCCATGGCGGCGGCACCGAAGGCGAGCAGGGCCGGCAACGCCTCGAGCCCGGCGCGTCGGCCGCGCTCCTGCTCGCCGCCGACGAGAAGCGGCTCGAATCGGCTGCCGCGCCGCACGATCAGCGCACCGGCACCGGGCACCCCTCCCAGCTTGTGCGCGCTGATGCTCACGAGGTCGGCATCGAGCGCACCCAGGTCCATGGGCACGTGCCCGCAGGCCGCGGCCGCGTCCACGTGCACGGTGACACCGGCCTCCCGGCACAGCGCCACGACCTGCTGCACGGGCTGGAGCGTGCCGACTTCGTGGTTGCCCCATTGGCAGTGCACGAGTGCGGGGGGCCGAAGGGTGCGCGAGCGCAGGCGCTCGTGCAGTGCGTCGAGCTGCAGCCCGCCCGTGCCGTCCACCGCGATGTCCTCGGTCGGGGCCAAGCGCGCCGAGGCGTCCCGGACGGCCGAGTGCTCCACGGCGGCGCAGAGCACGGGCCGGCCGGCTGCTGCCCTGGTGGCGCCCCAGACAGCGGCATTGATGGACTCGGTTGCCCCCGAAGTGAAGACCACCTGGCGCCCCGCCACGCCGACCAGCTCGGCGACCTGGCGGCGGGCAACCTCGAGGGCGTCGCGGACGATGCGACCCTCTTCGTGCAGCCGGCCCGGGTCCCCGGCCGGGAGGGTGGCCCACTGCGTCAACGCGGCGACCGCCCCGGGCCGCGGCGGAGTGGTACTGGCGTGGTCGAGATAGGCGCGCGCCACCGGTGGCTCAGGCAGAGGCGGTGCAGGCGTCGTCGCCCCGCGCCCGCGAGGAGAGGATCACCGGCAAGGCCTGCCGCGATGCCGTGCCGCAGAGCCCCGACAACAGCCCTTTGACCATGCCGCGGTCCACCGCGCACAGGACAGGGTTGGTGCTGCTGGCGTCGCCGAACGGGCACTGCTCGGCGACGACAGCGGTGGTCTCGCCGCGGTCCTCGGCGTGCGCCGCGAAGCCGTGGGCCGTCAGCGTCTCGGCCACCACGTGCATGGCGGCACGCACCGTCCGCTGGCCCTCGCTCGGCGTCATGCGCGAGGCCAGGGAGCGTCCGTACTCCTCGCCGACGTGCGCCGCCATCTCCTCGGCCTCCTCCGGTCCGAGCCGCCGCATCGCCTCGCCGAGGAGGCGCATGAGGAGGTCGTCGCGCCGTTGCATGAGGCCGAGCTGGAGCTCCTCCTCCACGCAGAAGTAGCGCTTGGAGGGGCGGCCGGCACCGGCGGCATGGCGCCCCGTCTCGACCCTGACGTAGCCCCCGTCGACCAGCCGCTGCAGGTGGTGGCGGGCCACGTTGGGGTGCAGCGAGAAGGCGCGGGCGACCTCGCTCGCGGTGGCGCCGGGCACGGCGCGCACGTGCAGGAAGATGTCACGGCGGGTCGGATCTCCGAAAGCCGCCGCGACCGCTGCGACGGCGGCGCTGAACCGGCCGTCGTCGGCACCAGCTGGTCGCTCGGTCTCGGCGTTGATCGGAGCGGTGATCGGAGCGGTGCTCACGCTGGGTAGTCTACCGAGGGATCAAGGCCTCCAGCAGGGGCGACGCGGACAGCGTCCCCGCGGTGCGGGTAACCAGATCCCACCCGAGACGAGGGAGTGCATGGCAGCAGACCAATCACAGCTGGAGGCCGCAGTGGGCGCTGTGCGCGATCCCGAGATCGGTCTGACGCTCGGTGACCTCGGACTGGTGCGATCGGTCCGGCCTCGACGCCACCGGGTGCAGATTGAGGTGGCGCTGCCGGTTGCCGCCTGGCCCGGCACCGACGAGCTCGCCGAGGACATCCACCGGGCTGCCGGTTCCGTGGCGGGCGTGGAGGAGATCGAACTCGACTTCGTGGTGATGAACGACGAGGAACGAGCCGAGCTGCGGCACCGGTTGCGCGCCGGCATGGTCGGCGACGTCGAGCAGGGCGCTCAAGACGGCCACGGACACGACCACGCCGGGCATGGCCAGGCGCCTGCCGCACCCATGCCGGCCTTCCTCGGACCGGAGGCCACCACGCGCGTGATCGGTGTGTCGTCGGGCAAGGGTGGCGTCGGCAAGTCCACGGTGACGGTGAATCTGGCCATCGCCCTCGCGCAGGCGGGCCACCGAGTGGGGTTGCTCGACGCGGACGTGTACGGCTTCTCGGTTCCCAAGATGCTCGGGACCGACCACGACCCGATCATCATCGGCGACATGGTGATCCCGACCTCGGCCCACGGCGTCAAGTGTCTCTCCATGGGGTACTTCGTCCCGGACGACCAGCCGGTGATCTGGCGCGGCCCGATGCTGCACAAGGCGATTCAGCAGTTCCTGACCGATGCGTACTGGGGAGAACCCGACTTCGTGCTCATCGACATGCCGCCGGGCACGGGCGACGTCGCGCTCACCCTCGCCGAGGTGATGCCGCGCGCGGAAATCATCGTCGTGACCACCCCTCAGGCGGCGGCCCAGCGGGTGGCCCAGCGCTCGGCCTTCGCCGCCCGACGGCTCAAGCTGTCGGTGCGCGGCGTCATCGAGAACATGAGCTGGTTCACGGGTGACGACGGAAAGCGCTACGAGCTCTTCGGCAGCGGCGGGGGTGCGACGCTCGCCGCTGATCTCGGGATCCCCCTGCTCGGCAGGATCCCGCTCGTCAGCGCGGTGCGCCAGGGCGGCGACGAGGGTCGTCCGGTCACCGCGGTCGATCCGGACAGCGAGACGGCGCAGGCGTTCCGGGCCATTGCGGAGAAGCTGGCAGCCCTGGGCCCGGCCCGGGTCTACCGGCGGGAGCTCACCCTGCGTTGAGTCTGCGGGCCCGGGCGGGGGTCAGACCCCACTTGCGGTCGGCCATGTCGCGGGCGTTGCGGTGGAAGAGCACGACCTGATCGCGCCCTGACCTTTTCGCCTCGTACATGGCGTTGTCGGCGTCGCGCAGTCAGCGCGGCCGGCGACGTCGACCCGTCGGCCGTCATGACGACGCCGACGCTGGCGGTCACCACGAGCTGCCCGCCACCGATGGCCACCGGTGCGCTCAGTCCCGTGCGGATGCGCTCGGCCATGTCGAGCGCATCGTGCTCATGGTCGACCTCTGCGAAC
The DNA here is from genome assembly GCA_963817735.1 of uncultured Acidimicrobiaceae bacterium. Classification (GTDB taxonomy): domain Bacteria; phylum Actinomycetota; class Acidimicrobiia; order Acidimicrobiales; family RAAP-2; genus Bog-473. The sequence continues at coordinate 91,906 of CAWFPP010000003.1, read as the reverse complement.
GCCACGAACTCGTCGCCGCCGAAGCGCGCCACCAGGTCGACGCCACGCGTCATGGAGGTGAGCCGGTCCGCCATCTCGCACAGGACGCGGTCGCCGGCCGAGTGGTCCGCCCGGTCGTTCACCAGCTTGAAGCGGTCGAGGTCGATGAAGAGCACGGCCAAGGCGGCCCGGCGGCGGCCGACATGGTGCATTGCCTCCTCCAGGCGTTCCATGAACAAGGTGCGGTTGGCCAGGCCGGTCAGCCCGTCGTGCGAAGCCTGGAAGGCGATCTGCTCGGCCATCTCACAGCGCTCGATGGCCAGCCCGACCATGCCGGCCAGTTGGTCGAGCTGGCGGAGCTCCTCGCTGCCGAAGTACGGCATGGAAGGACTGATCTTGACGGCCAGGGTGTGGGTGGCGCCGCTCCGGGTCTGCACGGCGATCCGTCGCTGGCCGGTCCGGGGGTTGTCCGCCTGCCAGGCGTCGGGCCCCTCGCCGTCCCTCCACGAGGGAAAGCGAGCCACGACCGTGCCGTCGCCGGCGAGGAGAGCGGCCCAGGACGCGCCGACCAGCGCGCACACGTGGGGCAACAGGCGCTCGGCGACGTCACGGGAGTCTCCGGCGGACACCAACTCAGCGACGCCCCGCCGGAAGGCGACATCCTCGTCGCGGCTCAGGAAGACGCGGACGAAGGAGGGGAACACGAGGGCCACCAGGAAGAGGACACCCATCACCACGGTCAGCGCCTGCGTGACGAGTTCGACAGTGGGGCCCTGCAGTCCGAGGGCGGCCACTACCACTTGAATCTCGAGCCCCACCACGGCGATCGCCAGGAGGTGCATGCGCGAAGCGGCGATCGGTGGTTCGCCGCGGCCGGCGAGGAACAAGGACACGGCCACGTAGCCGCAGAGGAAGCCGAAGGCCACCAGGAACGAGATCCGATAGGCCAGGAAGTGCGGCGGCGCCGCAAAGCCCGGTGCCGGCAGGTACTTCAGGCTGAACGTGAAGAGCACGATGCCGACCGTGAGGAGCACGGCCAGCGAGCGGACGGGGCGGCTCGGCGTGCGGAACGTGGCCGCAAAGCGGAACAGGCAGTAGGGCATCACCAGGAGCAGGGCGATGAGCGCCTTGGCCACATTCTGGTCGGTGACGAGCCCGGGGTCGATCTTGAGGGCCAGCGACAGGCCGCCGAGAATGGCAAACGACAGCGCGACCCAACCGGCGCCGCGGATGCGGTGACGAACCCACTGCAGCATCGTCAGCGCGGCCAGGAGGACGAACTCCACCAGCGAGACGTTGGACAGAACGTGCGTCCAGTGAGTCACCCTCTATGTCCCTCCTCCGCTGCCTCGCCCATATCGCCAAACTGCAGCGGATACCCGCCGGGCCGGCCAGGCCCGAAACTGCGCCGTGATGGTACCCCTCGCCGGTCCTCCGTGGGAAGCGCCGGCACCCTTGGCCCGGGCGGACCCGCCTCCCTTTGGCGGTCCCCTGCGGCTCGCTACTGTGGGCCGCGACGAGGGGAGGTGGCATGGCGCAGGACTGGGCACGGCCCGTGGTGCATTGGGAGATCGAGGCCAAGGACCCAGAGCGGCAGCGCGCGTTCTACGCGGACCTCTTCAACTGGCAGATCGGCGAGGGCTCCATCATGGAGATCCCGGCCGGCATCGGTGGCCCCGAGCCCGGTCCGGGCGGGCACATCCGGGCCGGCGAGCGTTGCGGCGTGACCCTCTATGTGCAGGTGGCCGACCTGCGCGCCTCCCTCGATCGCTCGGTGGCGCTCGGTGCCACCATCGTCGCCGAGCCCTTCGACGTCCCCGGCGGTCCCACGCTGGCCGGCATCACCGACCCCGAGGGCAATCCAGTGATGCTGGTGCAGGCCTGACCGTGTCGATCGTCGAGCTCACCACGTTCAGGTTGGCCGAGGGCGTGACGGACGAGTCGTTCCTCATGCTGGACCGGCGCGTCCAGACCGAGCTGGTGCCCAACCAGCCCGGCTTCATGCGGCGCACCACGGCGCGGCACGGTGACGATTGGCTGGTGGTGACCCTGTGGTCCACCGACGATGCCGCGGCGGCCTTCCAGCGCGCCGTCGACGGACACCCGGTGCAGGCCGCGTTCGAGCAGGCGCTCGAGGCCGGCACCTTGCACCTGGCCCGCTACAGCACCCTGGACTGACGTGGAGCTCACCGAGCTCAAGGTGACCCGCTACGCGGTGCACGACCGTGTCGCCACCATCACCCTGCACCGGCCCGACCGGCTCAACGCGTGGACCGGCCGCATGCACACCGAGTACCGCTGGCTGCTGCAACACGCCGCCACCGACCCGGGTGTCCGGGTCATCGTGGTCACCGGTTCGGGTCGCGGCTTCTGCGCCGGCGCGGACGCGCGGGCGCTGGAGGGTCATGTCGAACGCGGCGGGTACGACGCCGGGTTGGGCGACGACGTGGCCATGCCCGGCTACGGCGTCCGGCCCGAGTTCGACGCCGACTTCGCCTCCCAGTTCGGCATCCCCAAGCCCATCATCGCCGCGGTCAACGGGCCGGCCGCCGGGGTCGGACTGGTGCTGGCGTGCTACTGCGACCTGCGCTTCGCGGCAGAAGGGGCCAAGCTGACCACGTCGCACGGCCGCCTGGGGCTGCCGGCCGAGTACGGCCTGTCGTGGCTGTTGCCCCGCCTGGTCGGCGTCACGCGGGCCGCTGACCTTCTCCTGTCCAGCCGTGTCGTTCTGGCCGACGAGGCCGAGCGGCTCGGGTTGGTCAACCGGGTGCTGCCGCCCGAGGAGCTCCTGCCTTTCACCTACGCGTACGCCGGGCGGCTCGCCACGGAGATCGCGCCGACGTCGTTGGCCGCGACCAAGCTGCAGCTCTACCGCGACCTGCACGGGGATGTCGCCTCGTCGGTGCGCGACGCCGGCTCCCGCATGGCCGAAATGATGGGGCGCGCCGACTTCGCCGAGGGTGTGGCCGCGCTGACGGAGAAGCGCACGCCTGCGTTCCCCGACGCGCCGGTCTGAGCCGAGGGGGGGAATCAGGCGTCGACGCCGGCCGGCAGCTTGGCCGGGTCCCAGCCGAGCAGGGCCACCGCCTGGCGGAAGGCGAACCGATCGGTCATGCCGGCCACGTAGGTGACGGCGGCGCGCACCGCACCGGCGCTCCCGGCGACGACGTCGACGGACTCCACGGACGCCGGGCCGTGGTCGGTCACCAGGTGCGGCCGGTCCGAGAAGTGCTCGACCAGGGCCCGCAGCACGCTGATCACGGCGTCGCCCTGCCGCAGTGAGGCGTCGCGCAGGTAGATGCGCTCGTAATTGCAGGTCCGGAAGGCCGCCAGCGCCTCGGCCTCTTCGTCTTCCATGCCGACCTGGCCGGTGCGCAGTGACGCCGAGACCACGCCGTTGATGAAGGCACCCAGCTGGGCGCTCCGGCGCTCGCCGCACAGGGCGCGGACCGAGAGCGGCAGCTGACGCGGGGCGACGATGCCGGAAAGGACAGCATCCTCCCAGTCGTGACAGACGTAGGCGATCCGGTCGGCCCAGCTCACCACCTCGCCCTCGGGCGTGGACGGAGCCGGGCGCGACCAGCTGTGGTTGGCGATCCCGTCGACCGTTTCGGCGCACAGGTTGAGGGGGGCGAGCGAGACCAGGGCGCCCCAGGGCGCGTGGTCGAACCCGCCCGGCAGGTAGGGGTCGAGCGCGTCCTCGCTGGCGTGCCCGCCCGGCCCGTGGCCACAGTCGTGCCCGAGGGCGATGGCCTCGGTCAGGGCCACGTTCAGGCGACAGGCCCGCGCGATGGCGGTGGCGACCTGTGCCACCTCGAGTGCGTGGGTCAGCCGAGTGCGCTGATGATCCTGGGGGAAGACGAAGACCTGCGTCTTGCCGGCCAGCCGGCGGAACGAGGTGGCATGCAGGATGCGGTCGCGATCGCGTTCGAAGCAGGTGCGCCAGGCATCGGGTTGCTCGGGCTCGGCCCGGTCGCCGGCATCGGAGGATCGGGTCGCCCCGGGTGCGAGCAGCGACTCCTCGAGCGCACGGCGCTCCGATCGTCCCCGCGGCATGCCGGGTTTGGCCGCCGTCCCGTCCGCCTCCGGAGCCGGCCCGATCCGAGCGTGCGAATCGGCGTGGGCCAGCCGCACGGGACCGGCATAGCCCGCCATCGTCGCTGCCCAGCGGGCACCGCGCTCCGTTCTCCCAGCCGTGGGCCGGCCATCCATGTCCAGCAGTCTGCCCGCTCGCAGTAACGTCGAGGCGGCCTCGGAACCGTCCGACAGGTCGAGAGGAGCGTGAGACCAGGTGGACGTGCGCATCGGCATCACCCACACCCCCAAGGAAATCGAGGTGGAGATGCCCGACGATGCCGACCGCGACGAGGTGGTCGCCGACATCGAGAAGCTGCTCAAGACGGGTGACGGGGTTCTCTGGCTGACCGACCGCAAGGGTCGGCGGGTCGGGGTCCCCGTCGTCAAGGTCGCCTACGTCGAGGTGGGCGCGCCGGCGGGCGATCGCCGCGTCGGGTTCGGCGCCCCCTGAGGACGGGAGTGACGGCGGGACAGGCGCGCAAGGGGTGAACGCGGCGCCCGACCTGTTGGACCTGCGCCTGGTCTTCGTGACCGGGAAGGGCGGGGTGGGCAAGACGACGGTCGCGGCCGGCCTGGCCCAGCTGGCCGCCGAGCACGGTAAGCGCGTGCTGGTGTGCGAGGTCGACGCCAAGGGCGACGTGACGTCACTCTTCGAGGCGCCCCCGACGGACTTCACGCCCCGTGAGATCGCCCCCGGTGTGTGGTCCATGTCGATGGACACCGAGGCGTCGCTCCGCGAATACCTCAAGCTGCACCTTCGCATCCCGGTGGTGGGCCGGATCGGGCCGTTGGCCAAGGCGTTCGACTTCGTCGCCACTGCGGCACCCGGCGTGCGGGAGATCCTGACCGTCGGGAAGTTCTGCTGGGAGGTCAAGGAGCGGCACTACGACCTGGTGGTCGTCGACGCCCCCGCCAGCGGACACATCGTCGGGCAGCTGGCTGCACCGCAGGCCATCAACGATCTCGTCAAGGTCGGCCTCATCCGGAGCCAGACGGACTGGATGCTCGACATCCTCTCGGACCCCCGCCAGACCGGCCTGGTCGCGGTCTGCACGCCGGAGGAGATGCCGGTGAGCGAAACGCTCGAGCTGGCGCAGCGCATCCGCGACGAGACGACGGTGCGGATGTCGGCCGTGGTCGTCAACCGCGTGTTGCCCGAGCTGTTCGGCCAGCGCGAGGAGGAGATCTTCGAGCAGCTCCGCGCGCCCGAGACCGAGGCGGTGCTGTCGGAACGGGCGGGCGGGATGGTGGCCCCGGTGCTCGAAGCGGCCCGTCTCGCCGTCACCATGCGCCGCACCCGGTCGGCCCACCTGCAGCGCCTGCGGGCGGGGCTGCCCGAGGAGATGCCGGTGCTGTTGCTGCCCTACCTGTTCGTCCGCAGCTTCGGGGCCCGGACCACGCGCCAGGTGGCCCATGCGCTGGGCGAAGAGCTGGGCCAGTGACCTCGGCGCCGACCCCGGCGGCCAAGACCGTGGGCCAGCTGCTGGCCGCCAAGGACATCGTCATCGCCTGCGGGCCCGGCGGCGTGGGCAAGACCACGACGGCGGCCGCGCTGGCGGCCACGGCGGTGGTGGAACAGGGCGGGCGCGTGCTGGTACTCACCGTCGACCCGGCGCGCCGGCTGGCCGACGCGCTGGGGTTGAAGGGGATCGGGAACGACGAGGTCCGCATTCCCGACGAGGTGTTCACCGGGGCGGTGGCCCACCCCAGGGGTGAGCTGTGGGCGGCCATGCTCGACACCAAGCAGAGCTGGGACGACCTCATCCGCCGCCACGCGCCCGACGCGGCGACCCGCGAGCAGATCCTGGCCAACCCGCTGTACCAGAACATCTCGGGCCGCTTCGTGCAGTCGCACGACTACATCGCCATGGAGCGGCTCTACGAGATCCACGGCGAAGGGAAGTACGACCTCATCGTGGTGGACACGCCACCCACGCGCAACGCCCTCGACTTCCTCGATGCGCCGCAGCGCATGGCCGACTTCTTCTCGTCGCGCCTGCTGCGGTGGCTCATCGTGCCCTACCGGTCTCGCCTGGTGAACTTGGCGTCGCGGCCCTTCTACCAAGTCGCCGATCGCATCCTCGGCACGCAGTTCCTGGCCGACATCTCCGAGTTCTTCATTCTGTTCCATTCCATGTACGCCGGCTTCGTCGAGCGGGCCGAGGCCGTGACGCGGCTCCTTTCCGACCGGCGCACGACGTTCATGGTGGTGTCGACGCTCGAGGCGACGCCGGTACGCGAGGCGGAGTTCTTCTCGGCCGAGCTGACGGCGCGCCAGCTGCACCTCGGCGCCGTGGTGCTGAACAAGGTGCTGCCCGAGTACCTGCGCGACGCCAGAACCGACAAGCTGGCCCAGTCGATCGCCTCCCACGCCGCCGAGCTGGGCGACGGGCTCACCGACGACCCCTTGGTGGCGGGCCGCGTGCTCGGCGAGGTGGCCGAGAGCTTCCTCAACTTCGCCGTGGTGGCGCGGCGCGAGGCGGAGCAGCAGGCGGAGCTCAGGGGGGCGCCCGACGTGCTGGTCACCATCCCCTTCTTCGACGCCGACATCTACGACATGGCCGGGCTCCTGCGGCTGGGCGCGCTGGTCTGGGACTAAGGGGCTCGGAGGGCGCGTACCATCGGTGCCATGGCCCAACTCATCAACCCAGAGGTCCTGGCGTACGCCGACGCGCACACGACGGCGCCACCGGGGCATCTCGAGTCGGTGGATGCCTCCACCAAGGAGGACTTCGCCGCCTGGGGGATGATGGTGGGACGCCAGGAGGGCCGCTTCCTGGAGCTGCTCGTCTTCGCCACCCAGGCCACCAGCGTGCTCGAGATCGGCACCTTCACCGGCTACTCGGCCATCGCCATGGCGGCGGGGCTCGGTCGGGACGGGTCCATCATCTCGCTCGAGGTCGACCCGCACCACGCCCAGGTGGCCCGGGGCAACATCGCGGCCGCTGGGCTCGAGAGCCACATCAGCGTGATCGAGGGGCCGGCGTTGCGCTCGCTCGAAGAGCTGCAGGGTCCCTTCGACCTGGTCTTCATCGACGCCGACAAGGTCACCTACGACGCCTACTACGAGGCGGTGCTGCCCAAGCTGGCGCGCCACGGCCTGATCGTCGTCGACAACACCCTGCAGAGCGGCGGGGTTCTGGCCTCGGAGAATGATCCCCACGAAGGCGCCCGTGCGCTGCGCGCCTTCAACGACAAGGTGGTCAACGACCCCCGAGTCGTCTGCGTGCTGACGACGATCAGGGACGGCGTCACGCTGATCCGCCGGGCCGGCTGACCGCCGCCGGAGAACGCGGCCACCGTGCTCGACTACCACCTCCACCTCTGGCCCCACTCGGAGCACGAGACGCCGCTCCGGCTGGAACAGCTGGCCGAGTACTGCGCCCGGGCCCAGGCGGCGGGGGTGACGGAGCTGGCGGTGACCGAGCACCTCTTCCGCTTCCGCCAGGCCGAGGCGCTGCTCGGGGGCTTCTGGGACGACGAACGGGTGCCGCCCGCGCTGGCCGAGTCCATGGCCGAGTACTGGAAGTTCCACGCCACGGCGGACCTCGACGCCTACGTCGAATGCGCGCTGGCGGCCAAGGAGGCGGGGCTCCCGGTCGTCATCGGGCTGGAGGTCGACTACTACGAGGGCCGTATGGACACCGTCGCCGACCTCCTGGCCGGGTACCCCTTCGACGTCCTGCTCGGCTCGGTGCACTGGGTGGGCGCCTGGCGCTTCGACGACCTCGACGACCCGGTCTCCATGGCCGAGTGGTCGGTGCGGCAGGTCGACACCTGCTGGGACGCCTACACGAAGGCGCTCGAGGAGCTGGCGGCGTCGGGCGCCTGCGACGTGCTGGCCCACCCGGACCTGATCAAGGTGGCGGGCTACGTGCCCGCGGCGCCGGGCGAGTGGTGGGACCGCATCGCCGAGGCCGCGGCCGCCTCTGGCATGGCGGCGGAGCTCAGCTCGGCGGGCTGGCGCAAGCCGGTGGGCGAGCAGTACCCGGCCCTGGGCCTGCTCGAGCGCTTCGTGGCGCGGGGCGTCCCGCTGACCACGGCCTCGGACGCCCACCGGCTCGAGCACGTGGCCGACCGGGCCGACGACCTGCGCGCGTTGCTGGGCGCCGTCGGAGTCGGCGGGTTGCAGGGGTACCGGGGCCGCCAGGCCTACGCCGTCCCCGTCGTCGCGCGCGCCGGGGAAGTCGGCTGATGCCGACACCGGCCGAGCTGGCCCTCAGCCACACGGACCTCAAGCCCGAGGAGCTCGAGCACCTGCAGCGGCTGCTCGGGAGCTGGAGCGTCCTGGCCGACCTCTCCTTCTCCGACCTTCTCTTGCTGGTGCCGGTGCACGCCACGCCGATCGGCAACGCCGGCGCTGCCGGCGCTGCCGGCGCTGCCGGCGCTGCCGGCGCCGCCGATGGCGCGGACCTGTCGCGCGAGGATCCCGAGCTGGTGGTGCTCGGCCAGATGCGACCGAACAACCGGCCCACCTTGGTCGACCAGGACCTGGTGGGCCAGACCGTGAACGAGTCGCAGTGGACGCTGGTGGCCCAGTGCCTCCATTCGGGGGAGATCGTGCGGGGCAGTATCCACCACCCCGTCCTCGGCGAGCAGGTGCCGGTGGAGAACATCCCGGTGCGCTTCGAGGGCCACATCATCGGCGCGCTGCTCCGCGTCTCGCTGGCGCCGCTCAAGGGGCCGACCAGCATGTACGAGCGCACGTACCTCGACGTGTTCGAGCGCCTGGCCGACATGGTGGCGCAGTCGGCCTTCCCCTTCCCCGACGAGGACGTCGGCACGGAGGAGTCCCCCCGGGTGGGCGACGGGGTCGTCGTGGTGGATGCCGACGGACGGGTGGAGTTCGCGTCGCCCAACGCCATGAACGCCTTCCACCGCATGGGCATCTACACCCAGCCCGAGGGGCGCCGCTTCGGTGACCTCGACATCGAGGAGTCCGCCGTCGAGTGGGCGCTGGCCACCGGCCGGCCGGTCGTGGAGGAGGTCGAGCGCCGCCCTGACGTCATCGTGCTCGTCCACTGCATCCCGCTTCTCTCCCACGGGGTGGTGACCGGGGCGATGATCCTGCTGCGCGACGTCACCGACGTGCGCCGCCTCGATCGCTTGCTGCTGTCCAAGGACGCGGCCATCCGCGAGGTGCACCACCGGGTGAAGAACAACCTGCAGACGATCTCGTCGCTGCTGAGCCTGCAGGCGCGCCGGGTGGGTGACCGGGCGGCCCGGGTGGCGCTGCACGAGGCCGAGCGCCGGGTGCGCTCCATCGCGCTGGTGCACGAGATCCTGTCGCGGGACCCGAGCGACCAGGTGCCCTTCGCCGAGATCGTCAGCTCACTGGTGCAGATGGCCGAGGACTCGGTGGTCTCGTCCCAGCCGATCGTGATCGCGGTGCACGGGGACCTCGGCGAGGTGGCGGCCGACGTCGCCACGCCGCTCGCCGTCACGGTGGCCGAGCTGTTGCAGAACGCGGTCGAGCACGCCTTCGATCCCGAGAACGCCGGCAGCCAGGACGGGGCGGTCGGGTTGGAGGGTACCGGGGGAGGGGCGGGCTACGCGCCGGTGGGCCACGTCGACCTCACGCTGGTGAGCGAGGAGAGTGCGCTGCACGTCGAGGTGCGAGACGACGGGCTGGGGTTGCCCGAAGGCTTCGACATCGAGCGGACGTCGAGCCTCGGCCTGTCGATTGTGCGCGACCTCGTCGTCAGTCAGCTGGAGGGGACGATCTCCATGGAGCCGGTGCCGGCGGCCGATGGGGGCGGGACCCGCGTCTCCATCTCGGTGCCGGTGCGCGCGCCCCGGTGAGCGCGTTGTCGACGGGTGCCGCTCAGATGGCGACGCGTTGCGAGCGGCGGGCGGCCAACCAGGCCTTGCGCAGCTTGCGGCGCTCCTCCTCCGAGGTGCCGCCCCACACGCCGGACTCCTGGTTGGTGGCCAGCGCGAAGTCGAGGCAGGGCTCGAGCGCGTCGCAGGCGTGGCAGACCCGCTTGGCCGCGTCGATCTGGTCGACGGCGGGACCGGTCGTGCCGACGGGGAAGAAGAGGTCCGGCTCGGTGTTGCGGCAGGCGGCGGAGCGCCGCCAGTCGTCCGCGTCCCAGTCAACGGTCCGGTTCCACATGAGAGCCATCGGAATGTGCCTCCACCTGCATTGTGATCCTTTTCACATGATCGGGCCCAGATGGTGCCCGTCCGTGAAAAGCGGGTTAACGGCCAAGAGGGTAATGGCCTGCCGGTGACCAGGCAAGGAGTTTTTGGTGAAAGTTTCGGCCCCCGTCGCGGTGGAATCGTGACGGGGACATGACGGGAGCCCGGTGACCGCGGTCTTTGCACATAGGGGTTGCACCGTGGGCTTCACCGAGAACACCATCGAGGCCTTCGCCGAGGCCCGGCGCCTGGGGGCCGACGGCGTCGAGCTCGACGTGCGCCTCACGGCTGACGGGGCGCTGGCCGTCCACCACGATGCCGAGATCCCGGGTGTGGGCGTGCTGGCGGAGTTGGGGGTGGCCGACCTGCCGGCCCACGTTCCCCTGCTGGCCGACGTGCTGGCGGTCTGCGAGGGCATGGCGGTCAACGTCGAGATCAAGAACGCGCCCCAGGACCCGGGATGGGACCCGTCCGAAGCGGTGGCGGCGCTGACGGCTGCGGCGATCGAGGAGGCCGGCTGGACGACGCGGGTGATCGTCTCGTCCTTCCAGACGGCCACGTTGCGCGCCGTGCAGGCGGCGGACGGGCGCCTGGCGCTCGGTGCGCTCTGGGGCTTCGGCACCGAGGCCGCACCGGCCCTGGCGGCGGCGGCGGAGGCCGGGTTCGGCGCCGTCCACCCGTTCGTGCTGTCGGTGGACCCCGGGCTGGTCGAGCGGGCGCATGCAATGGGACTTGCGATCAACGTGTGGACCGTCAACGCGCCCGAAGACCTGCGGGCCATGGTCGCCTTCGGGGCGGACGCCGTGATCACGGACCGGCTCGGCGACGCGTTGGCGGCGGCGGCGGGGAGCACCGACTGACCGACCCCGGCGGTGGTCCGGCCACCGTGGAGGGCCGAATCGGGCTCGTCACCCGGTCGAATGGCGGGGAACGGCCCTGGTCCACAAAGATGGACCGCCATGAACGTCGTCGTCTGCGTCAAACAGATCCCCGATCCGGCCGCCCCCGCCGCGCTGAATCCGGGCACCAACACCCTCGACCGGTCGGGCAAGCTCATCATGGACGACTCGGACAACTACGGGGTCGAGATGGCCCTCCAGCTGGCCTCGGGCGACGGCGACGAGGTCACCCTCGTCTCCATGGCGCCCGGCGGGGAGACGTCGGGGCTGCGCACCGGCCTGGCCATGGGCGCCGCCCGGGCCATCCTCGTCAGTGACGATGCGCTCGCCGGCAGCGACGCGTTGGGCACGGCCCGGGTCCTGGCGGCCGCCATCGCGCGGGCCAACCCCGACCTGGTCGTGATGGCGACCGAGTCGACCGACGGTTACACGGGCACGCTGCCCGTCCAGGTGGCCGAGCTCATGGGCCTGCCCTCGGTCACGTTCGCCAAGGCCATCGCCGTCGACGGCAACTCGGTCAAGGTCGAGCGCCAGACGGAGGCCGGCTACGACGAGGTGCTGTGCCCGATGCCGGCCGTCGTCACGGTGACGGCCGGTGTGGTCGAGCCCCGCTATCCGTCCTTCAAGGGGATCATGGCGGCCAAGTCGAAGCCGGTGGACAACCTGACGGTGGCCGACCTCGGGATCGACCCCTCGCTGGTCGGCGCGGCGGGAGCCGGGCAGGAGATCACGGACGTGTCCGAGGCCGAATCGCGTGGGGCGGGAGAGATCGTGGTGGACGAGGGCGACGGCGCGCAGCGCATCGTGGCCTTCCTCGAGCAGCTGAAGGTGGTCTGAGATGCCGATCGGCAAGGTATGGGTGCTCGCAGAGATGGGCGACAGCGGGCCGACGCCCGTCACGCTCGAGCTGCTGACCGAGGCCCGAGCGGTCGCCTCGACCGTCGAGGCCGTCGCCTGGGGTGCCGACGCGGCGTCGCTGGCCGGCCCGCTGGGTGAGTTCGGCGCCACGACGCTCTACGACGTGGGCGACCTGGGCGGCACGCTGCCCGGCGTGCCGGTGGCCGCCGCGCTGGCCGCGCTGATAGAGGGGGGCAACGCCCCCGACGCCATCCTGATTGCCGCCACCTACGACGGACGTGATGTGGCGGGCCGCCTGTCGGCCAAGCTCGGCCGGCCGGTCCTGACCAACGTGACCGGCCTGGTCGAGAGCGACGGCGGGCTCTCGAGCCAGCATCCCGTCTTCGGTGGGTCCCACATCGTCACGGCGCACTTCACCGGCGCGGGTCCGGCCATCTTCGTGATCCGGGCCAAGTCGTTCGCGGCCGAGCCCTCGGGTGGCGCTGCCGCGGCGGTCGTGGCGGCCCCCGTGCCCGACGTCGCCGCCACCAACACGGCGCAGATCGTGGAGCGCCACGTCGAGGAGCGCAGCGGTCCCAAGCTCGACGAGGCGGCCGTCGTCGTCTCCGGCGGACGCGGGCTCGGCGATGCGGCGAACTACGCGTTGATCGAAGAGCTGGCCAAGCTGCTCAACGGCGCCGCCGGGGCCAGCCGGGCCATCGTCGACGCCGGCTGGGTGCCCTATTCGCACCAGGTCGGCCAGACCGGGAAGACCGTGAAGCCGACGGTCTACATCGCGTGCGGGATCTCGGGCGCCACCCAGCATCTGGTCGGGATGAAGGGCTCCAAGAACATCATCGCCGTCAACAAGGACCAGGAGGCGCCGATCTTCTCGGTGGCCGATCTCGGCATTGTGGGCGACGTGCACAAGGTGCTGCCCGCGCTGATCGATGCGCTGAAGGCCAAGGGCTGATCCTGCGCCGCCCCGGGGTCCCGGACCCCGAGGTGTCGCCGGGCACGGCCCCGACCGGAGGCCCAGGCGGTCGAGAGCGAGAGAGACCGGCCCCGCGAGGTCGACAGCAGGGGCCGTCGCGCCTGCAGCGTGCACGTGGCGTGCGGGTGACCGGCAGTACATTCGGCGCAACGCGCTGATCGCTCCCCATGCTCTTTCCCACAATCGACTTCGCAATCTTCTTTGCCATCGCCTTCACGGTGAATTGGCTGCTCAACCCGTACTCGGGTTGGTGGAAACTGTCCATGATCGCCCTGAGCTACGTGTTCTACGGCTGGGTGGGCTGGAGCTACTGCCTGCTCCTGCTGTTGACGACGGTGGTTGCCTTCACCGGTGGGGCGTGGGTCAACGCCATGCGCGACGAGCGCGCCAGGCGCATCGCCATGGGTGCATCGGTGGGTGCGCTGCTCGCCATCCTCGGTTGGTTCAAGTACTACGGCTTCGTCTCGGTGAACGTCGACAACCTCACCCACGCGTTGGGGTTGGGCCGGGCCGTCCCCCTCCTGCAGGTCGGGTTGCCCATCGCCATTTCGTTCTTCACCTTCATGGCCATCAGCTACGTGATCGACATCTACCGGCGCGAGTTGGAGCCGGCCAAGCCGCTGGACTTCGCCGTCTACATCTCGTTCTTCCCGCATCTCCTAGCGGGCCCGATCGTCCGCGGCACCGAACTGTTGCCCCAGATCCGCCGGCGTCGCGACCCGAACTCGGTGGACTATTCGCGCGCCTTCTGGCTCATCCTCGCCGGCCTGTTCAAGAAGGTGGTGATCTCCTCCTACGTATCGAGCGCGATCGTCACGCCGGTCTTCACCTCGCCCACCCAGCACTCGGCGCCGGAGGCGATCTTCGCCGCCTGGGGCTACGCGGTGCAGATCTACTGCGACTTCAGCGGCTACACCGACATCGCCATCGGCCTCGCCATGCTGCTCGGATTCCGGTTCCCCCAGAACTTCGACGCGCCCTACACCGCGCGCAACCTGCAGGATTTCTGGCGGCGCTGGCACATGACGCTGTCCCGCTGGCTGCGGGACTACCTCTACATCCCGCTGGGCGGCAGTGCCAACGGCCAGGCCCAGACCGTGCGCAACATCATGATCACCATGGTGCTGGGCGGCTTGTGGCACGGGGCGGCGTGGACCTTCGTCATCTGGGGGGGCATGCAGGGGATCGGCCAGTCGTTCGGGCACCTGCGCCGGACGAGCCGGGAGCGGCGCGGGCTCCCGGGCGTGGCCGACGGCCCGGTGCGGGTGTGGGTCCAGCGCTTCCTCACCTTCCAGTACGTGTGCCTGGGCTGGGTCTTCTTCAATGCCAGCGGGACCTCGCAGGCCTTCGCCGTCATCGGCCGTCTCTTCAGCGGCTGGGGTGAGGCCTCGCCGTTGATCACCCCTCTGCTCGTCGTGACCGTGCTCGCCACCATTGCGTCGCAGTTCGTGCCCACCCTGAGCGTGGACAGGCTGCAGGCGACGTTCTCCCGCCAGAAGGCCGTGGTGCAGGTCGGCCTGCTCGGCTTCGCCCTGCTCGGCATCACCACCTTCGGACCCGTCGGCGTCGCGCCCTTCATCTACTACCGGTTCTGATGTCCGACGCCCGCACACCGCCGCACCACGTGGACTGGGAGTCCCCCGCGGAGTTCCAGTCGCACCCGCACGCTGAGCTGCCCCCGGCACCCGACGGCCGGGAGCGGGCGCCGTGGCGACGCGTCCTGGCCCTCGGCCTCGCCGCCTTCGCACTGTGGTTCCTGCTCTACGCACCCACGCTGCAGCACAACGCCCAGGTGTCCCCGGTCGGGACACGGCGCACGGTGAGCCTCGACGTGACCGGCCCCGTCGCCGCCCTCAGCCGCGCCCTGCAGCTCTCGCACTTCGTCTCCATCACGGGCCGGGGCAGCGGCTTGACGGGCGGGGCGGCCGGTCTCACGGTAGTCGGGGCCCCGCCCGAGCCCGCAGCCGCCGAAGCGAGCCAAGAAGGGTGGCACTGCGCCGACGACGACGACGGTGCCGCCCAACCCGAAGGATCCCACCGCGGCGAACCCGCTACGCGTCCTGATCGTCGGCGACTCCATCGGCATCGACCTGGGTGACGCGCTCCAGCCCAATCTGGCCAATACCGGCGTGGTCAGCGCCGCGCTCGACGGCCGCGTGAGCACCGGGTTGACGAGGCCCGACTACTTCAACTGGCCGGCGGAGCTCAGCGCCGACCTGAAGGCGCAGGATCCCCAGGTGGTGATCATCATGATCGGCGCCAACGACGCCCAGGACTTCCTCGGGCCGCCCGACGTGCCCTACACGTCGCCCCAGTGGAACACGCTCTACGCCCAGCGGGTGGCGCAGTTCATGCAGATCGCCGGGAGCGGAGGGGCCACCGTCCTGTGGGTCGGCATGCCGCCGATGCAGAACCCGGGCCTGAATGCGCAGATGTCCGACGTCAACGCCGTGGTCCAACAGCAGGCGGTGAAGGCACATCCACCCGTGACGTACCTCAACGCGGACCACACGCTGGGCACGCCGCAGGGGGGCTACACGGCCTTCATCACCAACGGTGCGGGACAGGTTGTCAACGTGCGCACGCCCGACGGGATCCACCTGACGCCGGGGGGCGGACAGGTGCTCTCGCAGCAGGTGATCGCCGAGCTGCAGGCGCTCGGCTACCACATCTGACCCGGATCTCCGCCTGCGGCGAATCGGGCCGGCGGCAGGTCGGTCCGGCGGTCAGGGAGGGGGCGGCGACCCCTCGAGGGCGAAACCCGAGGACGGCGGATCGGGCAGCCCGGGCACCGACGGCACCGACTCGAGACCAGCCCGGCGTGGCCGCACGTAGGCGAGCCAGACGGCGGCGGCCGCCACGATGACGGCGCCGAGCGTCCAGCCCAGCGCGGTGGTGCCGAGGCCCACGTACTTGAGCCCCGAGGCGAAGATCACGAAGGTGATCACCGGGCGGATGTAGCGGTCGGGCGCCCGCGAGGAGATGAGCGAGCCCACGAACACGGCGGGCACGCTGCCCAGCACGATGGAGGTGGTCACCGAGAACTCGACGTGGCCGAAAGCCAGCGCGCCGAGCGCGGCCGCCAGGGTCAGCGGCACGGCTTGGGTGAGGTCGGTGCCGACGAGCTGGTTGGCTCCGAGGACCGGATAGAGGAACAGCAGGAGCACGATCATCAGCGATCCCGAGCCCACCGAGGTCATGCCGACGACGAGACCCCCGAGGAGCCCGATGGCGACGGTTGGGAGCGGCCGCACCACCACCTGGCCGATCAGTCCCTGACGGCTGTGGCCGGCGCGGCGGTCCAGCCCGTAGCGCAGCACCATGGCGAAGGCGCCGAGGAGGAGTGCGGCACCGAGCAGGGTCTGCACGTTGTTCTCGGCGCCGGTGGAGTTGCCCAGGAGGTGGAGGATGTAGGCACCGAGGAACGCGGCGGGGACGGAGCCGAGGACCATCCATCCGACCAGCGCGTAGTTGACCGTCTTCTTGGTCATGTGCACGACGGCGCCCACGGGACGCATCAACACGGCCGCCACCAGGTCGCTCGAAATAGCCGTCGACGGCTTGACGCCGAAGAGCAGGATCAGCATCGGCGTCATCAAGGCACCGCCACCGGCACCGGTCATGCCGACGAGGAAGCCCACCACGGCGCTCCCGAGGACGATGTAGGGATCGATCGACATGACGGTTCCAGTGCGGTGAGCGAGGTGGCCCCGGAAATCCTCCGCAGCCATGGATCAAAGCGAATTAATAATACCTATAGAACAGGTGAACTATCCACCGAGGCCGTGACCTCGGGTTGGGCGACGGGACCTGGCCACCGCCCGGGCTCAGACCAGCGGCCAGGGGTAGGGGGGCCAGTCCCCGTCGTCGACCAGCTCGGGCAGGGCGCGCAGCCCGCGCAGCCAGGCCACCCGGTTCATGGTGGCGGCCAGCTCCGCCGGCTCGAGCAGCTCGCAGAGCGCGTCCGGCGGCCCGTCGCGGGCCAACCTGGCCAGGTCCTCCTGCGCGCCCGCCTCGAGCGGCTCACCGCCGAAGTCCCATATGACCGTGCGCAACTTGTCCCGGACGTTGAAGCAGAGGCCGTTGTCGATGGCCCACAGCCGGTCCTCGGCCAGCAGCACGTGGCCGCTCTTGCGGTCGGCGTTGTTGGCCACGACGTCGAAGGCGCCGAGGCGCATGAGCGACGGGTGCCACCTGGGCTCGTCACGCAGGGTGAAGTAGTGCGACGTGCCGTCCTCGTGGACGAAGCGCTGCACGGAGCCGAGGCCGAACGGGCCCTCGCGTCGTTCCACCGTCTCGGGGACCAACCCCCAGCCCAGTGCCTCGGAGAGCACGTAGGCGGCCACCTCGCGCCGGAAGAGCCCGCCGGGGAAGTCCCACAGCGGCCGCTCCCCCTGCGCCGGCTTGTAGACGGCGAGCAATTCCTCTCCGTGCAGCCGGCAGGTCACGAGCAGCGTCGCGTTCGAGCTCCCGGCGATGCGCCCGTGGACCTCCATCTCACCCTCGACGAGGACGCGCTCGACCGCGGGGTCCGACACTGGAGCTAGGACACCGGGGGCCGGTGCCCGTTGGTGCGCGGGCAGTCGTGTCCGGCCGGGTCCAACGGGAGCGAGCACAGCGGGCAGGGCGGGCGGCCCGCCTCCACCAGACGTGTGGCGTGGATGGCGAAGGCGGCGGCCTGCTCTCGGCTGAGGGCGACCCGGAGCACGTGCCCGCTCTCCATGTCCTCGTCCTCGTCGTCCTCGTCCTCGTCCTCGACGCCCACCTCTTCGAGCACCACGATGACGCGGTCGAGCTCTTCGTCGTAGGAGACGCCGATCGTCCCCACGACCCACTCGAACTCCTCGGTGCCGTAGAACGCGAGATCGTCGGGGAGATGGCCCGGCCGGCCCAGCTCCTTGACGATCCGTCCCAGGTACCCGGCGAGCACGGCCACCTGCTGCTTCTCCACCTTGACCGTCATCTCCGAGAGTCCCTGGCGGCAGTAGAACAGGAACAGCCGCTGGCCCACCTCGCCGATGACGCCGACCGTGCAGTGATCGGGCGCGTCGAAGTCGTACTCGTCGCTCACCGCACGAGCCCCGTCACGACAGCGCCAGCTCGTTCAACGTGCCGGTCGAGTTCATGCACAACACAACCGGGCCGCCGGCGGTGAAGAGGAGGGCGGAGATGGAGCAGGGCGAGATGACCAGCCGCTGCAGCAGGTCGAGCGGCATGCCGGCGGCGGCGGCCACGATCGCCTTGATCGGGTCCGCATGGGACACGGCGACGATCGTCTCGCCGGGGTGCTCGGCCACCAGGCCGAGGACCGTGTCCATGGAGCGCACGGACATCTCGGCGAAGGACTCGCCGCCCGGGAAGCGGAAGCCGCTGGGCCAGCGGTGCACGGTGGGCCACTGCGGGGCCCGGTAGAGCCGGGACAGGGGCTTCTCGGTCCAGTCGCCCACGTCCACCTCTACGAGGCCGGGGGCGGTCCGCACCCGCAGGCCGAGTGCCCGGGCGATGGGAGCGGCCGTCTCGCGGGTGCGTTCGAGGGGCGATGCGTACACGGCGGTCGGGGCCTTGGCCAGCGCCGCGATGCGATCGGCCGCCGCGACCGCCTGCACGACCCCCTCGTCGGCGAGGTGCAATCCGGCGGCCTGACCGGGGAGCATCTTGCCCGTGGTGGGCGTGACGCCGTGGCGCACGAGGAGGACGACGGTCGCCGGAGGAGCCTTGCGGCTCCGCCGCGACGGCGTGCGTGCGGAGGCAGATCGGGCGGTCGGCGACACGATCGACCATCGTAGGCTCTGTGCCGTGGCGTCCATCCGGGGCCGGCGGGATGCACTGGCTGCGGTGCAGCGGGACGTGGCGGACTGCCGGCGCTGCCCCAGGCTGGTGAGCTGGCGTGAAGAGGTGGCCCGCGCCGGCCGGGCCTCCTACGCCGGCCAGGTGTACTGGGGCCGTGGCGTCCCGGGCTTCGGCGACCCGGACGCCGCACTGGTAGCTGGTCGGCCTGGCGCCGGCCGCGCACGGCGCCAACCGCACCGGCCGGATGTTCACGGGGGACCGCTCGGGTGACTGGCTCTTCGCCGCGTTGCACCGGGCCGGGTACGCCTCGCAGCCAACCAGCACGGCGCGGGACGACGGCCTCGAGCTCAGCGACGCCTACATCACCGCGACTGTCCACTGCGCGCCGCCGGCCAACAAGCCCACCCCGGAGGAGCGCGAGGCGTGCGGGCCGTATCTCGCCCGCGAGCTGTCGCTCCTCCACGCCGCCGTCGTCGTCGTGGCCCTGGGGCAGGTCGCCTGGCAGGCGATCGCCGCCCACTACGGGCTCCGCCCGCGCCCGGCCTTCGGCCACCTGGCCGAGAGCCCGCTCCCGGACGGGCGGAGGCTGCTCGGCTCCTACCACCCGAGCCAGCAGAACACGTTCACCGGAAAGCTCACGGCGCCGATGTTCGACGCCGTCTTCGCCCGCGCCGGCGCGCTGATCGCCGCCGTCCGTCAGGAGACGAGGTCGTAGAGGAGGCGGAAGAACCGGATGCGCCCCGGGTCCGGGGCGATGCCGTAGCTCTCGTAGAAGAGCGGCTCGAACTCCTCCCCGAAATTCCAGCCGACGCTCCAGGCCCCCACGGCGATGTCCCACCAGCGATCGGCGGCGCCCAGCTCGCCGAGGTCGACGAAGCCGGTCACCCGCCAGTCCTCGAGCAGCACGTTGGGCGGGCAGAAGTCGCCGTGGCAGACGACCAGCTCCTCGTCGGCGGGTGCGAGGGATTCCAACTCGGCCAGGGCCGCCTCGGGTGTCAGGTGGGCGTGCTCGCGGTGGAAGCCGCTGCCCTGGACGTCCTCACGGCGGACCCTGTCGTCCACGTGGGCCAGGGCGCGCGCCAGATCGAAGCGGAAGGGACACCACTCCTCGCCGACGGCCTCGTGGAACCGCCGCAGACCCCGGCCGAGGGCCTGGACGAGCGCGGGGAGATCGCCGCGCCACCGTTTGCCGGTGGCGTCCCTCCCGGGCAACGCCTCGGTCAGCAGGACCGTGGTGTCGCCGACCGCCTCCAGCGCGATGACCACCGGCACGGGAAGGTACGGAGCGGCCCAGATCATGCGTTCCGCCTCGCCGCGCAGGGCGGGGTAGCGGGCGCCACAGCCGGCGCCGGCGACCTTGGCGAACCGGACCGCGCCGCCGGGGCCGCTGAGGCGCCAGGTGGTCAGGTCCGGGACGAGGCGGTAGGCCAGGGTCGCCGTCCACCCCGGCGCGATCTGTTCGAGCTCTGGTGGTGGGGCAGGCGGGTCGGGGGGCGGCACGCCAAGGCAGGGTAGGGGGTCGGAGGGCGAACGGCTACCGTCTCGGCGACACCGCGGGGAGGATGGAGTGCGCGAGGCCAACGATGTGACACCGTGCGACGCCGGTGAGATCACCCGCTGGGACGACACGGCCGACGTGATCGTGGTCGGCTTCGGCGCTGCGGGGTCGGCCGCGGCGTTCAGCGCGGCGGCGGCAGGCGCCCAGGTACTGGTGACCGAGCGGACGGGCGGACCTGGCGGCGCCGCGGCGCTGGCCGAGGGGATCGTGTACCTCGGCGGGGGGACGCCGATTCAGGCGGCGTGCGGGTTCGAGGACTCCCTCGACGACATGTACCGCTACATGATGGCGGCCTGCGGCCCGGATCCGAACGAGACGAAGATCGCCCGGTACTGCGAGGAGAGCCTGGGCCACTTCGACTGGCTGGTGGCCCGCGGCGTCCCCTTCGACCCGACGTTCTGCGCCGACACCTCCATGGCGCCGGACGGCACCGAGGGCCTCGTCTACTCGGGTGGCGAGGACGCCCACCCGTTCAACGCCATCGCCCGCCCGGCGCCCCGCGGGCACCTGGCGAAGACGAAGCGCTCGACGGGATGGCTCCTCATGCAGCACCTGGCGGCCGCGGCCACCGGTGCCGGCGCCGCCGTCTCGACCGACACCAGGGTCGACCGCCTGGTGTGTGACGACGGCCGGGTCGTCGGCGTGCAGGCCCAACGGTTCGGCGAGACCGTCACGCTGCGGGCCCGGCACGGGGTGGTGCTCACGGCGGGCGGCTTCATCTTCAACGACGACATGCTGCGCCAGCACTGCCCGCCGCTGGCCCGGGGGACCTTCAAGGTCGGGACCGAGGGCGACGACGGCCGGGGCATCCGAATGGCGCAGGCCATCGGGGCGTCGGTGCGCAACATGTACGCGGGCGAGGTCTCGCTGCCGATCACGCCGCCCCGTACGTTGATCCACGGCATCCTCGTGAACGGCCGTGGGCAGCGCTTCATCAACGAAGACACCTACATGGGCCGCGTCGGCCAGTCCGCGCTCTATCAGCAAGACGGCGAGGTCTACCTGATCGTCGACGAGGCTTCGTACGAGGTGAACTGGATGGGCCTGGCCGCCACCTGGGTCTGCGAGACGGCGACGCAGCTCGAGTCCGAGATCGGCCTCCCGGCGGGGTCGCTCCAGGGCACCGTCGACCTCTACAACCGGCACGCGGCCACGGGGGAGGACCCGCTTTTCCACAAGGACCCGTCCTGGGTGCGACCCCTGGTGCCGCCGATCGGCGCGGTCGACCTCCGCATCGGGCCGGCGCCCTACGCGCCGTTCACCCTGGGCGGCCTCGAGACGACGGTCGCCGGCGAGGTGTGCGACCTGACGGGGTCGCCGATCGGGGGCCTCTTCGCCGCTGGGCGCACGACGTCGGGGGTCTGCTCGTTCGGCTACGCCAGCGGCCTCTCCATCGGGGACAGCACCCTCTTCGGCCGCTTCGCGGGGGAGAGTGCGGCGGCCGCGGCGGCGTCGGCCTGAGCGGCGAGGGCCGCTGGCTCAGTCCCCGACGACCGGATGGCCGAGGATGCCCGCCAGCTCCGAAAGCGCCCCCTCGGGATCGGTCACCTTGATGGTGTGCATGCCGAGCGCTCGCGCCGGCTTGAGGTTGACCCCAAGGTCGTCGAGGAACACCGACTCCTCGGGTCGTACCCCGAGGGTGGCACAGGCCAGCTCGTAGAAGCGGGGATCGGGCTTGCGGACGCCGAGCGCGCGCGATTCGAGGACGGCATCGAAGAGCGCGTACACCTCGGCCACCGCTTCGGAGACGACCCGCTCGGGTGAGGAGAAGTTGTTGGTGAGGCACGCCGTCTTGTAGCGCCGTCGGCAGGCGTCGATGGCGGCGACCATGCGGGGGCGGATCTCGCCGGCGAGCCGCTCGAGCACGAGGCGGCCATCGAGCTCGTGGCCGAGCGTGCGGGCCTCGGCGGCCCACGCGGTGGCGAAGGCGTCAAGGCCGATCTCGCTCCGTTCCAGCCGCGCCCAGGCGTTGTCGTCGGGGTTGGTGGCATTGACAGTGCGGATGAATCCGGCCGGAAGGCCGCGCTCGACCTCAAGGTGCGCGAACGCCTCGAACGGGCTCGTCGAGATGACACCGCCGAAGTCGAACATCACCGCCCGTATCGCCACACGCTCCCCTTCCGGTCACACCCATTATGGGCGGCGTGGCGGCGGCCTCACTGGCGCAGCGCGGCGTACTCCACGACACGGGTCATGACGGTGTCGTCCGCGTTGGCGACGGACCCGCAATCGAAGGGTGGTTGCGGGTCGTACTCGATCATCAGCTGGGCCGCCTGGGCCGCCGTGCGGTCGACCAGCAGCTCGACCAGCCGCAGCGCCATGTCGATGCCGCTCGACACCCCGGCCGACGTGATGATGCGCTGGTCGAGGTGCTCGACGACGCGTGTGGGCGTGGGCTCCGCCCCGTGGGCGGCGAGCTCCCGGTAGCAGGACCAGTGCGTGGTGGCGGTCAGGCCGCGCAGCAGCCCCGCCGCGCCGAGCACCAGCGAACCGGTGCAGACCGACGTGGTGAACCGGGTGCCGCCGTGGGCCCGGCGCACCCAGCCGAGCACCTGCTCGTCGTGTTCGAGCGGGCGCGTCCCGATGCCGCCGGGGAAGACGATCACGTCGGGCGACGGCACCTCGTCGAAGGTGGCGTCCGCAGTCAGCCCGATCATGCCGTTCTCGCTGCGCACCTCGCCGTGGCGGCGGCCGACGAAGACGATGTCGAAGGTCGGAATGCGCTGCAGGACCTCGTAGGGGCCGACGGCGTCGAGCGCGGTGTACTTCGGGAAGAGAGGGATGGCGATCTGCAGTCGATCCGTCACGCGGATGTCCTTTCGTTCGGGCTGGCGCGGAAGCGCCGGCGGTAGGCGTCGGGTGCCACGCCGAGGTGGCGTCGGAAGACGCGGCGCAGGCTCTCGGCGCTGCCCAGCCCGCAGTGGGCCGCCACCATGTCGAGGGTGTCGGTGCTCTCCTCGAGCTCGCGCCGGGCGGCCTCAAGGCGGGTGCGCTCGACGAAGCGGCTGGGCGTCTCGCCGACTTCGGCGGTGAACACCCGGGTGAAGTGCCGCACGCTCATGGCGGCGGCCGCGGCGAGCGCGGGCAACCGGTGGTCGCCACCGGGCGCGGCTTCCACGAGGGTCTGCACGGCCCGGATGGTCGAGCGCTCGGCGCGTGGCACCCATACGGGTGACGCGAACTGGGTCTGCCCGCCGGGCCGGTGCAGGAACATGACCAGCCAGCGGGCGACCGTCTGGGCCACGTCGACGCCGAGGTCCTCCTGCACCAGCGCCAGGGAGAGGTCGATGCCGGCGGTGACCCCCGCACTCGACCAGTACTTGCCGTCGCGGATGTAGATGGGATCGGCGTCGACGGTGAGGCCGGGGTACTCCTCGGCCAGCTGGCGGGCGCGGGACCAGTGCGTGGTGACCCGGCGGCCCTCGAACAGCCCGGCGGCGGCGCCGAGGAACGCGCCCGAGCACACCGTGGCCACGCGCCGGCAACGTGGCGCCGTGCGGCGGATGAACTCCACCATGTCCTCGTCGCCTGCGGCCTCCTCAGCGCCCGGCCCGCCCGAGAGCATCAGGGTGTCGATGCGCTCGGAGGCGGCGGGGAGTGGTGCGGTGCCCAGCGCGAGCCCGCTCTCGGCCCGGACGGTGCCGCCGCCCCGGGAGGCGAGGGTGACGCGGTAGGAGCCCGCCCGCCCGAGAGCGGCAGCAGCCCGGGTCGCGCCGGCGAAGACCTCGTGCGGGCCCACGGCATCGATCGGCTGCAGGCCCTCGAAGGCGACGATCACGATCTGGCGCTGCTGCACGGACCCACTCTGCGGCCGCTGCGCTATGGCGTCAAGGACATGATTCCCACAGATTCGGCCATGGGAGCGGGGCCGAACCGGCCGCCACGGTCGGTGAAGGATCAGGTGGTGCGGGTTCGGTGCGTGCCGCGGGCCCGTACCCAGGCCAGCAGATCGCCTTCGGCGCCACGGCGCACCGACCCGGTGAAGATGTCCTCCCGCCCGGTCGACACCGTGCGCGTGACCTCGGCGTAGATCTCGTCGCCCAGCGCGGCGGGCTGGAGGTACTCGACCAGGACCGAGGAGATGATCCCTGAGCTCTCGGCGTCGTTGGCCGCCGCGGCCACGGCGGCGCCGGCCACCGCGTAGAAGACGGCGCCGTGCACGGTGCCGTGGGGATTGGAGTGCCGCTCGTCCGTGGCGAGGACGGCCACCGTGTGGCCCGCACCCCGGCGCTCCACTTCGATGCCGAGGAGGGCGGCGAACGCGTCGGCCCGAGGCCCGCTCACCGGCTCACCTCACGCGCTGGGGGCGGGCGCAGGGAGCCGTCCCGGCATGGGCACGGCCGTGGCCGGCCAGCGCTTCCGGCTGACCCGGCTCAGCTTGTTGAGGAGGGTCACCGCACCGGGGTCGTCCTCAATGGGCCGGGTCTCGATCACGCCGGCCGCCTCCATGTCGTTGAAGAGCTCCTCGCCCTTCTCGGTCCGCAGCAAGGTGAGGGTCCAGTCGCCGAAGGCCCCGATACCACCCGTGGAGATGTCGGCGTGCTCCGCCGCGAAGTCAGGACAGCTCTTGCAGCCCTCCCGCGTCCAGGCGTGCGCCTCCTTGAGCGGAACCTCGTGGTAGCTGCCGTCTTTCATCCAGACCTGGAACACGCCCTTGATGTTCATCTTGACGATGTCGGCCCGGGCCAGCCCGTACTTCGCCTCGAAGAGCTCGCCGAAGATGGCGTCGTCGAACGTCTTGGAGCAGAGCAGCCCGATGGAGAGGGTGAAGCGCCGGGCCACCTTCCCGGCCTTGCGGGCCTGCATCACGGGTGGAGCGGAGGCCTGGCAGCCCATGCCCACCAGCGCGATGCGCTCGGCCCCGCCCTCGATGGCCTCGGCGTAGGCCAGGGGGTTGGCGGAATACGTGTAGCGCGAACCGGCCGTGGCCAGCACGTCATCCTTGGAGCGGGCCACCTGGGGTATCGCCTTCCAGGTCGAGCCGTCGCCTTCGAGGCCCGAGACCAGTGCGGCGTCGATGACGTCGTGCTCGAACGCCCAGATGAGGAGCGCGGAGACCAGCCCCCCGTCCTGCCCCGTGCCCTGCACGGTCGGATCGGTGGCCCGGGCCAGCACGGTGCGCCGCGAGATGCCGGCCACCTCGTTGTCGGTGCGGGGCCGCCCGAACAAGTGGGTCTCGATGTCAGGCTCCCAGGTGCGGAAGCGCGGGCAGGCCCTGGTGCACAGCGTGCAGCCCTTGAGGCCGTGGGTGCAGTTGTCGGGCCCGCCGTCGGTGTCCACATGGAAGGGCCGGTAGACCCCGTCCTGGTCGTTGTAGCCGAGGACGTCGTAGGGGCAGACGACCACACAGGCGGAGCACCCCGTGCACAGTCCCGACGTCACGACCTCGGTGAACAGCTCGGCCCATTGCGGCTTCTCGGGAGGCATTGGTCCACCATATTCGGGCTGGCGGCACCGGTCGGATACCTTGCGCTCGTGCCGGAGATCCTCGAAGTCGAGCTCTACCGGGTCAGCGCCGAAGCGGCCCTGCACCGGCCGATCACCCGGGCCTTTATGGTCGACTCGCGTTACGGCCGAGGCGGGACGACGCCGGCACGCCTCCGGTCGGCGCTCTTGGGCCGATCCTTCAGCGCGGCCCGGCGCATCGGCAAGCTGCTCCTGCTCGACACCGACGGGGGCCCGACTCTGGGCCTGCGCTTCGGCATGACGGGTGGCCTGGTCGTCGACGGCAACGAGGCGCTCGACCGGCTGCGCTACGGTCCCGGGATCTTCAACGAGAAGTGGGTG
This sequence comes from uncultured Acidimicrobiaceae bacterium, assembly GCA_963817735.1. Classification (GTDB taxonomy): domain Bacteria; phylum Actinomycetota; class Acidimicrobiia; order Acidimicrobiales; family RAAP-2; genus Bog-473. Next base: position 65,844 of record CAWFPP010000003.1, on the reverse strand, counting down.
CGGGCCCGCTTCACCTTCGAAGACGGCGGCGAGCTGCTGGTGCACGATCCGCGCCGCTTCGGGTCCCTCGAGCTGTCGCCCGACGAAGGGCGACTCGGTCCGGACGCGCTGACGGTCTCGCTGGGCGAGCTCGGGACCGCACTGGCCATCGCGCCCGGGCGGTCCGGTGTGGCGGCGCCGCTCAAGGCGCGCTTCATGGACCAGGAACGGCTGGCCGGCGTGGGCAACCTGCTGGCCGACGAGATCCTCTGGCGCGCCGGCCTGGCCCCGGGTCGGCGAACGCCACTCACCGACGCGGAGCTGCGCCAACTCCACAAGGAGCTGCGCTCGACACTGCGCCAGCTGGGACGGCGCGGTGGCTCGCACATGGGCGACCTGATGGAGGGCCGCGACGTCGGGGCACGGTGCCCGATCGACGGGACCGAGCTGGTCCGTGAGACCGTCGGCGGCCGGACCACCTACTGGTGCCCGGCGCACCAGTCCTGAGCTGAGTTGTGCCCCGCCTCAGTTGAGGCGCCGGCGCACCCACCACACACAGACGCCGGCCAACACCGCCGATGCGATGACGAACAGCAGCGTCTCGTACGTCTGGAACGTCCAGAAGCGATTTGCCGGCTGATAGAAGACCACCTCATGGAACTTGGCTGAAACGGCGTCAACACACTGTTGAAAGGTCTGCTGCCCACCCGACGGGACGGCGACATGCTGTACGCCCAGGCCTCCGGAGGAGGTCGGCCCGTTGATGCCGGGCAGGTTGGGACACGCCTTCTGGAGGAACGCGTTCGTCGGGGACTGGCCGGCGTTGTTGACGATGCTGTTCGAGACGATAAGGGCATTGGGGAGGTTCGGGGAATTGACGCTGACCGAGGGGACACCCCCGGGGGACATGGTGATGCCCCACCCGGCGTTTGGACCGATCCGCATGGCCTCGCCCACCGGGCTCATGAAATGCGGCCTGATCCACTCCGTCACGACGACCCGCGCCGCGATGAAGCCGACGAGTGTGACCGCCATGGCGGGCAGGGTGCGACGGAAGAGCACCCCGGTGGTGGCGCCGAGCGCAAAGGCGAACAGCGCGTAGCTTGCCGGGACGAACCCGTGCATGCCGAAGGAGGCCGGGCTGAACCGGTTGGCGCTGACCTTGTCGATAGGGCTGAACCACCACGACACCATGAGGCTGAGCAGCCCGGCTACGACCGCACTGGCCAGGCCGACAAGCCCGAGTTTGACCATGAGCCAGCGCAGACGGCTGACGCTCTGTGTCCAGGCGAGGCGGAACGTCCCCGTCTCGAGTTCGCGCGCGAGCAGTGGCGCACCCCAGAACATGCCGATGATCACCGGCACAATGAGGACGAGCGCGAGCGCCAGCGTCTGCAGTCTCCCGTCGTCGGTCGCCACCGGGTTGATGCAACCGCCAACACCACCGCCGCCGCTCGCCCGGCACTGCGCCACGGCGACGTCGTAGACGTGCACGAGATTGGGGCCGGTGATGAGCAGGATCACCCCGAGAACGATGAGACCGGCGGCGCCGATGAGCGCCTGCGTCCGGAACTGGCGCCACGAGAAGGCGATCACGAAAGGACCTCCAGTCCTTGACCGGCCCGCGCCCGGCGCGCCTGGCTGGCGTTGCCCATGTAGGCCAGCACCAGGTCCTCGAGGTTGAGGTCCTCCACCGTCCACGCGGGGTCGAGCACCCGTCCGTCGCATCGCACGAGCAGAGTGCTCTGGCGATCGGTGTGGCTCTCCTCAATGACCTTCTGCCCGGAGGGCAACGACGCCAAGTCACGGCGGGGCCCCACCAGCCGGTGATGTGACGCCAACAGGTCGGCGACCTCACCGGCCACCTGCACTCGCGAATCGACGAGCACGATCAGATAGTCGCACACCCGCTCTAGGTCGGCGACGAGGTGCGAGGAGAGCACCACGCTCACATCCCCGTCGGCTACGAACTCCATGAGCCTCTGAAGGAACTCGCGACGGGCCAGCGGATCGAGACTGGCCACCGGCTCGTCGAGGATGAGCAGCTCGGGTTGCTTGGCCACCGCCAGGGTGAGGGCAAGTTGCGCCCGCTGCCCGCCGGAGAGCGAGCCCGCCTTCTGGCCGAGGTCGAGGTCGAGCTCTGCGATGCGTTGCCGAGCCGCTGCGTCGTCCCAGCCGGGGTTCATCTGTTTCCCGAAGCGGAGGTGGTCCTCAACGGTCAGGCGGGCGTAGGTCGGGGTGTCCTGGGCGACGAAGCCCACACGCGCCAGCTGGGCGGGGTCGGCGGCCGGTGGGCGACCGAGCACGGTCACGGTGCCGGCGGTCGGTGTGAGCAGGCCGACGGCCAGGTGCAGCAGCGTGGTCTTGCCGGCTCCATTGGGACCGACCAGTCCGACCACGTGGCCGGAGGGGATCTGGAGGTCGCAGTCGTTGAGGGCCCAGCGTCTGCCGTAGCGCTTGCCCAGACCCTGGGCATCGATGACCCAGCTCACGCTATGCGGTGTGGGGCGGGAAGCCCACAGCTTTAGGCCTGGGAGGTGTAGCCCATTCGAGCCCCCGATCCTGTCGCGACCGATTGAGATGATTCATCCGATGTCCTTCCGTTCGTCGCCTCTCGCCGTCCTCCGCCACGACGTCGAGAATCAAGACAGGGCGGCTTGAGTGTCCACCCACGAGGCCCGTTACCGCTACCGGCTCCGAGCCAGCCCGAGCGACACCCTGGCCCTCAAAGGCGTGTTCGAATCGTGCAAGTTCGTCTGGAACCAGGCCCTTGGGCGTTGGAGCGACCTGTGGTGCCATGAGCACATCTCGTTGTCCTACAAGGACATGAATGCTGAGCTGACGGACTGGCGCAGCCGGTTCGAATGGTTGGCCGCGTCCCCAAGCGTGCCCCAGCAACAGGTGCTCCGGGACCTGACGCGATCCATCTCGGCCTTCTTCGACAAGTCGAACCCAGCCGGCCGGCCAACCTTTAAGAAGCGAAGGGACTTCTTCGCCACGGCGCGGTGGACCAAGAACGGCTTTAAAGTCGACGGAACCGGACTGGGGCTCAAGAGTCCGGGCTGCCGGGGTGACCGCCTCGAGGTCGCGGTCGAAGGGAGGCGCCTTCCACTGCGGGTGGTGTGGTCCCGGCCGCTCCCCTCCGAGCCGACCTCGGTGACCATCAAGCGCGACGCACTCGGCCACTACTGGGCCAGCTTCGTCGTCAGGATCGAGGCGGCTGAGAGCCCAACCCCTCGGACCGGAAGGTGCACCGGCCTCGATCTGGGTCTCAGCACTTTCGCCACGACCGAAGACCCGGGCACCGACATCGCCAACCCACGCTTTGCCCGAGCGGCGGCCAAGGCGCTGGCGCGTTCGCAGCGCAATGTCGCCACCAAGCAGATGGGATCGGCCAATCGGGCCAAAGCCAAGAGCCGAGTGGCTCGGCTGGCGGCCCAGGTGGCCAATCAGCGGGGCGACTTCGCTCACAAGGCCGCCCGCACTCTTCTGAACTCCTACGACACCATCGGCGTCGAGGAACTCGCCGTCAAGAACATGATGTCCAGCGCCAAGCGGGCGGGCGACAAGAGGCGCTCTGGTCGAACGTGTCGACGCAAGGCCGGCCTCAACCGTTCCATCGCCGATGCCGCTTGGATCCACTTCCGCTCGATCCTCGAGTGGCAGGCCACCAAGGCCGGCAAGGACATCGTGGCCTTCCCGGCGAAGGACACGACGCAGAGATGTAGTTGTTGCGGGGCGAAAGCCAAGCCCCGCATCGAGCTCTCGGACCGGGTCTATCGGTGCCGGGCGTGTGGACTCGTCCTCGGACGCGACCGCAACAGCGCCCGAAACCTGAACCCGCTTCGGATCGGGGCATCGGCGGGCAGGTCTGAACCCGTCGATGCAGTGGTCCCGGAGGGCGCTGACGGCAAGAAGACCAAGATCCCCGCGGGGACCCTGGCAGCCTGAGCTCCAGAATCCCACGGGTTCAGTCGTGGGAGCAGTCAAGCTATGTCCTGCTCGGCCGTGGAACGAAAGGAGTCGCGGAACAGCGCCTCGATGCTCTCGTCGTCGAGCCCGGCCCGGCGGGCCTTGACGATCCAGCGCTGCAGGGCCTGACGCAGCGGGCCCTGGGCGGCGATCGACTCGGCGCCCAGGCTCCCGGTCACGAAGGTGCCGACGCCGGGGCGGGCGCTGGCCAGGCCCTCGTGCTCGAGCTCTCTATAGGCCTTGAGCACCGTGTTGGGGTTGATGGCCAGCTGCCCCACGGCCTCCTTGACCGTCGGCAGCTGGTCGCCTTCCCGCAGCATGCCGACGCGCAGCGCCCGGCGGACCTGCTGGACGATCTGCAGATAGGGGGAGACGCCGGAGCGGCTGTCCAGGTGGAACTCGATCACCTGACCTCACTTATTTTATCTAGGTAACTAGATAAATATGTACCTGAGAGGGGCCAGTGTCAAGTCGCGGCCGGCCAACCCGTTCGGTCTCAGCTGGTGAGCGGTGGCAACCCCTTGGCGATGAGGTCCACACCGAAGACGAGGAAGAGCACGGCCATCACCGCCGCGTTGTGCGTGGTGAGCCACGCCTTGGCCGCGTCGAGGGTTGTCCGGGCTTTTTCCCCCCCGAACAGCGCGTAGAGCACCGGGACGGCGATGGAAAGGCTCGCGATGACGACGAACACTGCGATCGATACCACCGCGTCGGTGGTCGACAACCCGGAGACCTGGGCCAGACCGGCGGCGGCACCGGCCGTGAGGATGAGGTTCTTCGGGTTGACTGCGGCCAGCACCACCGCCAGCCCGAACGCTTTCACCGGAGAAAGCGAATCGACGGTGGAGAGCCACTTGGGCATCTCCGGCTCCTCGCCCGCCGCCGGGCGCTTGCGCCAGTTGCGCCGCGCCAATGCGAGCAAAGCGACGCCGAGGACGATCTTGCCCCACGACACCGAGTCCGCCGCCGTGCTGCTGGTCGCCACGTTGCCGTCGTGCGACACGACGTAAATGACGGTGCTCACGACCGCGAGCGAGAGCACCCATCCCACGAGAAAGGCCGGCCCGTTGACGCGGGCCCGCGCCGAGAACAGCATCAGTATCACGGCGATGATCGGCACCGGGCTGATGGCCACCCCGATGGCGAACGTCAGGATTGCACTGATTCCCTGCCCCATGTGGCCTCCTCGTCGTCGCAAGGAAGCCTGTCACGTGCAGTAGCGCAAACCGCGGTTCGTCACGGCGCTGACGCGCTGTGGAGACAGCACGTAGAGAAGCCGGCGCGTGCGTCAGTCCTCGGCGATCTCCTCCAGCACCTTGGCCGCGTGCCCGTCCGCCCGCACGTGGTACCACGTCCGTTGGACCTTGCCGTTCGGGCCCACCAGGAACGTCGAACGGATGGTGCCGACGGTCTTCTTGCCGTACATCGTCTTCTCGCCCCAGGCCCCGTATTTCTCCATGACCTTCTTCTCGGCGTCGGTGAGAAGAGGGAACTTCAGCTTGTACTTGGTGCGGAACTTCACGTGCTTCTCCGCCTTGTCGGGCGAAATGCCGAGCACCGCCACCCCGGCCTTCTCGAAGGTCTTGAGGTTGTCGTTGAACTGACACGCCTCCTTGGTGCACCCGGGCGTGTCGTCGGCGGGATAGAAGTACACGATCACCCGCTGCCCCTTGAAGTCCGAGAGCTTGACCGGTTTGCCATCCTGGTCAGGCAGGGTGAACGCGGGGGCCGTTGCTCCCGCCTCGAGTTTGGCCATGGTCGGCGCTCCTTCTGTCGCGGTGCTGAACGCCTCACTTTGGCACAGGGTCGCGCCGTTGACCCATCCTGGCCTGGTACAATGGCAGTGCGACCATCGGCGGGGGCCGATGAGTCGGGGCTGATTCCCACTTCTCTGGAAGGCGCACAGCCCCGCCGTACAACAGAGAGAGCGGATCCATGACTGTTGATGCCCTGGCCGGCGCGCACGCCGGCACCGCCCCGGACAGCGATGCCATCGGCGACGATACCTACGAGACCGCCCGGACCTTCGAGTCCCTCGGCGTCTCACCCGAACTGAACAAAGCGCTGGCCGATGAAGGCATCGTCAGCGCTTTTCCAATTCAGGCCCTGACGGTCGCCGACGCCCTGGCGGGCCGTGACGTGTGCGGCAAGGCCAAGACCGGCTCCGGCAAGACGCTCGCCTTCGGTGTGCCGCTGTTGCAGCGGGCCAAGGCGACCCGGGAGGGCCAGGGTCCCCGCCCCGCCTCCCGGCCGGCCAAGCCGCTGGCGCTCGTCCTGCTGCCGACGCGTGAGCTGGCCGTGCAGGTCTACGACGTCCTGGCTCCGCTGGCGAAGAAGCTGGGCCTGCGGGCCGTCGCCGTCTACGGCGGTGCCGACATCGACCGCCAGGTGGCCAAGCTCCGCAAGGGAGTGGACGTGGTGATCGCCACGCCGGGCCGCCTGATCGATCTCGGCGATCGCGGCGAAGTCGCCGTGGACGAGCTCGAGACACTCGTGCTCGACGAGGCCGACCGCATGGCCGATATGGGTTTCATGCCCCAGGTCGAGTGGGTCCTTCGACGCCTCGATCAGCCCCACCAGACGTTGCTGTTCTCCGCCACGCTCGACGGCGCCGTCGACCGGCTGGTCAAGCGGTACCTGACGGACCCGGTCTTCCACGAGGTGGCCTCCTCCACCCAGACCGTGACCCTCATGGAGCACCGCTTCCTGCAGGTGCACCAGATGGACAAGGTCAAGGTGGCGGCGGCCATCTGCCGGAGCCAGGAGAAGTCGCTGCTCTTCGTGCGCACCAAGCGCGGGGCGGACCGCCTCGTCGAGAATCTCGTCAAGGAGGGCATCAATGCCCAGGCGATCCACGGCGACCTGCGCCAGGCCAACCGCGAGCGGGCGCTGGCCGACTTCTCGAACGGCAAGCTCGCGGTCCTCGTCGCCACCGACGTGGCGGCCCGGGGCCTGCACATCGAAGGGGTCGACGGCGTCATCCACTACGACCCGCCCGAGGACCACAAGGCCTACCTGCACCGGTCGGGCCGTACGGCCCGGGCCGGCAAGGCCGGCGTGGTGGTCAGCCTGTCCCTGTGGAACCAGTTGGTCGAGATGGAGGTGATCCAGCGCCGGCTGGGCCTGCGCATCCCCATCGTCGAGATGTTCTCCAACGACCCGCGCCTGGCCGACCTGGGTGCGTGGACCCCCCTCCCCGAGGAGAGCGTCCTCTGAGCGACGAGGGGCCGATCCCGGTCTGGTCACCCGACGACGGAGTCCGCCGCGTGCTCGTCGTGACCGCCCACCCCGACGACGTCGACTTCGGCGCTGCGGGCGCGGTGGCGGCCTTCACCGCTGCCGGCGTCGAGGTCACCTACTGCATCGCCACCTCCGGCGAATCCGGGGGCTCGGACCGCGCCATGTCACGGGTCGACATGGCGGCGCTGCGCCAGGACGAGCAGCGCGCCGCCGCCGCGGTCGTCGGCGTGAGCGACGTGCGGTTCCTCGGCCACCCCGACGGCATGGTCGAGACGACGCGCGAGCTGCGTCGTGACATCAGCCGCGTCATCCGTGAGGTCAGGCCCGAGCGGGTGGTGACCCAGTCGCCCGAGCGGAACCTCGAGTTCATTTTCGCCAGCCATCCCGACCACCTGGCCACCGGCGAGGCGGCGATGAATGCCGTGTACCCCGACGCGCGCAACCCCTTCGCCCATACCGAGCTGCTCGACGTCGAGCGCCTCGAGCCCTGGAGCGTCCCGGAGCTGTGGATCATGGGCCCCGGCGGCCAGCAGGCCGGGGTGGCGGTCGACACAACAGCGACGGTGGAGCACAAGGTGGCCGCGCTCTTGTGCCACAAGAGCCAGATGGCCGACCCCGACGGCGTGGCGCAGCGCGTCCGCGACTGGGCGCGTGGCAACGCGGAGCTGGCCGGGCTGGGGGCGGGCCGCAGCGCCGAGCTCTTCCGGGTCGTCCGCATTCCCTGAAGCGATATGGGCGTCGGCGATCCCTGGCTGCTGGTGCAGCACGTGGCCTTCGAGGGTCCCGGCGCCATCGCCACTGCTGTCAGGGACGCCGGCGCCGAGCTGACGATCCTGCGCGTGGACCGTGGCGACACCCTCCCGTCGCCCGACGCGCTGACGGACGTGGCGGGGCTCGTGGTGATGGGCGGGCCGATGAGCGTGCACGACGACCTGGTCTGGCTGGCCGCCGAGCGCGCCCTGCTGCGCGCCGCGGTCGAAGCCGGACGCCCCGTCCTCGGGGTGTGCCTCGGAGCCCAGCAGCTCGCTGCCGCGTTGGGTGCGACGGTGACCCGGGGACCGGCGCCCGAGTGTGGCGTCGGCGAGGTCCATCTCACGACGGAGGCCATCGGCGATCCCGTCTTCGGTCCGGCCCCCACCCCCTTGCCGTGTGTGCACTGGCACGGGGAGACCTTCGGCCTGCCCGAGGGCGCGGTGCGCCTGGCCGGCAACGCCGCCTACGAGAACCAGGCCTTCCGGGTGGGCGACTGCGCCTATGGGCTGCAGTTCCACGTGGAGGTGACGGCCAGTCTCGTGGCCCACTGGGGGCCACACCTCCCGCCCGGCGTCTTCCTGCGCGCCTCCGACGTGGCGCACGTTGCTCGAGCCGGCGACGGCATCCTGCGCCGTTTCGTCGGTCTGGCCGGCCCCGGCCCAGCCGGCTGACGCCGGCGAGAGCCCTAGCGCGCCATCTGGCGCAGCACGTACTGCAAAATGCCGCCGTGGCGGTAGTACTCGGCCTCCATCGGCGTGTCGATGCGCACGATCACCCGGAACTCGGTGACCGAATCGTCGTCGGCCGTAGCGATCACCGTGAGTTCCTTCGGCAGCTCGCCGGCGTTCACGACGTCGAGGCCGCTGATGGCGAAGCGCTCGTGGCCCGTCAGGCCCAGGCCCTGCGCGGAGTCGCCCTTGTAGAACTGCAACGGGACGACGCCCATGCCGATGAGGTTTGAACGGTGGATGCGCTCGAAGCTCTGGGCTATGACGGCGCGCACGCCGAGCAGCGCCGTGCCCTTGGCCGCCCAGTCGCGGCTGCTCCCCGTGCCGTACTCGCGGCCGGCCAGCACGACGAGGGGGACGCCTTCGTGGGCGTACTGCATGGCCGCTTCGAAGATGGACGTCTCGGCGCCGTCGGGTAGGTGCAGCGTCACGCCGCCCTCGGTACCGGGCGCCAGCAGGTTGCGCAGGCGCACGTTGGCGAAGGTCCCCCGCATCATCACCTCGTGGTTGCCCCGGCGTGCGCCGTAGGAGTTGAAGTCCTGGCGCGCCACACCGTGCTCGGTGAGATAGCGACCGGCCGGAGTGGCCGGGCCGATGGAGCCGGCGGGGGAGATGTGGTCGGTGGTGACGCTGTCACCCACCATGGCCAGTACCCGGGCGTCGACGAGGTCGGTCACCGGCGCCGGGGTCATCGTCATCCCGTCGAAGAACGGCGGGTTCTGCACGTAGGTGGAGTCCTCCTGCCAGGCGTAGGTCTCGCCGTCCGCCGTGGCGACCTGTTGCCAGTACTCGTCGCCGTCGAAGACGGCGCTGTAGCGGGTGCGGAACATCTCCGACGTCAACGACGAACGAATGGTGTCGCTCACCTCGTCCATGGAGGGCCACAGGTCGCTCAGCAGCACCGGGTTGCCGTCGGTGTCGTTGCCGATCGGTGTGGTGGTGAGGTCGATATCGATCGTCCCCGCCAGCGCGTAGGCCACCACCAGCGGTGGCGACGCCAGATAGTTCAACCGGACGTCGGGGTGGATGCGTCCCTCGAAGTTCCGGTTGCCCGAGAGCACCGACGCGACCGACAGGTCGCCTTCCTTGACGGCGTCGGTCACGCCGTCGAGCAGGGGACCGGAGTTGCCGATGCAGGTCGTGCAGCCGTAGCCGACCAGGAAGAAGCCGAGCTGCTGCAGCGGCTCCGTCAGGCCGGCCCTGTCGAGATAGTCGGTCACGACGCGTGAGCCCGGCGCCAGCGACGTCTTGACCCAGGGCTTCGAGCGCAGGCCGCGTTCGATGGCCTTCTTGGCCACCAGCCCTGCCGCCACCATCACCTGTGGGTTCGACGTGTTGGTGCAACTCGTGATGGCGGCGATGACGACGTCGCCGTCTGCCACCTGGTGGTGGGGCGCCGCCGCGGGTTCGGTTGGGGCCGTGCGCGGGGCGCGGTCCAGCGCCACGCGGTAGGCGTCGCGCACGGCCGACAGCGAGACCCGGTCCTGGGGCCGGGCCGGGCCGGCGAGCGAGGCCTCCACATCACCGAGGTCGAGGCTGACGTGCTCGGAGTAGACGGGCTCGGGCGCGTCCGGATCGTGCCACAGGTCCTGCGCCTTGGCGTACGCCTCCACCAGCGCCAGGTGCTCGTCGTCGCGCCCGGTGAAGCGCAGGTAGTCGATGGTGACCCGGTCGATGGGGAACATGGTGCAGGTGGCGCCGTACTCGGGGCTCATGTTCCCGATGGTCGCCCGCGTCTCGAGCGGCAGGGCGGCCACGCCGGGCCCGTAGCACTCGACGAACGCACCGACGACGCCGTGGTCGCGCAGCAGCTCGGTGACGGTCAGCACCACGTCCGTCGCGGTGATCCCGGGCTTGGGCTCTCCCGAAATGCGCAGCCCCACCACCGGCGGCAGCAGCATGGAGAGCGGCTGGCCGAGCATGGCGGCCTCGGCCTCAATGCCGCCGACGCCCCAACCGAGCACACCGAGGCCGTTGACCATCACCGTGTGCGAGTCCGTGCCCACCAGCGTGTCGCAGAAGGCCCGTCCGTCCTCGGTGGCGAAGACCAGCCGCGACAGGTACTCGAGGTTGACCTGGTGGCAGATCCCCATGCCTGGCGGCACGGCGCGGAAGTCCCGGAAGGCGCCCTGGGCCCAGCGCAGGAGCTGGTAGCGCTCCATGTTGCGGCCGTACTCAATGGACACGTTGGTGTCGTATGCCGACGCGTCCCCCGACTCCTCGATGATGACGGAGTGGTCGATGACGAGCTCGACGGGGACCAACGGGTTGACCTGCGACGCGTTGCCACCGAGGCGGGCCAGTGCGTCGCGCATGGCGGCGAGGTCCACCACGGCCGGCACGCCCGTGAAGTCCTGCATGAGCACGCGCTCGGGCGTGAAGGCGATCTCGTGGGCGCTGTCGCCGGCGCCCTGGCCGTGGCCCTCGGGGTTGGCCCCCCAGTCCGCCACGGCGACGATGTCGTCGGCCGAGACGTGCGGCCCGTCCTCGTGCCGCAGGAGGTTCTCGAGGAGGACCTTTATGGAGTAGGGCAGCCGTGCGATGTCGTACCGTTCGCTGAGCGCCGGCGCCGTGATGTTGAAGATCTGGTAAGTGCGGTCGCCGACCCTCAGGTCTGCCCTGGCGTCGAAGGTGTCGGGGTGCTCTGCGTGGGTGGCGTCCGTGGTCATGGCCCCATTCTGCCGTGACGCCGTCCGGACCGCCCACAGGGGTCGCCCGGGCGTCCCCGCGGCGACCCGGAGCGCGCGCGCTTGCCGACACCGGCGTTGAGCGGTGACTTCGTAACGACTTCGTAACCGCTCCGGAGCACCGGTGCGGAATGCAGCGTGCAGAATCGACGTCGTGCGCAAGAGCGGAGACACCGCGGGTGTCGGCCTGCCGCGCCCGAAGGCCCCCCGGCTGGCCTCCCTCGTCCCCTCGCTCGTGACCATGGCGGTGGCAACGGTCCTCGTCCCCGGCGCGCTCGTCGCCGGACTGGCCGTCGCTCCCGCCGGCACCACGCCCGCGGGAGCGACCGAGACGGCGCACGCCTACGACGACGGAGGAATGATCGGCTTCGGCAGCGTGAGCCTGACCGAACCGGTCCTGCCCCAACCCTTGAACTCACCCGTCTTCTCCGGAGCCGCCACCGACGACGGTGGCGGGTACGTCCTGGCCAGCGCGGACGGTGGCGTGTTCGCCTTCGGCGATGCCACCTTCGAGGGTTCTGCCGGCAGCTTGCCGCTGCAGGGACCCATCGTGGCCATGGCGCTCACGCCCGACGCAAAGGGCTACTGGCTGGGCGCGCTCGATGGCGGCGTGTTCGCCTACGGGGATGCTCCCTTCGACGGGTCCATGGGCAGCACGCACCTGAACCAGCCGATCGTCGGCATGGCGTCCACGCCCGACGGCAAGGGGTACTGGCTCGTCGCCGCCGACGGCGGCATCTTCGCCTACGGTGACGCCGGCTTCTACGGGAGCACCGGTGGCATGGTGCTCAACGAACCCATTGTCGGCATGGCGACGACGCACGACGGCAAGGGGTACTGGCTCGTCGCCTCCGACGGCGGCATCTTCGCCTACGGGGACGCCGGCTTCTACGGCTCGGCCGGTGCCGAGAACCTGCCGGACGCGGCGGTCGGCATGGTGGCCTCACCCGACGGCGGCGGCTACCTCATCGCGACCCAGAACGGGGTCGTCCTGCCCTTCGGCGACGCCCAGGCCTACGGCGGCCTCTCCCTCACTCCGACGGCGACCCAGATTTCGGCCATCATCGGGAACAACCAGGGGACCGGGTACTGGCTCCTCGATCCGCAGGCCTGGCAGTACGGTTTCTCCACCGCGACGCCCGAAGCGATGTTCCCCGGCTCGACCACCATCGCCGATGCGGCGGCCTCGCAGATCTTCCCCGACCCCGATACGCAGGGCCTCTACTGCAACCCGTACGGGCCCTGTGAGGAATGGTGCGCGCTCTTCGCCACCTGGGCCTGGGAGCAGGCGGGCATCCCCATCCCGCGCGACGCCTTCACGGGCGACATCTGGGGCTGGGCCGCCACCTACGGCGCCGCGCTGCCGCCCACGGCGATGCCGGCGGTCGGAGATGCCGTCCTGTACGGGTCGGGACCGCAGAGCACGTCGACCTCCGTGCACGTGGGGATCGTCACGCAGGTCTGGCCCGACGACGCCATCATGACGGTGGGCGGAGACTCGGGCCCGGGCCGGAGCGGCTATCTCTCGACCGCGCTGGACGGGCCGTTCCTGCCGGCGGACTCCGCCTCGTACAACGGCGTGCCCATCTACGGCTTCGCCCAGCCGTAGGGCTCACCTCGCCCCTCCGCCACCAACCGTGCCGGAGGACTTCGCGTAGGCTGCCGCACCGGAGGTCCACCACCGTGCCCGTCTACGAGTTCCGCTGTTCGACCTGTCACGCCGTCTTCGACGAGCGGCGGCCCATGGCCGATGCCGACTCGCCCGCCACGTGCCCCGACGGTCACGTCGGGGCACGGCGGCTCTTCCCGGTCTTCGCCACCACGGGTCTGGCGGCCGAGCCCGCCGGAGGCATGTGCGGGCCGCCGGTTCCGGGCGGCTGCGGCAGCGGCTGCGCCTGTTGTTGAGCGCGCCGACATGACCCTCTCCTCCTGGGACGACTACCCTGTCCACCAAGCGGCCGAGTTCATCGCCCATCCCGCCACGAGCGACCGCAACTTCTACGACCGCTACTACTTCAACATGCACCCGAGCTCGGGCGACTGGTTCGCCATCTTCGGCTACGGCCAGTACCCCAACCTCGGCGTGGTGGACGCCTTCATCGACGTCCGCCATGGCGGCTCCCAACACGTGGTGCGCGCCTCGGCGCCGCTCCTCGACCGGGGCGACCTCTCCGTCGGGCCCTTCCGCGTGGAGGTGCTCGAGCCCCTGCACCGCCTGCGGGTGATCGTCGAGCCCACCGAGCACAGCGTCGCCATGGACGTGACGTGGGAGGGACACATTCCCGCCATGGCCGAGCCGCGCCAGTACATGCGCAGCAAGGGCAAGGTCGTCTTCGACACCCAGCGCCTGGCCCAGACCGGGCGCTGGTCGGGGACGCTCTCGGTGGGCGGGGTCGATCTCCCGGTCGCGCCGGACCACTGCTGGGGGACCCGTGACCGCTCGTGGGGCGTGCGGCCCGTCGGTGAGCCCGAGAGCGACGGCATCCGCCAGGGCGAGCTGGTGCTGGGCGGCATGTGGAACTACTTCCCGATGCAGTTCGACGACCACGCCATCATGTACATCTGCCACGAACGCGACGATGGCGAGCGGCCGCTGGTCCAGAGCGAGCGGGTCTGGGTCGACCCCGACCGACCCATTGAGGACCTGGGCCGCTCCGAGCACGAGCACCACCTCATTGCGGGCACGCGTGTCATCGACCGTTCCGTGGTGCGCTTCCCCGAGGCCGGCCTCGAAATCACCTGTACCCCGCTCCTGGCCAACTTCGTCTCCATCGGCACCGGGTACGGCATCGACGCGGACTGGCGCCACGGCATGTACCACGGGCCCGAGCCGGTGACGCAGGGGCTCGTCCTGGCCGTCGACGAGGTGCAGGGTCTGGCCCAGTACGGCATCGTCGACCACGTGGCGGAGTTCTCCTACGACGGCCATGTCGGCTACGGGCTGCTCGAGCACGGCTTCTTCGGCCCCTACCGCCGCTATGGCCTGCTCGATGGAGGCATGGGGGCACCGGCGGACTGACGCCTCGCCCGGGTTCCGCCCCGGTCCGCGCATGCGAGAATGAGGGATGCCCGACGCCGCCAGCGTCCTCCTCCAACGGCTGCAAGCCGCCTTCGACGCAGTCGAGGCGGGCGCCGACCCGGTGTTGCGGGCCTCCGACCGGGCCGACTTCCAGGCGAATGGCGCCCTGCCCCTGGGGAAAGCGCTGGGCCGGCCCCCCCGCGAGGTGGCCGAGCAGGTCGTGGCGGCCGCCAGCCTCGACGACATCTGCTCCGAGGTGGAGATCAGCGGTCCGGGCTTCATCAACCTCACGCTGTCGGACGGGTTCGTGGCCGATCTGGTGGGCCGGCTGTCCGCCGACGACCGGCTCGGCGTGGAGCAGGTGACGCACCCCGAGACCACCGTCATCGACTACTCGGCACCCAATGTCGCCAAGGAGATGCACGTCGGCCACCTGCGCACCACGCTCATCGGCGATGCGCTCGCCCGCGTGCTCGGGTTCCTCGGCCACGACGTGCGGCGCGAGAACCACATCGGTGACTGGGGGACGCCGTTCGGCATGCTCATTGAGCACCTGCTCGAGGTGGACGGCGCGGCCAATGCCGAGTCCTTCAGCGTGCGCGACCTCAACGAGTTCTACGCCGCGGCCCGCCGGCAGTTCGACAGCGACCCCGCCTTCGCCGATCGGTGTCGGAACCGGGTCGTGCTGCTGCAGGGCGGGGACGACGAGACGCTGCACCTCTGGCGCATCTTCGTGACCGAGTCCATGCGCCATGCCGGCGAGGTCTACGAGCTCCTTGGTGTCCTCCTGACCCCCGACGACGTGTTGGGGGAGAGCTTCTACAACCCTCTCCTGCCGGTGGTGGTCTCCGAGCTCGACGAGAAGGGCCTGCTGGTGCAGAACGACGGCGCGCTCTGCGTCTTCCCGGAGGGCTTCGAGAACCGCAACGGCGAGCCCCTCCCGCTCATCGTGCGCAAGTCCGACGGAGGGTACGGCTACCCCGCCACCGACCTGGCGGCAGTGCGCGACCGCACCGGCCGCATCGGCGCCACGCGCCTGCTCTACGTGGTGGCGGCCGAACAGACGCTGCACTTTCGTCTCGTGTTCGCGGCAGCGGAGCTGGCCGGCTACCTGCGGCCGGGCGTCGAGGCCGTCCACGTGTCGTTCGGCTTCGTCCTCGGCACCGACGGCAAGAAGATGGCGAGCCGCACCGGTGAGCCCGAGCGCCTCATCGATCTCTTGACGGAGGGCATCGAGCGCGCCGGGACCGCGCTGAAGGAGCGCTCGAGTGACCTCCCGCCCGAGCGCCAGGCCGCCCTGGCGCGTGCGCTCGGGATCGGGGCGGTCAAGTACGCCGACCTGTCCACCGAGCGCATGCGGGACTACGTCTTCGACTGGGACCGCATGCTGGCCTTCGAGGGCGACACGGGGCCATACCTGCAGTACGCGCACGCGCGTGTCCGGTCCATCTTCCGGCGCGCCGGTGTGGCCCCGCCGGCACGGGGTGCGGTGCCGCTGCTCGGTGAGCCCCAGGAGCGCGCCCTGGCGTTGCACCTGCTCGGGTTTGCCGCGGCGGTGGAGGCGACGGTGCAGACGTGGAGTCCCTCCAAGCTGTGCACGTACCTCTTCGAGCTGGCCACCTCGTTCACCTCGTTCTACGAGGCGTGCCGGGTGCTGGTCGACGACGAGGCGGTGCGCGACTCGCGGCTCGGGCTGTGCGACCTCACGGCACGGGTGTTGGAGCTCGGGCTGTCCCTGCTGGGCATCGAGGCGCCCGAGCAGATGTGACCGGGGCCGGACCGGCCCCTATCCTCTGCCCGGCACGTCAGGTGCGAGCCCGCATGGCGGGCATGGAAACCCACGAGGAGCGGTAGCAATGGATCTGAACGGCACGTCGGCGATCGTCACCGGAGGGGCGTCCGGGCTCGGGCTGGCCACCTCGCGCCTGCTGGCGGAGCGGGGCGTACGCGTCGTGGTGGCGGACCTCCAGGAGGACAAGGGCGTGCCCCTGGCCAAGGAGATCGGCGGGCTGTTCGTGCAGACCGACGTCACCAACCCCGAGCAGGTGATCACCGCGGTGGACGCGGCCGTCGAGGTGGCGCCGCTCAAGTCGCTGGTGAACTGCGCCGGCATCGGCTGGGCCACGCGCACCATCGGCCGGGACGGCGAGTACGCGTCGGCGCACGACCTCGGCTCGTACCGGCGGGTGATCGAGATCAACCTCATCGGGACGTTCAACTGCATCCGCCTGGCGGCCACCAAAATGAGCCTCAACGAGCCCGACGTCGACGGGGCCCGCGGCGCCATCGTGAACACGTCGTCGGTCGCGGCCGAAGACGGGCAGATCGGCCAGGCGGCCTACTCGTCGTCGAAGGGCGGCGTCGTCGGCCTGACGCTCCCGGTGGCGCGCGACCTGTCCGTGGTCGGCATCCGGGTCAACACCATCCTGCCCGGGCTGATCGACACCCCGATCTACGGGGAGGGCGAGGGTGCGGAGACGTTCAAGGGCAAGCTGAGCCAGGACGTGCTCTTCCCCCACCGCCTCGGCTACGCGACGGAGTTCGCCACGTTGGCGCTGGAGCTGCTCTCCAACTCGTACATCAACGCCGAGTCGATCCGTATCGACGCCGGCATCCGGATGCAGCCCAAATAACTCGCTCGCGGCGCACGTCGCACCGCGCCACTGGACAACGGGGGAGGAACGGTCGTGATCGACCCGGAGCTGGCAGCCATGATCGACCTGCTGCCCAAGATGGACCTGGCCGACCCGGTGGCGGCGCGCCAGGCCTTCGAGGAGATCCTCGTCGCCATCCGGTTCGACATCCCCGGGATAGAGGCGCTCGCCATCGAGGACCGCATGGTGCCGGGCTGGGAGGGCGACCCCGACGTGTCGGTGCGCATCTACCGGCCGCGGCAAAGCACCCCGGGGACGTGCGGGCCCGGCATCCTCATGATCCACGGCGGCGGCTTCGTGATCGGCAGCGTCGAGGCCGAGCACGCCGGTGCGGCATTGATGGCCCTGGGCACCGGCGCCGTCGTGGTGTCGGTGGAGTACCGCCTGGCGCCCGAGCACCCGTACCCGGCCGGCGTGCACGACTGCTACGCCGCCCTGGCGCACCTGCACGCCGAGGCCGACGCGCTCGGCGTCGACCCGGCGCGGGTGGCCCTTGCTGGGGCGAGCGCCGGCGGCGGGCTGGCGGCCGCGACGGCGTTGTTGGCCCGCGACCGCGGTGGCCCGGCCGTCTGCTTCCAGCTGCTGCAGATCCCCGAGCTCGACGACCGGTTGCAGACCGGCTCCATGCAGAGGTTCGTGGACTCGCCCATGTGGAACCGACCCCTGGCCGTGCAGAGCTGGCAGGCGTATCTCGGGCCGCTCTACGGGTCGGACGACGTGCCGGCCTACGCGGCGCCGGCCCGGGCGGCCGACCTCTCGGGCTTGCCTCCGGCCTACATTTCCACGGCGGAGAACGATCCCTTGCGCGACGAAGGGATCACCTATGCCCAGCGGCTCTTGCAGGCCGGTGTCTCGGTGGAGCTGCATCAGTTCCCCGGAACCTTCCACGGCTCTGCGTTGGTGACGACGGCGGCGGTGTCCAAGCGCGCCCAGCGCGAGTCCGCCCTGGTGCTGCGCCAGGCGCTCGGCGTCGAGGGGGACTGAGGCGAGCGGGCCGGAACCGCTGCAACCCACCCGCCTTTACGCTGGCGTCAGCCTCGCCCGCGACCGGCGCGGGCAGAGGAAGGAGAAGGGATCACCCGCCATGGCCGATGTCCTGTCCCCGAAGGCCCGGGCGCTCATTGCCCGGCCCGTGCTGGCGTCGCTGGCCACGCTGAACGCGGACGGGTCGCCCCAGATCACGCCGCTGTGGGTCGACCTCGACGGCGATGCCGTCGTCTTCAATACGACGCAGAGCCGGCAGAAGGCGCGCAACCTGGAGCGGGACGGTCGGGTTGCCGTCACGGTGATCGACCCCGACGATCCGTACAACGTGGTCGTCTTCCGCGGCACTGTCACCGACATCACGACGGAGGGCGCCGAGGCGCACATCGACGCGCTGGCCAAGAAGTACATGGGCGTGGACACGTTCCCGAATCGCCAGGAGGGCTCCGTGCGCATCCGCATCGTCGTGCGCACGGACCACATCGTCATGCAGGGTTGAGGGAGGCGGCCGCCCGGCCCACGCCGTGCCGGCTCAGGCCTCAACTGGCGCCGCTGAGCACCAGCACGCCGACGGCTGCGGTGATGGCGAGCGGCACGCTGATCAGCCCGAGCAGGCTCGCCCGGCGCACGTCGGGCCGCCCGCCCGCCGCCCGCGCCGCTCGCAGCCACAGGATCCAGGCCAGCGAGCCGGTGACGAACAGGTTGGGGCCGACGTTGAGGCCGATGAGCAGGGCGAAGGGGTGGGGCGGCCGGCGGGCGGCCAGGAGCGACGCGGCCGGGAGGTTGTTGACCAGCACGCTGGTGGCGGCCGCCACCCACGCCGTGCCCCAGGCATCGACATGGGACAGGAGCGTGGCGGGGCCGGACCAGGACCGCCCGAGGGTGCCCAGCGCCACGGCCAGACCGAAGAGCCCGACCAGCACGGGGACCCCGAGGACCTCGAGCGCCGCTCGGGCCGATCCGCGTCGCTCGTGGGAGCGCCCCATCCGCAGCGCGACGGCCACGACACCGACCGCCGCCACCGGGAGCGCCGGCGAGCGCAGCGCAACGACGAGCACAGTGACGGCCACGACGGCCACCAGCCCGACGCCGAGCACGGGGCGCTCTCGCTCCAGGGCCGGGGCGATGGTGGTGCGGAGAGTGCCGTGGTACACGGCGGCGACGACGAGGGCCGTCACGCCAGCAGCCGCCAGTGCCGGCAGCGCCATGTGGGCGAGGAAGCCGCTCCCCGAGAGGTGGAGGTGGCCGAGGACGATGAGGTTGGTGAGGTTCGAGCCGGGAAGCAGCAGAGACCCGGCATTGGACAGCAGCAGACAGGCGTAAAGGAGCGGAGCCTCACCCTCGCCGCGGCTGCGGGCGGCGTAGACGACGACGGGTGTGAGGAACGTGACCGACGTGTCGAGGTTGAGCAGCGTGGTCACGGTGAGGACCAGCAACGCGGTACCGACGTAGAGCAGCACACCGTTGGGGGAGAGTCGGGCCAGCGCGTGGCCGCCCGCAGCGAAGAGACCGTCGCCGTGGGCGACGAGACCCACCAGGAGAAGTCCGGCGACGAGGACGAAGGGTGGCCAGTCCTGGGACGCCGCCGCCCGGGCGTGGGCCGGCGCCAGCAGCACGGCAGCGAGGATCAGCGCGCCGCCACCGACCGCCGGGCCCCAGTGCAACGCGAGGCCCCTCTGCTCGGGGCTCACTCGGGTCCCGTTGCCGCGCACAGTCGGTGGGTGCCCGGTCGAGGCTCAGGCGGCGGCGGCCTTGACCTCGGTGGTCTCGTCGGCGCTACAGAGCGCCTTCCACAGAGCCCAATAGCTCGGGTAGGTGATGGCGTCGGTGATGTAGCCGGCGCGCTCCAACTCGGCGTGGAAGGCGGGCAGGTTGCGCCACGGCACGCCCATGTCCACGTGGTGCGCCAGGTGCCAGCCCGTGTTGTAGGGGACGATCCAGAAGCGCGCCAGCCAGGACTGGCGCACGTTGTGCGTCGTGGCACGCCGGTCCGGGTTGCGCTCCATGCCCCCGTGCTCGGCGATGGACCGCAAGCGGTTGATGACGCGCCACTCGGTCATCCAAGGCAGGAACCACAGCAGCGGGTAGATCCACCAGCGCCCGGTGGCGGCCCACATGGCCGCCCACAGCAGCGCCTGCACGCCGAAGATGGACAGCCCGATCGGGCGGAACGGCTTCGTGCGCGTGTTCTTGACCAAGGGCACGAAGTTCTTCCACCCGCTGATCCCGACGGCGTCACGGAACAGGCGCCGGCGCAGGGCCCGGCGCGTGCACGGGTAGGGCGAGTAGAACGCCATGTCGGGCTCGTCCGGACCGAACTCGTCCTTGTGATGGGCGAAGTGCACCCGGCGGTAGAGCTGCACCGGTGTGAAGACGGGGTAGGCGATAAGCCATTTGCCGATCCAGTCGTTCCACCGTTTGTTGGTGAAGAGCAGTTTGTGTGCCGCCTCGTGCATCAAGATGGCGAAGCGGGCGTAGATGGGACCCATCAGGACGAAGGCGAGGAGGTAGCCCCACCACTGTCCGAGCCACACGGAACCACCGATGATCAGGGCCACCCAGAACCAGACAGCGCCCACGGAGATGGCGTTGCGCACGTTGTCGATCCGGCGCAGGTCGGCCCGTAGCGCCGGGATGGCCATGCCGTTCGCCAGCAACCTGTCGCTGGGGAGGACATCGGGCCGCTCGGCGGCTCCGGGCACCATGGCGTTGGCCATGACCTCTATATTACTGGAATCAATCAGATGACACAATCACGTAATACCGCCACGCCCAGGCTGCCGGGTGCCGACCTCGGACCCCCGCTGACGGCGAGGTCGGTCCTGGCCAGCGCCTTGCTCGGCATGGATCCGCCCGAGCTGCCAGTGGCCCAACTCGTGCGCCTGACCGGCCTCTTCGGGATCAGCGAGAACCGGGCCCGGGTGGCGCTGAGCCGCATGGTGGCCAGCGGTGAGGCCGCCTCCGACGGGTCGGGGCGCTACCGGCTGGCCGGCCACCTGGCGTCGCGCCAGGAACGCCAGTCAGCCAGCCGCGCCGGCGCGACCACCCCCTACGACGGGGAGTGGTGGTTGGCCGTGGTCACCACGACGGGGAGCTCGGCCGCGGTCAGGAGCGCCCGTCGCCGGGGCCTGGCGTACGGGCGGTTGGCCGAGCTGCGCGAGGGAGTGTGGATGCGTCCGGCCAACCTTGAGGTGCCATTCCCGGACTCCCTGAACGGTGCCATGGAGCTCATGACGGCGCGGCCGGGCAACTCCGCCGAGCTGGCGGGGCGGCTTTGGGACCTGCCGGCCTGGTCGACCCGGGCCAACGTCCTGTTGGGCGGCCTCGACGCACAGGACCCTGACGGGCCCGAGGACCTGGCCCCGGGCTTCGAGTTGTCGGCCGCCGTGCTGCGGCACCTGCAGGCCGATCCATTGTTGCCTCCCGAGCTTCTGCCGTCCGACTGGCCCGGTGCACCACTGCGCGCCACGTACGACCAGTGGGACGGCCGCTACCGGGCGACGCTGCGCGAATGGAGCCGCGCCGGCTGAGAAACCGCAGGCCAAGGGCGGCGTCCCAACCACCCCCTCACCTGTCCAACGGCAGCGAGGGGCTGTGGATTGGCGTTCGGTAACGTCCTGGTCATGGACGTGGAGATCGCCTTCACCGGCGTGCCAGTCACCGATCTGTCCGTCGGCCGGGACTTCTTCGAACGCATCTTCGGACGAGCCGCGGATGTGGAGGTCGCCGCGGACGAGGTGATGTGGCGGGTGGCCGAAACGGCTTGGCTCTACGTCGTCGTCGACCCGGCCCGCGCCGGCAACGGGCTGGTCGCTCTCTCCGTCGCCGACCTCCATGCCACGGTGGCCGAGCTCAGCGGGCGGGGCGTCAGTCCGGACCGAGTGGAGGAGGTCGGCGAGGGCGCGCACAAGGCCACGCTGCTCGACCCTGACGGGAACTCGGTGGCGATCATTCAAGTGCCGGGTTAGGCAGAGCCGCCGCTCTCAACTCTCTGCGATCGCCGTTGCGTGCCAATCGATTCCAGGTGTGTTGCGCCCAGTGTGTGTTGCGCCCAGTGTCGGTGTCACGGGGTGACCGGACCCTTTGCCCGCTCCCTCGAGTCGTTCGGCGACCAGCTGCTCGGCCGCGGCCACGGGCGTGATCTCCTGCTCTTCGGCGCGGGCGAGCACCGTGTTCGTCGTCTGGCCGATGCGGTCGACTGCCCGCATGGCGCGCGCCAGGTCATAGCCCCCTGCTTCTTCGGCGATGTTGATGATGCCACCGGCGTTGGCCAGGAAGTCGGGGACATAGAGAATGCCCGCCGCCGCCAGCGTCTCGGCCACACCCGGCGTGGCGAGCTGGTTGTTCGCTCCGCCCACAATGATCTCAAAGCGGAGATCGGGCGCGAGGTCCTGCGTGAGGACCCCTCCTAGTGCACATGGGCAGAAGATGTCCGCCGACGTCGAGGGCGCATCGGAGGGTTCGACGATGCGCCGCGCACCGTTGCGCGCTGCATCCTCCGCCTTTTGGCAGCTGATATCCGAGGCAATGACAGCAGCGTGTCGCTGGACGAGGAGCCGAATGACCTCCCCGCCCACTTTTCCCGCTCCGAGCACGAGCACCGTGCGGCCCTCGAGACCAGTTCCCCAGCGGCGAACGGCCGCCGCCTCCATCGCAGCCACCACGCCGCGAGCGGTTGCAGGACTGGGATCGCCGGATCCGCCGCGGGACGTCGACGTGCCCCCCACGAATGGTGTCGTCTCCTGAACCAGATCCATGTCGTCCTGCGTCGTTCCGACGTCCTCGGCGGTGATGTACCGCCCCTGCAGGCTGTTGACCATGGCGGCGAAGTCGCGAAGCAGGGACGGCGTCTTCACAACGCCCGGGTCTCCGATGATGACCGCCTTGCCACCCCCTTGCGCCAGTCCGGCCAGTGCCGCCTTCTCGGTCATGGCTCTCGAGAGCCGCAGGACGTCATGGAGCGCGAGCGCGTCGTCCCCATACGGGTAGAACCGCACACCGCCCAGAGAGGGACCGAGCCGTGTGGAGTGGATGGCGATGATGGCGCGCAGTCCGCTCCTCGTCCGGCGCGCGACAACGATGTCCTCGTGCTCCGATCCGGAGACCCCGTTGAGCATGTCCGTCACACCCTGACCACGCACGAGACAATTCTACGGTGCATCGAATGCAACTGAAGCAGCGCGCCCTGCAGCGTGCATGGCAACCGATCTGCGTCGAACCGAGGACCAACTTCCGAAGGCGTTGCTGCTCAGTGCGGCGCCGGAAAGCCAGCAGTCAGCCACATGACTCCGCGGCGGGTCGACCGCCCAGCGCCCGTCCTATGCCGCGTGCGACTGGTTGATCCAGGTGTGGTACATCTCGGCGTAGTGCCCGCCGAGCGCCACCAGCTCGTCGTGGGAGCCGACCTCCAGCAGGTTGCCGTCGCCGACCACGACGATCCGGTCGGCTCGCATTGCGGTCGACAGCCGGTGGGCGATCAGCACCGCCGTGCGTCCCTCCAGCAGTACGTCGAGTGCCGCTTCCACCATGGTCTCGGATTTGAGGTCGAGGTTCGAGGTCGCCTCGTCGAGCACGAGGACCCGCGGCTCGGCCATGAAGGCCCGGCCCAAGGCGATGAGCTGGCGCTCGCCCGAGGACAGCGACTGGCCCCGTTCGTGGACCGGGGTGTCGAGCCCGTAGGGGAGGCGATGCACGAGCTCGCCCAGACCGACCTGGTGCACCGCGTTCCAGACCTCGTCGTCGGCCGCGCCGGGTCGGGCGAAGGCGATGTTGTCCCGGATCGTCCCGGCGAAGAGGAAGGGCTCCTGCGGCACGACACCGAGTTGCCCGCGCAGCGACGCGAGGGTCACCTGCTTCAGGTCGAAGCCGTCGATGAGCACGCGGCCCGCCGTGGGATCGTAGAAGCGCGTGACGAGCTTGGCCATGGTCGACTTGCCGGCTCCGGTGGCGCCGACGAAGGCCACCGTCTCGCCCGGCTCGATGGTCAGGTCAACATCGTGCAACACCGGCACGGCCGGGTCGTAGCCGAAGGAGACGTGGTCGAAGCGGATCTGCCCCTTGATTTTGGGCAGCTCCACCGCGTCGCGTGCCTCCAGCACGGAGGGCTCGGTCTCGAGCAGGCCGCGCAGCTTGAAGACCGACGCCCGGCCCTGCTGGAAGGTGTTGTACTGCTGCACCAGCAACTGAATCGGGGAGAAGAACCGGTTCACGTAGAGGAAGAAGGCGGTCAACTGGCCCAGGTTGATCTCCTGCGGGTGGTGCAGGTACATCGAGCCGCCGATGCCGAGGATGAGCAGCTGGCCGAAGACGCTGATTACCTGTGACCCCGGCCCGTAGATGCCGTTGATGCGGCCGGTGTAGATGTTGGCGTCCCTGTAGCTGCCGACGACGTCCCGGTGGGTCTCCACGTTGTAGCGCTGGCGGTTGTGCGCCGTCACGATTCGCACGCCCTGCAGGCTCTCGGAGAGGTCGGCCAGCACGAGCGCGATGCCGTCGCGCACCTTTTCGTACCCGCGCTCGGAGGCTCGCTTGAACCAGATGGACATGATGACCAGTGGAGGCAGCACCGCAAAGACGGTGATGGCGGCCAGCTTCGCGTTCGTGGCGAAGAGGAAGATGGTGATCACCACCATCGTCAGGCCCTGAATCGCGAACTGCGCCAGCCCGTCCTGCAGCAGCTGCTGCAGGTTCTCGATGTCGCTCGTCATGCGGCTCATGACGACGCCGGCCTTCTCCTCGGTGAAGAAGTCGAGCGAGAGCCGCTGGAGATGACGGAACACCTTGATGCGCAGGTCGTTCATGACCCACGAGGCCAGACGGCCCGTGACGCGGGCCTGTCCGTACTGGGCGCCGCCCGACACCACGATGGACACCAGGTACAGCACCGCCATGAGGATCACGACGCCGTAGTCGTAGTGGGGAGGCGTGAGGCCGTGATTGATGGCGTAGGAGACCAGGCTCGGGCCCAGCTGGGTGAACAGTGCGATCAGCCCGACCAACAGGGCGGCCAGCGCACACATGCCGGGGTACTCCATCAGCAGCGAGGTGAGGGTCAGCTTCTTCGACTCGTGCGGCGTCGGAAGCTGGGTGAACTCGACATCGGGTTCGCCGCGGTCGGGCTCCTCAGCCAGGAGCAGGTCGACACCGGCCTGCAGCTCGTGCGGGATCCCACCGAAGGGCAGACCGGCCTGGGCCGCGCCAGGCGGGCCACCGCCGCCGATGGGCGGACCGACTCCGCCACCGCCGAACATCAGACGTCACCCCTCTCGGGCTCCAAGACCTCGTCGTCAGTCTGGAGGAGCCCGTCCTCGGGCGCGAGGGCCACGTCTGCGGGCTCCAGGACGTCGTCGTCCAGACCGAGGTCCTCGGCGCCCGCCGCCGCTTCGGCCGCCCTCTGCTCTTCGCTGGAGGCCTGTGCCAGCACCTCGGAGTAGAGAGGCGTCGAGGCCAGCAGCTCGGCGTGGGTCCCGTCGGCCACGATGCGGCCGCCGTCCAGCAGCACCACCCGGTCGGCCAGGCTGATGGTCGAGAGACGATGGGCGATGATCAGGGTGGTCCGCCCCTCCATGAGGACCCGGAGCGAGGAGTGGATGCGTTGCTCCACCTTCACGTCGATGGCGCTGGTCGCGTCGTCGAGGATCAGGATGGGCGGGTTGACCAGCAGGGCGCGGGCGATGGCGATCCGTTGGCGCTGTCCACCCGAAAGCGTGTAGCCGCGCTCGCCGACCACGGTGTCGTACCCGTCGGCCAGCCGGTTGATGAAACCGGTGGCGCCCGCCGCTTGGGCTGCGCCCTTGACTTCCTCAAACGAGGCATCCGGTCGCCCATAGGCGATGTTGTCCCGGATCGACACGGAGAAGAGGAAGGGCTCGTCGAGGACGACGCCGATGTTGGCTCGCAGACTTGTCAGGGTGAGGTCGCGTACGTCATGCCCGTCGACTCGCACGGTGCCACCGGTGGCATCGTAGAAACGGGCCAGCACGCGGGCCACGGTGGACTTGCCGCTGCCGGTGCGCCCCACCAGGGCGATGGTCTCGCCCGGGTGCAGGTGCAAGTTCAGGTTGCGGAGGATCTCGCGCGGCCCATCCTCGCTCGTCTTCGACAGCAGGCTGTCGTCGGCGTAGGCGAAGCTGACGTCGTCGAACTCGACGTCGCCTTGGCAGTTGACGAGGTCGGTGGCGCCGGGCCGGTCGACGATTGTGGGCTTCTCGTCGATGATCTCGTAGATCCGCTCAGCCGAGGCCGAGGCACGCTGGCCCATCATGATCAGCATCCCGAGCATCATGAAGGGGGCCTGCATCATCACCAGGTAGAGGTTGAAGGAGACGATGGAAGCGACCGGCAGGTGGTCGTGGATGACGAACCAGCCGCCCACCAGCAGGACGAGGACGAGGCCGACCTGCGACAGGTTCTGCACCAGCGGGGCGTAGCGGGCCCGCAGATCGGCATCCTTGATGTACCCCCACTGGACCCGGTCGGCCGCCGTGGCCAGCTGGCCCAGTTGCTGCTGCTCGGCGGCGAAGCTGCGCACGACCCGCACGCCGTTGACGTTCTCGTCCACGACAGTGGCAACCTCGGCCAGGCGAGACTGGATGATCCACGACACGGGAAAGAGCGACTTCCGCATCCTGATGCCGACGAGGTAGATGAACGGCATGGAGGCCATGGCGACGAAGGCCAGCGGGACACTGATGGAGAGCATGAACGCGAAGGCGACCACTGCGATGGAGCACTGCACCAGGATCATCGGCGCAAACGTCAGGTACATCTGCACCGAGCGGATATCGGAGTTGGCGCGCGAGATCAACTGCCCCGACTGGACCCGGTCATAGAAGGGGAACGACATCCGGGTGAAGTGCTCGTAGAGGATGTTGCGCAGGTCGAACTCGATCGCGTAAGCGACCTTGAAGAGGTTGTTGCGCGAGATGTAGCCGAAGACGCCTGTGAACAACGCCAGCACGGCGATCAACTCGACGTAGTTGTGCAGCGGCTGGGTCCTGAGGATCAGGGCGTTGGTGATGCCCTCCTGGAGGATCTTGGGGATCCACACCTGGATGATCAGGCCGAGGAACGAGAAGATGAGCGCGCTGAACCACTGCACCTTGTGCGCCATGACGATGGGCGTCGCCCGCTTGATCCACGACTTGGATCGGTCCGGATCGATGGTGGCCTTGGGAGGGGCGTAATCGCTCGTGATCCCCATCGGGACGTAGGCCGCCAGAGGGAGCCGGGGCGTGCCGTCCAGGGCTGCTGGTTCCTGGGCCTCGGCCGCTCCGGCCGCGGCTCCGTTCGAGGAGATGCCGGTGGGCGTCGTGTCAAGCTTGTTTTCGGTCGTGCTCATCGTGCTGTCTTTCGCCGCGCCGGTACGGCGGCGCTTGCGTCGTCGTCGGCACCTTGCCGCGGGCCCTGGCGGGACTCGACCATCGCCCGGGCCCACAGCTCGAGTGAGCGCAGGGCCATGGCCTCCTCTTTGTCGGGCAGATGTCCGGCAAGGGAGACCAGGTAGTCGTCCACGGCGACGTCGGCGCGGGCGAGCGTGCTGGACCCCTCCGGCGTCAAGCGCAGTTCCACCCGGCGGCGGTCGGTGTCCTCCTGGCGACGGTCGACCAGGCCGCGTGCCTCCAATCCGTCGATGAGCGCCGTGATGGAAGGCCGCCTCACGGCCAGGCGATCGGCCAGGCCCGAGGCGGCGGCGGAGCCCTCGGCCAGGATCCCGAGCACCCGGTACTGGGGGAGGGTCAGCTCCACCTGGGCCAAGGCCACCTCCACCCGCTTTGAGAGCCAGGCCGCCACGCGGCCGTAGGTCCCCAGCACTGGGGGCGTCGCGTTCGTTTTGGCGCCGGAGCGGGCGCCGCTTCTGCCGCCCGATGCCGCGTCGGTAGAGAGGGGGGAGGTCACAGACACTTCGACCATCATACAGTTAGATGCTCTAACTACGTGCGGCGGGCCCGCCGGGGGTCCCAGGGTTGACTCAGAGCTCCCGGGTCCCCCATTCGGGGTCGAGTTGCCGCAGGAAGAGGTCGCATCGCACTTCCTCGTCGGTCTCGCCGATGGCACCCGCCGCCATCTGGAGCATGTGCAGCGAGCGAAGGAAACCGCGGTTGGGCTCGTCCCGCCAGCGCACGTAGCCTGAGCCGCGCCAGCCGGCGGCTCGCAGGGCGTCGAGCCCGCGGTGGTAGCCCACGCGGGCGAAGGCGTACCGCTCGATGGGGTCGTCGGCGAGCTCCGCCAGGTCGGCCCAGGCCTGCAGGCAATGCGGGTCCCGGGCGGCCACGGCCGACACCGCGGCGCGACGACCGTCCGCCGGGAGGGCGCGGGCCGCGTCGAGCGCGGCCGCAAGCTCGGGGTCGAGCGGGTCGAGAACGGTCTCGGGACTCCCGGAGGTGAACTGGATTGCATGCTCGGAGGTCATCGGGCCATGTTACGAGCGCTGATCGACGTCCGACCGCAGGACGATCGTCCGGGTGGAGTCGCGGCGTCGGAATGTCGTCCCCATGAGGGGCGGCAGTACTCTTCGCGCCGTGTTGACGCCCGATCCCAGGCCGACGTCATTCCAGAACCATCCCGGGCTGCGGGATCGCGAACCCGAAGCGCGCGAGCTCGCTGACGTCCTGCGCCGGCTGATCCGCTTGTCGGTCAGTGCGTCGCCGCCGGCGCGAGAGACGGCCGATCTGACCGCCCGCCTGGCCGCGCTGGCCGACGAGCTCGAGACCCATCTGCCCGCAGACCCGTTGCCCCGTTTCATCCCGCCCACCGAAGACGGGCCCCCCAAGGATGTGCCGCTCGGCGGGGCCATGCCTTATGACGTCGTCGTCGGGCCTTTCAATCCGGTGGCGTTGCCGGTGGTCCTCGACTTCGATCCCCCGAAGGCTCTCGGCCGTGGGGTCTTCGACGTCACCTACGAGGGAGCGCCCGGATGCGTGCACGGTGCCGTGCTGGCAGCCACTTTCGACATCATCCTCACCGCCGCCAATGCGATCGTCGGGGCGGTCGGGCCGACTGTGTCCTTGGCCCTGCGCTACGTGCGACCGACCCTCACCAACGAGGAAGCCGTGTTCGAGGGCTGGGTGACCGAGGTCACCGATCGCCGTATCTTCAG
Source organism: uncultured Acidimicrobiaceae bacterium (assembly GCA_963817735.1). GTDB lineage: Bacteria > Actinomycetota > Acidimicrobiia > Acidimicrobiales > RAAP-2 > Bog-473. The sequence continues at coordinate 36,730 of CAWFPP010000003.1, read as the reverse complement.
CAAGGGTCGCATCGTGCAGCGAGGGGTGGTGACGGTCGAGGCCGACGGTGAGTTCGCCATCTTCAATCAGGAACGCGTCAACCAGCTGGCGTCCAGCCGGCGCGATCCTCTCGACGGGGATGCTGGTTCGCCGCCGAGTGGCGGAACGACGGGGAAGTAGGCGCCGGATCGTGGTCCGCCAGTCTCTGGAGCCGACACGCGACGCGGCGGACTATGCCTTCACTCACCGGCTGCGCACCCGTTTCGCCGAGACCGATGCGATGGGCATCATTCACCACGCGGCGTACCTGCCGTATCTCGAAGAGGCCAGAGTCGAGTACCTCCGGTCCATCGGGCATCCCTATGACTCGGTGCGTTCGGGGGACGCCGGCGATGCTCGGGAGTTCCCCGTCCTCGAGGTCTCGATCCGGTACCGCCAGCCCCTGCACTTCGATGACGAGGTGGACGTGTCGTTGCGCATCGGGGCCGTCCGCGGCGCCTCGTTTCAGATCGCCTATCTGTTGTCGGTAGGCGCCGAGGCGCGGGCGACGGCGGTCACCGTGCACGGCTGCGTGGACGGCCTCGGCCGGCCGGCGCGCTTGCCTGCTTGGGTGGCCGAGGCGGTCGACCGTGATGGCGGCCGGTGACTGTCGGCGGACGTACGAGGAGCTCTCGGCCAAGGGCGTTACCTTCTTGTCCGAGCCGGAAGCACGCCCCCACGAGATTGAGGCGACCCTGCGCGACGATTCGGGCAACATGATGAGCCTGGTCCAGCGTTCGGCATTCGGCGTTTGACCGGGTGACGAGTTCGGATGTCGACTCGGGATTCAGACCGGGTGTCCGGGTTGAAGCGACGGGGCACTCCTGAACGTCAGCAGCCCCTCCGGTCCACCAGCGACGGCCCGCACCCCCCGCATGAGGAAGGCCTCGTGATCACCCACGGAGAAATGGCCGAGGATCTGGCCCTCCAGACTCACCGCGGCATCCACCAGCAAGGGCGCCCCGGTTGAGCCGAGCCGCCAGTCGACCAGGGCGAACTTGTCGACGAGGTCGCCCGTCACCTCGCCGAAGAGACGGGCCAGGTCGACCTGATCCTGGCCGAGGAGATGGAGGCCCATTCCCGGCGAGCACTCCGCGACGCCCAAGGTGTGGTTCACCTTCGAGATGCACACGAGGAAGTTGGGCGGGTCAATGCTGCATTGCGTGACGAACCCGGCGAGGCAGCCACTCATCTCCGCCTCAGGTGACCTGACAGTAACCACGAAGAACGGGTAGTCGATCGCGTCGAAAAAAGGAGCCAGGTCCTCTCTGGCGTCGGTCACGGGCGGTGTGCTTGATCTGCCGAACAGAAAACCACCCGCTGGTCCTCCAAGCCCTGAGCCGAGCACGCCGAATCGACCAACACGTCCGAGGGGTGCACCGCGGGCCCCAGGCATGCGCCGCCGAGGTCCCGGCGGCACCCCGTTGGAGATTCCACTACCCGCACGCTGGGTAGGCAAAACTCGTGCCGATGAACCTCCAGAGCCGCCCGCCCGGCCCCGGACTGCCCAGGGGAGTCCCGCGCCCGTGACGACAGGAGGCTCCGGGACCATCGGCATCGAGGGTGCGCCGGTCGGGTTCGACATCAAGCAGGGTGGGCTCGGTTCTGCCGCTCAGGCCCTTGCGCTCGCGACGTTGTGCGGGGTTCTCTTTCTCACCTTCCTGGACAACACCGTCGTCAGCGTCGGTCTGGCTAACGTCCAGAGTGATCTGCACGCCGGCGTCACCTCGCTGCAGTGGGTGGTCAACGGCTACGCGCTGACATTCGCCAGCTTCATGCTGGCCGCCGGGATGCTCGGTGACATCTTCGGCCGGAAGCGCGTCATGCTTGTTGGGGTCGCCATCTTCTGCGGCGGTTCTGTCGTCGCCGCGCTGGCCGGGAACGTCGATTGGTTGATCGCAGGCCGCGTGATCATGGGGATCGGTGCCGCCGCCAGCGAGCCGGGCACGTTGTCGATCATCCGACACGTGTACCCGGACCGAAAGACACGGGCCGACGCGCTCGGCGTGTGGGCCGCAGTGTCTGGGCTCGCCTTGGCCCTGGGTCCGGTCATCGGCGGATTCCTCGTTGGCTTCTCGAGTTGGCGTGCCATCTTCTGGTTCAATCTGGGGTTCGGCGTCGTCGCGTTCGTCTTGGCTGCCGTCGCCGTCCCCGAGACGTCCGACCGCCAGGGACGCCGTATTGATGTGTTGGGGGTCGTGTTCGGGGCTGGGTTCCTCGCCTGCGTGTCGTTCGCCGTGATTCAGGGGGAGGTGTCCGGCTACACAGCGCCGTGGATCGTGACGCTGTTCGTCCTGTGTGGCGTCTCGGGCATCGCCTTCGTCATCACCGAGAAGAGGGTCGAGAGCCCGATGCTCGAGCTCTCGATGTTCCGGCTGCCCCCCTTTGCTGGGTCGAACTTCGTTGCCTTCGTCGCATACTTCGGCACTTTCTCCATCTTCTTCTTTACGGCCTTGTACCTGCAGGTCGTCGCCAACGCCTCGGCGTATCAGACAGCCGTCGACTTTCTCCCGATGGCGGTCGGGCTGATCCTTGCGTCGGCGCTCACCGGCCCCTTGGTGGCGCGCATCGGCCCGCGCTGGCCGATGACGATCGGATGTCTTCTGGCGGGCGGCGGCATCCTCATCGCCAACACGGTGCTTTCCCCCACAGTTGACTTCGGCACCCTCGGGTGGGTGTTGCCCCTGGCCGGCATCGGCATCGGCGTGTTGCTGGTCCCTGTGACGTCCGTCCCACTCACTGTGGTGCCGCCGGAGCGGTCCGGGATGGCGGCTTCGGCCACCAACACGAGCCGGGAGATGGGGGCAGTGTTCGGCGTGGCGATCCTCGGCGCCATCGTCAACGCCAAGCTGACCGGCGAGCTCGCCGCCAGGCTGAAGGCCATCGGCATCCCACCGAGCTTTCAGAGTCTGGTGGAGCACGCGATTCAGACCGGGGGCGCCTCGAGCGGGGGAGCGGCGAGCACGGCCGAGCACTCCAAGAACGAGGCCGTCGCAAGAATTGCCACCAAGGTGGTCAACGCGGCCTATAGCGCCTTCGGATCGGGTTTGCACGAAGCACTTGCCCTGTCCGGCGCACTGATCCTGGCCGGCGCCGTGGTGGCGGCGCTCACGATTCATCGCCGGCCGGGGGAGACCTTCGAGATTTAGCGAGCGCCGCTGTCCGCGCGGGACCGCTGCTCGGCCGCCAGGTGGTCAGACCGCGCAAGTGCGGGATGGATTTGGGTCGAGTGATCCCATGGCCCGAGGGGCGTCCAGCAGCCATGAATTCACTCAACGCCGGTCGTTATCGAGCGGTCGAGATCGGTCGGCGCCGTCCGCGACAGCATGGTGACCCCAATGGCCATGACGCAGAAGGCCACACCGGCGACGGTCTTCTGGACTAGGCCCACGGTGAAACGCTCGTCAAAGATCCAGATGCTCAGCACGAATGCGACGGCCGGGTCAACCACGACGATCAGGGGTTGTGACACGCTCAACGGACCCGACTGCAACGCGGCCTGTTGGAGCACCGATCCGAGGATCCCAGAGGCGACTAACGCGTAGACAGGCCAGTACGTCAGCGTGTGCAAGAGGCCCGAGGTTGCAAGGACGTTGGTCGATGCCTTGATGAACGCGGCCATCAAGGCCCATGTGATGGAGGAGGCGGCGGCATAGAGCGCGGCCCGCCGCACGGGAGTCCCCCACCGGGCCATCACCGCAAGTACGGCCACCGCTCCGCCGAACACGGCCAACGCGAGAGCCCAATCGGACGCGTCCGGCCGTAGGTGGCCGCCATGAGGCTCGGCCGCGGACAGGAATACCGCCAGCGCAGCACAGGTGATCAGAGCTCCAGTCCAAGCCGTTCTGGCGATCTGCTGGTGGATCCAGAACCGGCGTAAAACGAGGCCGAAGACCAATTCGACGACCAAGAGGGTCTGGACGATCGAGAGTTGCCCGCTGTGGAGTGCGATCGCCTGGAAGACGAACCCTCCGGCAGCCGCCAACCAGCCGAGAAGCCAGAGTGGATGGCGGATCAGAAAGGTCACGGTTCTCCAGCCACGGTGCTTGTTGGGTACATCGATGCTGGCCGCGTGCTGGGTCAAGAGGTGCACCGCGTTTGCCAATGCGGCAGCTAGGGCGAAGGTGACCGTGACGATCACGTCACGAGTTCCGATCGAGCCGCACGGCCGAACCCATTGGTGGATTCTTAACCCTGGAGCAGTGCCGATCCAGCTGAAGTGAGCCGGAGTCGTCACGTGACGCAGGTCCCGCTCGACAGTCAGGACCACTGCGACTCAATGGAGGCAACCCGGCGTCCTCACGGTACGCCGACTACTCGACACCTGCCTGCGTTCAAGATCCGCCGCGCCGGCCCGGCGTCTCACGCTGCGGTTGCGGTCACCCAGGGCATCCGCGACGGAGCGCTCGGAGGGCGGGATGATGGCTGGGTCCCGGCCACCGAGCGTCTTCGGGTCAAGGAGATGAGCCCATGCCAACGGCAACATCGACGTACTGTGCGTGCCCGAGCTGCGGAGCCGAAGCCCCGGCGGGAACTCGGCGATGCCGAGAATGCGGCCAGCAGACCGTGGCAAAGCTCGTACGAGTGACGGACACGATGGAGCGAACCCAATCGAGGGTGTTCAGGCTGTAGGAATCATCCGCCCCATTGCCCAGCCTTTCCGGGTGGTCGGCCGACGATGAATATTCTGGAGATCGACGGTCGTTGGTTGTTGTTCGTCACGCTGGTGACCGTTCTCCGGTGCTTGGTGGGGTCCGATGGCGCCGGAGTTGCTGAACTAACCGGAATTCCTGGAACCTCCCATTGCCAGCGCGCCGGAATCTGGTTCAGAAGGAGGCGGCGAAAGCTCGCGGACCTTGCTCGTCAAGTCCGCGCCCCGGGAGCGGTCTGGCGCCATTGGCGCCCCGGCAGCGTCTGAATTCAGGACGGAGAGCGTTTGGGGACAACGCACCTGGAGCATGCCGAGAGAATGTCTTGCCGGCTTCGGAATCAACCGATGGGCCACGTCATCTACGCGAATCGGACTCCACCAAGGCGTGCCTATACGCGACAACGTATTCGTCCACCATTCGGTTGCTGTCGAATCGCCGAACAGTGTCAGCCCTGACTGCCTGGCGGTCGAGTTCACCAACCCGCCGTACTGCTTCGGAGGCTGCTTTCACATCAGTGACGACAAAACCGGTGGACCCTTCACTGATGATCTCTGACATGGAGCCTCGGTCGAAGGCAATCACCGGAGTGCCGCAGGCCATCGCTTCGACCACCGAGAATCCGAATGGTTCGTCAAAGTCGATCAAATGGAGCAGAGCCAATGCCCCACCGAGGAAGGTCGAGCGATCCTCGGCGCGGACCGGACCGATGAATTGCACGCGGTCGCCGTCGATGTGCGGCGCGATCTCTCGCTTGAAGTACAGCTCATCTTGAATGATGCCGGCGATCCGCAGCGGAATTCCCGTCTCGTTGGCAGTGTCGATGGCGGCGACTAGGCCCTTGTCCCGGTGGATGCGTCCGAAAAACGCCAAATAGGAGCCGGCATTCGCGCTGAAGGTGAAGCGCTGCGTCTCTATGCCGTGGTGGATCGTGGCCAGATACTTGAGCGAGGGATGCCTGTCGGAATCACTGATGGCCACATAGAACGTCCTCTCGTCGTACTTTTCGTAGACAGGAACGATCTGTGGTGAGGAGAAGCCATGGATTGTGGTGATCACTGGCGTCGAGGTCAACCCTGAGTAGGTAAGGGGCAGAAAGTCGAAGCTGTTGTGAATAATGTCGAATTCCGCGGCCCGCTCGAAGACCGCCGAAATGTGGAGACATTCGGCGACCTTTGGATCGAGGCTGGGATCTTCGGACCAACCTCTCGGTGCCACACTGCTCAAGGCGGCGGACGTCTCCGAATCACCAGTGGCGAACAGCGTCACGTCGTGCCCCCGGGCGACCAGCCCCTCGGTCAGGAGTGAAGAAAAGAGCTCCCACGGCCCGTAGTGGCGGGGAGGAACTCGCCATGAGATCGGCGCCAGGACGGCGATGCGCACCCTGCGATCAGCGCCCCAGACCTAGGTGCTGGGCCTTGCTCTTTCGATCCTCGCGTTTCTCCTTCTTGACATTTCTCTTCTCCTTCAGCGACTTGCCGGGCTTCTTTGCAGAAGGCTTCTGTGGGGATCGGTCAGGCACCTTGTTCTCCGTTCACTCGTAGTAGCAATTGGGTCAGTCGGAAACGGATACGAGGGCGGCGAGAAGTTCGTCGAGCGCGACGGTTGCGACGCCGATCGCGGAGTCGCAGATCCCATACGGCACGGCCAGGGTGCCCGCATGGACGAGGGCGCCGCAGGAGTAGATGACATTTGGCACATATCCGTCCTGCTCGTCAGGAGCCGGGCTGAGGAGTGGTGTACAGAGTCGGCCGATGATCCGGGTCGGATCCTCGAGGTCGAGCAGGATTGCACCGATGTTGTAGGTGCGCATGGGTCCGACACCGTGCGTGAGCACCAACCAGCCTGATTCGGTCTCAATCGGCGAGCCGCAGTTACCGAGTTGAATGACCTCCCAGGATCGCGTCGGCGTCTGGCATGCGAGCTGTTCTTCCCAGCGATACGGATTCGAGGTGTACGAGATGGTGTTGGACTCTCGATCACTTCGAGAGAGGGCGGCAAACCGCCCACCGATCTGGCGCGGGAAGAGGGAGAGCCCCTTATTGGCGGCCGCTGCTCCTACCAATGGCGAGGACGTGAAGCTCAGAAAGTCCTCAGTCTCGAGCAGTTGCTGGCCGATGTCGGTTCCGTTGTAAGCCGTATAGGAGGCGAAATAGGTCGTACTGCCATCGTCGCGGACGAAGCGAACGAAGCGGGCGTCTTCCATGCCCTTGGACTCCGCGCTCATGGCGGGAAAGAGAACCTGTTCGCTCAACGGTGAATCCTCTTCGAATTGAACGCGGTAGCTTCGTTCAGCGATCCTTCGCATGAGGCTGACGGTCCTCTCTGTCTGTTTGTGAGTGGCCGCATGCTCTTCGAGGAGTCGGAGCCGACTCTCCATGTCCGCGTGGGTGAATCGCGGGCCGAGAGAGCCCAGCACGTAGTCGGCGTCGTCGCCGCCACCGTGGACTCGGCGGAGCTCTCCCTTGAATACCTCGGCATCCAAGAGCGTGTTCTCTCGGAGTCCCGTGGAGGCGAACGCCGGGGGAGGATCGAAAGTGACATCGCCCGAAGCGGTCAGTCTCCCCGTCCGAAACCCGATCGAAGAGCAGTGACCCTCGCCGATCGCACGGACGCTCATGACGAAGCGGACGATGCCGGGGTCCGTTCCCGTCTGATCCGGATGAAGCACCATGCTCGGATTGCAGATCGCGGCGCCCTCAATGGCGAATTCACTGGTGAAGGTCGCGCCGAGCAGGAGGCGGCGGGTTGGAGATAGCTGCAGCTCCGGATCCAGACGATCGGAGAGCTCATCGGCATGCCGCAGGAGCGTCTCGGTCAAACCGTGGTGCCGACCATCGAAGCGCGCGTGCACCTCGTCGTAACTGTTCTGAACCTCTTCGTCCGAGAGGGCGAGGAGTCGGCGCAAGACTGCGGCGGAGCGCGACTCGTGTTGGTCGAACCCCTCGTGTCCCGGTACGAACAGTCGGGTGATGACCCGCGACCTGTCGGCCGCAATATGGGCCGGCCTGCGGTCGGCGAGGCGCGGTCCTTCCCCGATCACTGCAAGACGCTCAGCTGAGACCGTGCGTGCTGCAATGTCGAAATGAGGGCGAGTGTCGACTCCGTACCCTGGTTGAGGTTGGCACTGGTCTCTTCGAGGCCATCAAAGGCGCCACCCGTTTCTGGGTCCCACATGACTACTCCGTTGTCATTGTCACCGAGAAACCAATTGGTGGCCGCTGTGATCCCGCCCACCCACTGCCGGTCGCCGTCCACTGTTTCGGCGCGGGCACAGGCATCGGCGAGAGCGGCCACCTCAATCGGCTGTTGGTCGAATCCAGGTCCGTCGTCATCGGGACCACTGCCCCCGGCTGGGGTAACTGATAGGTGGCCCTCACGAGTCTCTCGGGCGAGCAGCCACTCCAAGAGCTCCAATCCGCGCGCCGTGAGGAGAGGAAGCCCAAGCGCGGAGCCGGCCGCGATCATTGCCTCGGGGAGCGTCGCGTTCGCATAGGTCAGGCGCTCCTCTGGCCACAGCCACGGGTCATGTCGATGGAGCGCGGTCATCGTGTCCGCGGCGTCGGACAGGAGAGCGCGGGCGGTCGAGTTGCCAGGATCGGCTTGCAGTACTTCGGCTGCTCCGAGCGCCGCGAACGCCATGGCCCTGGGCCACGGGGAGCGCTGCGTCATCGCTCGCTCGAGTCCGCGACCGGCCAAATTTCGGATCAGGTGGTCGTCGCTCTGTGAGATCGCCGTACCGAGACCCCAGATGGTCCTTCCCCAGCAGTCGTCGACGGCCGGCGAGTCCTCCCACGCACCAAGTCTGCTCATCCGATTTCTGCACCTGCCCTGCGAGTCCAACGCGTCCTGAAGGAACCGCAAGCTGAGCATGGCGAGGCTGCGCATCTCCGGGACGTGGTCGGGTTGTCGAGCCGCGACGACGAGAACACGGGCCATGTCATCACTGCAATAGCCATGTTCGAGTCTGGGCTGCGCAAGGAGTGCATGCTCGAAAGTGCCGCGCTCGTCGGTCATGGTCATCAGGTGACCAAAGTCCGGCTCGGGAATCTCGCGTGACGAACTCATACCAACGCGAGTCGCTCTGCGAAATGGTGATCGGTCAGTTCCAGGTACTCGCCCGCGATCACCGGCCACCCGAGGCTGGGTGCCAACCGGGAAGCTTCTGCAGCCATGTTGGCTGCCAGCTCCGGCCTCGTGAGGATCCTCCGGAGTGCGAGCGCCATGGCGTCGGGGTCATCGTGGTCGACCACGATGCCGGCTCCGCTCGAGAGCAATTCGACGGCGTGTGGGAAAGCAGTCGCCACCACCGGCCGGCCGGCCGCGATCGCGTCGACGAGAACCCCCGACGTTACTTGGTCCTTTGAGTCATAGGGGAGGACGACCACCTTGCTCGACTGGATCAAAGCGGTCAGGGACTGCACGTCCCGATAGTCGGCGTCGAACGTGACGGATGACGAGATCCCATGACGCCCGGCCTGCTCCATCCGGTCTCGTCGGTACGACTCTCCGTGCGCGGCGAGGACCTTGGGGTGGGTTTGGCCCGCCACCAGATAGCGGGGCCGCATCGGGAGATTGTGCAGCGTCCGCATCGCATCAATGGCACGTTCGATTCCCTTGCCTGGTCCGATGAGGCCCCACGTCAACAGGACAGGTCGGCCCGCGTGCTCGGGCACGACTCGACGTGCAGGGATGGCCGCTCCATGGGCGATGGTGGCCAACTTGGCGGGATCCACGTCGAAGCCGTCGCAGAGGCGTTTCCGGGCAGCCTCGGTCATGACGACGACGTGGTCCGCCAAGGCGGCCACTTCGTTTAGAACGGAACGCTGATGTGGCGTCGGATCAGCCAGGATCGTGTGAGCGATCACGATGGATGGGACGTCGAGCCCGCCCAGGATCTCGATCACCTCGTCTCCATCGATGCCCCCGTAGAGCCCGTATTCGTGCTGCACCACTGCGACATCGAACTGGTTCAACAATTCCGAAGTAGCAGCAACGGACCGCGGGGATCCGTTCACCAGCTCGCCGGCAACACGATCGTCTTGTGTGGTCATTCCAGGCGTGTCGATGACGCGTACGACGCCGACCTGAGCGCCGCGTGCGGCAATTCCGGACGCCAGCGCGGCGGTGAACGTAGCGAGACCGCATGCTGTTGGGGGATAGGAGCTGAGAATTCCAAAGGAGCGCGGATTAAGGCAGGCGCCTTCGGAAGGCAGGTTCGCGGCAGACAAAGGTTCTCCTCAAGGAGGCTCGGTCGAGGCGTCGAACCTGCACGGGGCGACGTCGGCCAGCACGGCCGTCCTGCCCAAGCGAAGCGACTCTCCCAAGGGGACGAGATGATCAGTGTACCGCGATCACCCGCGCTTCATTCCGCGTCCGGGCACGAGGAGCGGCGATCCAGGGGCTCCGGGCGGATGAGCTGAACGCCATCTTCCGGCACTCACGCTGGAAAGGGATTACGGTCATTACGTAGGCCACCGTGGTGGTGAAGGGCTACGACGTGGCACACGAGCGGCCCTGGCGAGCAAGACTGAGACGGTGGTAGAGCTCGACGTGGACGCGGGCACGTTGCCGGATGCGCCTCCCACTGTGGGCCCACGGCAGTGGGTCCTTGCGGCGACAGTCTTCGGTCTGATGCTGGTCGAGGGGTACCGCGAAGGGGGCTTTTGGCCGGCTGATGCGCTCTTGGTTGCATTGGCCTCGGTCGTCGTGCTTGGCATCGCCATGGTGCTCGTGCCACCGGATCGGCGTTCCATGCTCCTCGTGGTCAGCGTCGTGACCCTGGCTCTGTGGTGGTTGGTTCGCGCGATCAGCGTCGAGACCCCGAGGACCTTCCTTCCTCTGGGTGCGAGCCTTCTCGGCTTCGGAGCAGCTTTCGTCGCGGTGCGGCCCCTGAGGGGTCAGGCCCGCGAGTTGGGCGGGCTTGGCATGGCCTGCCTCGGTGCTGCCGGCGCGCTGATTGGTTTCGCTGGCCTCGTCTGGCGCTGGTACCCGATGGCAATACCGACCCAGGGGCTGTGGCGCCTCTCGACCACGCTGACGTATTCCGACGCCGCCGGGCTCGTCCTGGGCATGTGCCTCCTGGTGGCCATGGGGGTAAAGACGTGCCCGCCGCTGGCGAGGGTCACGGTCTGTCTGTGCGCCGGCGGGCTCTTGGCCTCCCAGAGTCGGGGCGCCTACCTGGCCTTCGCCTTTGCCTGTCTGCTCGTGCCCTGGCGTCGCTACGTCAGCTTGGCCATCCCCCTGGCCGCCGGGATCGTGCTCGGCGTCGCAGCCATCATGTCCTCGCCCGAGACGACCCCGGTGCCTTGGCTGGCTGTGGTGGTGGTGATCACGTGCGCTGTCTCGGCCATCACCCGGTGGGACGTCAGCTCGTACCGGGTCCCCGCAAGCGCTCGCGTGGTTCTCATGGTGGTCGCGCTTGCGCTGGTCGTGGCCGCGGTCGCGGGGTTGCAACATGAGATCGGCCTGCGTGCTCTGGCCCCCAGCGACCAGGACCGGGCATCCGAATGGTCAGCCGCATGGCACCAGTGGCGCTCGGCGCTGCTGCTCGGGGTCGGGCCGGACCGGCTGCTTATCTTCCACGCGTCTGACGGCTCGTTCGCACACTTCGCGCACAATGAGTACCTCCAAGTTGCTGCCGACGCGGGCATCATCGGATTGGCGCTCCTGGCTGCAATGGGCATTGCAACAGCGCGGACGGTGTGCCGCATCGACCTGCTTGCATCTTGTGCGACCTCGGCGTTAGTTTGCCTTGCAATCGGGGGTGCATTCGATTTCGACTGGCATCTCCCCCTTATCGGGCTGGCCGGTGGGTGGTGTGCGGGGCTCGCGGCCCGGAGAGGTGGAGTGGCGTGAAGGACCTGCTCAAGGCCCTCGGCGTAATCGGAGGTTCGGCCCTTCTCTTCGGGATTCTCTACCCGATGGCCTTCCGGACCACCTCGCTCGACAATGTGCTGGGCGTGGACTCCACCGTGGGTAGCTGCAGCAGCGTCGGTGGCCAGAGCACCGTCGGCGGTCAGAGCACGGTGGGAGGTCAATCGGCTGTCTGTCCCCCAGCGGACACCGTCACCTTCAACTCCAACGGCGGCGCTGAGGTCTTCTCGGTGAGCGGCCCCGATGGCACCTCGTTCACCCTTGCTTCTGACACCTACGCCGGCCACAGCTTCACCGGCTGGTTCACCGCGGCAATGGGTGGCACCGAGGTTGGTGGCGCTGGCTCGTCCTACACCATCCCCTCGGGCGGCATCACCCTCTACGCCCAGTGGACGGCGAACGCCACCGACACCATCACCTTCAACTCCGAGGGCGGCAGCGCGGTTGGCCTCGGACATGGGGCTCGAGGGCACCACCATCACCTTGCCGACGGCACCCACCTACGCCGGCCACACCTTCGACGGCTGGTTTGCCGCCCCGAGCGGCGGTGCCGCGCTCACCTCGCCGTACACCTTGACCGCCTCGACCACCCTCTACGCCCAGTGGACGGCGAACGCCACCGACACCATCACCTTCAACTCCGAGGGCGGCAGCGCGGTGGCCTCGGACATGGGGCTCGAGGGCACCACCATTACCTTGCCGACGGCACCCACCTACGCCGGCCACACCTTCGACGGCTGGTTTGCCGCCCCGAGCGGCGGTGCCGCGCTCACCTCGCCGTACACCTTGACCGCCTCGACCACCCTCTACGCCCAGTGGACGGCGAACGCCACCGACACCATCACCTTCAACTCCGAGGGCGGCAGCGCGGTGGCCTCGGACATGGGGCTCGAGGGCACCACCATTACCTTGCCGACGGCACCCACCTACGCCGGCCACACCTTCGACGGCTGGTTTGCCGCCCCGAGCGGCGGTGCCGCGCTCACCTCGCCGTACACCTTGACCGCCTCGACCACCCTCTACGCCCAGTGGAGCGCAAAAGCCCCATCGCCCCCTCCTCCTCCCGTCACTTCCCCCTCTGCCGTCGGTCATGGTTACTGGCTGGACGGATCCGATGGCGGGATCTTCAGCTTCGGCGCAGCGCAGTTCTACGGCTCGACCGGGAGCCTGATTCTCCAACGGCCCGTCGTCGGCATCGTGCCGACCAAAGACCGTGAGGGTTACTGGCTCGACGCCTCCGACGGTGGCGTCTTCTCCTACGGCGACACCCAGTTCTACGGGTCGATCCCCGCTCTTGGGCTCCACCCGGCCGGCTCGGGCCTGCCGAACAGCCTCAACGCGCCGATTGTCGCCATGGTCCCCTCCATTGACGACAACGGGTACTTCATGGTGGCCTCCGACGGCGGGGTGTTCGCCTTCGGCGATGCTCACTTCGCCGGGTCGTGCCCCGGCATCGGGGGCTGTTCTGGTGCAGCCGTTGCCGTCATGCCCGACGCCAGCGGCAACGGCTACTGGCTCGTGACCCAAACGGGGAACGTCTACACCTTCGGGGATGCCACGGCGTACGGCGCTCCGGGTAACACTGGCTCTCCGGTGACTTCCGCAGTCAGCACTCCAAACGGTGGCGGTTACTGGATCCTCACGGCTAACGGCACTGTCTACAACTACGGCAACGCCGCCAACTTCGGCGATGCTGCAGGCGCCTTTGGAGGCTTCGATCCAGCCACGGCCGTCTTCACCACGTCGGACGGAGGCGGCTACTGGATCGCCTCAGCGAATGGGACCGTCGACCCGTACGGCGACGCACCCAACGACGGCGGCATGTCGGGCACCCATCTCAACGGGTTCATCATCGCTGCGACGGGGTTCTGATTTTGCCTCCAGGGGCGCCCTCGTACATCGCCGGCGGCTAACCGAGCGAGTTCCACTCACCAAGTGCTAAAGCGCCCCCGGCAGGACTCGAACCTGCGCCACCGGCTCCGGAGGCCCATTCGATTTGTCCAGGCCGTCTGGCTCCTTTGACCCGGTAGTCCTGAACTGGGCCTCATGTCAGTGCCGTATGTCGCCGTCTTGGCAGCTGTCCAGATTTGATCGCCAATTTGGATTGCCAACGACCGTCTTCGATGCTCCTCCCGAAGGACCTAGGAAAGGGGCGCTGTCTCACCCGATTGTTCCCGTAAATGGCCTGGCCCAGATCCGGCCCGATGTGGGTACCCTTCGACCGGCACGACGGGCTGTGTGCCACCAAACCCTCGGGGGTCGTCAGCCACATAAATGCCAGCTTTTCCCTCAACGTGGCGTTACCGGTCACCGAGGACAACTGATGCGGCTCCGCGGACGCGTTCGGGATCGGCGATGATGTCGAGTTCGACGACCTGGCCTTTGACGACGGTGAAAGCCATCACACCGTGTGGCTGCCCATTGAGCGTGATGACCACGCCCGCCGCCCCGTTTATCACCACAGGGTGGAGCAGCGCCGCGGGATTGGCACCGAGGCGCGCTTGCCGAGCGACAGCCGCTGCGCCGCGAACGATCCTGGACGCAGCTGGGCGGCTCGGGCCGAAGTCGACTCGCAGGACGACGTCAGGGTGGAGCACGGCGACCAGTGCGTCGAGGTCACCGCTGCGGGCTGCCAGAAAGAAGGCATCGACCACTGTGCGTTGGCGAATGAGGTCGGGGTCGGGGATGTCGGCGCCCTTGACCCGCCGCCGTGCCCTGCTCGCGAGCTGTCTCGTGGCAGTCGGGGTTCGACCCACCATGGGGGCGATCTCCTCGAAGGGCAGTTCGAACATGTCATGGAGGACGAAGGCCAGTCGCTCAGCGGGAGCCAGGGCATCGAGCACGACGAGGAGCGCCAGGCCGACCGAGTCGGCAAGGAGCGCCTCGTCCTCTGGTCCAAGTTCTCCCACTGGGCTGATCACGGGATCGGGGAGATGCACCTCGCGGGATTCCTCGCGCCGGACATTGCGTGAGCGGAGCATGTTGAGACAGACGCGGGCGACGATCGTCGTCAACCATCCACCGAGATTCTCGACCTTGCTCGTCTCGGCCCGGCTGGCTCGCACCCAGGTGTCCTGGACAGCATCGTCGGCCTCGGCGAGCGAGCCCAGCATCCGGAACGCGACGGCTCGTAGGTGGGTCCTCTGCTCTTCGAAGCGCTCTGCCAGCCAGTCGTTCTCGTCCATCCTGCACATCCTCGTCGAAAGGGTGTCACCACAATGACCCCATAGCGACCACCGATGTGACAAGCAAGGGTGAGACAGCCCTGTGCCGGCGAGAGGTCACCGAGGTCGAGCGGAGTCCATGGCTGGGCGAACCAAACTCTCTCGCAGCGAACGGCGCTCGAATCCGCTGAACAACGGCATTCTTGCGTGCGACCGGTCGTGCAGGTTCGTGGGCGATGGCGTCTTGACCCTCATCCCCATTGGCCCGGCGTGTAATCACCTGCAGGTTGGCTGGTGATGATGTTGAGACGGTTGTAGAGGTTGATGAGGGCGATGAGGCACACCAGTGCGCCGAGCTGATCGTCGTCATAGTGCTTGGCCGCGTTGGCCCACGCCACGTCGTAGACACCGCCGCCGTCGGCAACTCGGGTGCCCTGCTCGGTGAGCCCCAGCGCAGCCCTCTCGGCTTCGGTGAATACCGTCGCCTCTCGCCATGCGGCGATCAGGTTGATTCGGACCGAGGTTTCACCGTCGTGTTCGGCGTCCTTGGTGTGCATGTCCAGGCAGACGGCGCAGCCGTTGATCTGGCTGGCTCGGATCTTGATCAGCGCTTGGGTCGCGGCCGGCAAGGTCGAGCCGGTTAAGACCGCACCGGCTGAGTTGATGTGCTTGGTAAATTCGCCGGCAATCGCATTGTTGTAGAAGTCCAGTCGAGCGTCCATCAGGTCTCCTTAGATTTGGGCTTTCCCAGGACTATGACCCCGTGGGTCAGTCAAATGTGACAGGAATGGCCGGTTGCCCCGTTTGCCGGCTTGGAGTGAACCTCTTGTTGATGCCGGAATACCCCAATCGGCCGCGTCACGGACGCGGTTTGTCGGACGCGAAGGTCGAGTCCTCGGGGCGATCTGCCAACGTCTTGCCGGCGGCATTCATCCGATTGCCGATGCGGATTGCCACTGTGGGCACTCCAGGAACGAGCACACTGCCGACCATCAAGCCTTTGCAATGCCTGATTGGGGACCTTCGTCCCTGGTCGGCGGGCGCGTACGAAGCTGAACTAGGTAGGTGACCCTGCCGCAACGACTCGACGAGTCGATGCTCGGTCAGCGGATCCGACACAGACGGCTCGCCCTGGCGATCGTGTGCCTTGCGGCGCTCATCATCAACGTCGACAACACCATCCTCAACGTCGCACTTCCCACGCTCGTCCGGGACCTGCAAGCCACCTCTAGCCAGCTGCAGTGGATTGTCGACTCTTACGCCATTGTGTTTGCCGGCTTGCTGCTCGTCGGAGGAACGCTGGCCGACCGGTTCGGTCGTAAGCGGTTCTTCCTAATCGGACTCACCGTGTTTGCTCTGGGGTCGATCGGCGCGGCGTTGTCGGGCTCGGTGACGACGCTGATCGCGTTTCGGGCCCTCATGGGAGCGGGCGCCGCGCTCGACGATCCCGACTTCGTTGGCGATCATCAACGACATCTTCCGTGATCCGGGCGAGCGCGCTCGGGCCATTGGTGTCTGGGCTGGCACAATCGGGCTCGGGATCGCTATCGGTCCCATCGCCGGTGGGCTCCTGTTGTCGAGGTTCTGGTGGGGGTCGATATTCTTCGTCAACGTCCCGATCGCGTGCGTGGCCTTCTTAGGGGCGGCGCTGGTGGTTCCCGACTCGAAGAACCCACGGGTGCAGCGTCCCGATCCTTTCGGTGCCGCATTGTCGATCGCCGGCCTCGGACTTCTGCTGTGGGCGATCATAGAGGGCCCGTCCCGGGGGTGGACCTCGGGGACCGTTTCGGCGGCGGGAGTGACCAGCTTGGTTGTCTTGGGCGGTTTCGCGTTCTGGGAGTCCCGTAGCACCCATCCGATGCTCAAGCTCGAGTTCTTCCGCGACCGCCGGTTCTCGGTTGCGCTCGCCGCAGAGTGCCTGGCGGTATTCGGGCTCATGGGAGCGTTGTTCCTCTCGACCCAGTTCCTCCAGTTCGACCTCGGGTATTCACCTCTTCAGGCTGGTCTCCGAATCCTTCCGATCGCAGTCATGGTTGTCGTCGGCGCCGCGGTGTCTCCGATGGCCGCCCGCCTGGTGGGAATCAAGCTCACGGTGGCTGCCGGCCTCGTGTCGATCTCGGCCGGTCTCTGGGAGGTGTCGGCGTCATCCCGATTCGACACCACTTACGGCGACGTCGTCTTCGGTTTGTTGCTGATCGGCTTCGGTGCCGGACTCATGCTCCCGACCGCCACCAATTCTGTTATCGGATCGGTTCCTCAGGGAGACGCAGGCATGGGGTCCGCCAGCAACACCGTGGCGCTCCAGGTCGGAGGTGCATTAGGCGTAGCGGTCATCGGCAGCGTGATGCTGACCCGGTACCAGGCCCATATGACGGCGGTATTGGTCGACCGCCACGTGCCTTCATCCGTGACACAAACCATCCTCGGGTCGTTGGGTGCCGCCTTGGCGGTGGCAGCACGCGTCGGAGGCTCTACGGGCCCCGAATTGGCCCGTGCCGCGCGCACCGCCTTCATGAACGGCAACGGGGTGGCGCTCGCCGTGGGCGCCGCCGTATCCCTGGCCGCTGCGCTGCTCGTCTTGGTGGCACTGCCCTCGCGTGCTGCTCCTCCGCCGCCCTCCGACGAACTAGACCAGTGAGCGACCACCGGACACGATTGTGCCTGTCGGAAAGTGGCTGCAAATGGTGACGCACGCTGCGGGCCTGCCTTCGGCAGTGCTGACAAAGGTCTGCCAGTGCCAGGAACGGTGTCCAAAAACGGCATCCAACAAGGTAAAATTGTGTGCGCCCCCGGCAGAGAGCGCCCGCGGCAGTGACTGAGCGCCCCCGGCAGGACTCGAACCTGCGCCACCGGCTCCGGAGGCCGGTGCTCTATCCGCTGAGCTACGGGGGCGGGACGTGCAAGAGCAGGGGACGATCGTACTCGGCGTGCGGCGATCGACCTCCCGGCCCTCACGGGGCCGATGAACACTGCCGTATTCTGCATCTCCATGCCGACCGACCACGATGTCGCGACCGCACCGCTGGAGCGGCTTCTCCTCCCGCGCTCGGCCTCGGTCGACGAGAAGGGCCACCTGCACGTCGGTGGCATCGATCTTCTCGAGCTGGTGGAGGAATTCGGCACCCCCCTCTTCGTGTACGACGAGGACCATCTGCGCTGGGCCTGCCGCGAGTCGGTCGCCGCCTGGGGTGACGGCGTCGCCTACGCCACGAAGGCCTTTTTGTGCCGGGCCATGGCCAAGCTGGCGTACGAGGAAGGGATGCACCTCGATGTGGCCTCCGGTGGCGAGCTCCATGTCGCCCTCTCGGCCGGCGTCCCGCCGGAGCAGCTGATCTTTCACGGCAACAACAAGTCGGCCGAAGAGTTGGGGACTGCCTTGGAGCAAGGCGTCGGCCGAATCGTCATCGACTCGTTCGACGAGGTGGCGCGCCTGGGCGGCCTGTTGGAATCCGTCCCGCCGGGAGGCAACCGACCCAAGGTCCTGGTGCGGGTGACGCCGGGCGTGGAGGCGCACACGCACGAGTTCGTCCGCACCGGGCAGGAGGACTCGAAGTTCGGCTTCTCCGTCTCCTCGGGGGCTGCGGCCGAGGCTGTGGCCGCGCTCGAGCTCATGGCTGGCGTGGAGTTGGTCGGCATCCATGCCCATATCGGCAGCCAGGTGTTCGACGCGTCCTCCTTCGAGCAGGCGGCCATGGTGCTCGGCTCGTTCTTCGCCCCGTTGGGACTGCCGGAGCTGGTCGTGGGGGGAGGGCTCGGCGTCCCCTACGTCAACGGTGAGACGGCGCCGACACAGTCGGAATGGGCCGAGGCAACGCGGCGCGCCTGCGAGAGTGCGGGCGTCAGCCCAGAGACGAGAGTCTCGGCGGAGCCGGGGCGGTCCATCGTGGCCGCGGCCGGCATCACGCTCTACACCGTCGGGACGGTCAAGCACCTGCCGGGCATCCGGACCTACGTCAGTGTGGACGGAGGGATGAGTGACAACCCGCGCCCGGTGCTGTACGGGAGCGGGTACGAGGCCTTCCTGCCACGTGCCGTGTCTGCGCCACGGCCACGGCCCGTGCGGGTTGTGGGCAAGCACTGCGAGAGCGGTGACCTGGTCGTGCCCGAGGCCTTCGTGCCTGACGACCTCGGGGTGGGCGACATCCTGGGCACCCCGGTCACCGGTGCATACGGGTACGCCATGGCCTCCAACTACAACAAGGTGCCTCGCCCTGCCGTCCTCTTCGTCCGCAACGGCGACGCCCGGGTGGTCGTGCGCCGCGAGAGCTTCGACGACCTCACGAGGCTCGACGCCTGACGGTCAGTCCGCCTTGAGCAGCGCGGCGGCCTTCGAACGGGATGCGACGACCGCCGGCCCGACTGCCAGGAGGTTGGCGACCACCAGCGTGCCCACGACGACTGCGGCGATGACCCACACCGTGACGACGGGGATGGAGACGACCCCGAGGTTCGAGGCGAACGCGGTCCACACCAGCCGGCCGCCGGCGATGCCCAGAGGGACGCCCA
The DNA here is from genome assembly GCA_963817735.1 of uncultured Acidimicrobiaceae bacterium. Classification (GTDB taxonomy): domain Bacteria; phylum Actinomycetota; class Acidimicrobiia; order Acidimicrobiales; family RAAP-2; genus Bog-473. Next base: position 17,516 of record CAWFPP010000003.1, on the reverse strand, counting down.
GCACGATCCCGATGAGAGCGACGGTCGTGGTCTGCCAGGAGACCGAGAGCGCGACCTGGCGGCGCACGAAGCCCAGCGACTTCAACAGTCCCATCTCCCTCCGCCGCAGCCGCAAGCTCTAGAGCAGCATGTGGAGCAGGGTCGCCACCCCGAACAGGACGACGATCAGCCCGAAGATGAGTGGGAAGTTGACCGCCTCCCCGAAATTGACGAGGTTGATGGGCGGCCGGGGGAAGTTCACCTGGCTCGGGTAATCCCTACCGAGGGCGGCCAGTGCGGCCGCCCCCTGCGGCCCTGGAGTGGTGCGGACGAGGTAGGCGCCGTCCCTCTGCACCATCAACGTCGAGAAGCAGGCGCGAGTTTCCGCACCGCCCGGGCACGTCGACCGCCCGGCCAGGCCGTCGAGAGTGAAGACGGCGCCCGTCCCGAGTCCCTGGTTGTTGAAGTCCGGCGGGAGAACGGTCGTCCCCACCACCCGAAAATTGCGAGCCTTCGACGCCCCGGCGGCGGATGTCCCGGTCTCGGCCACCCGTACCGTCGATCCCACGTGGGCGCCCACCAGGCGCAAGGTCTTGGTGCCCAGCATGACCTCGTCGGCTGCCGTCGGCGGCCGGCCGCTGATCGTCGTGAGGAGGAGCGGGCCTCGTAGGCTCTGCCCCCCGACGGCGTCGACCACGTGGCCGTTGACGCTCACGTCGCCGCCGAGGCCGGCGAGGATCGCATCGATGCCGGGTCGTTCCAGGTCGTCGACCAACTTGTCGTCCTGCGCGACCGACCCCGTGCCGTTGACCGAGAACCAGGCATCGAACGCCTGGCCGTACTGCGAGGGGGTGTCGATGAGGTGGGTCAGGCTCGCCCCGAACACCGCAGTGGCACAGAGCACCGTCACCGCCAGAATCGCGCCGACGAGGGCCGAGCTCACCGGCACGGCGGTGCGGCCGCGTCCTCGTTCGATTGCATTGCGGATACCGATGACGGCGCTCGGTGGTGCGCCCGACGAGGCCACGAACGCAACGACCCGTGACGACCGCACGACCGGTTCGTGGTCGCGCCGCGAGGCCGATCGCGACGTCCGGACCGCGGGCCAGAGACCCAGCGCCAGCGCCGCGGCGACGGCGACCGCCGCTCCACCCACGAATAGCAACGCGTCGAAGTCGAACCCCGGAGCCGGGTCGGCGAGCCTCGCCTCGCCCACGGGGACGAACAGCGACAGCAACGCCGCCAGGAGCACGCCCCCCGCGGCACCGGCGAGGGCGACGAGGAGCGTGCGGGCCATGGTCAGCGTGGACAGCTGCCGTCGTGTGGCGCCGAGCGCCCCTAGGGCGGGGTAGTCCTCTGCCTCCATGGCAGCCTGCCGGGCCAGCGCCTGTGCCAAGACGATGACCCCGACCAGCGCGGCGAGGCCCGTGAGGATCCACCAGCCGGCCGCCTGAGGCTCGATCGCGGTGGCGATGGAGTTCCCCACCGCGTCGAGGTCGGTGGGGGAGAGACCTCCGTGGGAGCGAGCCTGCGACTCGAAGGCGGGCAGGCCGGCGGCACCGTGACGCAAACGGAAGAAGTACTCGCTGAGGACGACGGTCCGTGGGTCGTACCTACGTGCAAACGCACTCGTGACGTAGATGTCGTACGAGTAGAGGTCTGACGTCGAGGGGAGTTCGATCTCGGCGGCCGAGATGCCGACGACGTGCAGCGTCACGACCGACCCCGCGGGGGTCATGTTGGCGTTGCTCAGGATCGCCGCCCGCTGGGACGACGCCACCAGTGGGACGCGCAGCACGCTCCCGACGTGCACCCCGAGCGGCTCCAGGGTGTACGAGGCCAGGACCTCGTCCGGATCGGACTGGTTCGGCAAGCGCCCGCTCACCAGCTTGACCATCTGGGTCAGCTTGTCGGGTGGGACCGCGAGGAGGGAGAAGTTGTTGTCGTTGATCGCACGGCAGGAGCACGACGGGGGACCGCTGAGCGGCGTGAGGACATGGGTGACCGACGCCACCTCCGGCAGCGTGGCGGCCCGTGGGACCGGGTTGATGCTGTAGAAGAAGGCGTCGTAGCCGTGCGCCGCATCAAAGCGGGGGAACGCCGTCGCCGTCCGGCGGGCGGTCGACGCCCCCGCCAGGACGAGGCCGACCACCAGGGCCGTGAGCGCCGTGAGCGCCAGCCAGGAGCGCCAGCGCTGCCGTGCGCCGGCCCGGAGCATCAGTCGGAGAAACGACACGGCACCTCCCGGTCCCAGTGTGACGCGGGTGCGGACGCATGCTCAAGGAAGCCAGCCTGCAGCCCGGCATGGTGGTAGCACCACTCGACGCGACGACACCAGCATGCGGGCACGGCGGTGCGACATGACCCGCCGAACGGGCCGAAAGGGCAGGTCGGCCCGTGGGCAGCCTGTACCGTTTGGAGGTGACCGCCGACCAGGCCAACGCTGCAGCGAGCGGCCGCGCCCACCCGCACGCGCATGCGGCGCCGACTGTCCGCGTGGGTCTGCTCGGCTGCGGCAACGTCGGGGGCGCCCTGGCCGAGATCCTGCTGACCCGATCCGAGGATGTGGCTGCTCGCACCGGCATCCGCCTGGAGCTCGTCGCCATCGCCGTCGCAAACCGGGACCGACCCCGCCCGGCCGCCATCCCCGACGATCTCCTCGGGACGGACGCCGCCGCACTGGTGGCGCGTCCCGACGTCGATGTCGTCGTGGAGGTCATCGGGGGGCTGCACCCCGCCCACGAGCTGGTCGAAGCGGCGCTGCGCAACGGCAAGCCGGTGGTCACCGCCAACAAGGCCCTCCTGGCCGTGGCCGGAGCCGAACTGGCCGAAGTCGCCGCCTCGGCCGGTGTCGACCTGTTGTACGAAGCGGCCGTGGCGGGCGCCATTCCCGTCATCCGCCCGTTGCGTGAATCACTCGCCGGGGAGCAGATCGTCCGTGTCATGGGCATCGTCAACGGCACGACGAACTACATCCTCACCCGCATGGAGGAAGAGGGCGCCAGCTACGACGATGTGCTGCGCGAGGCCCAGGAGCTCGGCATGGCCGAGCGTGACCCGACGGCCGACGTCGAAGGTCATGACGCCGCGGCCAAGGTGGCGATCCTGGCCGCACTCGCGTTCGGCAGCGACCTGGTCGACGCCGACGTGCACCGCGAGGGCATCAGCGGGATCAGCGCGGCCGACGTCGCCTACGCCAGCCGGCTCGGGTACTCCGTCAAGCTCCTGGCCATCGCCGAGCTGATCGACGGGGGTCCACAGCTGTCGGTGCGGGTGCACCCGGCCATGGTGCCCAAGACGCACCCGCTGGCCGCGGTGCGCGGTGCGTTCAACGCGGTCTTCATGGAGGGAGCGGTGAGCGGCGAGCTCATGCTCTACGGGCGCGGCGCGGGGGGAGGGCCGACGGCGAGCGCAATGCTCGGGGACCTCGTCGACGCCTCGCGCAACCTTCTCGCCGGCGCGCCCGCGCCGGCGCCCAAGCGCACGAGCACGACAGTGTTCCCGCAGAACGACATGCACTCGGCCTTCTATCTCAGCCTCGATGTGGCCGATCGTCCCGGCGTGCTGGCGGCTGTGGCCAGGATTTTCGGCGATCACGGCGTGTCGATCCGGGCCATGGAGCAGGTCGGCTTGGCCGCGGAGGCTCGGCTGATCTTCCTCACTCACGTTGCCCGCGAGGGTGACCTGCTCGCCACCATCGACGAGCTGCGCCGGCACCAGGCGGTGGACCGGGTGAGCGGGGTCCTCCGGGTCATCGGGGAGTCCGCCGACGACGAAGGCGGCAGCCCGTCGTGACCGCCGGCTGGCGCGGCGTCATGGAGGAGTACCGGGCCTACCTCCCCATCACCGAGAAGACCCCGGTGGTCACCCTGCTGGAGGGCGGCACGCCGCTGTTGCCAGCCCCACGTCTGTCCGAACGTGTCGGCGCGCACGTGTGGCTCAAGGTCGAAGGGGCCAACCCGACCGGCAGCTTCAAGGACCGGGGCATGACGATGGCGATATCGATGGCGGTGGACGAGGGAGCCAAGGCGGTCGTGTGCGCATCGACTGGCAACACGTCAGCCTCGGCCGCGGCCTATGCCTCGCGGGCCGGCCTGGCCTGCGTGGTGCTGATCCCCGACGGGCACATCGCCCTGGGCAAGCTGGCGCAGGCGCTCATGCACGGGGCCAAGGTGCTGCAGGTGCGCGGGAACTTCGACCAGCTCCTCACCATTGTGCGCGATCTGCCCAACCACGCGCCGATCACCGTCGTGAACTCGGTGAACCCGCACCGGATCGAGGGGCAGATGACGGGCGCCTTCGAGATCGTCGACGTCCTGGGCGACGCACCTGACGTGCACTGCATCCCCGTGGGCAACGCCGGGAATATTTCGGCCTACTGGCGGGGTTATCTCAAGTACAAGGAAGCCGGTCGAGCGACCAGGCTGCCTCGCATGATGGGGTTCCAGGCCGCCGGCGCGGCGCCCATCGTGCTCGGTCACCCGGTCGAGAACCCCGAGACGATCGCCACCGCGATCCGCATCGGGAACCCGGCCAGTTGGTACTCGGCCACGGCCGCCGCCACCGAGTCCGGCGGGTCGATCACGGCCGTCACCGACGACGAGATCATGGACGCGTACACCTTTCTCGCCCAGCAGGAGTCCGTCTTCTGCGAGGCGGCATCGTCGGCCTCGGTGGCCGGGTTGCTCAAGAATGGCGTCCCCGAGGGCTCCACCGTGGTGTGTGTGTTGACCGGGCACGGGCTCAAGGACCCGGATCTGGCCATCAAGGCGATCTCGGTCCCCTCGGTGATCGACCTCAAGCTCGAATCGGTCCTGGCCGAGATCTCCTTGTAGGGAAGGCTGCCGGGCGGTGCCCGGACCACTGACCTGCGGGAAAGGGGGGTGTGTTGGCATGACCCCCCGCTCCCCGCTAAAGTGGAGCCATCCCCACTGCGCTTCCTAGCGCTCTCCGCGGGTACAAGCGGTCCCGGGAGAGCATCACGCAGAGGTGATCCGGGGGAAGGCATTCACACGCGAATCCCTTCTCCTCCCTGATATTTCCCTCGCCACGCGCGGACGAACCCGGGCCGGCGATAACCCTCTTGGAAGAGGAGCCGATGACTGCGGAACAGCAGCTCGAACGATCAGTTCTCGAAGGCAAGGAGCGCGACGAGCTCAGTGCCATCGCCCAGGCCATGTCGCTCAAGACGACGACCCGGACGAAAAAGGCCGACATCATCGACCAGATTCTCGACGCCACCGGCGTGACCTCTGGTCCGGCGTCCTCGGCCGGCAACGGCGATGCCGGGGCGGCAGAGGCCAACGGCACGAAGCCGGCGCGGCGCTCGCGGGCCTCGGCGGCCGCCAGGGGAGCCACCGAGACGGCGTCCTTCGTGGCGGGTGACGGTGAGGGCGACGGCGCGGGAGCGGCCGACGGCCCGGCTTCCCACAATGACCCGGCCACGTCCACCACGACGGAGGTGGCGACCAACGGCGATTCCGGACCGGCCGTGTTCGTCGAGCCGCCCGAGCTGGCCGACGGTGGGGGCCAGGCCCCCCGGCAGAACGGGCAGCAGAGTCACGGCAGCCAGAACAACCAGCCAGGCAACCGGAACCAGAACCGGAACCAGGGCAACCAGAGCCGGAACAACCAGAACAACCAGAACGACGGCGACGTCGGGAACCGCCGCAGTCGCCGCCGCCGCGGTCGTGACCGTCCCGGTCAGGGCGGAGAGCTGCAGGGCGGTGGCCAGGAGCAGCCGTACTCGGGCGAGCTGGTCGAGGTCAGCGGCATGCTCGACCTGCGCGACGAGGGCTACGGCTTCCTGCGCTGCGACGGCTACCTCCCGTCGTCCAAGGACGTGTACGTCTCCATCAGCCAGGCCCGGAAGTTCGCGTTGCGGCGCGGTGACTACGTCGAGGGCGCCTGCCGGCCGGCCTCGAACAACGAGAAGTACCCGGCGCTGCTGCGCATCGACAAGGTCTCCATGATGGACCCCGACGAGGCGCGCAACCGGCCCCGCTTCGAGGACCTGACCCCGCTCTTCCCGGACTCGCGGCTGAATCTCGAGATGTCCGACGCGGGCGACAAGGACAACCTGACGGCGCGGATCGTGGACCTGATCTCGCCGATCGGCAAGGGGCAGCGCGGCATGATCGTGTCGCCGCCCAAGGCCGGCAAGACGACGGTGATGAAGCAGATCGCCCACTCCATTGAGGCCAACAATCCCGACGTCCACCTCATGGTCCTGCTCGTCGACGAGCGGCCCGAAGAGGTCACCGACATGCGCCGCTCGGTCAAGGGCGAGGTGATCGCCTCAACCTTCGACCGTCCCTCCGACGAGCACACGCAGGTCGCCGAGCTGGCGATCGAGCGGGCCAAGCGGCTCGTCGAAATTGGCAGGGACGTCGTCATCATCCTCGACGGCATCACGCGACTGGCCCGGGCCTACAACCTCGCGGCTCCCGCTACCGGCCGCATCATGTCGGGTGGTGTCGACTCCGGTGCGCTCTACCCGCCCAAGAAGTTCTTCGGTGCGGCGCGCAACGTGGAGGAGGGCGGCTCGCTGACCATCCTGGCCTCGGCGCTCGTCGAGACCGGCTCGAAGATGGACGAGGTCATCTTCGAGGAGTTCAAGGGCACCGGCAACATGGAGCTGCGGCTCGACCGGCGGCTCTCGGAGCGCCGGCTGTACCCGGCCATCGATGTCAACGCCAGCTCCACCCGCCACGAGGAGCTCCTCTTCGAGCGGGGCCAGCTGCAGCAGGTCTGGAAGTTGCGCCGGGTGCTCAACGCCCTGGCCAGCGACGGCAAGGACGCCGCCGGACTGGAACTGCTCATGGACAAGATCCGCACGACGGCGAGCAACGATGAATTCCTGGCGGAGATCGCCAAGGGCCCCGGCACCTGACCGCAGGTGTCCGCCCGACCCCTACACTGGACCGACTCACACCCCACACTGGAGACACCATGAAGACCGACATTCACCCTGACTACGTCGACGCAACGGTCAAGTGCTCGTGCGGGAACACGTTCGTGACCCACTCCACCAAGGCGGATCTCCACGTCGAGCTGTGCAACGAGTGCCACCCCTTCTTCACCGGCAAGCAGAAGCTGGTGGACTCCGGTGGCCGGGTCGAGCGCTTCCAGCGCCGCTACGGCGAGCGCAAGGGCAAGGCCAAGGCCAAGCCCGCTCCGGCCGAGCAGGACTGATCAGGCCGGGACCGGCCTCGGCCGCGTCCCGCCCTCACGAAGAGTCCCAGAACCCCATGTTCGACGACCGGATGGCCGCGCTCGAAGCCGAGTACCAAGCCGTGGAGAAGGAGCTGGCCGATCCGGCCACGCTCTCGGACCAAGATCGCCTGCGCGACCTGTCGCGGCGCCACAAGGAGCTCGGTGAGATCGTCCGGACCTGGCACGAGCTGGGCGCCGCCCGCGAGGACGTGAGCGCCGCCCGCGAGATGCTGACCGACACGTCGGGCGACGAGCGCGAGCTGGTGCGCCAGGAGGTCGACGAGGCGGAGGCATCCGTGGCGTCCCTCGAGGAGCGCATGCAGACGCTGCTGCTGCCGAAGGATCCCAACGAGGGCCGCAACGTGATCATGGAGATCCGCGGCGCGGTGGGTGGCGACGAGGCGAACCTGTTCGCCCGCGTGCTCTACGACATGTACCTGCGCTACGCCGCCGCCATGAAGTGGAAGGTGGAGATCCTCTCGGAGGACGCGTCGGACAAGGACGGCATCAACGAGGCCGTCTTCCTCGTGAAGGGCCCCGACGCCTACATCCACCTGGAGCACGAGGCCGGCACCCATCGCGTGCAGCGGGTGCCGGTGACAGAGGCCAAGGGGCGGATCCACACGTCGACCGCCACGGTGACCGTGCTCCCCGAGGCCGAGGACGTCGAGATCGACATCGACCCCAACGACCTCAAGATCGACGTGTACCGCTCCACCGGCCCCGGCGGGCAGTCGGTCAACACAACGGACTCCGCTGTGCGCATCACGCACCTTCCCACCGGGACCGTGGTGGCCATGCAGGACGAGAAGAGCCAGATTCAGAACCGGGCCAAGGCCATGGTCGTGCTGCGGGCCAGGTTGTTGAAGGCGGAGCAGGAGCGCCAGGCGGCAGAGATCTCGGCCCAGCGACGCGGCCAGGTGGGGGCGGGGAACCGCACCGACAAGATCCGCACGTACAACTTCAAGGAGAATCGCGTCACCGACCACCGCATCAACCTGAACCTCTTCAAGCTCGACCAGGTGCTGGCGGGCGATCTCACAGAGCTGACGGAAGCGCTCATGGCGGACAAGCGGGCGCGCCAGCTCGAGGGCGACGAAGACGACGGCCGGTGACGGCCCCGGCGGCGGCTGAGCCCGGCGCCGTCGACACCGCGGCGCTCGTGGAGGAGCTGGCGACGGTGCTGGGCGGCGCCCGGCATGAGGCGCGCTTCATCGTCGACGAGGTGCTCGGTGCCGGTCGGGGTGGGCCCCGGGTCTCGGTCGTGCCGACGGGAGCCGTGACGGCGGCACGGGCGATGGCGGCCCGCCGGGCGGCGGGGGAGCCGCTGCAGTACGTCTTCGGTCACTGGCCCTTCCGCGGGCTCGAGCTGCGCGTCGACCCTCGGGTCCTGATTCCGCGCCCCGAGACCGAACAGGTCGTGGAGGTGGCGCTCGGCGAGGCGAGGCGGTTGTCGGACCTTCGTCCCCGCGCCGGTCTGGTGATCGTCGATGCCGGGACGGGCTGCGGTGCCATCGCCCTGGCTCTGGCCGGCGAGCTCGGTGCGGCAGTGGTGCAACTGGTCTGGGCCACCGACGTCAGCGCGGCTGCGCTGGAGGTGGCGGCGGCCAACCTGTCGGCATGCCGCGCCGCCGCTCCGCCGGGCGCTCGCCTGCCCGCCGTGGCGCTGGCCCAGGGGAGCTGGCTCGACCCGCTGCCCGAAGAGGTGCGGGGCCGGGTCGACCTGGTGGTGTCGAACCCGCCCTACGTGGCGGAAGAGGAGTGGGCCGGGCTGGACCCCGAGGTCCGGTGCGAGCCCCGGCAGGCCCTGGTCGCGGGGCACGGGCGGGAGGGCGCCGCCGGGCTGGCCGACGTGGAGGCCGTGCTCGACGAGGCCCGCCAGTGGCTCGCCCGGCCCGGCGCCGTGATCGTCGAGCTGGCGCCGCCCCAGGCGGGCCCGGCGCAGGAATGGGCCCGACAGCTGGGGTACGACGAGGTGCGGACGGAGCCGGACCTGGCCGGGCGGCCGCGCGCGCTCGTGGCGCGGCGCAGCGGCTCAGAATAGAAGGATGGAGCTCGCCGCCATGCCCGACGAACCCCGGCCGCCACTGGTCGGGGTCGGCGCGGCGTCGGTGGCCGAGGCGCTCGGGGCCGGGTCGATCGTCGCCGTGCCCAACGTGGGCGGCTACAGCCTGGTCGTGCGGGCCGGCTCCGTCAGCGACGAGGCGCGGCTGGCCGAACTGGCGGCCGACCCGGACGGGCCCCACTACGCCGTCGGACAGATCGAGGACGTGCGCGCCTTGACGTCGGGGTGGACCGACGAGCTGGCGACGTTGCTCGAACGCTGCTGGCCCGGGCCGGTCGAGGTGTTCCTCCCCTCGGCCGGGTCCGCCGCCGGGCCCAACGGTGAGGGAGCGGGTGAGCCCGCGGCCGCGGAAGAGGACGGCGGGCCGGCCGCCTCGGCGGGTCACCAGGGCGCCCCGGACGACGGCGCGCCGGAGTACGGCGCCTGGGCGGTCGTCGTCGGCATGCCCGACGGGCGGGCGCTGCGGCGCCTGTGCCGCGAGCAGGGCCCCTGGCGGACGGTGCCGCTCCGCTTCACCGAGGCCGAGGAGGTGGCCCACGCCTTCTTGGCCCACGACGTGGCGCTGGTGGTCGACGGTGGCCGGCGCGAGGGGCCTTCGCCCACGGTGGTCGACGCCACGGTGACCCCCATCCGCGTCCTGCGCGAAGGCGCGCTGCCGGCGTCCTTCATTGAGGGGACGATGTTGATGAGCACGCGGCGCAAGCTGTTCTCGCGCACGAAGAAGCCGGCCGCCGGCTGAAGCGGGGCGAGCTCAGGCCAGGCGCTCAGGCGCTCTGGTGCCGGCGTCGATCCGGTCGACCGGCGGCAGGGTGCTCACCGAGCGCCGCGCTTCCCAGTGGCTGCGGCGTCCGAGCGCGGCGAAGTACTCGGGCCGGTCGGTCAGGGCATAGGTGGCCAGCCACAGACGCTTGAGGTGCCGCTTGTAGCCGTGCGCGACGTCGTCCTCGTAGGCGGTGCGGCCGTGCAGCACGTGGTAGTTGTTGATGAACTGCATCTCGCCCGGTTGCAGGTCCATGTACACGTTGAAGTCCGGATCGTTGGCCAGCGCCGACGCGGCGGCAATGGCTTCCCGAGCCGTCGCGCTGAGCCGGGGCGCATCAGGGTGGCGCTGGGACGCCAGGATGTACTGGGGGATGAACCGCACGAAGAGGCGCCCGGCGTGCTCGGTGAAGGCCGGCACCGAGTAGAACGCCGCCGCCCCGTTGGCCTGCTCGCCGCGCGTGTCGTAGGGGAGCGGCTCGTACAGAGCCGCCGCCAGGTCCGGCCGTGTGCGCACCAGCTCGTTGTGGATCGCCACCGCGTTGGCCACGCAGGAGAGGCCGCCGCGGCGCGCGGTGCGCAGGCACAGCAGGCCCACCAGGTCGGATCCGTCGGTGTGATAGTCGAGCGCAATGCCGCCCAGCTCGTTGCCGCGCACGGTCGGATCGTCGATCGTCTTGCCCTGATCGGTGACGTCCCCCAGCACGTGGCCGTGCTTGTTCTGGGCCCAGGGCTCGCCGAGATGCAGGCCGATGCCCCAATAGAGGAGCGTGAGGTCGTCGTCCCCGTAGCGGGTGGCGTTCAACGCGGCGATGCGCGCGAAGCCGCGCCCGTGCAGGAGCGTTTGCACGACGCCGTCGAGCTTGCCCGCCAGCTCGGGGAGCGGGAAGTCGTCGCGCCCGAGCTCGAGCGGGTCCGCACTCTTCTGCTTGGCCACCGCCAGGGCGGCGTCGAGCTCGGCGTGGTCGGCGGCGCTCAGCCGCAGCGTCCAGGCTGCCGGATCGGCGATGTCGCCGGCCCGCCACTCGGCCGCGGGCTCCAGCTCGTGCACGCTGCGGGTCATGTCGGCTCCTCTCGCCGTGCGGGTGCCCGGTCGACGCGCCTCACGGGCCGACCGGCACGGGGGCGGTGTCACGCCCGCCGCGCACGAGACGCCCGGGCAGCGCGCCGGTGGGCTCCCCGTCCCGGTACGTGATCTCCCCCGCTACAACGGTGGCGCGGTAGCCGCGGGCGCCCTGCAGGAGCCGCTTGCCGCCGGCGGGCAGGTCGTAGGCCATCTCCGGCGCCGCGCAGGTCAGGTGCTCGAAGTCGATGACGTTGAGGTCCGCCCGCTTGCCCGCGGCGAGGACACCACGGTCGTGGAGACCGGCGGCGGCGGCGTTCGCGCTGGTCAGCTGCGCGACGACCTGGCCCACCTGCATGCGGCCGTGGGCGCGGTCACGGGCCCAGTGCGAGAGCGCGTAGGTCGGGAAGCTGGCGTCCGAGATCAGCCCGACGTGGGCCCCGCCGTCGCCGAGCCCGAGCAAGGTGAGGGGATGGGCGAGCATTTCGCCGCAGGCGTCGAGGTTCCCGTCGGCGTAGTTGGAGAACGGGGTGTAGAGGAAGGCCCGACCGTCGTTCTCGGCCAACAGGTCGAGCAGCAGCACGCCGGGCTCGACGCCCTGCGCCGCGGCGAGCCGCAGCACGCTCGTCTCCGGGGCGGGCTCGTAGTCGGGCACGTCGCCCAGCGGATAGAGGTGGCCGAAGTCGATCGGCCGGCGGCGGGACCGTCCCTCCCCGCCGGCCGCATCGTCCTTCGCCAGGTCGGCCAGCAGCCGAGCGCGCCGGGCCGGGTCTTGCAGGGCGCGGGCCTGCTCCGCCACGGGCCGCGCCGCGAGGTCCCGATAGGAGGGGAGGGGGAGGAGGGGGTGGTACGAGGACTGCAGGCCCACCAGGAGCCCGACCGGACGCGGCGCCACCTGGGCCCGTATTGGCAGCCCGTCGGCGACCGCCGCCTCTATGCGTTGCAACAGGTCGCGCCAGGCGTCGGGGTGGCGATGACTCTGGGCCAGCGAGAGCGAGAGCGGCACGCCCGTGCGCGCCACCATGGTGCGCACCAACTCGAACTCGCCGTCGGCGTCGGGCCAGAAGTCGGAGATCAGTTCCACGACGCCGTGCCCGGCGTCGGCCACGCCCAGGGTGATGGCCTCGAGCTCGTCCGTCCCGGCGCGCAGCGAGGGCGTCGGGTCGCCGCTGGCCGTGCGGTGGTTCAGCGTGCGCGAGGTCGAGAACCCGATGGCCCCGGCGCGCAGGGCCTCGGTCGCCAGCGCCCGCATGGCCGCGGTGTCCTCGGGGGTCGCCTCCTCGAGCCGGGCGGCCCGCTCTCCCATGACGTAGAGGCGCAGCGCGCCGTGAGGGAGCTGCGCGCACAGGTCGATGTCGTGCGGGCGCTGCTCGACCGCGTCGAGGTACTCGCCGAAGCTCTCCCAGGTCCAGTCGATACCCTCGTCGAGCACCGCCCCTGGAATGTCCTCGACGCCCTCCATGAGCGAAATGAGGCGCGGGTGCGCGTCGGGCCGCACCGGCGCGAAGCCGACGCCGCAATTGCCCATCACCGCGGTCGTCACGCCGTGCCAGCTCGACGGCGTCATCCGCTCGTCCCACGTCGCCTGGCCGTCGTAGTGCGTGTGGATGTCGACGAAGCCCGGGGTGATGAGCAATCCCTCGGCGTCGATCTCCTCGGCGCCGCGCCCGTTGACGGAGCCGACGGTGGTGATCCTCCCGCCGTCCACCGCGACGTCGGCGGGGCGGGGCTCGCCGCCGCGCCCGTCCGCCACCGTGCCGCCGCGGACCACCAGGTCGTGTGCAGTCGCTGCCATGCCCTGCCCCTCACCCTCCCCGGCGCACCGGGTGAGCTCGTTCGTCCCACCGACGATACGCCCGAACGGGCCGCAATCGGACTCCGGGGCGCGGGCCTACCCGGTGAGGGTCAGGGTGCCGTCGGGGGCCAGGTCGCCGCCGCGGCCGATGCCCTCCTCGGCGCAGAGGAGGGCCAGCGCATCGCGGTCGGACACGTTGCCCCAGGCCCGGGCGCCCTCGCCGGTCCGACAGGCCACGATGCCGCGTTCGGGCGCGCCCTCGCGGTCGAAGGTCACCGTGTAGGTCTCGACGCGGACGGCGCCGGCGGCGTTCGCGTCGAACTTGCAGAGCGGCAACGCATCGACGGCAGCCTGCACGTTCTGCCAGGCGAACGGCCGCGCGCCGCCGTGGGCCGGCGGGCGCGACGCGTACACCCCCAGGGAGTGCTTGGTGGCGTACCAGCCCAGGCCGCTGACGAGCGCGGCGCGGCCGGGCGCGCCCCGGAGGGCGCCGACGGCCTGCGCAATGCCGTGCGACGTGTAGTTGTTGCCCGGGCCTCCGCCGAAGGTGAGCCCGCCGGTCAGGGTCAGTGGACGGGCGGGGTCGTCGAGGGCGAGCCCGAGCTCAGCGGCCGCCATCTGCACCACGACAGGGAAGCACGAGTAGAGGTCGAAGAAGGCGATGTCGTCGATGCCCAGGCCGGCCTGCGCCAGCGCCGCCGCGCCGGCGAACCGGATGGCGGGGGAGCGGTGCAGCTCGGGGCGCTCGGAGATGAACCAGTGGTCGTTGCCGTCCGCTCCGGCGAGGGGGAAGACCCAGCGCTCTTCCGGCACGCCGGCGGCGCGTGCGGCCGCGACCGAGCACACGATGAAGGCCGCGCCCTGGTCGACCTGCATGTTGGCGGTGCAGAGCTTCGGATAGGGGAACGACACCATCCGGTTGGCCGGCCCGGGGGTGACGATCTCGTCGGGCGTGCGGGCGCGGCGGATCCACGCGTGCGGGTTGCCGGCCGCCACGTCGCTGAAGCGCGACCAGAGAGCGCCGATGCGAGCGGCATGCTCGGGCAGCGTCAACCCGTTGGCCGCGCGCAGCGCGTTCTCGAACAGGGGATACGCGTGCACCGGGAGGGCCACGCCCCGCTGCAGCTCGAGCTCGGTGGCACCGGGCTTCTCGACGCCGAAGCGCTGGGCCGGCGGCGTGCCCGCGGGCTGGCCCGCCCACTCCAGCCAGGGCCGGGCCGGGTCCCGGCGCGCCAGCGCGCGGGCGTACATGGCCTCGGCCCCGGTGACCAGGACGACCTCGCGCTCGCCCCGGCTGATGGCGAGGCAGGCGTCGTGCATCAGGGCCTGCGGGTTGTTGCCCCCGATGGACGAGACCATGAGCTGGGCCGGCTCCTCCCCCTCGGCGAAGCCCAGACGCGCCGCGACCAGGCGGGCCGGGTCGGGGACGGACCACCCCAGCGAGGCCACGACCCGGATGCTGTCGGCGGCCCGGACCAGGGAGTGCCCGGCCGGGGCCGCGCCGCCGGCCGGGGCCCCGTCACAATCCTCCGCGGCGGCGAGGAGCGCTGCCGTCATGAGCTCCAGCGGCTCCGGCCTCGCCGCAGGGTCGAGCCCGGCGTCGGGCGGCGTGGCCACCTGCCCCACGCCCACCACCACCGGGGTTCGCGGGTCGAGCGCCATGGAGGCAGGAGCGTACCGGTTGACGCCCCGGGGCCTCCCCGGCCCGCCGGTACACTCGGTGCTCATGCGTGCCGTCGGCTTGGAACACGCCCGGTCCGCCCTCGCAGGGATCCCGAGGGACGGAGCCGCCCCGCCCAGCGCAGTCGAAGGGATTTCATGAGCAGCGACGAGACCGCTCTGGCGGCCGATCCCGAGGTGGCGCGCCTCGTCGGGGAGGAGCTCAACCGACAGCAGACGACACTGCAGCTGATCGCGTCCGAGAACTTCACGTCGCCGGCCGTGCTGGCGGCGACGGGTTCGGTGCTGACGAACAAGTACTCCGAGGGCTACCCCGGCCGGCGCTACTACGGGGGCAACCAGGTCATCGACGAGGTGGAGGAGCTGGCGCGCCGGCGCGCCACCGCGCTGTTCGGGGCGGACCACGCCAACGTGCAGCCACACGCAGGCGCCAACGCCAACCTGGCGGTCTACCAGGCCCTGCTGGAACCGGGCGCGACCGTGCTGGCCATGCGGCTCGACCACGGCGGGCACCTGACGCACGGGTCACCCGCCTCCATCGTCTCCAAGTTCTGGCGCTTCGTGTCCTACGGCGTCACGCCGCAGTCGGCCGACGAGTCGAACCCGGGAGAGGTCATCGACTTCGACCAGGTGGCCCACCTGGCC
The DNA here is from genome assembly GCA_963817735.1 of uncultured Acidimicrobiaceae bacterium. Lineage (GTDB taxonomy): Bacteria > Actinomycetota > Acidimicrobiia > Acidimicrobiales > RAAP-2 > Bog-473. The sequence continues at coordinate 2,315 of CAWFPP010000003.1, read as the reverse complement.
AAGACCGAGAAGCCGGCGCTGATCGTGGCGGGCTCGACGGCCTACGCACGCATCATCGACCCGCTGCCCTTCCGCGAGATCGCCGACTCGGTGGGCGCGCGCTTCCTGTTCGACGCCGCCCACCCCGCCGGCCTCATCGCCGGCGGCGTCCACCCGAGTCCGGTGGGGGTGGCCGACGCCGTCACGCTGACCACCCACAAGACGCTGCGGGGGCCGCGCGGCGGCGCCATCCTGTGCGGGGAGGAGCTGGCGAAGAAGATCGACAGCGCGGTGTTCCCGGGGCTCCAGGGCGGGCCGCTCGAGCACGTGATCGCCGCCAAGGCCGTCGCCTTCGCCGAGGCGGCGCAGCCGGAGTTCCATGCCTACGCCGAGCAGGTGGTGGCCAACGCGGCCGCGCTGGCCGGCGCCCTGGCCCGGCACGGGTTCCGGCTCGTCTCGGGCGGCACCGACAACCACATGCTGCTGGTCGACCTGCAGCCCTTCGACCCGGAGCTGACCGGGAAGGAGGCCCAGGAGGTCCTCGACCGGGCCGGCATCACCTGCAACCGCAACACCATCCCCGACGACCCGCGCTCACCGTTCCTCACCTCGGGCCTGCGCCTGGGCACGGCGGCCGAGACGACGGCGGGCATGGGGATCGACGAGATGCGCCTGGTGGCCGACCTCATCGTGCGCACGCTCAAGTCCCGGACCGACGAGGAGGAGATCGACGCGGTGCGCATGGAGGTCGCCACGTTGTGCGCCGCCTTCCCGCCGTATCCCGATCTGCTGGTGTAACGCGTGCCCGACATCGGCTGGTACGGCCTGGTCCTGGTGATTGCGGCGGGTGCCACGGCCGCCCTGACGGTCCCGGCCAAGCGCATCGCGCTGCGGGTGGGCTACGTCGCGCAGCCCGGCGAGCGCACGGTGCACACGAAGCCGATCCCGTACGGCGGCGGCGCCGCCATGTTCATGGGGTTCATGGTCGCCGTGCTGGGCGCGGCGGCGGTGCCGCAGCTGCGGCCGATCTTCCAGGACTCGCCCGAAATGACGGGCGTGGTGCTGGCGGCGGGCGCGATGTTCGCCGTCGGCCTGATTGACGACATCCGCGACATGTCGGCCCCCGCCAAGATGGCCGGGCAGGTCCTGGCCGCCAGCATCCTCTACTTCAGCGGCGTGACGATGTACGAGTTGAAGATCCCGCTGGCCGGGTTCTTCGTCCTCACGCCGGGCATCGTCCCGCTCATCACCGCGGTCTGGGTGATTGCGCTGACCAATGCCGTGAACCTGATCGACGGCCTCGACGGCCTGGCCGCCGGCGTGGTGGCGATCGGCGGGGGTGCGCTCGCGCTCTACGGCATCCGGCTCATGGGGCTCGGCCTGTTGCCGAGCGACAACATCGGTCCGCTGGTCGCCGTCGCCGCCTGCGGCATCTGTCTGGGCTTCCTGCCGTTCAACTTCAACCCGGCGCGCCTCTTCATGGGCGATGCCGGCGCGCACTTCCTCGGTCTGCTCATGGCCGCGTCGACGATGGTCATCGGCGGCCGCGTCCCGACGGCCGTCCCCATCAGCGGCGTCACCTACTTCTTCTTCGCCCCTCTGTTCATCCCCCTCCTGATCCTCGGCGTCCCCCTGGTCGACATGGCGTTCGCCTTCGTGCGGCGCACGGCGCGGGGGACCGGCTTCCACACCCCGGACAAGGAGCACATCCACCACCGCCTGCTGCGCCTGGGCCACGGGCCCCGGCGCAGCGTCATCATCCTCTGGGCGTGGACCGCGGTCCTGTCCAGTTTCCTCCTCTTCCCCCTCTTCGTGCATCAGGTCAATGCCTTCATTCCGATCGGGGCGGCCGCCCTCGGGGTGGGCCTGTACACCTTCTTCCACCCGGGGCTGCGGCGGGGGAGCGGGGAGGACGAGGAAGATGAGCGCAACCTGGGAATTCCGGCCCCTCCCGACCAGGCGGAGCGGGTCAGTGAGGTGGTCCAATTCCCCTCCTGACCGTTTGGACGCCATCTGGGCCGGGATGCGATGATGATGACTGTGTACCCCGTCCACCTCGCCTCGTCCGACGCTGCCGCCCCGGCAGCCCCACGGACGACGGACTCCGGCGCGCCACGCACCGCATAAGGGGTCAGCAACCGTGTGCGTCAACCGATGAGTCTCGTCCCGCGCGGCGCGGCCAGGAAGCTGCCCGTGACACCTACGTCGCCAGAGACCGGGCCGCCACCCGAGACGCCCGATGGGTCCGACCCCGAGCCGGAAGCCCCGTCCTTGGGGGACTTCTTCTTCGTGGGGACGGGCTGTGCCGTCAGCGTCGTGGCCGCCGGCGGCCTGGG
>CAWFPP010000002.1:0-21129 GCA_963817735.1 uncultured Acidimicrobiaceae bacterium | reverse complement strand
TCTCAGAAATCGCAGGTCACGCCAACTATCGAGTCGGTCCGTGACCGACTCTCGTGGCCGGCAAACCTCAGCGTGCAACAAACGTGCAACAGCGTGCAACACGGACCACCGCGTCCTCAGCTACTAAAGCTGATGTGGAGCAAGTGCTCGGAACGCCTGAGCGATCCCCGAACCGGCAGCATCGTTAGGCGCGCTGACCAAGGACATCGAATCTCTGACACCAGTAACAACGTCGAACGCCAGCTCAAAAAACTCAGCGAAAGCGTCCTCATCGAGAAGATCGGGGACCTGTGGCTTCGGACCGATTCGCCTATCTGGGAGTACTGCGACCTCTGGCTCCAGTCCCTGCTTACGCCGACCGCCGCGCCGGACCCGCCTTCCACTTCAGGTCGATCCGATTCTCCTTGACCTAGTTCGAGCCTGTGTTCCCGCGAGGCGAACTCATGTGATCGAGGACGCTAGTCATTGCACGTCGCTCGAACGACCGTCAGAGGTCCGAAGAATCATTCAGGCGGTTTTGGCGACGACGTACGGGCATCCCTGAAGGTCGACGATCCCGCCCCGGCTGTCTGTTGGACGACGAGTCGTGGTCACCGGCATGGCCGGAGCTGGCAAAAAGCACGTTTACGCGAGCGCTGTCGGCCAAAACTGGCCTTCCTGGTATCCACCTGGACGTTCACTGCTGGAAGCCGGATTGTTAGGCCCGGGTCGCGACTGCGTCTCAAATCCGTACTGCTTAGTAACGGCCGCTGATCGACTCTGGTTCGCCCAGCTACGCATCCGTATGGGTACGCTATGGGCACGAAACTTGACCAAGCCAAGTAAGCCAAGTAATTGGCAGCGCTCCGGAAGTGGCGTTGGTGTTTTCGGGAGCGCGGTTCGTGTGCCCTTGAAAACAGAGGTTGGAGGCGGTGTTGCCTGGCCGATTGATAGCTCTTGCCGGCATCGGGATCTGTGCTCTCTTGTCCGCTTGGATCCTGAGTTCGCCACCGATGTCAGCGCCCGACGAGGCTGCCCATCTCATCCGGGCCGTTTCGGCGTCTGAAGGTCAATGGACTGGCACCCCCGTAAAGTCCCCGAAGACTCAAAATCTCGAGACCGCCAACACGCGTTCCTTCACAGTTCCCGCAGATCTGGCCGTGATTGATCACACCCCGTGCTTTGCATTCAAACCCAGGACACCAGCATCGTGTAGCCCGCTCTTCCGGCTGGGAGCGCCCACCGAGAAAACCCACGTCGGCACCTACTATCCCCTGCTCTATGTGCCGTTAGGCGTCGCTGCCCGGATCGCAGGAAGTGTGCCCAATGCGATCTACGCTGAACGCGTCGTCTCTGCTTTGCTCTGCGCCCTATTCCTCTTGATCGGATTCGCCCTTACTTGCACATCCGCTTGGTCGCGAGCGGCGTGGTTCTTCGCCGCTGGACCCCTGACCTTCTACTTGGCCAGTTCAGCGGCAACTAACGGCATCGAGGTCGCAGCATCAATTTGCCTGGTCTGTGTCAGCATTGAGCTTTCACAACGACAACCCAGGCTGTGGCTGTGGCTCGCATGGACGATCGCCGGCGTTTCGTTAGCCAGTGCGAAATCCCTAGGGCCTCTGTTCCTCATATTTGACCTAGTGGCCGTCATTGTCCTGACGCGACCTTGGTCGTGGTGGTGGGACCAGTTCCGAAGAGTTCCAATTGCGCTCGGCGCGGTGGCATTGGCCGCGATTGCGAATGGGCTGTGGAGTATCGCCTACGTGCGTTCACCCAATGCCTCACCCACGACCCCGTACAGCCACTATCTGATCGACGCGATTCATGGGATGAAGAGGAACGTTCAAGGGTTCTTCAGCCTCTTTGGGTGGATTGATGTCAGCACCGCCGCTCACCTCTGGGTTCTGGGGTACGTCGCGGCGGTCATTCTCATCGGATCGGCTTTGATCAAAATGGTGCCGTTGGCCCGGTGGAAATTCCTCGCAATCGCCGCTGTGGCAGGTCTCGTCACTCTCGCTGTCACGGTGACGGAATTTGCGGGGGGATTCGGTTTTCAGGCTCGATTTACGTTGGCCATCGTTGCTCCCCTCGGACTACTCGCTGTGGTTGCTCGACCAAAGGACGATGACGCCTCGGCACTCCCGCGCCTCTGCATTGCTCTGATGATCATCGTCAATGCGGTCGCCCTCTATTCAAATGCACAGAGGTACGCGGTCGGAGAGGGAGGATCAATCTTCTTCCTGTTTCATGCGAAATGGTCGCCCCCGGGCGGTTGGTTGGTGACAACCCTGGTGGCGTTGGTAGGTCTCGGCTGCTTGGGCGTTGCGGGATTTCTCGGTTCTCAGTCGAACCCTCGATCACAAGAGTCGTATTTGGTAAATGTCTGATCTCCAATCGACCCCTGCCCTCCACCTCCCGCACCGTGCGCGTACTTAGATCTGAGCATGCTCGTCTTTTTTGGTGGCCGCGAACGCAGTCGCCAGGAGTTGGAGGCTCTCGCCACGAGTGCAGACTTCCGTCCCACATCGTGGACGGACATCGCTGCTAGATGTTGGGTCATGGAGTGCGTCGCAGCGTAGTGACGTCTCGCCGACAAGTGTCGACTCCACGGCTCCAACTTTCGGTTTCTACAGATCGACCTTTGAGGGAAGTTCTCAGCGCGCAACGACCCTCACGGGCATCCCTCTGATGCCGTTGAAGAAGTCACTCACGATGTAGCTCGGCTCCCCTGTCTCGATTGCCGTGACGCGTTCAGCGAGTCGAGCGAAGAGCGCACTTAGCTCAAGACGGGCGAGGTGGGCACCGAGGCAAAAGTGTGGCCCTCCTCCGCCGAACCCGACATGAGGATTGGGGTTCCGCGTGATGTCGAAGTTCTCTGGATTTTGAAACACGGACTCGTCGCGATTCGCCGATTCGTAGTACATGACTACGGCATCGCCTTCGGCAATGTCCACACCGCCGAGCACGGTGTCGGCGGTTGCAGTGCGTCCGAAGCGGATGACCGGAGTGGCACAGCGGATCATCTCCTCGACGGCGGACCCGAGGGCATCTCGGTCGCTGACAAGGTGTAGCCACTGATCCGGATTGTCGGAGAACAGTTTGAATGCGTGGGTCGTCGTATTCTTCGTTGTGTCGTTTCCAGCCGTGATGAAGAGCGAGAAGATGTTCCTGAGGATCTGATCGGAGAGCGGCTCCTCTTCGACATCGGTGTGGACCAATGCTGAGAAGATGTCGTCTCCGGGGTGAGAGCGACGATCCTTGATCAGCGCTCGCGCCATCCGATGCAAGTCCATTCCCGCCTCGAGCGCAGCTGTGCCGCCGTTGTCTGTCCTCACCCCAGAGTCGTAGTCCTCGGCGGCGAACAGCACCTCGGCCAAAGACGAGAGCTGGTCCCGCATGGATTCGGGTATGCCCAGCATCTCTGAGATCGTCCAAATTGGGAGCTTCCTTGCGAGCCCCTGAACGACTTCTCCTTCTCCGCGCTCGACGAACTCGTCCACGATGCGTGCGGCCTGAGCATCGATTCGAAGTTTCAGCTGTGCGACCCGTTTCGGAGTAAATGCGCCGCTCACAACTCGGCGAACAGTCGTAAGGCGAGGCGGATCCATGAGGGGAAGCGCGGCCGTCAGCTCAAGGACGTCGGCGGGGGTGTCGCCCATCCCGATGCCCTTGCCCGAACAAAACAGGTCGGGGTTTCGTGAGACCGACACAACATCCGCGTGACGAGTAATGGCCCAGAATCCGCGCCGAGCCTCGCCCACGCCAAAGTCGGGCGGCTCTTGAAGGCTAATAGGAGCGGTTCGCCTCAGTTCCTCGAACGTGGATGCACGTTGCGACGCTGGTTGAGACCAAAACTTACGTGACGATACGCAAGGCCCATTGGTCCCTCGATTTGTTTTTGACACTGGACTCCTTGGTCTTCCGGCCGCCGAGGTGCCCACTGCTGCGAAAGCACTGGCTCTCTAGAGAGTACCCAGCGAAAGCCCTCTTTCTCCGAAATCAAGTGCTCAGGGATTCCCCTGGTAGTCGCCGGAGCCCTCGATACGAGTCGCTCTCCTGAAACCAAGGCGTGTCCTCAGCTTGCGTGGCTGAGAACCTCCGCTCCAGCCGTGCAACAGCGTGCAACAGGCCGCTTCGGACCCATTTCGTGCAACAGGCAACGACGGACAGGAACCAATAGTCCATCGCGAATAGCAGCGGTCGCGTGGGAAAAGGGTTGAGCTGGACTTTTCGGCTTATCAGCAGCTCACGGATAACCCCTCGATGGGCTTCCCAAGTTGAGAACGCGGGTTCGATTCCCGTCGCCCGCTCTCGTCTGAACATCACAGATCCGAGTGATCTTCGATGACGGACCGCCGTGGTTTGAAGCGGTCACAGAGGCCTTCGTGCCCCCCTACTTCGCCGAAAGGTGCCATTGCCGGATGCCTCTGTCCAGGCAGACCTGATGCCAGACGTTACGAACCAAAAAGGGATCCGTTCCGCTCTGAGGGTTACGGTATTGGTTCAACCGAAAGGAAGAAAGCATGTTTCGCTCCGTGCTTGTCGGCGCCGATGACTCCAGCACCGCTCGAGAGGCCGTGAGGATCGCTGCGGAAATTGCAGCTGTCCATGGTGGCCAATTGCATATTGTCACCGCTTACGACAAGCAAACGGTAACGGCAAAGGACCTTCCGGCGGAGTTCCGCTACTCCTCTAACTTCAATCCAGCAGATGCCCTCCTGAGCGATCTCTCCGCCATGACGAAACGGTTCGGGCTGAAGCCTGTCGTGCATGCCGCTTCCGGGTCAGCCGAAGACGCCATCGTCCGGATCGCAGAGCAGGAGCACGTCGACCTCATCGTGGTCGGTAACAGGGGAATGAAGGGGGCCCGCCGCCTGCTCGGAAGCGTGCCGAACGCGATCGCCCATAAGGCTCCCTGCTCGGTGCTGATCGTTGACACGACCCCTGCAGGAGAAGAACAGTAAGCAATCGGTCGCGCGTCGACTGTTGTGTCCGCACCGGCAAAGCGGCGACACGAACTACCCCATCGTTACTTCCTGAACGCCTACCCGAGACGGTAGAGCTTGGTTCCGTTCTCTCCGAGGATCTTGCGGCGCGACTCCGGGCGAAGGGTGGCCATGGCCGCATGCACGTGCTCGAGGGGCTTGGGCCACAGCGCGGTGGGGTGCGGAAAGTCGGTCTCGAAGAGGATGTTGTCTTCGCCGACCTTGTCGACCAGTTGCTGCAGATCGCCGCGCCCGTCCTCGAACCACATGGTGCCGAACCAGTTCGACTTGAAGTACTCCGAAGGCGCTCGCTCCAGCGCGGCCGCTTGCACCGGCGCGTTCTCCGGCAGCTCCCAGTCCATTGTTTCGAGGATGAACGGAATCCAACCTATCCCGCTCTCCACCGAGACCATCTTGAGCTTGGGGAAACGGTCGAACAGCCCGGAGAAAATCGTGTTGATCACCATGCGGGCGTTCCCGATGAACAGCATGGAACCACCGATGGCCGGCTTGACGTACTCGTCCTGGGACTCCCAGAAGTACTGACCGTAGAAGTTCATGGCCGTGAGGCTCGATCCGATGTGGAAGTGGACCGGGAGCTCCAGGTCGGCGCAGACCTCCCAGAGAGGGTCCCAGGCCCTGTTCGCCAGGTCCGGCGAGCCGAGGTCCTGAGGGTCCGAGGTCATGTTGATCCCGCGCAGTCCGAGCTCTGCGATCCGTTGAGCCTCGCGGACGCAGGCATCGATATCCCATGCAGGCAGGATGGGCATGGGCAACAGGCGGTTGTTCGTACGCTCCTGTATCTCGGCCCTCGTGTCATTGAATATCTCGAGACACACATGACGTAGCCCGAGGTCCTTCACTTCGCCCAGAGTCTGCCCGCCCAACCCGAGCGAATTCGGATAGAGAACCTGGTTCTGGATGCCCAGGTCGTCGAGGACCTCAAGGCGGGCGTCGACATCCCACGCGGCAATATGGGCACGTTCGAAATCCCATTCGACCAGCGATTCGAGGAAGGGGTGCTTGACGCCCGCTCGGTCGATGGTGCTTCCGCCACCGGCCTTCCCGACGGGCGTCCCCTCAATGACCCACTGGCGCTCTCCGTCCACATCCTCGACGTGCAGGATCTGATCCTTGTAGGCCGCTGGGGCTCGCTTGGTCCAGAGGTCGTCGACATCCGTGAAGTGCGAATCGGCATCAACAACAGCGAAACCCTGAGGCACGTCGGGGGCGAGAGTCATTTGAGTGAGTCCTCCAAAAATCGAGGCCGCGGGGCAGCCGGCCCTCTTCTCGGAGGCTACTCATGTGCGTGACTCCCGCACAACGCGGCTCTCGTCGTGAACGTCGCGGTGCGGACGTCCCGCGGTCATGGTGCGCGAGGGAGGTCTCGACGCGCAAAGGTCTCGCAACTCGGGGGGTCGGCTCGCGCGCCAAGTCGACTTCCGGACACCTCTCGTCGCCGGGGCGCAGCGGATGTGGATGGTCCCGAAAAATGTCAAAAGTGTCGAAAATGTCGAAACTGGTCGAGGGGAACGAGCACGATCCCTTCTCCGTTCCCACCGGCCGCCAGATCCAGATCGTCGCGCCAGTCGGCTGATGCGCTACTCCGGCAGGAAACCACCCAAGGACCGCACCACGTCATAGAACCCGCGCACGGTGTCGTGCACGATCTCGCGGACGGGGAGCACTTTCGCCACACGTCCCGCCACTTGGCCTCCGAACGCGAAGGCCGCACTGAGATCACCCTCGAAATAGAGCTTGAGGACCCCCTCCATACCGACGGTCCGCCCCATGACGACCGAGGGTTCGTGTTCCAGGCTCTCGCTGAATGGCGTCCGCATGACCCGCAGTGCCGGACTCGAGTGGGCACTGAGCACCACGGTGTCGGTCGCGTCAGCGTCGGTCACCAACCGCTTGTAGTTGTCGTGCACAGGGGATTCCGCTGCACTCACCATGCGCGTCCCCATCTGGACGCCCTCGGCCCCCAGCGCGAATGCGGCGGCCATGGAGACCCCGTCGACGATCCCGCCTGCCGCTATGACCGGAAGATCGAACGCTCCGCAGATCTGTGGCAGCAGGACCATCGTCGAGACGGGCTTCGTGCTCTTGAATCCCCCACCCTCGCCACCCTCGACGACCAGCCCATCGACACCAGCGTCCACGGCCTTCTGCGCGGCACGCATCGACGGGACCACGTGGAAGACGGTGATCCCGGCGTCATGGAGCTGCTTGGTGTATCGATCAGGATTCCCCGCCGAGGTGGTGACGAACGTCACACCTTGTTCGGCCACGAAGTCGACGATGTGGGGGTCGGCCACGAACATCTGGGCGATGTTGACGCCCCACGGTTTGTCGGTCCGGTCATGCATCTTCGCCATTTCGTCGCGGACCTCGTCGAGGCGGCCCGAGGACGTCTCAATGATCCCGAAGCCGCCGGCATCGGACACGGCGGATGCCAGTCGCGCCCGGGCGATGAAGCCCATGGGAGCCTGGACCAACGGGTAGTCGGCGCCGAGGAGCTCGGAGACCCGGGTACGCAGCGGTGGGGGTGGTGCAGGAGCGATCTCCTCAACCTACCGGAGCCCACTATTACCATCGCCGGTCCATCCGGCCCGACCGCAAGAACCGACCTGGCCCATGCAGCTCGTCGAAGAGCGCGCGCCCGACGGGTTCGCGGACGTGGCAGACGTGATCACGTCGGACGAGATCGCCGCCGTCACCGAGCACCACCGCACCACCGCGGGCCTCTCGCTCGCCGCTCTGCAGCGCGGCACCTCACTCGTGGAGGACCCCTACCCGATTTGAGCGCCATGGTGGCCCGGTGGGACAAGATGCAGAAATGGGAGCGCCCGACCGCAACGCCCCGCACGACGCCGGGGCGCACCGGTTCTCCGGCCAGGTCGCCATCGTGACCGGCTCGACGGCAGAGCCGAGCATCGGCCGGTCCTGCGCGCTCCGCCTGGCCCGCGAGGGTGCCTCCGTCGTGGTCAACGGCCGCGACCCGGACCGCGTCGCCGCGACCGAGGCCGCCTGCCACGCCGAAGGGCTCGACGTCGTCGGCGTCACCGGCTCCATGGACACCGACACAGCCGTCACCCACCTCACCGACCGGGCCCTCGATGCGTTCGGCCGCATCGATCTGATCGTCAGCACGGTCGGCGGCGCCCCACACCCGTACCCCTTCGACGCCATAACTGAGGAGCAGCTTCTCGAGACGTTCCGGCTCAACACCTGGCCGACGCTCGCGCTCATTCGCGCCGCTCTCGCTCGCGGACTGGGTGACAACGCGGGATCGGTGGTCGCCATCTCGAGCGGCTCGCCGCGCAAGACCACATCGGCCATGGTCTCGTACGCGGCGGCGAAGGCGGCGTTGAACGCCATGACACGCACCATCGCGGCCGATCTGGCCGGCCGGGGGGTACGGGTCAACGCCATAAGCCCCGGGCTGGTGCGCACCACGGCGACCCGGCCCATCTGGAAGGCAGACGGCGGCGCGGCGGCGGGATCATCGCTGCCCCTCGGGCGGCTCACCGAGGCGGAGGACATCGCAGCGGCGGTGTGCTTCCTGCTGTCGGACGACGCGCGACAGATCACCGGCATCACGCTCGATGTCGACGGTGGGAACCACCTCTCGAGCGGCTGGACCCCGATCCGCTAGCTACAGCGCCTTCTTCACCACTCCCACCACCGTCGACCCGATCCGCTCGATCTGCTCCCGCACCAGCTCGGGTGCCATGCCCGGCAACTGCACACGGAGGTCGAGCGCATCAGCCCCGACCTCGGCCATGATGGCCACCAGAGCTTCCGCGACCTCCAGCGGATCGTCGGACGCAATGGTCTGATCCGCCCCGAACGCAGCGGCGCCGGTGGCGTAGCTCTCGTACACCGCCCGCTGGTCCTCGACCAGCCCCGACCGCACGCGCCCGAGCCACACCCGGCGGATCAGCATCTTGGCGCCCGTGCCGCCGGCTTCGTCGAAGGCCTCCGTCAGACGCGCCAATCGCGCCGGTGCCGACATGCCCTCCATGAGGATGCCCGCGCCGGACCGGGCAGCCCGAACCGCGGCGGCGACCGACACCGCGGCGCTGAGCACCGGTACCGGATGGCGCCGGCAGGCCAGGAGCGCCGGGTCCTGCTCGAGCGCGCCCAGCTCCTCGCCGCGCAACATGGCCACGAGCCGCGGCAGCTCCGACTTGAAACGGTCGACCGCGCCGGCCTGGTCCACGCCGGCCGCCTGGAAGTCCAAGGGCAGGGCGCCCGCGGCCACCCCCACCCCGACCCGGCCCCGGTGGCGCGCCTGCAGCCAGGCGACCTCTTCGGCCACGAGCGCCGTGGCGCGCAGGGGGAGCAGGAGTGGTGCGGCGGCGGCCCACCCCGTGGCGTTTTCTTCCAGGACGAAGGAGGCCATCTGCAGCGGTTGCGCCAGGTAGCCGGCGAACCCGCCGTGGTGCTCACTGGTCATCACGCCGTCGAAGCCATGCGCCAGGGCGAGCGATGCCTGACTGCACAGCTCACGGACGATGACGTCGGCGGCGAGCTCGTTGTGCGGGTAGAGCCGTATGGAAACCGACCCCGGGGCGAAGGGAGCGGTCGCGGGTGCGGGCGGCGCGTCTGTCACGGCGTCCCCTTCCGAATCGATCTCAGCGGATGGTCCCCGCCCCCGGGATGAGCGGCAGATCCAGGGCGGTGGCCCACCCCGGCGGCAGGTCGTTGACGGCCGGCACGGCATTGAGCGCGCGCAACCCCGTGGCCAGGCAGCCGGCCGCGGCGGCGTCGCGTCCCGAGCCGTCAGTGAAGCGGAACGCAGTCTCCTGGGTGATCGACGGCGTGCCCTCGATCTCCACCCGGTAGACGTCGTCCTGGGTGCCGCGGGGCCAGTCGGGCGCGGCGTCCGTGCCCACCCGGTTGACGTGCTCCAGGCAGATGCGGGGCTCGCCCTTGTAGATACCGTTGATGGTGAATTGGATGGCGGCCACCTCGCCCGGATTGATGACGCCCTTGGCGGTCGTGATGGGCGCGTCTGTCACCCACTTGTCCCATGTGGTGGTGATGGCGTCGAGCTCGACGCCGGCGGCGTGGGCCATCATCGGCACGGTGGCGCCCCACGACATGACGAGGATGTCGGTGTGCTCGAGGAGGGGCGTGAACTCCGGTGGGCGCCCGATGCCCATCTCGTCCTCGTACGCACCCGTGTAATTGATGTAGTCCACGAGCTCGAGGGCCTTGACCTTGCGCACCTCGGCGCAGAGGCCCATGAGGGTCATGGGGAACAGGTCGTTGGCGAACCCCGGGTCGATGCCGGTGGTGAAGCAGGTGGCTCCGCCTTCGGCGCACGCCTCTGTGATGGGCTCGATCCACGAGGGCGGGTTGAGCTTCATGTGGGGCCAGACCCACGGGGTCATCGCCGTGGAGGACACGTCGATGCCGGCCCGGAGGAAGGCGCCGATGTCCCGGATGTTGGCGTCGGCCTGGCCGGCCGTGGGCCCGTAGTGCACCAGGGCGTCGGGGCGGAGTGCGACGAGGGTGTCCAGGTCGTCGGTCGCCGTGATGTGGATCGGCCCGATGCCACAGATGTCGCCGGCGTCGCGGCCGACCTTGTCCTTGTCGTTGACACCCACTCCGACCAGCTCGAAGTTGGGGTGGCGCAGCACCTCGGGGATGATCATCTTCCCCACGAACCCCGTCCCCCAGACCACGACCCTCTTCTTGTCTGCCATGGGAACAGCATCGCATCTGGGCCGCGATACCGGGATCGGCCCCCCGGATCGGTCCGCCCTCCGCCGGGCTAATTTCGCTTTCACGGCCCGCTGCAACCAGCGCACCGGCCCAGGAGGTGCATGTCGATGCCGCACTACGACCCGGCGCCCGACCGCTACAAGTCCATGCCCTATCGGCGTTGCGGGCGGAGCGGGGTGCTGCTGCCGGCGCTGTCACTCGGCCTGTGGCACAACTTCGGCGACGACCGGGCATTGGAAGTCCAACGCCCGATCCTGCGCCGCGCCTTCGACCTCGGGATCACACATTTCGACCTGGCCAACAACTACGGGCCGCCCTACGGAAGCGCCGAGACCAACTTCGGCTCCATGCTGCGCTCGGACTTCGCCGCGTTGCGCGACGAGTTGCTCATCTCGACAAAGGCGGGCTGGGACATGTGGCCGGGTCCTTATGGCGACCATGGCTCCCGGAAGTACCTGATGGCCAGCCTCGACCAGAGCCTGGGCCGACTCGGGCTCGAGTACGTCGACATCTTCTACCACCACCGCTTCGATCCCGAGACTCCCCTCGAAGAGACGATGGGTGCACTCGACAGCGTGGTCCGGCAGGGAAAGGCGCTCTATGTCGGTATCTCGTCGTACTCGGCCGAGCGCACGCATGAGGCGGTGACGATCCTGCGCTCGCTGGGCACACCGCTCCTCATCCACCAGCCGTCCTACTCCATGTTCAACCGTTGGATTGAGGAGGGGCTGCTCGATGTGCTCGGCCGGGAGGGCATCGGATGCATCGGCTTTTCCCCGCTGGCTCAGGGGCTGCTCACCGAGCGCTATCTGCACGAGATCCCGGCCGATTCACGAGCGGCGCAGGGCACGTCGCTCTTCCCCGAGATGTTGACCGAGGAGAACCTCGCCCATGTGCGGGCCCTGGCCGACATCGCCGCCCGACGGGGCCAGAGGGTCTCCCAGCTGGCCCTGGCCTGGGCGCTGCGCGACCCCCGTGTCACGTCCCTCGTCATCGGTGCGAGCAGCGTCGCGCAACTGGAGGAGAACGTGGCGGCGCTCGACAACGTCGACTTCACGGCCGAGGAGCTGAAGGAGATCGATGCCTACGCCGTCGAGGGCGGCATCGATCTGTGGCGGGGGCCGGCCACGAGCTGAGGCGCCGCCTCGTCCCGGCTTCTGCAAGGGTGAGGACGTGCGCAGCATGGTGGTGGCGTCCGGAGGCGACGGCTACGGCTTCCTCGTGGATGACGAGGGGATGCTCCACCAGGCGGGGTTCGGGCCGGGCATCGACCAGCACATGGAGAAGCTCTCATCCAGGGTGCCGGCGAGCGTGTACCCGCTGGCGTACCCCGCCTACGACGAGGACATCTTCCGGGCGCCGTCGCTTCGGGTCACCCACAGTGACGGCACCACGACGACCCGGCTGCGGTTCGAAGACGTGGACGTGGCCGGGCCGGGCACCGAGGTGGTGCTGGCCGATCACGACTGCCCGCTCGAGGTCCGCCTGTGCTTCCGGGCCGAGGACCACGGCGTGCTGCGCCAGTGGGTGACGGTCACCAACCGCCAGCCCGGGCCGGTCACCCTCTTCGAGGTCGCCGCGGCCTCGCCGCTGCTGGCCACCCGCTCGCCGCACCTGACCCATTTCGGCGGCAGCGACTGGTCGGCCGAATGGACGACCACGACCGAGACACTGACGCCGGGGACCAAGCTCGTCGAGTCGCGCGGCGGCGTCCGGCCACATCTTCAGTCCTGCCCCTTCTTCCTCCTCGCTCCGGACGGCGCACCGGAGGAGGCGGGCGGGACCGTCGTCGCCGGCGCGCTGGCCTGGGGCGGCAACACGCGCTTCGCCTTCGAGCGCACCACGGCGCCCACGGTGCGGGCCTGGTGTGGGCACAGCCCGATGGCAGCCGAGTACGTGCTCGACCCCGGGGCGACGTTCACCACCCCCGAGCAGATCTGGGCCTGGTCCACCGACGGGGTGGGCCCCCTGAGCCGGCGGCTGCACCGGTGGGTGCGCGAGCGCGTCGTGCGCGACGGCGCCGCCCTGCGTCCGATCGTCGTCAACAATTGGGAGGCGACCTTCTTCTCCTTCGACACCGGGCGGCTCCTCGGCCTCATCGACGAGGCGGCCGAGCTCGGTGCCGAGCTGTTCCTGCTCGACGACGGCTGGTTCGGCACCTCGCACCCCCGCGACGACGACACCGCCGGGCTGGGCGACTGGGAGGTCAACGAGGCCAAACTGCCGGGTGGACTCGCTCCCGTCATTGCGCGGGCGGCCAAACGCGGGATCCGATTCGGCTTGTGGTTGGAGCCCGAGATGGTGAACCCGCGCTCGACGCTCTACGCCGAGCATCCGGACTGGGTCGTGGGCCAGCCGGTCCGGCGCCCGCGCGAATTCCGCCAGCAACTCGTGCTCGACACCCTGCAGCCGGCGGTCGCCGCCTTCGTCGTCGACGTGATCGACCGCACCCTGGCCGAGAACCCGGGCATCAGCTACCTCAAGTGGGACGCCAACCGCCCCCTGACCGATCCGGGGTCACCCGCCCTGGGCCGGGACCGGCAGGCCAACTTCTCGGTCGACCACGTGCGGGCGACCTGGGGCCTCATGGCGGCCGTGGCCGGGCGCCACCCCGAGCAGACCCTCATGCTCTGCGCTTCGGGTGGAGGGCGGGTCGACCTCGGCTCGTTGCGCTGGTTCCACGAGGTCTGGCTCTCGGACAACACCGATCCGGTGGACCGGGTGCGGATGCAGTGGGGCGCCTCACACTTCCTGCCCGCCAACGTGGTGGCGGCCCATGTCACCGAGTTGGGAGACCGGCCCATTGCCTTCGGCTGCGCGGTGGCCATGAGCGCGCGGTTCGGGTTCGACGTCGACTTCAAGGGGCTCAGCGAGGACGAGCTCGGAGTGTGCCGGCGCGCCGTCGCCCTGTACCGCGAGGTCCGGCCTCTCGTGCAACAGGGGGATCTGTGGCGGTTGGCGGCGCCGGACGAGCGCGCCGCGTTGTCCTACGTGTCCGCCGACGGCGACGCGGCCATCGTCTTCGGGTTCCAGCTGGCCGACGGCACCGGTGACGCGGGGCCGGTGCGGCTGGGTGGTCTCCGGGCGGAGCAGACGTACGAGGTCACCGCCGTCGACCTGGCGGCGGGTGAGGCGGCGGGCGCTTCCGAGCGGTGGCGCGGCACGGACTTGATGGAGCAGGGCATCGCATGGCCGCTCACCACGGCCAGCACGGCGCGCATCTGGGTGCTCCGGGCCACCTGATTCACGCGCCCGCCGCGCCGTTCACAGATCCTTCAGCGGCGTCGCCACCGATCCCAATACCGGTCCCCTGCTCGTCCTGCTCGCCCTGGCTCTCTACCCCAACCGGGCGCCGGCGCGGTCTGTCACCGGCGCTGGAACGGTCGGCGTCGAACTGCCGCCCGTGCCGGCCCACGTATTCTCACTTTCGGGTTAGAAGATCCCAGAAAGGCCGTCCACCTGGGGCTACAAAGGCCACCTGGGGCTACGGCCGCCACCTGCGGCTACGACGGCACCCAATGGGTGGCCGACGAGGCCAGCCAGTCCAGGACCTGGCGCCGCGTCGTCGGGCCATGCGGACGCCAGGCCGAGGGCAGCGCGCCCTCGTGGCGCAGGTAGGCCGTCTCGGAAATGTTGGCGGTGAGCGGATCCTGCGTCAGCCCGCATCGGGTCGCGGTCGGGTCCACCCCGAAGAGCGTCGCCGCGTTCAGGCCGAACAGGCCGGCCTTCACCTCGGTGGTCAGCGCCGGGTACTGGTAGGCCTCCTGGAACTGCGGCGTGATCTCGAAGGTGCGCATGGCCATGATCTGGGGCTCGGGGCTGCCGTACCAGATGGCGTCGGTGCCCCACATGACCCGTTGCGCGCCAACCCGGCTGAGCAGCTTCCCGAGCGCGTGGGCCGCCTGGTCCGGCGTCGTGAGCAGCTGGCGCCACATCGTCGCCGTGTCCACCCAGACGTTGTCGTTGGGCGGCACGGCGTGGCGGTCCAGTGCGGCCAGCAGCGTGTCGATCCCGATGGTGGCGTTGGGGTCGTAGGGACCTTCGATCTGGGCGGGGTCCCAGGCGGCGTGGTACACGACGAACTGCATGTCGGGGAACTGGCGCGACACCGCGACGATGTCGTCGGGGTGGTTGAAGGCCGGGTCGAAGTTCACTAGCGGCAGCCCCTTGTGGGCCACGAAAACCTTCACTCCGAGGTCGTGCGCGTGCTGCACGGTGGGCAGGCCGATGGCCGGGTCCTCCAGCGAGTAGCCCTGGCCGCTCGGGCTCCAGGCCGTGTACACCTTGAAGGCGGCCGGAGGACCGACCGACATCGCGCTCGACATCTCCTCGAGGGTGGCCGCCACGGGCCCCACGTTGGGGGCGATGACGTTCTCCACCAGGAGCCGGCCGGCGCCCCCGCCGGTGAGGCCGGCGGTGATCTCCTTGGTGCCGAGCGCGTCGGAGAACGGGATGGGCGCGTTGGACGGGCCCGAATTGGGGACGTCGGTCAGGATCGCCATGGTGGTGTCGCTGGCCAGGAACAGGTCGTGGAGGTACGTCGCCCGGTCCACGCAATCCAGCTGGTCGGTGTCGGTGCAGCCGGCCGGGAGCATGGACAGCACGAGCGACACCGTTTCGGGGGCATTCTGCGCCCACGGCCCAGCCGGGATCACGTGGTGGGTGTGCACGTCGAAGATGAACTCCGAGCCGGTCAGCGCATCCTGGCAGGCGGCGGTGTCCTCGGGCGGTGGCACCGTGAAGCGTCCGCCCTTGCCCACCGTGGTGGAGGCGGCCTGCGGGTGCGAGGTCGAGGAGGCGCAACCCGCGAACTCGAACGCGGCCAGCGAGGCCGCCACGGCTCCGGCGCCCTGCAGGAACCGGCGCCGGTCCACGCCGGTCCGGCGCGCCGACTCGTCGATGGAGGATCGGATGAGGTCGTTGACCGCGCGATCGTGCGGTTCGGGCGCGGCAGGGACGAACTCGCCGTTGGAGATCGGGCCGGCGTGGAGCGGCAGTGGGTCGTCCGGCCGCTCACGGAGGCGGCGCGAGAACGGGCCGATGCCAGCCATGCCCGGAGGCTACGCCCGGCGGCTCGGTCCTTGGAAGGAGGGCTGGTCGGGCCCCGGCGGGAGGGCCGTGACCAAATCCATCGCCGGGTTCTCCTTTTCCGGGCCCGAACGGCAAGGCCGGTGACACCAGAAGTTCGTCCCTGGCCTGCAGGTGGGCGGGAAAGACAACCGGATCGCAATTCCAGAAACGGCCTGAATGTGCCGATAGGAAAGACCGTGAGCGATGGGTCGAAACCGAACGCACGCGACCCCTGGCGCTGGTACCTGCCCCACCGGGCCATCATCCTCCTGGGCGTGGTGCTCATCTTCATCGCCCTCGTTGGGGCAACGCTCGGGGTGGTCAACTCGGCCCGGGCAGAGGAGCTGAACAGCCGGCTCACGGACCGCTACCTCGTGCTGCTCCCGCCGGTGAGGCAGATCCGGGCATCGGAAAGTGCCTTCCAGGTGCTGGCCGAGGAGGCCTTCGCCAACACCACCGCGGCCCCCTCGGTCGTGACCGGAGCGGTGAGCGATTCGAACGCAATCAACAAGGCCTACCTCACCTTGCAGCACCTCCTCGCGTTGCCGGGCAATGCCACCCTGGATCCCCATCTGGCCACCCTTATGGCCACCTACGTCGCGGCGCAGTCGAGCCTCGGCGCTTTCCTGGCCGGCGAACCGCAGACCGCGACGACGACACGCCTGGCCGCCGTGGAGAAGTCGGCCGCGGCAGCCCTCGATGCGAACCTCGGCTCCCTGCAGTCGACGATCGACGACCGTCTGGACACGACGGCCGATCAGGCGCAGGCAGCATCCAATAGTGCCCGGGTCGACCTGTTGTGGTCCATCGCCATCGGGCTCGCCTGCTCGGTCACCGTGATCGCCGTCCTCGGCCGGCACGCACTGCGGGTCGAGCGTGAGCAGTCCCGGCACGAGGCGGTGCAGTCCGATCTGGCGCATCGGATCGAGTTCGAGGCCACCCTGCAGACCGCACTGGAGATGTCGAAGGCCGAGGCGTCCGTCTTCGATGTGGTCGCGGAGGTCTCAGCCTGGCTGCCCCGGGCATGCGGTCCGAGCTGCTCCTGGCCGATTCCCGCACGGCCCACTTCCGGCAGGTGCTCGTCAGCACCGCGCAAGCCGATGACACCGGGTGCGGCGTCATGTCCCCCGACGACTGCCCGGCCGCATCGAGGGCGCGGACCATGGTGTTCCCCTCGAGCACCGCGCTCGACGCTTGTCCCAACCTCCGGGGCCGGGGGTGCTCCGCGCTGTGCGTCCCGATGAGCATCAGTGGCACCTCCATGGGGGTCTTCCACGTGACCACCGATGAGGGCACGCCGCCCTCCCAGGCGATCGAGGCGAACGTGGAGGTGGTGGCGCGACGGGCGTCGGAGCGGTTGGCGATGCTGCGTGCCTTCGAGTACTCCCAGGCCCAGGCCAACAGTGACTCCCTGACGGGGCTCATGACCCGGAGAAGCCTGGAGACCGCGGTCCGGGAGCTCCAGGCCACCGGCACGCCGTATGCGGTGGCCTACGGCGACCTCGACCACTTCAAGACGCTGAACGACGATTTCGGACACGCCACCGGCGACCGCGCCCTGCGCACCTTCTCCCAGGTCCTGCGCGACTCTCTCCGGCCCGTCGACATGGCCAGCCGCTACGGGGGGGAGGAGTTCGTCATCGTCCTGCCCGACTGCCCCGTGCAAGAGGCGCGACAGGTGCTCGAACGCGTCCGCAGCCGGATGGCCGAACGCATCGTCATCGCTGAACTGCCGCTGTTGACCGTCAGCTTCGGCTTGGCAACGTCCGACCAGGCCGGGGACTTCGACCGGGTGGTCGCGCTGGCCGATGCCGCCCTTCTCAGCGCCAAGGCCGGAGGCCGGGATCGGATCGTCGTCTCGACGGGGCCGGACCAGCCCGCGGTCGGTGGCCCGTTCGACCCGACGGACCCGCCGGTGGACCATCCGATCGGTGACGCCTTACGGGAGCCGCAGCACAACTGACCCGCCGTCCTTCCGGCGCACTCCTGCTCCTTCCTCCGGACCAGGCGGATCCCGCCATTTCCGCAGCACAAGGGGCATCGGGCGAACCTACGGCCGGGTCGGGACCGGATTGGGCGTTTCGTTGCGCGGGCAGGCATCCACGGCGTGGGCCGGACCGGGGCCTACCGTGCGCAAAAGGCACCCGCGGGGGCGCCGGAACGGGGGGTCGTCGTGACCGAGATTCCGAACCAGCTGGCGGGCAGCCAGTTCGCCGGCCTCGCCGGGGGGATCGTCGCCGTCATCGCCATCTTCATCGCGCTGTTCTCGGTGGTCCTGCTGGTCCCGATCATCCTCATCGTGGCCAACCGGGCCGAGCCTGACCCGCGCGGGCAGCGCTCCCACAGCGTCTACCTGTTCGGGATGAGCTTCGTCACCCTGCAGGTCACCTTCGCCGGCTCCGTGCTCATCTTCACGTCCCTCTTCTCGGTGATCGCGCCGCACGTGGTCCCCTTGACGAATTCCATCGCCCGCTCGGTCGTCATCGGCGGCCTCCTGGTCGTCTTCTTCGGCGGCATGCTGCTGCTCCACCTCGGCCGGGGGATCGAGACCGCCCGCGGCGACGGCGCGCTCGACGGGGCCCAACCTCCGCGTCATGCAGTCCTACGCCGGCGTCGTCGGCTTCATCTACCTGCTGCAGCTCATCACATCGCTGGCCATTTCCATCTACCTGCTCCTCGCGCTGATCGCGCCGGGTGTCTTCGGCAGCTTCGGCTCGAGTCGCGGCGGCACCCTGGCCATGCTGTTCGACTTGGTCTACGTCATGCTGGCGTCGGCCTACGTCCTGTTGGCCCACGCCTCACTCGGGCCGTCCGTCTTCCCCGGCCGCCGCCCGCCGGTGGAGGTCCCGAGCGTCCCCTGAGGTTCAGGCGCGGGTGGGTGGCGTCCCGATAACCGAGGCGCGCTCCATGGAGCGGCGCTGAGGCCAGTAGTCGCTCGACGCGTAGTGCTGCACGGCTCGGTTGTCCCAGAACGCCACGGCATCCTTGGTCCAGCTGAAGCGGCACTGGTGCTCGGGGGCGTCGGCCTGGCGGCACAGCCGGTCGAGCAGGGCCCGGCTGGCGTCGGGGTCCATCCCTTCTATGCGGCTGACGAAGGGGCGGTTGACGTAGAGGTGCAGCTTCCCGGTGGCGGGGTGGGTGCACACGACGGGGTGGCGCATCGGCGGGTACTTCTCCTGCGCGGCGCGGCGGTCCGCCTCGGACATGGTGTGGCCGAACGTCTGGGTGAAGTCGTGCACCGCCACCAGCGTGTCGATCTCGTCCTTGGTGTCCTGGTCCAGCCCGTCGTAGGCGGCGTACATGTCGGCGAAGAGCGTGTCGCCCCCGCGGTCGGGCGCCGAGAGGGCGTGGAGGATCGCCCCCATGGACGGGCAGGCACGCCAGGTCACGTCGTGGTGCCACGCGTTTTCGTAGCCGCTGACCTCCGCCGTCTTCTCGAAGCGGACCAGTTCGGGCTCACCGGTGTTCGATGGAAGGAACGGGTGGACCTCCAGTTCGCCGAAGCGCCGCGCGAACGCCACGTGCTGGTGCGGGTCCAGGGGCTGGTCCCGGAAGAAGATGACCTTGTAGTCGTGCAGCGCCCGGCGCAGGTCGGCTACGACGTCGTCGCCCAGGGCGGAGGTGAGGTCAACTCCGGTGATCTCCGCGCCCACCGTCGCGCCAAGCGGCCGGGCGTCGAAGTGGGGCCAGCGCAGCGCGGCCAGGCGGTCGCGCTCGGCCGCCACGTGGGTGAACGGCCCGACGGCGACCGAGTAGCCGGGGAGGCGGAATCCGCCGGGCTGCGGCTTCGCGGTCGCCGTCACCCCCGTACTGTACCGAACCGCCGTTTTGGGGGCGCTGCGACGCGGGGCGTCGCGCCGAAGGCCTTCTTATACTGAGCCCGTGACATGGGCTCGGGCCGCTCACCGAGCGGCCGCCCTTGTCCATGACGGCAGACGGGGCGATACAGAGCGCGGTCCGCCGCGCCGTGGTCGATGTGACGGGTCGCGACGAGCGCCTGCGCGTGACCCACACCATCGCGGACGGGCTGGGTGACGTTCTCTACGTGGAGGTCTACGCGGCTCGCGCCAATGGACGCTGACGACCTCGACCCCGATCTGCGCAAGATCGTCTCGGTCGTGGCCGACCAGCCGTTCGAGCGCGTCGCCATCCTGTGGCGCATCAGCCACTGAGCGGTGTCATTCGGCCGCGATGGCGGCCAGCACGTCGAGCTTGGCCGCGTGCTGTCCGGCCAGCTGGCGGCGAGCAGGCCCAACAGCGCGGCCAGGACGAGGAAGATCACCAGTTTCGAGAAGGGCACCACGGTGTTGGTGATGCCCTGCGAGTGCAACGCCGACACCAGATCGAACGCCCAGACCCGTCCCCACGATGATGCCGATGACGGCGCCGAACACGGCGAGGATCACCGACTCCGAGCGGATCATGGCGCGGACCTGGCGCCGCCGCATGCCGACGGCGCGGAAGAGGCCGATCTCGTGGGTCTGCTCGAAGACCGACAGCATCAGCGTGTTGACGATCCCGATGAGGGCGATGAGCACGGCCAGGGCGAGCAGGGCGTAGACGAGGCCGAGCAGCTGGTTGACCTGGGCCGACTCCGACGCCTCGAATTGGCGCCGGGACTGGACCTGGACGTTGGGGTAGGCGGCCAGGGACGGGGTGACTCCGGCGGACTGCACACCGGCGCTCCCGTCGGTCTTGAGCAGCACCGCGCCGGGGAGCGGGTTCTGGAAGTGGCGCAGGAAGAACGCGTCGCTGACGAGGTACTTCCCGGCCAGGGCGTTGGGCTGGTAGATCCCGCCGATGCGCATGGTGGTCGGGCCCGTGAGCGCGAACCGCACAGGCACGGTGTCGCCGACGGCGAGGTGGTCCGAGCTGGCCGTGGTGGTGTCGATGAGCAGGTCGCCGGCGGCCAGCGCCCGGCTGCTGCCCGACGTCATGTTCAGAATGACGGTCTGGGAGAGGTTCTGCGTGCCGAGGCCGAGGATGGACTCAATGGAGCCCCGGACCGCGAACTGGTCGCCGTAGACGGTGTTCGTGGCCGTGACGCCCGGGACGCTGGACGCCACCTTCGGCACGGTGGTGCTGAAGGAGCCGGTTCCATTCTTGCTCGTCGTGGAGACGATCAGGTCCGCGCTGATGGCGTTGTCGACGCTGCTCGTGGCCGAGCGCGACAGCGATGCGCCGAACACGGCGATCGCCGAGACAAGGGCCAACCCGACCATCAGGGCCGCCGACGTCTGCGCCGTGCGCCGGGGGCTGCGCATGGAGTTCTCCCGGCCCAGGCGCCCCGAGGTGCCGAGCAGGCGCGCCAGCGGGCGCCCGATGACGCTCGCCATCGGTCGCGCCACCGCAGGTGCCA
>CAWFPP010000001.1:0-408729 GCA_963817735.1 uncultured Acidimicrobiaceae bacterium | reverse complement strand
GCCGCAAGCTGCTCGCTTGCGTCCTCTTCTCTCCAGGAATGTCCACTCGCAAGGTCACGCGGCTCATCTTGGAGATTTGGGTTCGACCCCGCGGCCGCTGACCTTGAACGGGACAATCTCGAACACCCGGACTCCCGGCAGCGTGACCATGCATGTACGGGGAGATTGACACCCAAGCGTCCGATGTCATCGTACGTCACAACGTGGGCGACTCCTTCGACCACAACGCTCCAACCGCTGCGCTGAGTCACCTCGGCTTGATCAGCCTCAAACGTGACGGCAGAGCCATCAAGATGAAACGCCGCCCATCCAGGGCCGAGACGAATAAGGATCCCGCCGTCCACCAGGGTGAAAATGACGGGGATCAGCATACGGTGATCGCTCACCGTTAACAGCGACTCGCCCCACGCCGCTGGCGGCGGCTTCACACGCCGAGTTGAGCGTCGGCACACGTCCTCACCGAGTACGGCCGATCCTAGCTGGTCGAGCTTCACTTTGCCTCCCTTGGGTTCGTCTTGCCACAGAGTGTCCCCACCGACCGCCTCGGCTCTCCTTTGCTCGCTCCGAGAGAATGTCAGCGAACCGCCAAGCCCGCCGATGCGAGTGAACAGCTTGCGGGCGAGGATGCTCTCCGTCATCGCACCACGATCGTGTTGCATGGGGCGTGGTGCAGGACATATTGGGACACCGATCCCAAGAAGATCCCTGCTATCTCGGAATGTCCTCGGGTGCCGACCACGAGAGCCGTCGCTCCCTCGCTGAGCCGAGCGAGCGCCGGCCCCGGGGCATCGAGCACAGTTTCGCCCTTCACCGCGACGGAGGGCTCGAGCTCCTCGGCTCGGCGAATGGCATCAGCAACAACGGCTTCGGCAACCTCATGTATCAAACCACCTTCGGCGACGAATCCTGCCGCCGCGGGCATTTCGTGATACGCACTCACCACAAGGAGCGGCGAGTCTTCATTGGCCGCCTGCCGGGCAGCGAACTCGACGGCGGGGTGGCGCACGCCGATCCATCCACACCCACGACGATGAGACGCTCGGCGGCGTTCTGATCGGCTGAGCCGTTGGATTCCACGGCGACCTCCTCGGGCTTGTCAGTGTCGCATGTCTATCGTCCCTGGTCAGCGGGCATTGGCCTAGGGAGGAAGGTCCTAAGAACCAAGGACAGGAGTCCTCCATTTCCGGTTCTCCAGCACTTCGCCGTAAGGCGAGGTCGGGCACTATGTGCCGCCCAGAGGTCCACGCGTGGAACCCGGTCGGAGCATCATTGACGATGGGCCAGAGACGGCCAGGGTATGAGGCGCCCGCAGATCAACTCAGCGGACAAGCGTGGTGATGCAGTGCGCGTGATGAAGCACGTATTCCGAGGTTGAACCGAGGAGGGCGCCGACGATCTGACCGCGTCCTCTTGTCCCGACCACAAGTGCGGAAGCACCCTCACTAACGTCGGACAGTACGGGACCCGCTACTCCGTACGCGACCTCGCCTTTCGTCAGCACCGTCGGGTGCTTCTTCTGGACTTTCTCTAGGGCTTCACGAACAACGGAATCAGCCCCCTCTTGGTCGAGGCCAGTCGTGAAACCGTATCCCGGCAGTCCGTTGTACACGCTGACGACTTGCAAGATCGAGCCTGTGAGAGCGGCTTGGTCGCCGGCATACTCCAGTGCCCTCGACGAGCAGGGAGACCCCTCCACTCCAACGACGATTCGCAACTCTTGGGGTACCTGAGTCTGTGGCGATACCGGTGATGTCGCTTCGTCCGACACAGTTGCGCTCCTTTCGCAATTGTCGACGGTTGTCCAGTCAAGTGTCTGAGCCGGTTACGACGTGTTCTAGCTGTCAACTCGCGAGATGACTGCCTGCACAGCATCAAAGGCTTCATTCAGGTCGTGGAGGAACTGTTGCACGCCCTGGCGCAATGTGTCGGCATTGGCGGCCGCGTCCTCGTATGCGAGGCGAAGCTTCGAAGCCGCAACATGATTCACGTTGCGTGCCAGATCGAGTTGTTTCTCCGCCTCGCCATGGAGGTCGAGCTTTGCCAGGTCCACTTGGACCTTGAGCTCGTCGATTCGAGTCTTCCAGGCATCGAGCAGCCGCATCACTTCATTCACTCTGACCATTTCATCGGGAGCCACCTGCTGATCATCGACGGTAGTTTCTGAACCGTTGCGGGTATCGGACATCATCCATCCTCCTTGTGCGTGGTACTGCCTAGTTTTTTGAATCTGATTAGTTCGCTCTTTGATGTCAGCCGACCGAGGGCCGTGCTGATTTCTGCCTCAGCGCACGTTCTGCTGATCATCCCGCGCGCGGCGGATTTCCGCGAGGGTGGGGGCAATCTCGTCGAGAACGTAAGGGCTCAGAGAAGGCCGTCCCGTGCGAGCGCTTGTTCGACGTGGCTTAAAGCTGTTCACCTCAGACATGACGGATCCTCTCGGTGTGGTGAGAACGACGTTGCGTTCATTGGAACCTGAATGACCATCGTTGGGCTAGAGAAGAAGGCCCCCTACACCTGGGACCTTGGTCCTTCCTGCCGGACTGCTCCGAACCGATCAATCCCAGACCGTCGAGCTCTCACGAGGAGCCAGCTTGGAGAGTGCGCTCTCGAGGTTCACCGATGCTGCGGTATGGGACGTGTCGATGACGATTGCCGAAGGCCACTCGTCCATTCCTGTCTCCATCACATCTCGCACGGCGACCGTCGCCTCAGAGAAGTCATCTCCGCGCGCGAGGCGCTCCTTGATGCGGTCGGCTCCGATCGAGCCGTCACATACGCAGCAGATGGAGAGGAGCTCGCTTTCTGAGTCTTCAGCGACCCGAGCAGCCAGGGCTCGTTCCCCGGCGCTGATCCAGGACGCATCCAGAACCACCGACTCTCCCTCTGCAAGCCGTTCTCGCGCAGAGCTGAGGAGCTTTTCGTACACAGCGGCACGGGATTCTGGCGCATAGCGGTTGGGCCCCGCTGACTGTTGCCGGCGGATCTCATCGGAACGGATGAGAGGCCACCCTGTTTCGGCCGCCAGTCCAGCGGCGAGTGTGCTCTTCCCGGTTCCCGGCAGTCCTCCGACAAGGAGGACTGCCGACCGGGCACTTCGGAGGTGCTTCAGGGCCAGTGCCTGCAGATCGCTGGCCGTATTCCAACCGACGCCGTTCTGCTCGGAGCGAAGGCAGGCGACCTTCGCCCTCACATACGCGCGGAGCCCAATATGAAGATGCAAGAGCGGGGGCGGCAAGCGATGTCCTGAGTCCCGTTCGTAGGCTCTGACGAACAGGCTGGCCGCATCTGGGTGGCCCAGGCGCTCCAGGTCCATCGCCAAGAAGGCAACATCGGCGCAGACATCGTCCCACCGCAACGTGTCCGAGAACTCAAGGCAGTCGAGAATGCGGACTCCGTCGTCTAGGCAGTAAATGTCAGAGGCTTGAAGGTCGCCATGGCCATCACAGACATGTCCGTGCGCCAATCTGGTCTCAAGCAATGCCTGGTGCGAGTTGAGCCAGCGAGCGACGAGGCACCTGATCTCTGCTTCAATCCCGCGGTCCAATGGAGGGTCGACGAGCCGCGAGACCTCGTCGAAGTTGTCCTTCCATTTGAGCGCCAGAGCCGAAGGACTGGCGCATTTTGAGATCTCCGCGGACCGGACGGCCGTTCGATGGAACGAGGACAGGACTGCTGCCACGCGATCCAGCCACGTCTCGATGTCCTCGTCGCCCTGGAGCAAGGAAGCCAATTGACGTCCCTCCGGTAGGGCGCGCATCACCACCATATGGTCCACCGGTTCACCATCCATCACGAGGTCGGCCACCCCGAGGTACACGTCGGGGGCCAACCGGCGATTGAGCTCGACCTCTCGGTGGCAGTCCGCGGCGCGAGCGCTGCGCTCCCTCAAGTCCAGAAAGTCGAAATGAACGGGCTTGTGGATCTTGTAGACCTTGTCTCCGAAGAAGAGAAGGGCCGAGATGTGCGTCTCCACGACCCGCACTGGTGCAGTTACGAAATCCGATGATTCCGTCATATCGTCCTCCCAGATCCTTGGCGGAGTTAGCCGGCGGCCTCTGCTGTTCGACGGGCCCATGTCGGGATCGCTCAACTGGACACACCGCGATGATCTCGGATATTCAATCGACAGAACAAGGGGGAAAACCTCCCGCCGCTGAGTACTCCCGTCGATTTCTGGCTCATCCTCAGTTCGAATGTAGTGAATGCGAACGGGCCTTGTCAGAGACGAAGGTCACGGCCGTCGGGACGTTGGTCCCTACGGGATCGGCGCTCGCTGGGCGCACACTGGTGACATGACCGGGCGAGGCCGACGTTGCTGTCGACGTCCCATTACCGAGTGTCTCTTGGCGTCGGGGCTTCGCTGAGTCAGTAGGGACTGACCTCATGGCCGTGGCCACCCGCCCATCGAACGACGGACTCGATCTGGCTCGAGCCGCGCTCCTTTCTCCCGAGGACACTCTGGCGGCCCTCGGCAGCCGACCAGACGGGCTTACGTCGAACGAAGTGGAGGAACAGCGTCGCCGTTTTGGATCAAACGCCCTCGCCGTTCATCGCGTGCGAGCGACAGCAGTCCTGTTTCGCCAGATCAGGAACCCGATTCTGCTCCTACTGCTTGGCGCGGCGCTGGTGTCGGGCCTCACCGGCGGCGGCACCAATGCTGTCATCATCGCGGTGATCGTCCTCCTCAGCGTCGGCTTGGGATTCTTCAACGAATATCGAGCCGAAATGGCCATGGCGTCACTGCGGGCTCAGATCCGACAGGAGGCAGAAGTTCGGAGGAACGGTCAAACGTGCCGGGTGCCGGTCACGGACTTGGTTCCTGGCGATGTCGTCGTCCTGCGGATCGGGACCCTCGTTCCGGCCGACCTTCGGCTGCTCACCGCTGACGAGTGTGAATGCGACGAAGGCATTCTGACCGGGGAATCGATGCCAGTGGTCAAGACTTCGGTGACCACCGCGGGATGCGACCCGCACGACCAGTCGACGTGTGCCCTCATGGGGACGATCGTCCATGAAGGTTCAGCCGTCGGTGTTGTGGTCGAGACGGGCGCCAGAACTTCTTTCGGCAAAATCGCGGCCGGCTTGTCCGAACATCAGGGCCAGACGGCATTCGAAGTAGGACTCTCGCGCTTCTCACGGTTTTTGTTCGGCGTGGCAGCGGCTCTCACCGCCTTCATCTTCGCCGTCAACGTGGCGCTTTCGAGGCCGCTTATCGAAGCGCTCCTCTTCTCCCTGGCTATCGCTGTTGGCATCGCACCCGAAATGATGCCCGCCATCGTCACCGTGAGCCTCTCGGCAGGCTCCAAGGCGTTGGCGGCAAAGAAGGTCTTGGTGAAGCGCCTGGTGGCCATCGAGGACCTCGGCAATATCGAGATTCTCTTCACCGACAAGACCGGCACCCTCACCGAAGGTCAGATCACGTTCGAGCAGAGCCTCGACGCGCAAGGCCTGCCGAGCGCTCGTCCCTACCTGCTCGGGCTCGTCTGCAACGAAGCAGAGGTGACAGACCTTGGTCCGGTCGGAGGAAACTCTCTGGACCAGGCCCTTTGGTCCGCTCCCGAGGCCGCCTCGGGTGCGAGCGTCTCTGGCGAAGTCTCTCGTTACGTTCGGAAGGGGGTGCTCCCGTTCGATCACGAACGCCAACTGGCCTCGGTGCTGGTCGAAGATCCCGAGGGGAGCCTCCTCGTCGTGGCAAAAGGCGCCCCAGAGGTGATCCTCGCTCGCTGCGAGGGCGTTCCCGACGGTGCCCAATCGACGCTCGAGGCGCTCTTTTCGGAGGGCGCCCGTGTGGTGGCCGTTGCCACTCGCTCAGCTCAGGGCCTGACGTCGCTGACTGCTGCCGATGAACACGGACTTGAGCTCGCCGGCTTCCTGACCTTCGCCGATCGACCGAAAACCGATGCTGGAGAGTCCATCGCCCAGCTCAGAAGCCTCGGGGTGGACGTGAAGATCATCACGGGGGACAACGGGCTCGTTGCCGCCAAGGTGTGCTCTGAGATCGGCATCGAGTGTGCCGGAGTGCTATCGGGCCCGGAAATCGAGGCGCTCGATGACGACGGGCTCGAAGCCGCTATATCGACCACCACGGTATTTGCACGGATCACACCCGACCAGAAGTCCCGGATCATCAAGGTGGCCCGCCGGACCGGGAAGGACGTGGCATATCTCGGTGACGGAGTGAATGACGCTGTGGCGTTGCACCACGCAGATGTCGGCATTTCGGTGGACTCGGGAACCGATGTCGCTAAGGACGCCGCCGACGTCGTGCTGCTCGACAAGGATCTTGGAGTGCTGGCGGAGGGCGTGATCGAAGGTCGCCGCATCTTCAACAACACCATGAAGTACGTCCTCATGGCGACTTCCTCGAACTTCGGCAATATGTTCAGTGCAGCTGGCGCTTCCGTTTTTCTCTCGTTTCTCCCAATGTTGCCCTCACAGATCCTCCTGAACAATCTGCTGTACAACACCGGGCAGCTGGTGATACCGACCGACCGTGTTGACCCAGAGGCGTTGGCCCGCCCGGCAGCGTGGGACATGGCGTTCATTCGCCGATTCATGTCGGTGTTCGGGCCGGTGAGCTCTATCTTCGATTTTCTGACCTTCTGGGTCATGCTCGCTGTGCTGCATGCGGGGCACGTCGAGTTCAGAACCGGCTGGTTCGTGGAGTCCATCGCCACACAGACTCTGGTGATCTATGTGATTCGGACACGGCGGGTCCCGTTCTTCAAGAGCAGGCCCAGTTGGCCGATGCTGGTCGTGCCAACGGGAGCAGCCCTGGTCGGTGCCCTACTGCCGTATACCGGGCTCGCTCATCTACTCGGATTCACGCCGCTACCGACGACCTTCTTTCTCCTCCTCTTCGCTATGGTCGTGGTCTACCTGGTCCTTGTCGAGCTTGCCAAGACCCGGTTCTACCGAACCCCGCACGCGCAAACCCCTCGCATTGCCACGAGTCACTCGCAGCGATTGGAGCGACGGATCAGGCGTCGGGTGTCGCGGTTCGTTCACTTTGTCGCTCCCGATGGACATCGGACCTGATAGAAACAGCCGAGTCCGCCACCGCGCGGACGGGTGCTGAGGTCAAGAGGACTCTCGACCTGCCAGCGATGGGACCAACGTCCCTACCCGGCGGGATCCCGAGCGAGGACCATGAAGTGTGCCCACCCAATCGAGTCTGAGTCCTGCTTGCGGGCCTAGAGCCGTCGGCCTTGGCCACGGGCAGCTCCGAAAGCGAACGACTGTGCTGACGTCTCCACCGAACTATCCACGCGAGCTCAGTGCCCAGGTCGTCTTGTCAGATGGCACCTGGTGCATCTTGCGCCCGATCCAGCCCGACGATGCAGAACGGCTCGTCGAGTTCCATCAGCATCTCTCCCAGAGGTCGACCTACCTGAGGTTCTTCACCGTTCATCCGACGCTGTCGACGGAGGAAGTCAAGCGCTTTACCAACGTGGACTACAAAGACCGCTTGGCCCTCGTGGTCGAGCGAGACGGAGAGTTGATCGCCGTGGGCCGGTTCGACCGGATCGTTGGTACCCCGGAAGCGGAAGTGGCTTTCATCGTCGCTGACGACTACCAGCACCGTGGCCTCGGGTCGCTGCTGCTCGACGAACTGGCACGGGCGGCAAGGGCGCGCGGCGTCAGAACATTCGTGGCCGAAACCCTCTGCGAAAACAAGCCCATGCTGGACGTGTTCCATCACTCCGGCTTCGATGTGTCATCGAAAATCGATTGGGGGACCGTCTGGTTACGCTTCGGAATCGAGATTACAGAGTCGTACCGTGTTGCCCTGGCCGCGCGCGCTAAAAGTTGCAAAGTCAGACGTCTTCCAGTGGTAAAGCCAGTCGAGATTTCTGGCGAATGCTGATAGTCGCTGGTCCATCTGGTGCGAATGCACATGACGGGGGCACGTTCCACCCTGAGCAGCCTGGCAGGATCTTCTCGGTGATGAGTGGACTGCGTGATCTCCACCTCGACGATGCCATCCACTACGTCGGAGCGCCTGAAGCAGACTTCGAAGCTTTGACGCGGGTGCACACGACCAAATACCTCGACGAACTCGAGAGGTTTTGCCTGCAGGGCGGCGGAGACATCGATCCCGATACATATGCCGGCGTGGACTCCTTCACTGCGGCGCGTCAAGCTGCCGGCGCCGGTCTTGAGGCGATTAGAACCTTGGAGCTGGAAGGTGAAGGCATCGCCTTCGTCCCCGTGAGACCGCCGGGACATCACGCCGACGCAGATCGCGCAATGGGATTTTGTTTGCTCAACAACATTGCTGTGAGTGCGGCAGCGCTTGCGGCAAAAGGTCAGCGGGTGCTGATTATTGACTGGGACGTCCACCACGGCAATGGAACCCAGTCAATCTTTTGGGATGATCCCCGGGTTCTGTACGTCTCTACCCACCAGTGGCCCTTGTTCCCGGGGACAGGCAGAGCCGAAGAGGTCGGAGGTCCGAATGCTGTCGGACTCACCGTCAACATCCCACTGCCACGGGGAGCCACCGGAGACGTCGTGCAACGCGCTTTCGAAGAGGTCGCTCACCCGGTGATCGATCGCTTTGCGCCAGATTGGGTCCTGGTGTCGTGTGGCTTTGATGGCCATCGGGCCGATCCTCTTGGTGAGCTTGCCCTCTCAACAGGTGATTTTGCGCAGCTCGCTCGCTTGGTGCGCTCATTTGCCCCCGGCCCGGGACGCCTGGCGTTGTTCCTGGAGGGTGGGTACAGCGCCCGGGCTCTGCGGTCATCGACTGCCGCCGTTTTAGGCGCTCTGCTCGACGTAGCGGTGGGTCTCGAGCCTTCCACGTCTGGAGGATCGGGGCGAGAGGCGGTCGCCTCAGCTCAGACTGCCCACATTTCGGCAGTAGCCGACAGTCATTAAGGGAGTCCAACGGTGAACGCATTTGACAAAGTCGCGGTGGGTTTCGATGGCTCGAGTGATTCCAGGGCCGCACTTCAATGGGCCGCCGGTCTCGCAGCACACACTCGTGCCATGCTGAAGGTGGTTCACGCCGTGGGCCTCTTGGAGCATGCTGGACTCTCAGAACACGTCGCTCCACACCGAGAAGCTGCTCTTGAAATAGCCCTCGACGCCGGCATGGACCCGTCCATGGTCGAATGGCTTCTGATCGACGGGGACCCCTGCTCTGCGTTGCTACGGATGAACGAGGAGCCATATTCGGTTGACTTAATCGTTGTAGGAACTCGTGGGTCCGGAGAGCACTCGGGCTCCCTCCTGGGCAGCACGAGCCTTGAACTTGTGGAGCACTCCAGCATCCCGGTCGTGATCGTCCCTTCCCACCGGCCTATGCGACACGAATAGGACACAAGAGCACAGACAAATCACTAAATGCGGTCAGTGCCGGTCAATCACGGCAATTCATGGACAACGATTTTTCCCCCGTTGGGGGGTACATGACCATCGTTGACTTGGCCCTTTGAATTCGCGCTTCGGCCTGTTCGAATCCCGCCACCTCACGAGCGGTTCGGCTGCATAGCTCCATTCGGAGCGCTGTTGGAGGTGAGCCATCACCCTTGTCGAAAACAAGGCCGGCTGAGAAAGGCCCTCTATTTCTTTATGTAGATGCCTGCCAAGTTGGTATGACACTGGCCTATCGGGGCTTGAACCGTCCCTCCGATCACAGACTTGTTGTAACCGATGATCGACGGTTGGAAGACGAGGGGAACTTCGGCGCCGATGGCCATCGCAAGTGCTCCGGCCCTTTGCATTAGTGGCGCCTGCTGTTGAGCGGTCACGTATTGGAGGGCCTCTTTGATGTACGGGGCGAGCAGCGGATTGGCCGTACCGAAGTGTTCGGTCACAAAGCCGATAGGCAGGAACTCGTTTTCAAAGTTGTTGGCGAGGTCCGGCCCGTTGGACAATTGCTCAGTGAGAATGGAGTCGCCCTCGCCCTTGATGTAGACATCGGTCAAGAGGTCTGATGGAACGACCGTTTGCAAGGTCATGTTGAATCCGGCTGCGTCCACCTCCTGTTGCAGGAGCTGGGCAGCTTGACCCAACCCTGGATCGCCGCTTGGCACCACGAGCGTAAAGGAGACCCCATGAGGGAACCCGGCAGCCCGCAGCATGGACTTGGCCTTCGCCGGCTGATACGTATACCTGTTTCCTACTGATTTGTCGTAGCCAGGGGACCACGAGGGGAACGGTTGGTAGGCGGGCTCTCCGAGGCCATCGTCGACTACCCGGTTGAGAGCATTGCGATCCACCGCGTACTCCAGCGCAGCACGCACTCTTGTGTTGTTGAACGGCGCAGCGTTCTGTCGCGTCTGCAGATCGATGTAGTCGTAGGACCTGCCCACGACCACCGCAAGGTTCGGTGCCGCCTTGACCGCTGCGACTTCATCGGGCTCGAGCGTCGTCATGTCAAATGCACCCGTCTCGAGCCCCGTGACAAGCTGCGGTCCCTCTGACGCTTGAACGAAATGGACGCCGCCGAGGAGATACTGGCCCTTGTCCCAGTATCTCTGGTTGGCGACGAGTTGGATTGAGGAGCCTTGGCTGTAACTCTTCAAGATGAATGGTCCGGCTCCGACCGGCTTGGTTCCGTCCGAACCGATGGTGCTCGGATCGTAGATGGTGCCGTCGGAGTGATACATCGCTTGGACGACGTCTCCGGGAATCGGATTGGAGAGGTTGAGCACCAGGGTTAGAGGATTCACCACATCGATCGTCGAGATGGCGGTCAATGTCGTGAGCAGCGGACTCTTCTGGCTGTAAAGCAGGCTCGTCTTGATAGCGTTCGCGTCGACCGGGTCGCCGTTGGAGAACTCCACACCCGGTCGGATGTGCAGCGTCACCGTTTTCGATGTCGTCGACCAACTCTCGATGACGCCCGGAATGAACGCTTCGTTGGTGACGCCGAGACCTGATGCGTAGATGTTCGAGAGGATGGCGAACCCGCAGGGATTAAGGGACTGCTCGGGATTGAACGTGTTGTCGAACTCGTCGTTCAGATCTATTCCATACGTGAGCACCCCTTTGGAATTGGCGTCCTTCGGGAGCGCGGCGCCGCTTGTGATCGGCTGCAGCACGGATGCTGCAGCCAGGGTGGTGACTGCGATCGCCGCCGCAGCGAGAACACGGTGAGGCTGGCGTAGCGGGCGCGATCCTCGGTCCCGGCACCTGCGGCTCGGTTGCCTCCCATTCCCCATGGAGTTCCCCTCTTTCCTTGACCCACCCTGTTGGCCTCTCGCACAGCGGGCGCAGCGATACTAGGCGGGTAACCACGCGTTTCTCGGTGCTCTTCGGGCTCGAGTCTGCACCGACCTGCGTTGACAAAGACGAGGAGTCGTCTGCCTCGGCGCGAGTAGCCCAGATCCGCCGTCTCTGGGCGATTCGGACGTCAGGAAGACCTTTGTACCGGGCGCTTCGAAGGACTCACGCCAGATCGTGAGGGTCGTTGGTGGTGTGCCGAGGCCGTGGCTTCCCTTCTCACCGTTCTTTGTGGTCGGCAGGCGCTTCGCGGCAGACTTGCGCTGTGCTCACACGACGATCGTCCGGATATCTCACGCTCCGCACGGGGAGGGTCCCGTCCGCTTCCACGAACCTCGAAGCCGATGGCTACGCGGTGCTCAGGGGGGTGTTCAAACCTCCACAAGTAGAATCGCTCTGTGCCGACGTGAAGCGGGTCTATGCCGAATACCCGCCTGATGTCCGAGATCCCGACGACGACGTCGGGCAGATGGCTCCGTTCCGGTACGAGATGCTCAACCGCAGTGCTCTCGTTCAGCGCGCCATCGGCAACCCGCGCATCCTCAAGGCCATCGAGCCTCTCCTCGGGGAGGATTGCCACGTCATCGCCAATACTGCGTGGTGGCAGCCTCCTGGGAACAACGAGCACTCAGGTCGGTTCTGGCACATCGACGCCGGACCGCACATCCCCCGAGACGCCGACGTCGCGTGGGATCCGCGCATCCCGTACCCCGTCTTCGTCATTGCGGCGCACATCTTCCTGCGGGACTGTCCCCTCGAGGCGGGGCCCACCGCCGTCATACCGAGAAGCCACACGTCGGGACGGCCTCCGCCAGTGGCTCGGCTGGCCGACGCCGATCTGGAGTGGGAGGGTCACGGTGCGGTGCCCCTCGTGGCCCAGTCGGGGGATGTCGCGCTCTTCTCCTCTGACATCTGGCACTCGCGGATGCCGCCGGGACCGGACGATCCCGGACGTGTGTTCATCCAATGCCACTACGGACGCCGCGACATTGCCCAGCGCATTCGGCCGACCTCAACGGTGAACCACCTCAGCGAGGATGCGCTGTCCCGCGCGAAGACGCCACGGCAGCAAACGCTGGCGGGCCGGCACCAGCCCGGCTTCTACGACGGTTGAACGGACACAAAGGGAACGCTGCAGCGACATGCGGTGCACTGCTGTGGTCAATCGATCTCTCGGCTCTGAGGGCTCCGGGATGCCAGTTCGATCCCCCTCCGGCCTTCGCTTTACCTCTGTGTTCCCTGCACTGATTTCCATGCCGCATCGCCAGTACAGAACCCGAGGTTGAGGGCTTCGCTCCGTCGGCGTTGTGCGAGTGCAACTGGTATGTGGAAAGGTATCCCCCGGACAAAAGGGGGACGGAAGCCGTGGATGACGCGGAGGAACCGATCGCCGAGGCCGACCGTCGAGAACGGCTGAGGACCACGCCGAAGTCGACGATCGCCCGAAGAGTGTCGATGACGATTCGGTCCGGTTCTCTCTGGCCTGGTGGCTCAGTTTCGCCGTTCCGATCTCGATCGCCATGGTGGCCATCCTGGGCGCGGTCGTCGGGTTTCGAGCCGAATCCCATGCCTCCTTGGCGAGCGGCTTCGACAACGATGCCCAGGTCGCCTCCACGTACAAGGCGGGTCACATGTACAACGCACTTTTGCTGGGTGAACTGGCTGAATCGGATCACGATCTGTGGCAGGAACTCGCCGGGGCGGATGGAAAAAGCGCAGGCCCACCGATGGTCGCGGCAGCGGAACCCGCTTGCGCCAACGCATCCGCCAGCGCAAGCTCCCTCCCCGCGGCGGAATTCGCGGTCAATTGTCAGCTCGCCCAGGTGTTCTCGCCGTTTGCCTATCCCGGATACTGGAAGAACGGGAATCCCGCCGACTTCGCCACGACCCGGTACGTGGCGGACTGGGCCGCGCTCAGCAACCTCGAGCGCGACGTCGCGGTATCCCAGCACGAGGCCTCGGCCAACACCGAACGCAACCACGAGCTGCGATTGCTCTCGCTGGGCCTGATTCTCGCCCTGGCCCTCGCGTTCTGCACACTGGCGCAAGCCGCCCTCCACCACCAATGGTCGAAACGGACCACGCTGACGTCCCTGCTGCTGGCGATCCCCGGATGGATCCTGCTCATCGGATGCGGCGCCCTCTTGCTGGCGTGGGAGCTCTGACGTGGAGGTCGACGAGAACATCGTCACGAGCGAGGCCGACGAGGGGCTCGAAAAGGAACGGCTCTCCGTCGTGGCGACGTTCGGGATCCTCATCGCCACCATCGCGGCCACCATTGCCGGGTCGTTGGCCGCGCTCTCCAGTTTCCATGCGGACGACGCCGATACGCAACGGGTGGCCTGGGCGACCTACTCGAACGAGCAGCTGCTCGGGTACAACCAGAGCGCCGGAACAGCGAACGCAAGCGAGATCGCCACGGTAGAAGACCTCTGGCGCGAGCAGCTCCTGCTGGATCAGGCCGGCAACACGTCAGACCCGACACTGCGGGCTGCGCTGAACGTCGAGGCCACCTTGGCCGGGGGTGGCTCGTCCAATCCTCCCCATGCCAGCCGACCCACCTTCGCCAGTCCGAGCCCCCCTGCGTGGTGCCTTGGTCTCAACGACAATCAGCCTTACGACTGTGCTTACGAGGTGGCGAGCGCCTACACGGGGACCGAGTCGAACGACGACAGTCAGGAGCGCGCCTACATCGCCTGCGTGAGCATGCTGGCCATCGCGCTCTTCCTCTTCGCGCTGTCCAAGATGCTCAGCCAGCCCTCCATGGAAAGACTCTTCCTTGGCCTGGGTGCCCTCATCACGGTGGCCGCCATCGGATGGACGGCGGCCGTGAACTACGCCATTCCAGCCCCGGCACCGTCGGGCCCGGCGATTCGGACCTACGAAAGGGGATGGCTCAAGGCGGAGGCCGGTGGTCGGCCTGCCAAGGTCGATGCGCTCCTCGCCCGGGCAACGTCCGACGACCCCTCGTTGGCCGATGCCTGGCAGCAGCTCGGTGAGGAGGAGTTGTTGCATCCGGTGAACGGACCGGGTCACCAGTGCCGAAGCGCACTATCGGCGCTCACGAACGCCTGGCAGTTGCGAGGGGCCGCCGATGACCGTGACCGCCTTGCGATTGCCGAGGCGCTGTGCGGCGAACCCCGCCAGGCCATAGTCCTCCTCCACCAACCGCCCCACGACCCCTCGGACGTGGAGGCCGGCCCGGCTTTGGCGCTGGCCCAGTTGGCGTCAGGGCGACTGGGGCCGGCGCTGATGACGCTCGACGCCGCGTTCAAGACCATGGAGCACCCGAGGATCGGCGCAGCCGGCCCTGTCATCCGGACGTATTGGTTCGATCAGCTCCTCCCAGACGTCCACGTGCTCGGCCTGGCCGGTGTCCGCCCGCATCGCGTGAACGCGTTCATAGAGCGGATGGAGCACGACGAGACCGAGGCAACGCTTGCTGACTTCGACCTCACGGCGCCCCGTCCTGCTCAGCAGGCGTCGCTGACGATGGCCATCACCCCGGCGGGGCTGGGGAGCGAGCACGGGCTCGTCCCCGTGGCCCTCGTGCTCCGCTACTCCGGGCTGCAAGACGGCGATGTGATCTCCGCCATCTGGCACCAGAGCAGTACGAGCACGGTCGAGAGCGACAAGTTCATCAACCCGGTAGACGTGCCGGGCACGAACGTCGTCGTCGTCGGGAAGCCCGGAGGTCCGAAGGCCGGTACCGGCACGTTCGTTCTCCCGACCTTGGACTTCGTGACGCCAGTTCCGTACCAGATCGACCTGTCGCTCGACGCCGTCCCAGCTGGCCCGCTGATTCAGATCAAGGTGCCCGGATCGGCGGGCAGATACAGCCCGCCGCCACCTGTCCCACTCAAGCCCGTCCCGATGGTGCTCCCGACGACGACGACGACGCACAACAGAAACCGCCGCACCGACAACCACCACGACAACGAGCTGTTCGACCACCACCACGACCACACGACAACGACCACCACCACTACGACGACACCCAACACGAATCAGCAAGGAGAGGCCTACTCCGGCAGCGCAGCACCCTGCGTCCCGTGAGGCTCCAGCAACGAGCACGGCGTCTCACTCGCGCCCTGGCCGGGATCAAAATACGGCGCTGACATGGGATTCTTGAGAACGGGGTTCCGCAGGTCGATTCGGCCAACTCCCAGGGATCTCACGCGACCTCGTCAGGGCGACCGCAGGTGTCCCCGCACCGGAAAAGTCGGTCGCATCTGCCGGCCAATGCCTCGTACCCTTAGAGCTTGATGACGTCCGCTCAGCCATCGGAAGGCTCTCTTCAGCTACGGATCGAACTACTCGACGTCGAGCCCACCGTGTGGCGCCGCATCGTCGTACCGGATGACTTCACCATGGCCGAACTGGCAGAAACCCTCCTGGCGGCCATGGGTTGGGGGAACTCACACCTGCACCTCTTCGAGGTAGGCGACGACATCTACGGCATGGCTGATGAGGACGCAGATGACGACGAGATCGACGAGGGCGAGGTCACTGTGTCCGAGGCGCTCGCCGAAGACGATCGTTTTTCCTTCGACTACGACTTCGGCGACGGCTGGCAACACGACGTTCTCGTCGAGGAGCGTCCCGCGTTCAGGACCGACTTCGCGTACTGCCTCGACGGACAAAACGCCTGTCCCCCCGATGACGTCGGCGGGCCGCAAGGGTACGAGGATTTCCTCGAGGCCATCGCCGATCCCGCGCACGAAGAGCACGATCAGTACCTCGAGTGGGTCGGGGGTTCCTTCGATCCCTCCCGGTTCAGCCTTGAAGACATCAACTCCGAACTGCGTCGTCTGACCTAGATCCGCTCTCGCCGCGCTCTGAGGAACTGTCGGAAGAGCCGGCTCTCCATCCGCGTGGGCGTGACATGCAACGGACACCGAACCGTCACGGTGACGACAGTGCGTGCCCGAAGTCTCTTGAAACTCTCCGAACCCGTGCTCTAATGGATACCGGTGAGCGAGGACCGCAACCTCTCGAGGCGTCAGATACTCCAAGGAGCACTCGGGGTCGGGGCCGCAGCGATCGGGGTCAGCGCGGCGACGGCTGAGGGTGCCGCGGCGATCACGAACGGCGGCGCGCCTCCCACTTCGCATCTCCATCGGCCGCCCCGCTCCAAGTGGCGCCACCCGGGTTCACTACCTGACCCGAGCCTTCCCGCGGGCACCGACACCTTGCCCGAAATCGATCACATCGTGGTGGTCATGCAGGAGAACCACTCGTTCGACAACTACCTCGGGATGCTCGGCCGAGGCGATGGGTTCGCCCTCGACCGCCACGGGCGCCCGACCAACACCAATCCGGACCCGTCCGGCGGATACGTCCGCGCCTTCCACGAAACGACGACCAGCCAGGCCGGCCACGTGACCCAGAGCTGGGACGCCAGCCACCTGCAGTACGGGCATGGCCAGAACGACGGGTTCATCGGGCCGGAGAGCAGTAGCGACTGGTCGATGGCGTACTACACGGGCCAGGAGATCCCCTTCTACTACTCGCTGGCCCGCACATTCCCCCTCTGCGACCGCTACTTCTGCTCGGTGCTGGCCCAGACGTACCCGAACCGACGCTTTCTCTTAGCCGGGACGGCCTTCGGGCTCATCGCCACCGTTGACTCGTCGATCACCGGGATCCCGCCCAACGGGACCATCTTCGACCGTCTCGACGCGCACAACATCAGCTGGGCAAGCTACGCCACCAACGTGTCCACCCTCTACGTGATCTCCGACGTGGTCAAGAAGAACCCGAACCGGATCAAGACGATCGAGCAATTCCACGCTGACGCGAAGTCGGGCTCACTCCCGGCGGTCTCGTATGTCGATCCGAACATCCTCACCGGCACCGAGGAGAACCCTCAGGACCTGTCGCTCGGCGAGTACTTCGTCTCGACGGTGGTCGGCTCGCTGCTGAACAGCCCCGCCTGGGACCGGACGTTGATGGTGTGGACCTATGACGAGCACGGGGGCTACTACGACCACGTTCCGCCGCCGCCCGCCATCCCACCCGATGACATCCCGCCCGTCCTCAGCGAGACCGATCAACCCGGCGCGTACGACCGCTACGGCTTCCGCGTCCCCACCGTGATCGTCTCGCCCTACGCCAAGCGAGACTTCGTGTCCCACACCGTGTACGACCACACGTCGGTGCTGAAGACGATCGAGCGCAAGTGGAACCTTCCCGCCATGACCTACCGGGACGCCAACGCCAACGACCTGCTGGACTGCCTCGACCTCCGCGCCCGCGCCTTCCGAGATCCCCCCACTCTTGCCGCACCCGGGAACCCAGCCGGCGTCTCCCAATTTCCGCCACCGCCCGCTGGAGAGCAGCCGCCCTTCTCGGCCTTCGTCAAGACGCCCGGCCCCACCGTCTGACCCGCTGTCCTCGTCTGACACCGTCGACGTGCCACGCGTCGGCACCGGCATGGGACAATG
Source organism: uncultured Acidimicrobiaceae bacterium (assembly GCA_963817735.1). GTDB lineage: Bacteria > Actinomycetota > Acidimicrobiia > Acidimicrobiales > RAAP-2 > Bog-473. The sequence goes on along the minus strand of CAWFPP010000001.1, from coordinate 391,051 downwards.
CGCGGCATGCCGACGTTTCACCACACCAACCTGGGTATCCCGCCGGATCTCGCCGAGGCCGAAGCCGACTTCCTGGTCGAAATCCTCGGCTATCGACGTCTGGAGCCGCCGAAGGCCGCATCCGACTTCGGAGCCCGCTGGTTCGAGGCCGACGACGGGACGCAGGTACATCTGAGCCTCGACCCGGGGCACGCCCCGGCGGCCATGGCGCACACCGCCATCGACGTCAGCGGGGAGTCGGAGGCGATCCAGACACGGTTGTCCGCTGCGGGCATCCCGTTCAAGGCCGCCGAGTTCGACGGCAGCCGGATCGTTCTGTGCAGGGACCCAGCCGGGAACCGCTGGGAGCTTCGGAGCTGAGAGCTTCGCAACGATGGAGGGCGTGACGGCCGTCGGGCGACACCTTGCCACTCGTTCACGCTCGAGAGTCGGCGGGGCTCCCGGGAGTTGGGATCAGAGCAGGTGCCGGAACGGTCATGGCGGGTGCCTCTGTACCGCCGTCGATTTCGAAGACCTTTCCGGTGACCCAGGACGAGGCGTCGGAGGCGAGATAGAGGACCGCGCAGGCGATGTCCTCGGGCTCCCCGGGCCGACCCATCGGCGTGCCTTCGAGGAACTGCCGGCGCAAGGTGTCGTCGGTCAGCACGATGTCGAGCGAGCGTGTGGCGACGCCGCCGACGTCGATGGCGTTGACCCGTACCCGCGGCGCCAACTCGGGCGCGATGTTGCGCGTCATCCGATTGAGTGCCGCCTTGGCCGCCCCGTAGGCCACGAACATCGTCTGGGTCATGCTGGCCGAGCGTGACGAGATGTTGACCACGGCGCCGCTGCCCACCGTGTCGACCATCTGCCGCGGCCGCCAACTTCGTCAGCGTGAGCGGCGCGGTCACGTTGAAGGCAAAGGTGCGGGCCATGAAACCCTCGCTCGTCTCCATGGCCGCCCGGGGCATGGCGCCGCCGGCGTTGTTGACCAGGATGTCGAGCCGGCCGAACTCCTCAACGGCTCGTGCCACGAGCCGTTCGCAGGCGGCTGCGTCAGTCACGTCGGTCGGCACGACCAGGGCGCGGCGACCGAGGGACCGGATCCGCGCAGCCACGTCCTGAAGGTCGGACTCGGTGCGTGCCGCCACGACGACATCCGCGCCGGCCTCGGCGAGGCCGATGGCGATCCCCCGCCCGATCCCCAGCCCGGCACCCGTGACGATCGCCACCTTGCCGGCAACCGAGAAGCGGTCGAGGATCATGCCGGGGTGGAGGAAGGCGATGTCCGCCGGTCCCGGTGCAGGCCCGGAGCAGCGCGGCCGGCCACCAAAGGCATCTCGAGGTAGGTGAGCAATCCGGGCTCGGCCCGGCAGACGTACGGGAGGGCGTTGACGCAGTGCATCGCCGTGGCGACCACGCCGGGATTGCGGACGAGACCCGCCGCGACCGTCTCGGGATGCAGCTTCTTGAACGTGGTGAGGCAGTTTGGATCGCCGGTGATCTCGACTTCGAAGCGCTCCCCCTCATCGCCGAAGGTCCAGGCCGGGTCGAGGTGCTCCTCCCCCATCAGCCAGTTGACGGTGGCCGTCACCACCGGGGTCCCGTCGACGGTGGCCTCCCAGGTGAACCGCTGCGCAGCCACCGTCCCCGGCTGAATCGGGCCGATCGGCGAATCGATGGGCACGGTGGCTACCGCCATCTCGTGTGTGGTCTGCAGCTGTGGCTCGATGTCGAATCCCATCTCGTCGGCGACCATGAAGAGGGATTGTCGGAAGCCGCCACCGAGTGCGTCGATCATGACACTGGCCCGGGCCTCCTCGGGGGTCTTGCCGAACAGCATCCAGTCGCGGACCACGTCGGGGGCGCCGTAGGTGCGGATGTCGGAGTACTCCTCCGCCCGCACGTGGGTGACCGAGCCCGACAGGGCCGAGATCATGAGCGGGAAGCGCTCGGTGATACCGCCGGGATTGATGCCGGTGCCGTGGAAGGTGACGCCGGCGTTCTTGGCGATGGTGTCGAACTTCTGTCGCTCGTCTGGCGGCGGATAGAACCATCCCAGTGGCGACACCACGTTCTTGCCGGACTCCAGGATGGCGGCGACCACGCCCGGGTCGGCGAAGATCGGGCTGTAGAGCACGCAGTCGGCCTCGGTGGCCAGAAGCGCCTCGGCGTCGGACGTCGCGGTGACGCCGAGGTCTTCGCGACCGAGCAGCGCTCCGAGGTCCATCCCCTCCTTCTCCGGGCTGTGGACCCAGGCTCCGGCCAGCTCCAGCTCGGGATGCGCCAGGACCCCTTCCATGGCGGCGCGGCCCACGCCGCCGGTGGCCCACTGGATCACGCGATAGCTCACGGGCGTCGTCCTTTGGTCGTCGGATCGGGCATTGGAAGGAATGATGCCACCTCGATCAGAGCTGTTGCAGAAGCTCGCCGCGGAGTACCTCGGCGCCGGAGTGCTCGACGTCGCGGGTCGCAGTGATCAGGACGATGCCGCCGTTCTGTGCACGCAAGCGCAGGCGTGCCACCGCGTCGTTGGCCGGCGGCAGTTCCAGTTCCTCCCGGTAGCGCCGGGCGAACGCTTCGAACTTCGACGGCTCGTGCCCGTACCAGCGCCGAAGCTCGGTGCTGGGCGCAACGTCCTTTTCCCATTCGTCGAATGGGGCGTCGGCTTTGGCGATCCCTCTGGGCCACAGGCGATCGACCAGGATGCGCGGGGTTCCCCGACCCAGATCGCCGTCGTAGACACGCCGGAGCTCGACCCGTGCGTGTCCCTGACCGCTCACACCAACGCGTCTCGGTACGGCGCGAGGTCGATGCCCGGATAACGGGCGGCCACACCTCGGAGCGTGTCCTCGGACCAGTAGGGGTCGCCGGGGCGAGGGAAGCCGAAGAGGTCGCGCTCTCGGACACCGCATTGCGGGATGAAGCGGGCCCAGCGCTCGGGCGACTGCTTGGGCCAGGCCATCTTCCCGCCCCACGTCGTCCCCCGCACCTGGAAGTCGACCAGGATGGAGAAGCGGGCGCGGCCAGAACCGGTGATGTCCGATCCGCGATGCAAGATGTCGGTCCGGTAGACGAGAAGGCTCCCGGCCGGGCCTGTGCAGGCCACCTCGGCATCGGCCAACGAGCCGAACGGCAGGTACAGGGGCGAGTAGGGCACGTCCTTGCCGTCCTGGTAGGGGACGATGCGGGTCGGCCCGTCCTCCTCCGTGACATCGGACAGGTAGATGAAGGTGGTGAGCTGCTGGTAACGGGGCTCCGGGCGCGGGACAACCAGGCTGTGGCTCCCATAGTCCCGATGGAGCGGCTGGTCATAGTTGACTGCGCCGGCGTACTTGGCCCACAGCTCCACCTTGTACAGATGGAGGTCGGCTGTCTGCAGGTAGCGCTCCGCGGCGTCCACCAGATCAGGGTGTACGGCGAGCCGGTTGAGGTCCCACGAGCGATAGGGGAATTCCTCCACACCGGCAAACTGGCTCGCCCCGTAGCGGGCATACGCATCGCGATCGGCGAAGTAGTCCTGCGGACGGGGGAAGTGGAGCCAGAGCGCCTCCCGGGCGCCGGCCAGCTCGTCGTCGCTCAGAAAACCTTCCATCAACGCGTAGCCGCGCTCCCGCACCTCGGCAAGGGTGGCGTCGGAGACCCGCATCGGCAGCACCTTAGGCCAGCCGCCTCCGGTGGTCCTCCCTCCGTCGCGCCTACGCTCGCGGCATGCGCGCGGTGGTGTTCGACATGGTTGACCCCGAGTTCCCTGCTTCGCTGGCGGAGATACCCGAGCCCGGGCTCCCGGGCCCGTCGTGGGCGCGCGTCGCCGTCACGACCGGCGGGATCTGCGGCAGCGACCTCCACCTGTTCGCGCACAACACCGGGCCTTCGCCGACGCTGGCCACCATGGGGACGTTTCCCTTCGTCCTCGGTCACGAGACGGCAGGGCGCGTCGTCGAGGCGGGGCCGAACTGTTCGGTGGCCGTCGGGACGAGGGTCGTCATCGACCCGTGCATCCCCTGTCTGCCGCGCGGGATCGACCCGCCGTGCGCCAACTGCGCGCGCGGCTGGACGTCGTCGTGCCTCAACCTGGACAGCCGCATCGTCAGCTCCGGGCGGTCCCTGGGCTACACCCACGACCTCGGAGGCGGGTGGGCGGACAGCGTGGTGGCGCACGATTCCATGCTCCACCCCATGCCGGACGCCATCGAGGACCGCGGGGCCAGCCTCTACGAGCCGGTGTCCATCGCCTGCCACGGCCTGCTGCGGGCCAGCCCGGTCGACGGCGAACCGGTCCTGATCGTGGGGGCCGGGATCATCGGGCTGGCGTCTCTCGCCGCGCTGCGTGGGCTCTTCCCCAACTGCCCGGTCACCGTCCTGGCGCGCCATCCGCACCAGGCCGACGCGGCGACGGCCTGTGGAGCGGACCATGTCGTGATCGGCGACCCTCGCAACGGGCACTGGGAAGAGCTGGCCGCGCTGAGCGGCTCCCGCATCGTCGGCGCCAAGCGCCACCAGATGCTGATGGGGGGATTCCCCTACGTCGTCGAAGCCGTGGGGTCGCCGGGATCGGTCACCGAGGCGCTGCGCGCCGTCGCCCACCGCGGCACCGTCCTCCTGCTGGGCGCAGCGGGCATCAGCGAGGTGGACCTGACGCCGATCTGGTACAAGGAGGCGGCGCTCGTCGGCTCCATCGACCACACCGTCGACGCGCATTCGGCACCGGGCCTCGCCGGCGGGCCGGAGCGGCATTCGGTGGACCGGGCGCTCGACGTGCTGGCGGCCGGCCTGCTGCCCGACGCCGTGGTCGTGACCCACGAGTTCGGGCTGGAGGACTACCGGGAGGCCATCGGGGCGGCCATCGACCGCACGACGTCACACGCCATAAAGGTGGTCTTCCGGCCCTGAAGGCCTTCCCACAATTTTCCGACAACAGCCGGCCGTCGCGCTGGGTCCAGCATCACCTCTTCCGGGCTCTCGGTGTCGCTCACACTGCATGGGACAGCACCCAGCGGGCCCGTCCTCTTCGAGGTGCCGGCCTTCGTCGACAATGTGGCCACGACCTCCTCGGAAGGATCAATCAGGCCACGGGCACCGTCACCCTGCCGCCATCGGTTCGCCATGTCACGATCACCTTGCGCCGGGCCCCCTGAGCCACCCGCCCGGCACTGCAGTAGAACACTTCGGCCCTGGTACGCGAGGGCGCGGTCCGGCACCATGGGGGCGTGACTGGACTTGACCGAAAATGGGCCTTTTGGCCCAGCAAGCCGTCCAGCGACTGGGCGTTCCACTCATGATGCGACCCAGCAACAAATGGAGCGTCCCGGCGCACGCTGGGACCATCGACAGCGCCACGCTGTACCTCTGTCGCCAGGGACCCCGCTGGGTGATCGTGATCGAGTCGCCCCGCATCAGCAGTGCCGTCCCGTTCCACCAGAACGGCCTCGACAGCCACGATGCCCGCTCCGAGCTCCTGACGCGTGTCCGCGAGGCTTGCCCGGACGCCGCCATCATGAGCACCGACGGCGCGCTGACGTCCGAGGACTACGAATGGCGCGTCGAGGTGCGTGGGATCGAGGCACGCCCCGGTGACCTCGGGGTCGGCCTGCACCGAGCGCTCTCGGCCGAGGCCATTGGCGCGGACACGGCGCCGAGACAGACGATCGGCCGTCGTTGCCACTGGGGCCTGAGCTCGTCGGCCTCGGGCCGTCCGCGCACGTTCTGACCCCTGCGGGACACAACCGCTCCTCAGCTGACCCCGAGCGGCGGCGCGCCTTTCACACTCGTGCGGTACATCTCGCGACGAACACCCGAGTAGTCGTTCAGGGCATTGTGCATGGTGCAGCGGTTGTCCCAGATGGCCAGTGTCCCCGCTGACCAGCGCAGCCGGCACGTGAAGTTCTCGTTGATGCTGTGCCGGTACAGTTGGGCCAACAGGGTCGCCGACTCCTCCTTCGTCCACCCCTCGAAGCGCGTCGTGTAGACCGGATTGACGTAGAGCGCCCGCTTGCCCGTCACCGGGTGGACCGTCACCGCAGGGTGGACGTGCTCGGCGTAGGCCTGCGCGGATGGGGCGATGGCCATTGAGGTGAGCTCCTTGACCTGGTCGAGCAGGCCGCCCGTGCCGTAGGCCATGCCGGCCGAATGCACGGCCCGCAGCGTGTCCAACGTCGCCCTGAGCCCACGCGAGAGCGTCTCGTACGCCAGGTACTGGTTCGACCACACGGTGTCGCCGCCATACGCCGGCACGTCCCAGGCGTGCAGGAGGGTATAGGCCGGCGGTGCCGGGAGATAGCTCAAGTCGCTGTGCCAGGCGTTGGCGAAGTTGAGGGCGTCGTCGGCCTCCTTGATCACCCTGATCACGTAGGGCCGGTCCTCGAGGGGATCGACGAAGGGCGTGACGTCGCGGCCACCCAGCAGGTCGGTCACCCGCTCGAGATCGTCCAACCCGAGCGCCTGCCCGGGCAGGAAGACGACGAGGTGCTCGGCCAGGGCGCGGCGCAGGGCATGGAGCTCGGACCCTTCGGAGACCCGGGCCAGGTCGAGACCGACGACGGTGGCGCCCAAGGCGCCAGCCACGGGTGCCACGGTGACGGACGTGCGCCTCGTCGTCGTCACCGCGACCGCATGCTCAGGCGAGTCCGAGCAGTTCGGCTCCGTTGCGCCAGGGGAAACGCCGCCGGGTCGAGTCGTAGAAGCCGTCCAGGCTGTCGGCTTCGAAATTTCCAGCTTCCACGGGGCCCCCAATGGTGTCCATCGTCCACAGAAAGCGTAGACCCCGCCACGGACCCGAGCTTCGGGCCTGACCCCGCGTCGACACACCGCACCGCAGGAATTCCGCAGGCCGAAGCGGGTTTTCAGCCGCGTGCAGCCCGCACAGACAACATTTATCCCGGTCATAACTTTCTCTGACCTGGCGTACAGACCTGACCTGTCAAATGGATGCCGTGGAGAGCCCGGGCCGCCCGGACTCAGACGGAGGATCCCAGACATGACCGAGGACCAGAACGACGAGACGACCCAGGAGCCCGTGACCGATCCGGTTCCGGAGACCTCTCCAACTACCCCCACCCCTGAGGTCACGAACGAGGCCGACATCCCCCTGCCGGCCGCGTCGCCCCCGGTGCCGGAGCAACCGTTGCCGCTCCCTCAGCAGCCCGACACCCCTCCCATGGGCGTGGCCCAGGACGCGACTCCGGCCACCGGCCCGACCCCGCCCCAGGGCACCTACGCCATGGGTGCCCTGGCCGGCAATCCGATGCTCGGTGACCCGCCGACAGCGCCTTTCGGCGGCCCCCCGCCCACAGACCCGGGCGCCCCGATGTGGTCGGCCCCCGCGGCCCCGGCTCCCGCGGCGGCGAGCACCGGTCACCGCGTCCGCAACGGCCTCCTCGCCGGAGCGGCCGCGCTGGCCGTCCTCGGCGCCGGCATCGGCATCGGCCACGCCACGACCACCGGCGGGAGCAGCACGCAGGCCTTAAGCCCGACGTCGGGCAGCACGCGCCTCCCCTCGAGTTCCGGAGGCTCCCGTTCCTCGGGTGGCTCCGGTTCCTCGAACAGCCCCTTCGGGAACGGATCCCCCTTCGGGAACGGCGGGGGTTTCGGGGGCGGGTCCTTCGGCAACTCCGGAAGCACCGGCAACACGGGCAGCGGCAACTCGGGCTCGTCGAACTCCTCCGGCCCGAATGATGTGAACGCAATCGCCTCGAAGGTCGACCCCGGCCTCGTCGACATCAACACGACGCTCGGGTACCAGCAGGAGCAGGCCGCCGGCACGGGCATCGTGCTCTCCTCGAACGGCGTGATCCTGACGAACAACCACGTCATCGACGGGGCCACCAGCATCAGCGTCACCGACATCGGGAACAACAAGACGTACACGGCCAGCGTCGTCGGGTACGACCGGACCAAGGACATCGCGGTGCTCCAGCTCCACAACGCCTCCGGCCTGCAGACGGCGACGCTCGGCAACTCGTCGAACGCCTCGGTGGGAGAGGACATCGTCGGCGTCGGAAACGCCGGCGGCACGGGCGGGACGCCGAGCGCGGCGGGCGGGACCGTGACGGCGCTCAACCAGTCGATTACCGCCAGCGACGAGGGTGACGGCACCTCCGAGCAGCTCAGCGGCCTCATTGAGACCAACGCGGACATTCAGCCCGGAGACTCGGGCGGCGCGCTGGTCGACACCTCGGGCCAGGTGCTCGGGATCGACACGGCCGCCTCGGCCGGTTTCTCGTTCCAGTCCAACGACCAGTCGTCGGGGAATCAGGGCTACGCCATTCCGATCAACACCGCCCTTTCCCTGGCCCGGGCGATTGAGGCGGGCTCGAGCTCGTCCACCGTGCACATCGGTGAGACCGCCTTCCTCGGCGTCGAGATCAACGCCAGCGACAGCAGCTCAGGTGACAGTGGCAACAGCGGCGGCGACGGCTTCGGCGGCTTCTTCGGAGGCAACTCGGGCAACACAGGGTCGACCGTTGCCGGGGCGTCGGTGGCCAGCGTCGTCACCAACGGCCCGGCTCAGGAAGCCGGCCTGGCCGAGGGGGACGTGATCACGTCACTGGGCGGTACGACGATCAGCACCGCCAATGCCCTCACGAGCGCCATCAGCGCCTACCACCCGGGCGACAAGGTCAGCATCGGATGGACTGACGGGTCCGGGCAGACCCACACCGCCACGGTGCAACTCTCGTCGGGGCCGCCGCAATAGCGCCCACCAAAGGTTCCGCCCTGTTCGCGGAGGCTGCCCGCCGGTGTCCGGCGTCGGTGGCCTCCGCGAACGGCTATCTGGACGCGAGGCGCACGACCGTCACGATGACCGCCAGCGCCGCGGCACTCAGGACGCAGATCAGTCCGGCGCCGATACTGAGGTTCGAATGCGCAGACGTGTGGACGTTCGAGATCTTCTGCACGATGCGGAACATGTCGTAGATGGCGAACACCAGAGTGGCGCCGGCCACCACGAAGGTGAGCACAGCCAGGTACTGCTCGTCGTTGGTGAGTGCAAGGCCACCGAAGACCAGCAACACGATGCCCCCGACGAAGGTGACGTACCCGTTCACGCCGATCAACTGCGAGATGCCTGGGTCGATGCCGTTGAGGGAGGCGTGAAACGTCAGGATGCTTACCGCACCGCTGACGCGGATCCAGGGCCCGATCGAACCGAGCATGAGGGCGATCCCGCTGGCCACGAGGAGCAACACACCGATGTTCAGGGAGGTCGGACTGGACTCGGCGTGGGCGTAGGCAAAGGCGTGGGTCGTCGCGGGCGGCGCATAGGGATTGGCCGACATCCGTCGCCCTCGTGCGGACGAGCGGTCCTCGACCCACCCGTTGACGGTCCAGTGGCGCCTGCCCGTCCAGGTCGTGCCGTCCCAGTAGGACTGGTCGTTCGGGCTCGTCCCCATGGGGTACCAGCCGGGATCCTTCGGAGCGGCGCCTCTCGGATGCCAGTCCGTGTCCGGAGCCGTGCCCGATTGTGGCGAGGTTGCAGCCTCTTCTTCGACCATCAGGCCACCTCTCGAGGGTTGCGTGTGCTCCTGCGACTTTCGACGGTAGCCTCCGAAGCGGTGCAACCCGAGGATTCCCTGCACGAAGACCCCCTGACCGACGAGGAGCTGACGGCCCTCGCCCTGGGTGCGGAATCGTGCGCGCCGCTCCCCGACGACGCCGACGACCCAGCTCTTCCGTGGGTCGTGGGTGGTGGCGCCTTGCCGCTTTGGTACATGCCACCCGTGTCCCGCAGCGCAAAGCGGCGCTGGACGGCGCCGGTCGTGGTCGCCGTCATTGCGGCGTTCCTGCTCATTGACGCCATGGGCCTCTGCAACACGTACGGGCTGCTCAGCCTGTAGGTCGAGGGTGAAGCCCGCCCGAGCGGCGGGTCGCTAGGGCTTGCCGGCGGCGACCCACGCCTTCACGCGCGCATCGCTGATCCGGCGTGCCGTTGCCATGTCCGCCCAGGCCCGCAACCGGGCTTTCTCGTCGTCGTGCAACTTGGAGTACATCGTCTCGGCCGGGGCCGGCCGGGAAACGGATCCGCCGCGCACTCGCGCCTTGGCGATGAAGGGCTCGAGCGCAGTGCGCAACCGGGTGGCGTTATCGGAACTTACGTCGATCTCAAAGGACCTGCCGTCGAGGGCGAACGAGATCGTCTCGTCAGCATCTCCGCCGTCGATGTCGTCGGTCAGCTTCACAATGACGGTTTTGGCCATGCCGCCATGGTGGCAGAGCGCCGCAGGCCGGGCCAACAGGCGATGACCGGAGGTGCTTTGCCCGAAACGGACAATCGGCGCTGCGGGACGAATTGCCGTCGTAGGCTGATGGGGGTCCCGACGCGCCGGGTTTGACCCCCCTCCCCCTCTGTCGAGCCGAGGCGCGTCGGGGCCTCTCGAGTCAGCCAGCGCCGCGAGAATGGCGGGCATGGCCCGCCGCCGGAACCGACGCAAGCCCACCTGGCGTGACCCCGAGGCGTCCCCGGTCCCGAACTTGGGCGCCCACTGGCGGGCCGACGGGGCTGCGAAAACGTCCTACGCCTCGCAACGAGCCGCACTGGGAGCCGCCGACGAGCGCCGACGCGAGTCCGGAGCGGATCTCAACGTGTACCAATGCGATTTCTGTAACGCCTGGCACATGGGGAACCGAGGGGGTCGCGGGGACTGAGTTTCGACACACTCTGACGCCGTTCCGGTGCGACATCCATCCATACATTTCCACTTAATACAATATTATTGCGTCATCAGCCATATTTACGCAATGGATGCGCCGTTGGCTCGAGGGCGATGACCGAAGCACGACTCCACGGGCCCCCCAGGCATCCGACATACGTTTTCAACGGACGTAGCCGGGCTACCATTTCCCTTTCCTCCGGCGGAGGCGGTCCGCCCACGGGAGTGAAAATTGGCGAGGCAGCACAAGCAGGCGCAATGCGGTCGTCGGGCGCTTGACGCGGGGCCCGTTGCGGCACGCGCCCCACAATCCCCCTCGAGCGGGACGCTCGAGCACCTAAACCCCCGGGGGCAGCGTGCCGACTACCTATGACAGAGCACGAATGTCGAGTGGATGGGCCACTGACATGAACCGCCCTCCGGGCTTGGCGATGTACCGAGGGGCGGAAGCTCGGGACCGACGCGAGCGCCCGCAGGGGAGCCGCACTGACAGTCAGGAACCCCGTTGAAACTCGGACGCAAGGAAAAGGTCCACCACACTGCAGGGAACGCCAACGATCACAACGGATCGTCGGCGCCCACCGATGTCGAGGGTATGGCGGTGGGCGTGGCGGTCGACGAGCCCGAGAACCGTCCTGACACACCCGTCCGCCCTGCCTCGGCCTCTGAACCCTTCGGCTCTCTCCTCGTACGACGCGGGCTGGTCAGCGAGGACGATGTTGCCCAAGCCCTGATCGTCCAGAACGGGACGGGCAAGCGGATCGGCGAGACCCTCGTGGCCATGGGTGCCATGAACGACCGGGAACTGACCCTGTTCCTGGCGGACCTCCTCCACATGCAGGTCGTCGACCTCAGGCGCAATACCCCACAGCCTGACGTGCTCACACTCATTCCGGAAAACGTCGCACGAGAGCACATGGCGATGCCGATCCAACTCGACGATGACGGCCTGCAGGTGGCGGTGGCCGACCAGCCGTCCGTCACGGTCCGGGCGCTCCTCACCCAGTCCACGGATCACCCGATCCGCTTCGTGCTGGCACCGGCATCCGACATCCAGTGGGCGATCGACAGCAGCTACCGGGCCATCGGTGGCGTGGACCAGCTCGTCGAGGCCTTCAAGGCCGTCGAGGGCACGCGCCGGAAGGATGACTCGACCGAAGCCGAGGTCGTCGCCGACGACGCTCCCATCGTCCAGGTCGTCACCCGGATCTTGACGCAGGCCAAGCGGGACCGCGCCTCGGACGTGCACATCGAGCCGTCGCAGGACGTCGTCAGGGTGCGCTTCCGGATCGACGGCGCCCTGAAGGAAGTGCTCATGCTGCCAGAAGCCATGGGCGTCGGGCTCGTCAGTCGCATCAAGATCATGGCGGGAATGAACATCGTGGAGCGGCGCCGCCCCCAGGACGGCCAGCTCACTACGGTGATCGACGGCAAGGAAACCGACGTCCGGGTCGCCACCGCCGCCACCATCTGGGGCGAGAAGTGCGTGATGCGAATCCTCGACAAGAACCGCTCCGTTCTGCGGCTCCACGACCTCGGGATGCCGACGGACACGCACGAGACCTACTCGCGCCTGGTCAAGGCTCCCTTCGGGATGGTCATCTGCGCAGGACCGACCGGTAGCGGAAAGACGACCACGCTCTACGCCACGCTGACCGAGGTCGCTGATCCGACGAAAAACGTCATGACGATCGAGGACCCGGTCGAGTACGTCTTCCCGTCCATCAACCAGATTCAGACCAACGAGCAGGCCGGCCTGACGTTTGCCACGGGCCTCAAGTCGATTTTGCGGCAGGACCCCGACGTGATCCTTGTCGGCGAGATCCGAGATGTCGAAACGGCCCGTATCGCCGTCCAGTCCGCCCTGACGGGTCACTTGGTGCTCTCGTCGCTGCACGCCACGGACTCCGTCTCGGCCCTCCACCGCTTCCTCGACATGGGAATCGAGTCGTTCCTGATCGCCTCCTCGGTCCTCGCAATCGTGGGCCAGCGCCTGGTACGGCGCATCTGCCCGTCGTGCAAGACCAGCTACACGCCGACCAGTGAAGAGATGACCTTCTACGAGGAGAGCGGCGGTGCGCCGAAAACCGACTTCTACCATGGCACCGGTTGCAACTTCTGCGGCCAGACCGGGTACCAGGACCGGATCGGCGTCTACGAGCTCTTGCAGATGACCCCAGAGATCAAGCGACTCATCGTCGGATGGGCGACCCAGGACGAGTTGCGCCGCCTGGCTCAGAAACAGGGAATGCGCACACTCCGCGAAGAGGCCATCGGTCTCGTTGCCGAGGACACCACCACCATCGCCGAAGTGATCCGCAGCATCTACTCCCTTTAGGTCAGGAACGGACGAGCCATGGAAAAGTACCGCTACAGCGCAGTCGACGGCGCGGGACAGAAGGTCTCCGGCACGGAGGCCGCAACCTCGCGGAGCGCTGCCCACCTCGCCCTACTGGAGCGGGGCTACCAGACGATCGACGTCTCGGAAAAAAAGAGCATCCTGCAGTTCGAAGTCACGAAGAAGCTGGTCCCGCGCAAGGACGTCATGCACTTCTCGCGCCAGCTCAGCGTCTTCGTGCAGGCGGGGATCCCCATCATGGAAGCGCTCGAGGTGATCTCGACCGAGACGCCCGACAAGCTGCTGAAGAAAGCTCTCCTTGACATGATCGACCGTATTCAGGCCGGCGACACCTTCGCCTCGGCTGCGGCCGCTCACCCGGAGGCCTTCCCGAATTACTACATCGGCATGCTCACCTCGGCCGAGCTCACTGGAAACCTCGACGTCGTCCTGGACCAGCTGGCGGACTACATCGATCGTGACATCGTGGCCCGGGGGAAGATAACTGGAGCGTTGATCTACCCCGCCGTCGTGGCGGTCATGGCGGTCTTGGTCGTGGTCGTCCTAGCGACCTTCGTCATGCCGAAGTTCGTGGTCTTCTTCAAATCGTTCAACGCCCAACTTCCGCTGCCGACACGCATGCTCCTCAGCGTCTCGAACTTCGTCAGCAATTGGTGGTTCGCCATCCTCGGTGGGATCGTCGCGGTGATAGTCGGCGTCATCGCGCTGCGCCGATCCCACGGTGGGAAGGCATGGCTCGACTCCGTTGTCCTCAAGCTCCCGATTCTGGGGGACCTCGTGAAGACCGCCATCATCGAACGCGTCTGCCGGATCCTGTCGTCCATGATCAAGGCGGGCGTCGCGCTGCCCGACGCCATGAAGGTGACCGCAGACTCCGCGAACAACGCGGTCTACCGCCAGGGGCTCAACACCGTCCGGGACGAAATGATGGAGGGTCGCGGACTGGCGGAGCCACTTGGCGAGACAGGTCTCTTCCCCGGCGCGGCGCGGCAGATGTTCCGCGTGGGAGAGGAGACAGGAACGCTCGATGCGCAGCTCGCGACCGCGGCCAACTTCTACGACCGCGAGCTCGACGTGAAGCTCAAGCGCTTCACCGGGCTCTTCGAGCCGGCGGTGATCATCTTCATGGGAGTCATCGTCGGCTTCGTGGCCGTCGCTCTGGTCTCTGCCATGTACGGCATCTACCACCAGGTGAAGATCCAATAGATGCATTCACAATGCAACCACAACTACCCTCGAATATCTTGACGGATGCAGCGAAATCAGTGCTCAACACACACAACATTGTAGGAATAATCGCAATAAACTGGCTTAAGAACATAGCTTTCCTACCGATAAAAGTGGTACGTTTCAATCTCTCCTGATTGGCGATGGAGACACCCTGCAGCTGGATGGTTTCCGGTTGCCCAAACCGAAAGGCGGTATCACCGCACATGATTAGGCACATACGTGAAACAGTGGCGCGCCGTAGGGGCGTCGAGTTGGAGCCCGGCTTCACCCTTATCGAGCTCCTGATTGTCATCGTGGTCCTCGGCATCCTTGCCGCGACAGTCATCTTCGCTCTGACTGGCATCACCGGCCAGAGCGCTCAGGCTGCGTGCCAATCGGACGCGAAGACCTACGAGATTGCCGTGTCTGCGTACGAGAACTCTCCGGAGAATCCAAGCAACGCGGTGCCGACCACAACGAACCAGTTGCTTGCCGATTCGAATGGTGGACCATTCCTGCACGCGGCGGCGAACAACACCGCCTACATCGTCGCTCTGAACGGCGACAGCGTCACGGACAACACGACTGGCGTCAACAATACTGCCGCCGGCACGAGCCATCCCCGGTGGTCCTCCGGCTCCGGCTACGGGCTCGGTGTGGGTTGGCGTTCCCGGCCACGCGCTGGTGGACTACGACAGCGAGACCTCCACCACGGGGTGCAACGACTCCGCGCTGTAGGCCAAAGTTGGCAGAAGTAACGAAGCTACAAAGCGAAGTTAGGTGAACCAAAGCGCCCGGCCCCCTGGGCCGGGCGCTTTGGACTTCACCGATAACACATCAAGAGGGGGATCCAATGAAGAGCGAACCCAACATCGAGACCATCTCACCATGGCTGCAAGTGCTCTGGGACCGCCAGGGATCTGACCTGTTGCTGGCGACGGGCTCCGAGCCCAGGATCCGGGTCGACGGCAAGCTGAGCGCCATCGAGAACACCCCTGTCCTGACCGGTGAGCTCATCGACGAGATCGTCCAGGGCATGCTGTCGCCCGAAAACAAGCGGACGTTCGCAGAACAGCAGGACGTCGACTTCTCGTTGAGCTGGCTCGACCGGGCCCGCCTTCGTGGCAGTGCGTTCACGCAGAAGGGTGAGACCGCCCTCGCGCTCCGCATGATCCCCTCGGACATCCCCACCTTCGAAGAGCTCGGCCTGCCTCCGGTCGCCGAGTGGCTCGCCCGTCAGCCCCGGGGTCTGGTGCTCCTGACCGGGCCGACCGGGTCCGGAAAGTCGACCACCCTGGCCTCCATCATCGCCCGCATCAACGAGACGCGGTCGGTGCACATCCTGACGATCGAGGACCCGATCGAATATGTGCACAAGCACGGTTTGTCCGCAGTGACGCAGAGAGAGGTCGGGACCGACAGTCCCTCCTTCGAGCGGGCGCTGCGTTCGGCCCTGCGTGAGGACCCCGACGTCCTGTTGGTGGGTGAGATGCGCGACCTCGAGTCCATTCAGCTCGCCCTGACGCTGGCCGAGACGGGTCACCTCGTCTTCTCGACCCTGCACACCAACGACGCCGCGCAGGCGATCGACCGAATCATCGACGTCTTCCCCGCCTGGCGGCAGGACCAGATCCGGGTCCAGCTCGGGTCATCCCTGAGTGCGGTCATCGCGCAGCGGTTGGTGCCGAAGGCCAATGGCGGCATGGTCGCCGCATTCGAGATCCTGATCGCCAATCACCCTGTGCGGAACATCATCCGGGAGGGCAAGACCCACCAGATTCCGAACCTCATCACGACGAATCAGGCGGAGGGCATGTGCTCTCTCGAGGCGAGCCTGGCGGAGCTGTGCCTGGCACATATCGTCGACTACGAGGATGCGCTGTCCATCACCTCGCACCCCAAGGAGCTCACCCGCATCATGGCGCAGCCTGGGCCCGCCTACGCGACTGCGTGACAGCGAGCACGGTCTCTCGACGGGGGCCTGACCTCCCGTACTCGGTCGTCGCGGGAGTGACCCCGTGCGGACCGGCGTGGCTGGTCGCGCCCGCGAAACTACAGGGAACAGTTTTTGCGCCGGAGGCGCCCTTCCTCGTCTCCCCCTTCTCCGAGGTGGTCGATCAACGACCAACCTTCGCCACCATCGCGCTGAATGCCCCCGTGGGCTACCTCGACGCCGCCGCCGCCGGTGGTCGAACGTGCGACCGTGAAGCGCGGACCCTCCTTGGGCCGAAGCGGGGCTCTTCCATTCAGAGCGCCCCGGTGCGGTCCAGCACCAACGAGCTCGAGTTCGTGGACGAGCATCTCGATGCGATCAGCATGACGCTCCTCCCCCGCTACCGGGAGGTCGCGGCCGACATGGCTCCGTTCCGGCAGCGGACCGTCTACGAGGTCCACTCCGACGTGTGCTTCTACGAGCTCAACGAAGGTCAACCGATGCAGTGGTCCAAGCACTCGGAGGCCGGCCTCGAGGAACGACGAAGAGTCTTGCGCGCCAAGTTCCCCGGCTCCGAGAGAATCCTTTCCTCAGAGGTGCCGGGAGCCTCGCTGTCCCACCTCATCGATGTCTCCGCCTTCGTGTGGACGGCGCGTCGGATCTTCGCCCGAGCCGCCATCCGCATCCCACAGGATCCCGAATGGGACGAGCTGGGACTGCGCATGGAGATCGTTCGCTAAAGACTCTTCCCGGGCCGCGTGACGGCTCAGTGCGGAGAGAAGGGTCGGAGCAGTCCGGAGCCGGCGAACACGGCGACCGCGCAGCCCAGGGCCAGGAAGACGCCGTACGGGATCTGCTGTTGCCGGCTGATCCGCTTCGAGGCGATGAGGGCGATCCCGACGATCGCACCGATGAGGTTGCCGGCGAAGAAGCCGAGGAGCACGTAGCGCCATCCGAGCCAGCCCAGAGCCAGACCCAACACGGGGGCGAGCCGCACATCGCCGTAGCCCAGCATCCGTGGACTGGCGAGGTTCATGACGTAGAAGAGGACGAACCAGGCCGCCCCGGAGATGACGCCGATCAGCAGGTCGTGCCACTGACCGGTGATCCCGGCGGCCAGGACGAAGAGCGCCGCCACAGCCACCGACAGGGGCCAGACAATCACCTTCGGCAAAAGGAGCGTCTCGACGTCGATGACGGAGAGGGCCAGCAGGCCGGCGAACAGGACGAGATAGGCCGGCAGCGCCCAGTCGTAGCCGAAGCGCGCTGCCAAGCCCGCGAACAGGGCGGCGCAGCCGAGCTCGACGAGGGGGTACCGAGGGGAGATCGGCTCGTGACAGGTCCGGCACCGGCCCCGCAGCAGCAGCCACGAGACGACGGGAATGTTGTCGCGTTCGGCGAGCTGGGTCCCACAGGCCGGACACGCTGAGCGAGGCGACACGACCGACTGGCCCTTCGGCACCCGGTAGATGACGACGTTCAGAAAAGAGCCGACCGCGAGCCCGAGGAGCGCACAGAGACCGATCAGCGCGCCGAGCATTGCACGCGTGCCTCCCAGGTCCCAGGTTCCCGCATCGCAATGACGCTAGCTTCGGTCATCGGTCCGATTGGGGATCGGACGGTGCACCGCAAAGACTTCGGCTGCCGGGTGCAGCACCACCGGACTCTGCGAGGATGAGACGCATGGGATCGGAGGGCGGGAGCGAGCCGAGCGAAACCGTCAGACCTTCCGAAGCCGCACGCTCTGGAGCAAGACTCCGATGAGGCCGCTCCGCAGGGGTTCGACCGCTGGCGCAAGGAGTCCGCTCTCGGCAGCGTCGGCACCGGAATCGCCCGCGGTCTGCAGGCCGTCTTCGCTCCCCGGGCCGACGAGGTCGCAATCGTGGCCGCCGTGCCGGGCGAGCCCCCCGACGCCGATACCCGGGTCCGGGTGATCCTCGACCCGGACGATCCGACGAAGTCGATCGCTGTCGTGCCGGCGTCGCCCACCGACCCGCCCTCTGCGTAGGCCGCCCGCCCCGACCCGCAGCACATCTGACCCTCGAGTCGAGGTCGAGGCCCGTCCCGAGCGAACATTGACATCCGAGGACCCTGGACGTACGATCCGAGGTATCGGACAGAGTGTCCGATTGTTCTCAGAGGAGTTGTCACGCCATGAGCACCCTCGCCGACGTTTCCCCGGTCGACCTCTCCGACTCACGGTCCTACGTGGCCGGAGTCCCCCACGCCTGGCTGGCGTATCTGCGCCGCCACGACCCCGTGCACTGGCAGGACGAGCCCGGCGGTCCCGGCTTCTGGGCGGTGACGAGATACGAGGACTGCGTCACCGTGAACCGGGACTACGAGCGCTTCAGCTCCGCCGCCCAGGGCACCATGCCCTTCGAGCTCGACGAGGACGAGATCGCCCAGCAGAGCCTCATGATGGTCAACATGGACCCTCCCCTCCACACCCGCTACCGGCGCCTCGTCAACAAGGGCTTCACCCCCCGCATGGTGCGCGACCTCGAGGCGAGCATCCACCGCGCCACCGACGCCATCATCGACGAGGTCATCGAGGCCGGCCGGGCCGACTTCGTCACCGACGTCTCCGCCGAGCTCCCCCTGCAGGTCATCGCCGAGCTCCTCGGCGTGCCGCAGGAGGACCGCCACCGCATGTTCGAGTGGTCCAACCGCATGGTCGGCAACGAGGACCCCGAGTACCAGGGCCAGCACGGAGCTGGCGCTGACGTCCGCCATGGAGCTCTACGCCTACGCCTCCGAGCTGTTCGCCAAGAAGCGCATCGACCCCCACGCCGACCTCATGAGCGCCCTCACCACCGTCGAGATCGACGGGGAGCGCCTGAGCGACATGGAGCTCGAGCTCTTCTTCCTGCTGCTCACCGTCGCCGGCAACGAGACCACCCGCAACCTCATGTCCGGCGCCATGCACGCCTTCTTCCAGTACCCCGACCAGTGGCAGCGCCTCCTCGGCGACCGCAGCCTGCTGCCCTCCGCGGTGGACGAGATGCTCCGCTTCGTCACGCCCGTCATGAACTTCCGCCGCACCGCCATGGTGGACACCGAGCTCAGCGGCACCAAGATCGCCGCCGGGGACAAGGTCGTCTTCTTCCACGCGTCGGCCAACCGGGACGAGGACGTCTTCGCCGACCCCGACACCTTCGACATCGGCCGCGACCCCAATCCCCACATCGCCTTCGGCGGCGGCGGCCCCCACTTCTGCCTCGGGACCAACCTGGCCCGCATGGAGATCCGGGTGATGTTCGAGCACCTGCTCGACCGCATGCCCGACATTCGCCAGGACGGCGAGGTGCAGCGCCTGCAGTCCCAGTTCATCAATGGCGTCAAGCACATTCCCGTGGCGTTCACCCCGTCCGCCCGCGTCGGCGCCTGAGCCGGTCGGCCGGCTGAGGCGGAGGAGGTAGCCCGTGGCCCGGCGCGCCCCCGAGGCGTTGAAGGACGTCATCCGCGACTTCCGGCGCGATCAGCTGATCGACACGGCGCGCCGCCTCTTCGGCGAGCGCGGCACCACCGACGTGCCCATGGACGAGATCGCCGCCGAGGCCGGCGTCGCCCGCTCGACCGTCTACGTCTACTTCGCCAACCGGGACGATCTCCTGCGTGCCTGTGTGCAGTCCATGTACGACCAGCTGCAGGACACCATCGCGCTGGCGGCGGACGATGACGCTCCCCCGGTCGCCCGCCTGCGCCGGCTCATCCTCGGCGCCCTCGAGCGCGTCGACGAGAGCCCGGCGTTCTTCCGCCTGGCCATGGCCACCCAGTCGACGACGACCGCCGCCGGCTCGGAGGCCGTGGGCGGCGCGCTCGATGATGATCGGGCTCGACATGATCCGCGTGCTCGAGGATCTCGTCGTCGCCGGCATCGCCTCCGGTGATTTCCGGGCCGATCTCGACCCGGCGCGGGCCGTTGTGCTCATGGGCCAGCAGATCTACGGCGCCCTGTCGGTGCGGGCCGGCGAGCCCGACCCGATTCCGGCCGCCGACGCCGCCGACGAGATGTGTTCGTTCGTGTGCCGGGGATTGGGGGCCTGACGTGCAGTTCGACCTGTGGTTGCCGACCGCCAGCCCGATGGCCACCGCACCTCTGCTCGACGCCGTGGCCGCGGGGGCCGAGGAGCGTGGCGTCGGAACCATCTGGGTGGGCGAGCACGTCGTACTCTTCGACGCGTACGAGAGCCGGTACCCCTACGCCGACGACGGGCGGATGCCCGCTCCCTCCGGCAGCGGGCTGCTCGAGCCGATGGTCGCTCTGACCTACCTGGCGGCGCGCACGTCGACGGTCCGGCTCGGAACGGCCATGCTGCTCCTTCCCCAGCGCAACCCCGTCTACACCGCCAAGGAGGTCAGCACGCTCGACTGGCTCTCCGACGGTCGGGTCGACCTCGGCATCGGCGTGGGCTGGCTGAAGGAGGAGTTCGACGTGCTCAACGTGCCCTGGGAGCAACGGGGCCGCCGGACCGACGAGTACCTCCAGGTGCTGCGCACGCTCTGGCTCGACGAGACCTCCTCCTTCCAGGGCGAGGTCTACGACCTGCCCGCCTGCCAGATGTTCCCCAAGCCCCTGCAGCAGCCACCCCCGGTCCATATCGGCGGCGAGACGCCGGCCGCCCTGCGCCGCGTGGCCCGCCACGGGCAGGGCTGGCACACCTTCAACCGCTCGCCCGACGAGCTGGCCGCCGGTCTGGCCGCGCTCGACCAGGAGCTCGACAAGGTCGGGCGCAGCCGCGACGAGCTCCGCATCACGGTGTGCCCGTACTTCAAGCAGCTGACACCCGAATGGGTCGAGGGCTACGCCGAGGCCGGCGCCGACGCAGTGGCCGCCCTCTTCTTCGCCTTCACCCCCGACGACGTGGCCCGGGCCTTCGACGACCTCGAGGCCTGCCGGGAAGCCGCAGCCCGCGTCGGCCGCTGAGCCCGGGGCTCCCCGGCCCGGTACCCGCCCGGCGCCGGCCAGGCGCGCCCATAGGCTCGGGGCGTGGCGACAGACCCGGCGGCGACTCCCTTGCCCGACACCGATCGCTCGCCCGACACCGTCTTCGGCGCGTTCAGCGACGCCGGCCCGTGGACCGTCGACCCCGAACACATGGCCTGGCGCCGCGGGCTGGCCGGTGTGCGCGCCAGGCTTCTGGCGTCACTCCCCCAACTCACCCGGCGGCGCACGCTGCCCCCGGTGCGGCGCCTCGGGACGACGCTGCGCCACGTGGGCCCAGCGCTGGGACTCTGGTACGTCAAGGAGCACCGGCGCGGGGGCAGCGAGTCCGTCGCCGGCATCTCGCGGCGGCTGCGGGTGGCGGCCGAGCGGCTCGGCCCGACCTACATCAAGCTCGGCCAGATCGTCGCCTCGGGCGACGGCGTCTTCCCGCCCGAGCTGGTGGCCGAGTTCAAGTGGTGCCGCGACCAGGTCACGCCCGAGCCCTGGCCCGTCGTCGAGCGCGTCCTGACCGAGGATCTCGGCGCGCCGCTCTCGTCCGTCTTCTCCTCGGTCGAGCACACCCCCCTGGCCGCCGCCTCCATCGCCCAGGTGCACGCCGCCACCCTGCTCGACGGCACCTCCGTCGTGGTCAAGGTGCAGCGACCGTCGGTGTCCGAGCGGGTGCGCCAGGACCTCGCCGTCATGGCGTGGCTGGCGCCGCTCCTGGTGGGCCGCATCCCCGTCGCCGCGCTGGCCAACCCGCCGGCGCTGGTGGAGCTCTTCGCCGAGACCATCGTGGAGGAGCTCGACTTCCGGCTGGAGGCCGAGAACATGCTCGATGTCGCATCGACCTTCGCCGCGCTCGACCAGCGCGACTTCGTTGTGCCGCGGCCCCACCCCACGCTGGTGACGCGCCGCATGCTCGTGATGGAACGTCTCGACGGCTTCCACTTCGGCGACGTCGAGGGCATGCGGGCGGCGGGCATCGACACCGAGGCGGTGGTCCGGGCCGGCATGATCGGCTTCCTGGAGGGGGCGCTGTTCTACGGCATCTTCCACGGGGACCTGCACGGAGGGAACCTCTTCGTGCTGCCGTCGGGGAAGACCGCGCTGCTCGACTTCGGCATCACCGGCCGCCTGAGCGAGACCAAGCGCCTGGCTCTGCTGGCACTGGTGGTCGGGGCCTCCAACGCCGACATCCCGGCCCAGGTGGCCGCCCTGCGCGACCTGGGTGCCTTCCCCGGCGCGCTCGACGTGCAGCACGTGATCGACGTCCTGGGCCTGGACAGGCCCGCCATCGACCCGACGGCGCTCAGCGCGGACGAGCTGGTGGCCGAGATGCAGCACTCCATCAAGACACTGCTGAGCATCGGCGCCCGCCTGCCCAAGGAGCTCATGCTCTTCGTGAAGAACATGATGTTCCTCGACGGCGCCATCGCCACCCTCGCCCCGGACCTGGACCTGTTCGCAGAGATCGAGGGCATCGCGCTGCTCTTCGCCGCCAAGCACGGTGAGCGGATCGTGGAGCAGCTCGGCCTCGAGCAGGCCGAGCACTGGGCCCCGGACATGACGGGGATCAAGGCGGGCTTCGGCCTCGATGCGTCGACCGAGGGCCTCACCCACCGCGAGATCCAGGCCCGGCGGGCCGAGGTCCGCCAGAAGTTCGACGGGCGCCCGCGCCCGGGCCGTAAGCGAAGCGCCCCGAAGTAGGAAGGAGGCCGCCCTAGCCGCTGGTGGCGCGCGCGGCCTGCTGACGCGCCAGGCCCACGAGCTGCGCGGTGGTCATCGTGCGCGGCGGTCCCACGGCGTAGAGGAAGTAGCCGACCGTCCCTCTCGTGAAGATGATCCAGTAGCCCGTGGCGCGGCCGATCTGCTGCGGCGGGGTGGTGCGGTACCCCGTCGCCCCGGTGACGCCGGCGACGTGGAACGAGGTCGCACCGGCCTGCGGCGAGACGTACGCCTCGATGGTCGACGTGAAATCGGGCGCGTAGGCCGCGTCGGGCATCCGCACCGCCGACATGTAGATGAAGGCGAGACCGCGCGTGTACTGGTGGCTCCAAGCCCTGATGAACCCGGTGAGCTTCCCGTCGGCCACGTCGTCCGTCCACTGGGCGCTGGAGGAGTACCCGTCGAGCTGCGACTTCGGGATCGGCCCGTCGTACTGACCCCCGGGCAGGAGCGAGAAGCCGGGCAGGCTCTTGGCCAGGATTATCCGTGACAGCCCCGAGGGGGCACTGGCGGCCGCGCCCGTGGCCAGCCCGACACCGCTGCCCACGACGACCGCCGCCACCCCGATGGTGATCCCGCGAGAGATCCGAGGGACCGAGATCACGAGGGAAGCATAACGACGCATCCCCGCGCCATCGGGTCATGCAGTCCCCCCAGCTGGCCGCCATGCGATGCTGACGGGGTGAGCACCATCCGCGGGTTACGAAGCCAGGATTGGGACGACTGGAGCACCCTGTGGGCCGGCTATCTGGCGTTCTACCGGGCCGAACTGGACGACCTCACCACCCAGAGCACCTTCGAGCGCCTCTGCGCCGGAGAGGAGGGCATGTTCGGTCTGCTCGCCCTCGACGACACCGGGAAGGGGATCGGGATGGCCAACTGCGTCATGCATGCCTCGACCTGGTCCCGGCAGCCCAAGTGCTACCTCGAGGACCTCTTCGTCGACGCCGGCGCCCGGGGCCAGGACGTCGGACAAGCCCTGCTGCGGGCGGTCAAGGAGGCCGGCACCGAGCGAGGGGCGGGCACCATCTACTGGCACACCCAGCAGTACAACGGCCGGGCCCGCTCCCTCTACGACCTGGTGGCCCGGCCCACCTCCTTCGTCGTCTACGAGATGTAGCAGGCAGGCGCCTGTCACAGCGGTTCCGTACGGTCTCGGGCATGGCCCCCGTCGCCCCCTTGGTCCCGGCCCCCTCGCGGGCCGGCCGGTAGGGTTCGAACCGATCCCCATGCCCCCCCGCCGTCGCAGCGCGACCTCCACCTCCAACTTCGGTGTCGGACGCCGCGAGTCGCACGTGGCAGACGCCTTCTACGCCCGCTTCGAGGCACCGGAGCTGAGCGGCGACGAGCACGTCACCGCGCACGAACCCGGCGTCTCGTGCCTGTGCGGCGACGCCCGCCGGATGGAGGCCGTGGCCGACGACTCGGTCGCCCTCGTCGTCACCTCGCCGCCCTACTTCGCCGGCAAGCAGTACGAGGAGGAGCTCGACCGCGAGGGCGTGCCCGGCTCCTACATCGAGTACCTGGCCTTGCTGCGCGAGGTGTTCGCCGAGTGCAAGCGGGTGCTCGAGCCGGGCGGGCGCATTGCGGTCAACGTGGCCAACCTCGGCCGTAAGCCCTACCGCAGCCTGGCCGCCGACGTCATGACCATCCTGCAGGACGACCTGCGTCTCCTCCCCCGGGGGGAGATCGTGTGGCAGAAGGGCGAGGGGGCCAGCGGCTCCTGCGCCTGGGGCTCCTTCCGCTCGGCCGCCAACCCGGTCCTGCGCGACGTGACCGAGCGCGTCATCGTGGCCAGCAAGGGGCGCTTCGGACGGGCGCGCAGCCCGAAGGAGCGCCGCCGCGACGGCCTGCCCCACGAGAGCAGCGTCGGCGCCGACGACTTCATGGCCTTGACGCTCGACGTGTGGGACATCCCTCCCGAGAGCGCAGTGCGCGTGCGGCACCCTGCGCCGTTCCCTGTCGAGCTGCCGCAGCGCCTCATGGAGCTCTACACGTATCGAGGCGATCTCGTGGTCGATCCGTTCGCCGGTTCCGGGTCCACCCTTGTGGCGGCGCTCCGCTGTGGGCGCGATGCGGTCGGCTACGACCTCGATCCCGCCTACGTCGAGCTGTCGCGCTCCCGGCTGGCCGACGAGCCTCCGCCTCAGGTCGATCCCAGCGCGGCGAGCGACGGCGCGTCGGCCGTCACGGTGGCGCGGGCTGCGCTCGAGGGAGCCGGGTTCGCGGACGTCAGGCCCAATCGCCGGCTGCGCGGGCTGGGGCTGGCCGTCGACTTCACGGGTACCGACGGGCGCGGGCGGACGTGGTACTTCGACGTGGCCGGACCGAACTCCGCCTACCGGGGGGGCATGGCCCGCTCCGAGACGGTCTGGCGGGCGCTCGGCCGGGCCCACGTGCTGGCGTCCGGCGGGCATGCGCCTTTCGTCGTGCTCACCACCCAGCTGCCCCGGGCAGGCAGCGAGGCCGACCGTGCCCTGCGGGCGCCCGGTCCGGGCGGCATCTTCGACGCGGTGGACCTGTTGTCGGCCGAGGCGCGGGCGCGGCTGAAGGCCTACGCCGGGGGACGCGGCAGCTCCCCCCGTGTCGGATTCTGGTCCGCTTCCGACGTGGCGCCGGGCGTCGTCTGACATGGCCGTCGTCTGACATGGCCGCCGACTGACATGGGCACCGACTGACATGGGCACCGACTGACATGGGCACCGTCGTCGCCTGCGCCGTCGTGCGCGACGACCCGCCGCGTGTGTTCGTGGCCGAGAACCTCGACACCTTGAACTGGGTGCTGGCCAACCAGCTGGTGGCCAAGACGCCCGGTCGGGACCTGCCGCCCGGCGAGCGCGCCGCCCTGCGCCAGGCCCTGCGTGAGGAACGGTGGGGCGACGCCGTGTTCGCATTCATCGGCCGGACCGGGACGGCCGTCGACGTCTACGAGAGCACCGAGCTGCACGTTGCCGCGGAAGCGGAGGTCGGACCGCTCGAGCTGCAGCTGACCCCCCTGTTCGCCGACTGAACGCCGGGTGCCGGCTGACGGCTACCCGAACCGCGCCTCGAGGAGCTTCCGGCCGGGTCCCGAGTGGAAGGATGCGTGCATGCCGAGCGACCGGACCACGGTGACCGAGCTCGGTACGGGGCTGGGGATGCTGGGGCTGGCCGGTATCGACGAGGCCGTGCGGTCGCGCGCACCCGTGATGCACAGCCTGTCGCCCGAGATGTGGGAACGCCTCGAACGCCTCCGGGCCGGTGGCGCCTACGACACCGAGTTCCACGCCGCCTGGGCCAACGGGCAGGCCTTCCTGTCCGCCGGCGATGGCCTGCGGGGACGCCTGCCCCAGGTGGTCGAGTGGAAGGGAACGGGCCGCGCCCCGGGCGACGAGGTGGCCCCCATCGACCTCCGGGTCGATCACGTGTACCTGGTCAGCTGCAAGTACCTGTCCAAGATCCTCTTCAACGTCTCCCCGACGAGCGTCTTCGACACACTGCTCTTCGGTGGGCCGAGCCGGGGGGCCCGAGCGGCGCGGGAGGTCCTACCCGGCGGGGGTGACTGGTACGCCGAGGTCGCGCCGGCCGAGTACCAGGCGCTCTACGAGTCCGTCCGCACGGCCGCTCGCCACGCCGACGCGGCCACCGCGCCGCCCTCGTCGATTGCCGCGACGCCGGCGCCATCCGAGCGGCGAGCTCGTCCGGTGGCAGCCGTGGCGCTCCCGGGGCTGGACGTGGCAGCCGCTTCGGGGGTGCCCGCCGCGGCTGCGTCTCGGAGCCGTGCGGCACCGCCCGCGGGGGAGGATCTGCCCCCGCGCGCCGTCGACCTCACCGCGTCCCGAGCGCGACGCCCTCGGGCACTGGCTGGGCAGCGGTTGGCCGCCGGGAGCGAAGGATCTCTATACCGCGCTGTCGGGCGCGGTGGCGAGGGCGTCGGCGCGCCGCTGGGAGGCGGCGATGGACGAGCGGGGCGGCAACGGCGAGGCCATGCTCTGGCGCCTGCTCCGCATCGGGAGCGCGCCCTACTTCGTGCTCGGCTCCTCGGCCGATCGCTCGCTGCGGCTCCGTATCGCCACCTCGTGGGACTGGCGCCAGCAGTTCCAGCTGATCGCCATCACGATGGAGGGTCAGGCGGGCGGCCAGCCCCGGGTGGGGTGGGAGGCCGTCGTGCGCGACCGGACGTCCCGCGACCTGCACACCGTCGCGGGGCATATCGAGGTGCGCTGGAGCCACGGCCGCTTCGGCGGGCCCCCGGAGGCCAAGGGGTACCTCGACACACCGCATCATCTGGTGCCGGGTTATTTCAGCCTCCGATGAGCACCTTTGACCCTGCGGCCTTCACTCCTCCCCTGCGCGTCCCGCAGCTCGTCTCTCCACCGGTCCTGCTCCGTCCTTATGCACTGTCCGACCTGGACATGGTGCGTCAGGCGTCCGCCGATCCGCTCATCCCCTCCATCACGTCGGTGCCGCGCACGTACACGGAGGAGGCCGGCCGGGCCTTCATTGAGCGCCAGCAGGCGCGCGATGCGGAGGGCGACGGATACTCCTTCGTCATCGCGCCGGAGGCCGACCCCACGACGGGCATCGGGTCGATCGGCCTGTGGCTGCAGGAGATCGAAAGCGGGCGCGCCTCCATCGGCTACTGGCTCGTCGCTGGTGCACGCGGCCAAGGCCTGGCTGCCGCCGCCTTGCGGGGCGTGGTCTCCTTCGCTTTCAGCGAGCTGTCCATTCCACGCCTGCACCTCTTCGTCGAGCCCTGGAACATCGCGTCGGCCCGTACCGCCGAAGCGGCGGGCTTCGGCCGCGAGGCCATGCTGCGGGGATGGGAACGCATCGACGGCGCGCAACACGACGCCGATTGCTTCGCACTCTTGTACTCGGAGTGGGCATCTCGGAGGTGACGGGGCGCTCGGCGGCGGCCTCTGCGAGACTGCCCCGGTGTTCGGGCACGACCACCTCGACGAGGAGATCACCACGCGCGTCGACCACCTGATGGCGGCCGTCTTCCTCGCCGACGATGACGAGCGCATGGATGCCTTGACCCGGCGCGTGGCACCGGACCTGGCGTACGTGACCCCCGAGGCGGTCTTCGAGGGACCCGTGGGCCTGAGCGATGCCTTCGCCCGCTACCGCCAGGAGGGCTGGTGGCAGACCGGATTGCGACGCACCAGCCCGGTCGACCTCCACCACGGCTATTTCCGCTTCTCCTGGGAGCGGGTCGAGCGCGGCGCCACCGTCATGGAGGGCTGGAGCTTCGGCAGTCTCGATGCGGCGGGAGCCATCTGCCGCATCGTCACGTTCGAGGGATTGGTGCCCGGACAGCCCGACGGCCGATCATGAGGATCCGACAGATGGGGAGGCAACGCTGATGCTGGTGCTCGTCGAAGTCGACGACCGGGTGGCCACGGTCACCCTGAATCGTCCGGAGGCTCGCAACGCCATTTCGGCTGAGTTGCACACACAGCTCGACGAGGCCGTGGCGGACCTCGACGCCCGGGACGACGTCGGCTGCATCGTCCTGACCGGCGCCGATCCGGCCTTCTGCGCCGGCATGGATCTCAAGTCACTGGCCACCGAGTTGCGCGCGGTGCAGAAGCAGCGGCAACGAGGGCCTGCGCAGCGCTCGGGGATGATGCCACCGCACGACACGCCGGTCATCGGCGCCATCAACGGGCCGACCGTGACCGGCGGTCTCGAGCTCGCCATGTGCTGTGACTTCCTCATCGCCTCGGAACGCGCCCGCTTCGCCGACACGCACGCCCGCGTCGGCGTCATGCCCGGGGGCGGGATGACGATCCGCCTCCCCCAGCTCGTGGGCCTGGACCGTGCTCGCCGCATGAGCCTGACGGGGGACTACATCGACGCGGCGACGGCGTGCGACTGGGGTCTGGTCGTCGAGGTCGTACCACATGAGTCACTGCTGCAAAGAGCCCGCGAGGTGGCCGCCACCGTCGCCTCCATACCGTCGGAGTACCTGTCCGAGCTCCGGCGGGGTTACGACACGATCGGTGCGCTCAGCGGCCCCGAGGCGTTCAAGGCCGAGGCCCGCTGGTCGCGCGACTGGATGGCCGAGCGCTTCGACCAGTCGCGCCTCACCACCGAGCGCGAGAAGATCGTCGCCCGGGGGCGCCAACAGTCCACGGGACTCGACGGCCCGTTTGCGTGAGGGTCTACGCGGGCATGGACCCGCGCCTCAGCCTGCCGGACGCCATCGCCCACGCGCAGCGGGTCGAGCAACTCGGCTACGACGGCCTGCACGTGGCCGAGACCGTGCACGACTCCATGGCGGTCGCGCTGCTGGTGGCCGAGCACACTGAGCGGATCACCGTCCGCACCAGTGTGACGCTCGCCTTCGCCCGCAGCCCGACCCTCCTCGCGTATGCGGCCTGGGACCTCGCCAAGCTCAGCGACGGGCGCTTCGAGCTCGGCCTCGGGACGCAGATCCGCCAGAACATCGAGGACCGGTATGCCGTCCCGTTCGGGGACGACCCTATTGCCCGGCTCGGCGACTACGTGGGCGCCGTGCGCGCCGCGTTCGTGTCCTTCGCCTCCGGCGCCCCGCCCGACTACGAGAGCCCGCACTACCGCGTGACCCGGATGCAGCCGTACTTCAACCCAGGACCGGACGCCACGACGCAGGCGCCGCCGATCTACCTCGGCGGTGTGCAGCGAAAGGCCTGCGCCCTCGCCGGCGCCCTCGCCGACGGCTTCGTCAGCCACCCGACCAACTCGAATCCGCGCTACCTGCGTGAGACCTGCCTGCCTGCCCTGGCCGACGGTGCCCGTGCCGCCGGACGCGATCTGGCCACCGCCGGATTCGAGACCGTCATCGGGACGTCGGTCATCACCGGAGCCACGCTCGAGGCCGTGCTGATCGAACGGGAGCGCCAGCGCCGTCTGCTGGCGTTCCTCTATTCGACCCCGGCGTACGCACCGACGCTCGAGCTCTACGGCTGGACGGAGGTCGGGCCGCGCCTCCGGGATCTGATCCGCCATGACCGCTGGGACGACCTGGCGAGCGTCCTCTCCGACGACGTGCTCGACACCCTCGTCCCCTGCGGCACCTTCGACGAGCTGCCCGGCCTGTTGCGTGACCGCTTCCACGGCCTGGGCCAGGGCATTGTCGTGTCGCCGCCACCCGATGCTGGGGACGACGACGCGTTCCGATCGGTCGTCGCCTCGCTGCAGGCGGAGTGAGCCCGCCCCGGCTCAGCGCGGCATGGGGAAGATCAGATCCTCGGCCGCCATGTCCTCGATAGCCGTCGTGCGCTCACTGTCGGTCATGGGCACATAGCGTTCGGCCGAGGCCAGCACCCGCGGCAGCAACGCAATGTCGCCCGGGGTGCAGAAGGCGTGCACGCCGGGCGTGGACAGGGCGAAGTGGATGCCGCGATCGAGCTCGCCGTCGGTGGCCTGCGGCTCGTACCACGAGTCGGCCCAGCGGGCCGAGGTGGCGTCGCTGCCCGCGACCGCTTCACCCAAGGGGCGGCCGTCGGCCCAAGGCCGTCGCGCCGCCGCCTTGATCGCCATGACACCCACGTCGCGCTCGGCGCAGACGGCCAGGAGCTCCTCCGCCGGTTCGCGGTACTCCGGGCGGGACCACAGCGCGGGATAGACCGGGAACATCACCGTGTCGAGGTCGAACCGGCGAAGCGCCTCGAGGTGCGCGCGCGGCACCTCCATGTCGTGTCCCGTGATCCCGGCGAACCGGGTGTGTCCGGCGTCGCGCAGGGCGAGGATGCGCTCGAGCGCCGGCGACCGGCGGTCGAGCTCGGCTAGTGACGTCACCGCATGGGCCTGGTAGAGGTCGAGGACCTCCGCGTGCAGCAGGCGACGGGTCGTGTCGAACTGATCGCTCACGCCATCGGGATTGGCCCGGAGCGTCTTGCCCGCGACGAAGAGCTCCCCTCTGTGCGCGGCCAGGTGTGGACCCACCACGGACTCGGCCGCTCCGTACTGCGGCGCGATGTCGAGGTGGTTCACGCCGTGACCGAGGGCAAGCCGCAGCCACTCCCCCGCCTCCTCGACGCTCGCCGCCCAGCAGGCGGCGCCACCCAGGATGGCGACGCTGCTGTCGTGACCGGTGCGACCGAGGCGGCGGTACTCCATCGGGGGGCCCTATTCCTTGAGCTGCAACACGCTGAAGACGGCGCCCACGCCGTCGGCGAGCACGGCGAACCGCCCGGGTTCGATGTCGGCCGGCCCCATGAAAAGGCTGGCGCCGAGCTCCTGCGCTTTTGCCACCGTGGCGTCGGTGTCCGCCACCGCGAAGTACACACCCCACGACGGTGGCATGTCCGCCGGCATGTCGGCGGACTTCAGCATCATGCCGCCGACCGATCTCCCGCTCACCTTCCACTCGGTGTAGGCGGGTGGGCCTCCCGGAGGACCCTGGTCCTCGGCACCCCAGCCGAACACGGCGCCGTAGAAGGCCTTCGACGCGTCGAGGTCCGTGGTGATCAGCTCGCTCCAGCAGTAGGTGCCGGGTTCGTTGGCCACCTGGGCCCCGGTGTGCTGACCCGGCTGCCAGAGTCCGATGACCGCACCGACGGGGTCGGCGAGGATTGCCATCCGGCCGGCGTCCATGACGTCCATCGGGGGAACGAAGACCGTGCCACCGTTGGGGGCGACCTTGGCGACGGCGGCATCGGCGCTGTCGACGTTGACGTAGGTCATCCAGACAGGTGGCATGTCGGGATTCATGAGAGGACCGAGGCCCGCCACGCTCTTCCCGCCCAGGTCGCAAACGGAATAGCCGCCGGCCTCGGGTGGCCCCTCCGGGCAGTTCCAGCCGAAGAGGGCTCCGTAGAACTCCCTCGACTTGGCCAGGTCCGTGCTGCCCAGATCGACCCAGGACGGGACTCCGTCCTCATAGCGCTCGAACTCCACAATGCCTCCTCAGGTTTCTGCCTATCCCGATGGTTTCGACGGTACCCGATCGATGTCGCGCCCGCACCGGCCGGGGATGAGAAGATCACTGAAATGTCACAGAGCCCGCCGGACGCATGAGCCCCAACCCGATCGGCAGCAGGGTGGAGCAGCTGGCCCAGTCGCTGGCGGAGCACATCGTGCCGCTGATCGTCGACGCCATCGACATCGACTCCATCCTGGACAAGGTCGACGTCGAGAAGATCATCGAGCGGGTCGACGTCGACCAGATCGTCGAACGGGTCGACGTCGAGAAGATCATCGATCGGGTGGACGTGCAGAAGATCATCGAGCGGGTCGACGTGCAGCAGATCATCGAGAGGGTCGACATCAACGCCATCGTCAACCAGATCGACATCGACTCCCTGGTCGAGCAGACCGAACTGGGATCGATCATCGCCCGGTCGACGACAGGAATCCTTACCGAGGTCCTTGACGTCGTCCGGGCACAGGGCGTCGGATTGGACGACTTCATCCTGCGCTGGGGCAACCGTCTCATCGGGCGCGGCAAGAAGATCGCAGACTGGCCCGCCGGTCCGCCGCTCCTCGTGGCACCGACGGTGGCCTCGACGTCATGACGACCGTCCCCGTCCCCTCGGCTGCACTGACCATCGGGCGCCAGGGGAACTACGCGGGAGCGGTCAGCCGATTGGCTGCGTTCGCCGCCGACGTCGGAGCGTCATGGGGTCTCTACACCCTCGGCGCGGCACTGCTCAACGCTGCGCTCAAACTGGTGACAGGACACTCGTTCACGTTGAGCAACCACCAGCTGGCGGCCTTCATCGTGCTGACGATCTGGGAGTTCTTCTACTTCACATATCAATGGGCGGTGAGTGGAAAGACGCTGGGCATGGCACTCCTGGGACTGCAGGTGGTGACCGCGCGGGGCGCGCCGATCAGCGGACGCCAGGCCATCTTCCGGACGGTGGGCCTGGGTATCACGTTGTTCCTCACGCTGGGCATCGGGTTTCTCGGCGTCGTGTACCAGCGCGACCGGCGTGCCCTGAACGACTACATCGCCGGCACCGCCGTCGTCTACGACTGGGATGCCCGTGCGGCCCGCCTGCGCTGGATCGCCCGCAAGGAGGCGCCACGGGCCAAGGCCCGGCCGTCCGGTCAGCACGTGGCCTAGCTCCTCATTGGCTCGGCCGACCACAGCCGGTGGTCGTCGCACCGGGAAATGCTGAGCGGGGTTCTACGATGCCGCGCATGTCCTTCACCGAGATCACCCGGCCCCACCCCCACGTTGCCGTCGTCACGCTGAACCGGCCGGAGCGCATGAACGCCATGGCGTTCGACGTCATGATCCCGTTCCGCGACGCCCTGCGTGAGATCGGCCGGGACAACGGCGTTCGGGTTGTGGTCATCACGGGAGCGGGTCGCGGGTTCTGCTCGGGCGCGGACCACGAAAACCCCGGCACCATGCCCAACATGGACGGCTTGACC
Source organism: uncultured Acidimicrobiaceae bacterium (assembly GCA_963817735.1). Lineage (GTDB taxonomy): Bacteria > Actinomycetota > Acidimicrobiia > Acidimicrobiales > RAAP-2 > Bog-473. Next base: position 357,911 of record CAWFPP010000001.1, on the reverse strand, counting down.
CTGCCGACCATCGCGTTGCGCTCCATGGAGCTGCTGGATGATGTGATCTCGACCATCCGCCGGCTGCACCAACCGGTCGTCGCCGCCGTCAACGGAGCCGCCATCGGCGGCGGGTTCTGTCTGGCGCTGGCTGCGGACATCCGGATCGCCTCGGAGGCGGCCTATTTCCGGGCGGCCGGCATCAACAACGGCCTCACGGCCGCCGAGCTCGGGCTGAGCTTCCTCCTCCCCCGGTCCATTGGGCACTCGAGGGCCGCCGAGATCATGCTCACCGGACGCGACGTGGACTCCGGCGAGGCTGACCGGATCGGGCTTGTGTCACGTGTCGTGCCGCCGGATGCGCTGCTGCCCGCCTGCTTCGAACTGGCGGACCGGATCAACGGCTGGAGCCGGGCGGGCGTCGAGCTGACCAAGCGCCAGCTGTGGAACAGTCTCGACGCCAGCAACCTGCAGTCCCACATGGACGCAGAGGGCACCTCCCAGCTCTTCGTCCGCATCACCACGCGCAACTTCGAGGAGTCCGTGGCGGCGCGCAAGGAAGGCCGTACGCCCGACTTCAAGGACTGAGTGCTCGGACGGTCAGGACGAGTTGACGAGCGACGTGGCCGCCATCTCGAGATAATCGCGGAGCGCGAGCGCATCGTCTGGGCCGATCCGAGAAGCCGACTCCAGTTCGAGCACCGCACCGAGCATGTGGCGCAGCCACGCATCGCGTTCCGCCGGGCCGATGACGAAGGGGGCGTGGCGCATGCGCAGGCGCGGGTGGCCGCGCTCCTCGCCGTAGGTCGTCGGGCCGCCCCAGTACTGCACCAGGAACAACGCGAGGTGGCGCGACGACTCGGCGAGATCGTCGGGGTACAGCGGCCGCAACAACGGGTCGCCGGCCACCCCGAGATAGAAGCGGTCGACCAGGTCGACGAAGAACGGCTCGCCACCGACCCGCTCGTAGAGTGTGTCCACGGGGTCGAGAGTAGAGGCTTTAGACTGCTCCCCGATTCGCGGCCGTAGTTCAATGGTAGAACCTCAGCCTTCCAAGCTGATGATGCCAGTTCGATCCTGGTCGGCCGCTCTCGGGCAATACAGTGCTACTCGTCTTCGGAGAGGGCTTCCGGATCATCGAGCAGGGCTCCGGCCTCGGCGGCTTCGGTCTCGTCGAGCGGGAATTGGTCCTCCTCTTGCTCGTCGTCGAAGTCCGTCTCGTTGTCGAGTGGAGCGATCTCCGCGGCATTTTCTGGATCGAGTGGATCGGGTTCCTCGAAGACTGGGAGGTCGTCGCGTGGCGTCGCCATCATTTCTCCTCGTTCGTATGTCTGAGACCCGTCATTCTGGCTGATGGACGCGCACGGTCGGAGGCTCGGGTCTCCGGCAGGTGACGGCACAGTGCTGGACCTGATGGAACACGTTCAGATGAATCGCTTCAGAACGGGCCCGACCAGCCGATAATTCCCTCGTGAGCGTCGGCTCGCTGGAATTGGACCGGGGCTCGCCCGGGAGGGAGGCCGCGCCACACGGGATCCGGGCGCTCGGTCTCGTGCCGACGGCCATCCTGGGTGCCGCCGGCTCCGCCCTGCTGGCGCTCGCCAGCGATCTTCCCGCCTCACCGTATGGGCCTCACGCCGCCCATCTCTGGCCCCTCGCGGCATCGGGCTCCGCTCCCCGCTGGGAGGGACCGGCCCTCCCCACATGGACCGAACCGGTCAACGACGGTCCAGGGGTCGGCTCCGTGCACCTGATGGTCATGGGTGCGGTGGTCATCGGCGTCGTGCTCCTTGTGTTGGCCTGGCTCAGTCTCTGGCGCACCGTCCGGGCCGATCCGAGGCTGCGGTGCCGCAACATCTGGTGGGTCATGGCCGCCTGGGCCGCGCCCTTGTTGCTGGCTGCTCCCTTCGCCAGCCAGGACGTCTGGATCTATGCGGCCCAGGGCAAGTTGGTGACGTCGGGCTTCGGGGCGGCGAGCCCCGTCCGTCTCCTCGGGCACCACTCCATCTGGCTGTCGGGCGTCGACCCGAAGTACCTGACCGGCCCATCCATCTACGGGCCCGGCGCGGTCGATCTTTCCGCGGTGTTCGCAGCGGTTTCGGGTGGGCACCCGTCGATCGCCGCCGAGGGCTGGCGGGTGGCCGTGCTGGCGAGCCTCGTCCTGTGCGCCTGGGGGGTCGCCCGTGCGGCCGCTGCCCGGGGTATCAACCCGTCCGAAGCGGTCGTCGCCGGCGTGGCGAGCCCCGCAGTGCTCATCGTCTTCGTCGCCGGCATCCACAACGACGCCGTCATGATCAGTCTCGTCGTGGCCGCCGTCGCCCTGGCGTTCACCAAACGACCGTGGTGGGCGCTCTGCCTGGCCGCCCTGGCTCTCACGGTCAAGGCGCCCGCGGCCCTCGCCGTGCTGGCCGTCGCCTGGTGGAGCTGGCAAGGCTCCTGGCGTCGTCGGGCCACCCTTCTCCTGGGTGGGCTGTCCTTGACCCTCGTCGCGTTGGTCGTCGGCGGGCTTCCGAGCGGCGGCGACGGCTTCAGCTGGTTGCGATCCGCCTCGAAGGCCACCGTCGCCAGCTCGTTCTCACTCTTGAGCCTGGCCGGTTCCACGTCGTCGAGCCTGGCCAACACCGTCCAACTGGCGGGCGTCGTCATTGCCGTTGCCATCGTGGTGCTGCTGGCGCGACGGGCCAGTTGGGTCGGCGCCCTTGCGCTGGGGTTGGGCGTGATGGCCGTGTGTGCGACCAACCCCCAACCCTGGTACGTGTTGTGGGCCCTTCCGCTGCTTGCCTGCACGGGCTGCGATGCGCGACTTCGTTGCGCCGGGATTTGCGTGTTGTGCGCCATGGTCACCTGGAGCGTGTTGCCCTTCGGCAATCTCGTCTGGTTCGCCGGCATCGCCGCGCTGACGTGGATCCTGGCCCGCTGGGAGCACCAGCGCCAAGAGCTCGACACGCCACACGGGACACCCGCCCTCGCTGCCGTCATCAGCTCCTGATCCCCCGCTGATCCCTTCCTCGGCCTCCCCCGGCTCCCCGGTGCCCGGATGCTCCCTATGATCGGTCGCCATTCGACACGGGGGGATCATGACGACCGAGACCGAGACGGCATTCACCGAACTGCTCGACACCGTCACCGCCGCGCACGCGCACATGGTGGAGCAGCTGGCCGACGACCCCGAGACGCTTCTGGAAGCGCACAAGTGGGTGCTGTCCATCCTGCAGGTCGCCTGCGAGGTGAACGTGTGGGCCGACAAGGCCCGGCCCCGCTTCGTCGAGATCGTGGGCCCGTACAAGAAGTGGGGTGGTGACAATGCCGACGCCTTCTACTGCTACGCGCCGATCGACCCCACCCGCACCTATCGGGTCAGGCTCGAGCCGGGCGACGCCGTCTACATGTCGCTGACCGTCTACGGCGGTCCGGACGACGGGCGCTACTCCACCAGGATCGTCGGGTCCGCCAACAGCGAGGGCGTGGAGCGTGACGCCGACGGGGCCATCCACATCGTCATCTCCCCGACCGATCCCGCGCAGCCCGGCGTTCTCTGGATCCGACTGGAGCCCGACGCCGTGGCCGCCATCACCCGCGACTACCTCGACGATCCCCGGCGGGGCCGCCGGGCCGCCTGGCACATCGAGGCGGACGATCCGCCCCAGACCTACCGTCAGGACGACGCCGACCTGGCCCGGCGCATGCGGGCCGCCGCGACGTGGGTCCGCGAGCAGGCCAGCATCGTGCCCATCCCGCTCGGCACGCCCAACGCCATCGACCCGCCCTACCCGGTCCCGACCACTACCTTCGGGTGGGCGGCCGGCGACGCCGCCTACGCCATGGGCGCCTTCGAGCTGGCCGACGACGAGGCCCTGGTCATCCGCGGGCGATCGCCCGAGTGCGTCTTCTGGAACATGTGCCTATGGAACCGACTGCTCCACACCTACAACTACGACTACGAGCGGGTCACCATCAACGGCGCCGAGGTGCAATACGAACCGGATGGCTCGTGGATCATCGTCGTGTCCGCCCGGCCCCCGTCGCATCCCAACTGGGTCTCCACGGCCGGCCACCGGTCGGGCCGCATCTGGTTCCGCTGGTTCCTGCCCGCAGCCACACCGGAGCAGTCCCAGGTGGAGGTCCTGCCGGTGGACACCGTATGAATGCGCGCCCTGCCCCCGTCCGCATCGATGATCTGGCCGAGCCGCGCTACAGCGACGAGGTCCGGGCCATCCTCGATTTCATGGAGGAGGCGGGGTCACAGCTCACACTCGATCCGGCGGAGCTCATGGCGACCGCCCGCACCGAGACCGGCCTGACGGACTTCGGCGCCGACGACTTCGTGGAACGACTCGACCTGCTCTGCGCCGCCATGCGCCAGGAGGGCGGCTTCAACGGTGCGGGCATCATGCAGCAGCACGTCTTCATCCTCGGCCTGTTGAAGAACCGTCTGCTCATTGAGGACCTGGTCCGGCGGCACCCCGAGATCCTCGAAGAGCGGATCGTCGCGCCGATCATCATCTGCGGGCTGCCCCGGACGGGCACCACCCACCTGCACAACCTGATGTCCGCCGACCCCGCCCTGCGCTCCCTGCCCTATTGGGAGAGCCTCGAGCCCGTCCTGCCTGCAGAGGAGATCCCGGCCGCCGGCGCCGCAGACCCCCGTCTGGAGCGCACGGAGATGGCGCTCGGCTTCCTCAACACGGCGTTGCCGTACTTCAACCGCATGCATGAGATGACGGTCGAGCACACCCACGAAGAGATACAGCTGCTGGCCATCGACTTCTCCACCATGCTGTTCGAGACGACGGCGCCGATGCCGTCGTGGCGCGACGCGTACCTGGCCCGCGATCAGCGCCCGACCTATGCCTACCTCCGCAAGGTGCTGCAGGTCCTGCAGTGGCTCCGGGGCGGCACCCGCTGGATCCTCAAGACGCCCCAGCACCTCGAACAGTTCCCCGCCCTGGTCGACACGTTCCCCGACGCCACCTTCGTCGTCACGCATCGGGACCCGGTGTCGGTGACGGCGTCGATGCTCACGATGATCGCCTACACCGCCAGGCTCACCCGGGACCGGGTCGACGTCGAGAGCACGGGCGCGTACTGGGCCGACCGGCTCGAGCGCATGCTGCGCCGCTGCGCCGAGGAGCGCGACGCCCTGCCGGCGGACCGGACCATCGACGTGCGTTTCGACGAGTTCATGGCCAACGACCTCGCCATGGTCGGGCGGGTCTACGAGCTGGCGGGCCAGCCCCTGGATGCTCGGGCCACCGAGTCCATGGCCTCGTTCATGGAGGCGCACCCCCGCGGCCTCCATGGATCGGTGGCCTACGACTTGGCTCAGTTCGGTCTCGACGGCGCCGAACGGCGCCGGGCCCTCGGCTTCTACACCGAGCGGTTCGGGGTCACCGCCGAGTCCTGACTCGTCTCCTCAGCGGATGGCCGACCGGCGGATGCGGCCCCAACGGCGAGTGAGGTGCACGCACAGGTACACCAGCAGCACGAGAGCAGAGAGCACGTGCCACCCGATGTTGCGGAACGGGATTCCCACTGCGCGAGGCTGAAGGATCACCTGGTTGCCCGTCAGCCAGTCGTACGTTCCCGATGCCAACACATTGAGGGTCAACGCGGCGAGGATCACGTCCGACCACGCGAGCCGTCCCCGACGAGTAGCCCATGTGCGCACCCGTCCAAGGTTCCCAAGCAACCGCGACACGGTGTGCCGGCGTTGGGCAACGTGGATGCCCGCAAGAGCAACGAACGCCAACCCGACCACGAGGTGCGGCGTCCCCTCGGGAATCAACACCACGGTGGCCAGCGAGGCGGCGAAGGTACCGATTAGCAAGAGGTGGACCAGCCAGCGGGCTCGCATCCGGCGGCCTGTCGCCACGGAAGCGCCCGGTGGCGCTGAAGGATCATCGTCCGTCGCCGACGCCGCATCGCTGCGGACGGTCACCGTCTCTTATTCCATCGGACGGGAGCCGATCCCCGTCGGCTCTCGCCCGGCCAGCACCCAGCCGATGAGGGTGGCGACGACCGGCATGGCGATCACGATGAAGAACAGGTTGTCCCACGGGACGTGGCTGATGATGTCCGACACTCCTCCCTCCAGCGCGTTCGAGTTGAACCATCCGAACAGGCCGATGTAGGCCGCAGCGGTCCCGAGCAGCGCACCGAGGAAGGCGAGGCCTCCCGCGGTGACGGCGGTGAGGCTGCGCCTGGTGCGCGAGCTCGCGCCCGTGGCGGTCAGCGTGCGCAGCTCGCTCGCTGTCTCGCTCCGGATGAGCCCCACGCTCATCGCCAGGACGCCGAGCGCGAGGGCGATGCCGAATACGGTCGCCCAGTTGACGATCTCGGCCGACGTGGGCGCGTCGTTCTTCGACTCGATGCTCAAATCGCCGGAGGCGGCCAGCGAGTTGGCGGTCCGCAGCTGAGCCGCCGTGATCGAGCTGTTGGCCAGGATCATCCAGCCTCCGAGGCTGTTCTGGCTCGTGAGGTGCAGGCGTTGCAGCGCGCTCTCGGTGATCACCGTGTTGGGTGACGACGTGCCCATGGGCAGCTGGCTCTCCTCCTGGACCACGGGGTGGGCCAGGCACTGGTTGGGCGTGCACTGGTTGTAGTTCCCCGGGCCGCCGCCGCCCTTGCTCCCCCCGCCGAAGGTCAGCTGCACGCCCGAGCCGGCCAGTCCTGGTCGCGAGCTGAGGACGTCGACGTTGGACGGGATGGACGAAGGGTTGATGCCATAGGCCCGGAGGAGGGCCGGCGTGGCCACGTAGATCGGGCCGTTCCACTGCCTGCCCGCAGCGCTCGGGTTCTGCAGCCCGACGTTCGGGCTGTCGAGCTCGACCACGTCCTTGGCCCCGACCGCCGAGGCGATCGCGTGCGCCGTCGCCACCTGCGCCGAGAGGCTCGGGGGTGTCGGTGCCGTCTCGGTCTGCGGCCCGTTCTGCCCCGGCGAGAAGAGCGGGCTCCCGGCCGGCGGAGGGCTGTACACGTTGAGGGTGTTCGCCGCCATGTTCGGTCCGACATAGTCGAAGACGTTGGAGTAACGGGCGACGGCGACAGCGCAGATGATGACCGCGATCATGATGCCGAGGCTGATGGCTGAGAGAGCCGAGCCGGAGCGGGCCCGGTAGCGCGCCATGTCGCGGAACGGCAGGCGAATGGCGACGGGCGCTCTACCTCCGATCCGGGCCAGCAGGGCAAGGAAGAACGGCGAGACCAAGATGATCCCGACGATCAGCGCGATCAACCCCGGGACGAGCCAGATGACACCGCCCCCGTTCCCCGAGGCGCCGGAGACGGAGAACATGAAGAACCCGATGACCAAGGCGATCACACCGGGCACCAGCGAGCGGTGGATCTGGCGTGGAGGCGCAGGACGCCCGGCCAGCGCGCTGACGACCGGCACGCGGGTGATGGCCCGCGCCGGGTAGCTCGCGGCAAAGAAGGTCGCGACGACCGCGAGCACCATGGCCGGCACGATCACGTTCCAGGGCAGTGCGAACGTACCGATGACGTGGTGTGCGCTCTGCTCGTTGTGCGGGCGGTACGCCAGCCAGAGGGCCAGACCGAGAGCGAAGCCCACGATGGCGCCCACGACGCCCACGATGACGCCGTTGACCTCTAGGACGAGCCGGACGTTGCGGTCGGTCGCGCCCATCGATTCGAGCATCCCGAGGGAACGCATGCGGCGCTGGGCCAGCACGGTGAAGCCGCCGATCGAGACCAGGGCGATGAGGAGCATTCCCACCGTCGCCAGGGCCAGCACGATCGTCGACGGGTTGATGCCGTTGTTGTTCACTCCGGGCGTGGTGACGTAAGAGGGCAGATCCTTGGCTTCCGACGGGGATGCGTCGAAGAGGACGCTGATCTGCGTCGGGTGCGCCACCTGCCCGGGGGGGACCAGCGCGAACTCGTCGAGCAGGCTCTGTGGGTTCTGCACGATGCCGACGACGGTCTTGCCCCCCTGCGGCCACGCGTCGCCCACGGCGAGGTTGAGCTCGGAGGCCAGCCCAGGGGTGACGGCGATCTGATCGGACCCCGTCGGGTAGCTCCCCGAGAGCAGCTGCAGCATCGGGTCGCCATAGGGCCCGTGGGGATCCTGGGACCGCAGCTGATACGTCTGGTCGGAACCGGGAACGCTGAAGGTCTCGTTCTCGATGACCTGGACCCGGCCGGAGCGCTCTTCGAGCGTGGCGATCTGCGCCTGCACATCCGAGAGGGTGACCGACGGTGCCTTGAGCGCGGGCGCGGACAGGTTGAAGGTCGCCAGGTCATGCGCCGTGCCGAACCCGGCGTTGGCCGGCGGCGGCGTGTTGACCGCCACCGCGGCACCGACGACGACGGCCGCCACGGCGACGACGATGAGGAGCAGGATGAGCAGCTGCTGGCGCCACTCGCGCCGGAAGAGGCGCCAGGCCCAGCGGACCATGGCCTGGCGGGCCGCGATGCCGCCGGTGCTCGGTGCGGGGACCGATTCGGTGGCGGGCCGCTCGAGAGTGTCGACGCTCATTGGTTCCGGACGTCGGCGAGGAACGTATCGGGGCTCTCGATCGGCAGAGTCTGGTCGACGATACGGCCGTCGCGCAGGAAGATGACGCGGTCGGCCCACGAGGCGAGCTGCGCGTCGTGCGTCACCACCACGGCGGCCAGACCGCGATGGCAGGCCGCCAGGATCAGCCGCATGACGCTTTCGGCGTTGGTCGAGTCGAGCGCGCCGGAGGGCTCGTCGGCCAGGAGGAGCTGACGTCCGCCGACCACGGCGCGGGCGATGGCGACCCGCTGCCGCTCACCTCCGGACAGCTGGTCGGGGTAGCGCGACGCCCGGTCCGAGCAGGCCGAACTCCTCGAGCGACTCGAGCGCCACCGCCTGGGCCTTGCGGGCCGCCACGCCGTCCAACTCGAGCGGCAACGAGACGTTCTCCACCGCGCTGAGCCCGGCCAGCAGGTTGTAGTCCTGGAAGACGTACCCGATGGACTGGCGGCGCAGCTGCGCCTTGCTGTTGCGCGACAGCGAGGAGAGGGATCGGCCGCCGACGTACACCTCACCGCTGGTGGGGTCCTCCAGGCTGCCGGCGATGGTCAGCAGCGTGCTCTTCCCCGAGCCGCTGGAGCCCATGACCGCCACGAGAGATCCCGCTTCGACGGAGAGGTCGACACGCTGCAAGGCACGGACCTCTGTGGGGCCCTCTCCGAAGACCTTGGAGATATCGCGCAGCTCGAGGTAGCTCATTCGGGGGCTCCTACCCTGCGCCGGGCCTTGGGGAGGGGGAACGACGGCGAAGCCGGCGCAGCTTCTCCCACCGCCGCTCTCTTCAGACGGCCATCGGCCGTGTCCAACCAACGGATCAGCGAGTCGAGGCGGAACAACTCGGCGTCGACCACCAGCGCGAAGTTGAGGTCGAGGCGCGATTCGTCCTCCTTGAGGCGCGTCCACTGCTGCATCAACTCGACGAGATAGCGCCGGTGCACCTGCACCACCTCGTGCACGTCCACCCCCGGCAACCCCAGGGCGACCAGCACCTTGATCACCAACTCGTCGCGGGGTGGCGACGAGAAGTCCGGCGGGGTGCGCAACCATTGGGCGAGCTCCTCGGCACCCTCCTGGGTGATGTGGAAGCCCTTCTGCGGCCCCTCTTCGGCCACGTCGTCGGACTCGACGAGGCCGTCCCGCTCCAGCCGCTGCAGGGTCGTGTACACCTGCCCGACGTTGAGCGGCCAGACCTCACCGGTGCGGGACTCGAACTCCTGGCGCAGCTGGAGCCCGTACTTGGGCCCCTCGCTGAGGAGGGCCAGCAGGGCGTGTCGGACGCTCATGATTGCCCATTTCGAAGTAGCATACCGAGTATCATACTCCGATTGAAGCGATCCGGCAAGGAGGCTGACCTCCCATTTCATGTTGGGGCTGGCGCCCGGCGTGGTCTACGTTGCCGGCAGGGGCGAGCCGGTCTCGAGCAGCGTCTTCAGGCTCGACAGGACGGCTGGCCAGCCCTCCGAGATGGCCGGGAGCACGGCGCTGCCGGCCGAGAAGCCGTCGTGGCGGACGGTCAGCCTGACCACGCCCAGGTCCCTCTCCTCTATGTCGAACGCCGCCTCCGAGCGCGGTTCGGCCCGCCACGCCGCTGCCGTCTCCTCGGGGAGGCCGGCAAGGGCCGCCCACTCCGGCGTGAAGGTGTGCCAGGTGTAGGCGAGACGCCGCGGGGGATCGGCCTCGAGGATGACCTGCTCGGGGTCGTGCACCACGAGACCCACGTCCTCGTGGAGCAGGTCCCAGGTCGACCCCTTGCTCCAATCGGACGGGAACGACTTGCCTCCCATGGTGGCGTGTCGCCAATAGCGCCGGGTGTCCGTGGGATCGGTCAGCCCCCGCCACACCCGCTCGGGCGTTGCCTCGATGTAGATCGAGTAGGTGAAGCTCGTGTCGGTTCTCATCGCCGTGTCCTCCCCTCCCGTTCTGCCGCCGGCAGCGCCGAGCCGGTCTCGAGCAACGTCTTCAGGCTGGCGATGACCGCGGGCCAGCCGCCCCGGACCCCCTCGAGCACGGCGCTCCCGGGTGCGAAGCCGTCGTGCACGACGGTCAGCTTCACGACGCCCTCCCCCGCCTCCTCGATGTCGAATGCGACTTTCGAGCGGGACTCGGCCCGCCACGCCGCAACGGTGGCCTCGTCGAAGCCGTGGGCAGCGGCCCACTCCGGGGTGAAGGTGTGCCACGTGTAGGCGAGACGCCGCGGGGGATCGGACTCCAGGATCACCTGCCCGGGATCGGCGACCACCAGCCCCACCTGCTCGTAGGCCACGTCGTAGCCGGAGCCCTTCCGCCAGTCCGTGCGGTACGTGACCCCGCCCGAGGCCGGGTGCCGCCAGTAGCGCTCGGTGAAGGCAGGGTCGGTCAGTCCCTGCCAGACCCGCTCGGGCGTGGACTCGATGTAGGTCGTGTAGACGAAGGTGGTCTGGTCGCTGATCTGGTTCATGGGGGTGGCCTCCAGTGCCGTCTTGAGATCGGCGAGGGCCTCTGCCCGCGCCCGGTCGTAGTGGTGGATCCAGCGGTCGGCGATGTCGTTGATGGGAGCGGCGTTCAAGAAGTGGAGCTTCTCCCTCCCCCGGCGCGTCGTGGCCACGAGGTCGGCCTCCTCCAACACGTCGAGGTGCTTGGAGACCGACTGCCGCGTCATGCCCATGCCCGTGCAGAGCTCGCTGAGGGTGAGCCCGTTGCGCTCGTTGAGCCGGTCCAGGAGCCGGCGCCGGGCAGGATCGCTCAGCGCCCGGAAGACCTCATCCATCTGCCGCATCGCACCATCCGCTGGGTGATTACGCAACCATTTGGTTGCATACCTCTACTCAAGCAGCCTGACGGTTGCATGTCAAGGCCGATGCGGAATTCGGCTACGAAGCCGGAGCCCAGGCGCGCACCCAGTCGATCTGGGTCGTGGCCGGCAACTCCGTGACGTTCGGCGTGAAGGCGTTGGTGCCGACGCCGAGCGCCTGGGTCAGGGCGATGAAGAACGGTTGGTCGAACGGCTCGCTGCCCGTGCTGGGGGTGTCGACGAGGCAGGGCGTGCCGTTGTAGAGCACCGTGATCGACGTCGGCGTCCAGTCGACGCCGTACGTGTTGAACGCGTCCTGGTTGATGAGGCAGTCGTACGACGTGGCGTTCACATCGGTCGAGGACTGGGCGTAGTGGATGTAGGGCACGTCGAGGCCCGGGTACTCGCTGTAGAACTCGGCGAAGTCGATCTCGCCCGAGTCGGGCCACGGGCCGTAGGTCAGCGTCTGCGGGTAGAGCCACATCGTCTCCTGCAGGCCTTCGACCACGGACGCCGGGAGTTTGGCGCTGACCTCGAAGGCGCCGTAGGTCTGGTCGAACAGGCCCTCGGTCGAGACCATGCCGGCCTCGTAGCTCGTCGTGAAGCTGTTGCTCCCGTCCTCGCACGTAAACGGCGCCACCTGGCGCGCCGTCAGGTTCAGGTAGCCGCCCGAGACCGAGATCGTGTCGGGGCTGTCGACGTAACAGGCCGTGGCGCCGTTGAGGTAGCCGCTGGCGGCGGTTTCCTGGGGCACCCACTTGGTCGTGTCGAGCGAGGTGCCGTTGAACTCGTCGTCGAACGTGCAGTTCCACCTTCCCGGCAGGCCGAGCGGCGTGGTCCCCTGGCAGTCTGAATCGGCCGCCGACGTCGAGGTGGAGATGGAGGTCGATGTGGAGGTGGACGCCGGCTGCCGGCCGTAGAGCTTCTCGGGCGCGTGGGCGGCGGCCGGGGCTGATGGCGACGTCGAGGTGGAGGCCGATGTGGCGGTCGGGGTCGCTGTGGAGGTGGAGCCGGGCGCCGGCTGGCGGCCGGAGAGCGACGAGGCGCCGGCCGAGGCTCCCGTCGACATCGGCGGCGTGGGCGTCGGTGCCGAGGTCGATGCCGAGGGGGGCCCCGACTGGCCGCCGGAGATCATCTCGGGTGCCAGGGCCAGACGCGACGCTCCGGCGAGCGTCCCGGTGTCGGGCGCAGCCACCATCGAGAGCGCGATCACCGCCGCCGCGGTCGCACCGAACATGCACGCGCGCCGAACGCTCCGACGCGCTCCCACCACCCTGCGCATTGCCTTTCCCCTCTATTTCCGCATCCGCCATGCAGCCTTGCGAGGAGGATTGTGCCCAAGCGGTTCGAGGAAATCGCACTACGCGATGACAATTGCCGCAGCGGATGCGCACCGCCACCGCGTTGCAACCGAACGTGGCGGCAACACGCCTGTTTCGGTGCGTCGTCGAGGCTGCGAGCGGCGGCGCGTGGGTGGGATAAGGCGCCCGCGCCGGCATTCGCTCCGAGGTTTGCGCCGAGGTTCGCGCCGAGGTTTGCGCCGAGGTTCAGAGCGCGGCGAGCACTTCCTCGGCCGAGCTGACATTGAGGCCTGGACCGGGCTCGACGGCGAGCCAGCTGACCACGCCGTCGTCGATGATGGCGGCGAAACGCTGGATGCGCGATCCGAGACCGAAGCCGCTGCCGTCCATGGTGAGGCCCATGGCCCCGGCCAGGTCCCCGTTGCCGTCGGCCAGCATGACCACGGTGTCACCCACCTTCTGGTCCTGCGCCCACGCGCCCATGACGAAGGGGTCGTTGACCGATACGCACACGACCTTGTCGGCACCCTTGGCCCGGAGCTCCTCGGCCCGCAGCACGAACCCGGGGAGGTGGTGGTCCGAACAGGTAGGGGTGAACGCACCCGGGACCCCGAAGAGGACGACCTTGCCCTTCCCCAGGACCTCGGTCGACGTGGTCGCCTCGGGTCCCTTGTCGCCGAATGTGAAGACCTTCACGTCGGGCACCCGGTCACCGATTGCGATCGTCATTGCTGCCTCCCTCTCGTGGTCATGCGCTGTGCCGGCCCAGGTTGCCATAGGACCTCGGCGGCACCCCAATCGTCCGCCACCCTCAATCGGTCACGAAGTTGTAACGTGCGGCGCCAGTAGCCGTACGCAATGGGGATCGAGACCCTGGGGGGTTCGCGATGACGCACTCATTTGATCGCCGATCGTTCTTGGCCGGCGGGGTCGCACTGGGCGCCGGGGCCGCCATGGCGGGCGCCCTGGGTGGCGCAGCCGGCGCGGCGCGGACCAACGGGCCAGGGCGGAACGGGATCTCCACGAAAAGGCCGGTCAAGGGAGGGTCGCTCACCTTCGGCATCGACACCGAAGAGAGCGGCTTCAATCCGTCCACCGCCCGGTGGGACGAGGGCGGGTTCCTCTACGGCCGCACGGTCTTCGACCCCATCGCCATCGTCAACGCCGCCGGTGGCGTGGAGCCGTACCTGGCCGAGTCGATCACGTCGAACGCGGACTTCACGGCCTTCACCATCACCCTGCGCCCGCACATCGTCTTCCACGACGGCACTCCGCTCAACGCCGATGCCCTGCACCAGAACATCGAGGCCACGGCGTCCGGCGTCCTGACCGGGCCCGCCTTCGCCGACTTCAGCAGCGCGACGGTGACGGGGCCGCTGTCGGTCACCATCAACCTGAAGGCGCCGTGGGCCCCCTTCCCCTACTACCTGGCCCAGGCGCAGACCGGCTACATCGCCGCGCCCTCGATGCTCAACGCCCCCGACGGCGGCACGTCGAACCCGATCGGCACCGGTCCCTTCGTCTTCCAGGACTGGGTCCCCAACAGCCACTTCACGGCCACCAGGAACCCGCACTACTGGCGCAAGGGCTACCCGTACCTCAACTCCATCACCTACAAGCCGATCATCAACGACGAGTCGCGCGCCGACGCGCTCGAGACCGGCGAGATCGACATCATGCACTCGAACTCCCCCAACAACCTCCTGCAGTTCCGCGGCAACGACAAGTACTCCTACTATGACAACAGCGGGCAGATCGTCGGACAGCCCACGGTGCAGTGCATCATGTTGAACACCGCCAAGGCCCCGTTCAACAACAAGACGCTGCGCCAGGCGATGGCAATGTGCATCAACCAGGCCCAGTTCTCCAAGGTCATCGATAAGGGCATCGACGCGCCCATGAACGGCCTCTTCCTGCCGGGGAGCGAGTTCTACAGCAAGACCGCCTACCCGAAGTACAACCCGACGCAAGCCGCCAAACTGGTCAAGCAGGTGCAGCAACAGACGGGCAGCGCGCCCGCCTTCACGCTCAATTCGACGAGCGACCCCGAGACCCTGGGGGCCGCCCAGTTCCTGCAGCAGGCCTGGCAGACGGCGGGCATGAAGGTCACCATCTCCATCCTGGCCCAGGCGACGATCATCAACGACGCACTGGCCGGCACCTACGAGGCGACGTTGTGGCGCCAGTTCGGCGCCGTCGACCCCGACCTGAACTACGTGTGGTGGAGCACGACGACCGTCGGCCCGCCGCTGCCCTTGAACATGGCCCGCAACAACGACCCCCGGATTCAGACCGCTCTCACCGCAGGGCGGGAGACGGACGACAAGTCGGACCGGATCAAGGCCTACCAGCAGATCAACGAGTACCTGGCCCAGGACATCCCTTACCTCTGGCTCGCCCGTGACACCTGGTGCGTCGCGGCCGCCCCGAACGTGCAGAACTTCGCCAACCCGACCACGCTGCAGGGTTCGAAGGCCATCGCCTACGACGAGGGCGTGCTGTGGCCGGCCCAGATCTGGATGTCGTAAGTCAGCGCATCTCTACGTCGTCGAGGTACTCCTCACGCCAGTGGGTGAAGCGCTCCTCGGGCAGGCGCAGGCAATAGGTCGGTCGGAGCGCCTCCACGAAGCCGCGTTCGTGGCTGACGGCCACGATGGTCCCGGGCCAGGCGCCCAGCATGGCGCCGACCGCGGCGATGGACGAGGGGTCGAGGTTGTTGGTCGGCTCGTCGAGGAGGAGCAGGTTGGCCTCCCCGGCCGACAGCATGGCCAGCCCGAGCTTGGCCCGCTCTCCCCCCGAGAGGGTGCCCGGCAACTGGTCGGCCGCCTTGGACGGCAGCCCGAACGAGCCCAGCAGGGCGCGGCGGTCCCGCTCGGCCTTCAGCACGGCGTCGCTCACGTTGTCGAGCGCGCTGCGATCCGGGTCGATCTGCTCGTGCTCCTGGGCGAAATAGCCGAGCTCGACGTTCGCCCCGAACTCGATCGCGCCGTTCGAGGGCTCCTGGGCGCCGGCGAGGCAGCGGAGGAGTGAGGACTTCCCGGCACCGTTGCGGCCGATGATCACGATGTGATCGCCCCGCCCGGCGTGGAAGGTCACCTCCGACAGCACCTCGTTGCTGCCGTAGCGGATGCCCAGCTTGGCCACCTCGAGCGGGACGCCGCCGGAGCGGGGCGGCGTCGGGAGCGAGAACTTGCTCGCCCGGTCCCGCTTCTCGACCTGGGTGCGGCCCGCTTCCATGCGCTCGACCCGGCGGTCCAGCTGCTTGGCCTTGCGGGCACGCTTCTCAGTGCTGGCCCGCATGGAGTCGGCCAGCGACGACAGGCGCTTGATCTCACGCCCCTCGAGCTCCGAGGCGCGCTCGCGCTGCGACTGGTCGGCCTCGCGCAGCGCCTCGAACTTGGAGTAGTTGCCCTTCCACTCCGTCATCCGCTGGTTGGCGATGTGCAGCACCTTGGTGATGGAGTGGTCGAGCAACTTGAGGTCGTGGCTGACGACGAGGAGGGCGCCGTTGAAGCGCGCCAGCTCATCGAGCAGCCAGCGTTTGGCGGAGCGGTCGAGGTGGTTCGTGGGCTCGTCCAGGATCATCAGCTCGGGCTCTTGGAAGAGCACCCGCATGAGGTCGACGCGACGGCGCTGGCCACCGGAGAGCTCATCGATGTCCTCCAGGAGGAGCTCCTGGCGCAGGCCGAGGCCGTCGGCCAAACGGGCCATCACCGATTCGGCCTCGTAGCCGCCGTTGGACTGGAACTGTTCCTGCAGGTCCGTGAACAGCTCGATGTTCTCCTCGCTCGGATCGTCGGCCATGGCGCCGCGGGCGCTGCCCAACGCGTCGTCGAGGACGTCGAGGCCACGGGCCGAGAGGATGTGGGAGAAGCCCGTCGGCTCGAGCCCGAGGCCGCCCGGCACGGGGGCTTGCGGCAGGTACCCGAACGACCCGAGGATGCGAACGTTGCCCCGGTGCCGGAGCTGCGGTGCCGCCTCCCCCACCAGGACGGAGATGAAGGACGACTTCCCGGTGCCGTTGCGCCCCACCAGGCCCGCCTTCTCTCCTGCGCCGACGACGAACGAGGCGTCCGACAACAGGGTGCGGTCACCGATTTCGATGGTGAGGGCTGATCCGACGATCACACCCCATTGTACGGGCGAGAACACCAGGTCGGTACACTCCGCCAATGCCTGCATTGGACCGGAAATGGTGGACCTTGATCGCCGTCTGCACGGCGACGTTCATGCTCCTTCTCGACATCACGGTCGTGAACGTGGCGCTGCCCGACATCCAACAGTCGCTGCACGCCAGCTTCTCGGACCTGCAGTGGGTCGTGGACGCCTATTCCCTGACCTTGGCGGCCTTCCTGCTGACCGCCGGGGTGGCCGGAGACATCTACGGGAGGCGCAAGATCTTCGCCGTCGGCTTGGTCGTCTTCTCGCTGGCCTCACTGGTCTGCGGTCTGTCCACCACCCCGCTCATGCTCAACCTGTCCCGGGCCGTCCAGGGCGTCGGAGGCGCCATCATGTTCGCCACCTCGCTGGCGCTGATCGCCGCCGCGTTCACCGGGCGCGACCGCGGGACCGCCTTCGGCATCTACGGCGCGGTGATCGGCGGCGCCGTGGCCATCGGGCCGCTCATCGGCGGCGCCATCACGAGCGGCATCGGCTGGCGCTGGATCTTCTTCGTGAACGTGCCGATCGGCGCCGTTGCGGTGATCATTACGTTCACCCAGATCGCCAAGTCCGAGGACCTCCGGGCGCGCCGGATCGACTGGGTGGGCTTCGTCACCTTCTCGGTGAGTCTGTTCCTGCTCGTCTTCGCGCTTGTGCGGGGCAACGACTTCGGCTGGGGCAGCGTCACGACGATCGGTCTGCTGGTGGGCGCCGGCGTGCTGATGATCGGCTTCTTCATCAATGAGCGCGCGACGGCGGATCCGATGTTGGACCTCGGCCTGTTCAAGATCCCGGCCTTCGTGGGTCTCTCGACGGTGGCCTTCTGCCTGGCGGCGTCGATCTTCGCCATGTTCTTGTACCTGACCCTCTATATCCAGGACAACCTGGGCTACGGCCCGCTGGCCGCCGGCGCCCGCTTCTTGCCGATGACCTTGCTCATCTTCTTCACGTCGTTCTTCGCCGGACGCCTCACTGTGCGCGTGCCGTCACGGCTCCTGCTCGGCGTCGGCATGGTCTTCGTGACGGGTGGACTGCTCCTGATGGCAACCACGCACCCGGACTCGACGTGGACCGTCCTGTTGCCCGGCTTCCTCGTGGCCGGCTTCGGCGTCGGGATCGTCAACCCGGTGCTGGCGTCGGGCGCCGTCTCCGTCGTCCAGCCGCAGCGCAGCGGCATGGCGTCCGGGGCCAACAACACCTTCCGCCAGGTGGGTATCGCCACCGGCATCGCCGTCCTGGGTGCCGTCTTCCAGAGCCAGATAGTGGCGCACACCACCGCTGCACTGGGGAAGTCGCCCTTCGGGCCCACCGTGCTCCGTCAAGGCGGTGTGCAGTTGCAGGCAGCCATGTCGTCGGGCGAGGTACGCCAGGCGGCGGCTGCGATCCCGATCGCCGGCGCCCGCAACGCGTTGCTGCAGGCGTACCACATCGGGTTCTCCGCGACGTTGAACCACCTGATGATCATCGGAGCGGTGGTGTCCTTCGTGGGCGCCGTGTGCGGGATCACGCTGGTGCGCCAGAGCGACTTCGTCATCCCCACCGGGGCACCGGGCGGACCGCCGGCCCAGGGCGGGCAAGGACAGAGCCAGCCGGGGCCGGCCGGTGCGTCGGATGACGCTGTGCCTGCCGTCCATGCATGAGCCGTTCACGCTCGAAGGGACGTTCGTCCGGCTGGAGCCGCTGACCGAGGGCCATATCCCCGCCCTGGTTCAGGCGGCCTCGCTCGATCGCAGCTCCTTCCAGTGGACCTACACGCCCGATGGCGTGGAGCAGATGACCGATTACGTGCGCGATGCGCTGGCCAAGGTGGCATCGGGCGCCCATGTGGCCTTCGCCACGGTCCGGCGGGGAGCCGGGCCGGACGGGTCCGACCTGGTCGTCGGCGCCGACGCGTTTCTGCGAAGTGGCCTATTGGCAATGGCCGCCCGGTGCGACCCACCAGCGACACGGGGTGCCCGACGTCGTCGACATCGGCTTCACCTGGCTGGCCGGACCCGCCCAGCGGACGCACGTCAACACCGAGGCCAAGCTGCTCATGATGACCCACGCCTTCGAGGTCTGGGGTGTGCACCGGGTCGCGCTGCAGACCGACGTGCGCAACAAGCGATCGTGGGCCGCCATTGAGCGCATCGGGGGCCGGCTCGACGGCATCATGCGGGCGGACCGGCCCGGGTCCGACGACACGGTGCGCACCTCGGCCCGGTTCTCCATCGTGGCCGCGGAGTGGCCGGCCGTGAAAGAGCGCCTGACGGCCCGACTGCGCTGACATCGGGAGCGGGAGGAGGTCAGCTCTCCCGGTCGAAGTGGCGGGCCAGCTCGTTGGCGTAGCGGAGGCCGAGGGTCTCCCCGTGCTCGGCCAGCCAGACCGACAGGGCCGTCGAGCCGGTGGCGGGACCGTCGGTGTCGGCCAGGCCGGCCGCCATGGCGCGGTACTCCTCGGTGGTGAGGAGCACGTCGTTCAGCACGAGCCCGAGTGCCCGCGCCAGAAGGGGCATGGCGGCACCCGGCACGTGGACGAGGTGGGCGCGACTCCCGACTGCCTCGGCAATGGTGCCCACGAGCTCGTTGAAGGTCGGCCGCTCCGGCCCGACGGCGTCCGTGACGCTGTCGTCGGACTCGGCCGCCTTGGCCACACAGAGGCGCGCCAGGTCGTCGACGTGGATGCCCCTGATCCGGTAGTCCCCACTCCCGCCGATGGCAAAGACGGGCAACCGGCGGAGGAGCCAGGCGATGTTGTTGAGGAGCACCCCGTCGCCGCCGAACAGGATGGCCGGGCGCACGACGGCGTAGGAGACCTCGCATTCGGCCAGGGCGCGCTCCACCAGCGCCTTGCCCCGGAAGTACGGGTACGGGGAACTGAGGCTGGGATGCGTGATGCTGACGTGCACGATGCGCTGGACGCCGGCGCGCTTGGCGGCGTGGAAGAGCACCCGCGAGTTGGCCACCGCCCGCTCGTGGTCGACAGCGCCATGCGGGAAGCGCACCCAATAGGTGTTGTAGAGCGTGGTGGCTCCGGACAGCGACGCCACCAGACCCAGCTGATCGTCGAAGTCGAGCGGGTGGACGTCGATGTTGGACCCCGTGGGGGCGCGATCGGGATGCCCGGTGAGGGTGCGGACCTGCCGGCCTTTCTGCTGCAGCGCTCGGGCCAGCGCGGCGCCCGAGTAGCTGAAGGCCCCGGTGACCACGTCGAGGCCCCTATCGGTCGAGGGTCGTCGGACCCCAGTTGCCGATTGTGCCGCCCCGGTCATGGCTGTCGCCCCGCCGCCGGCGCCGCCGGCGGCGGCGCCGGCGGCGGGGCGAGGGCCTGCAGGAGCGCGGCCAGGTTCTTGGCGTGGTCGAACAGCGCCAGCGCTCTGGCGCGGTCACCGTCGAGGTGCGTCAGCATCTCCAGACCGAGGTAGAGCGCCACGATGGCGTACGCCACGTCGCCGGAGGGCAGGACCGACTGGAGCGGGGGCCCGAGCGTCGTGGTCACCGCCTGCTCGGCGAAGGCGAACCAGGGTCCGAGCCGGGCGGCCACCTCGGGGCCCAGTCCCGGCGTCGAGGATGCCCCGGCGATCATCTCGACGAGGACGGCCACGTGGCCGGCGTCGAGATCCTCACGGAAGATGGCCGTGGCCACGTCGACGAGCTCGCTCGCCGTCCGCACCTCGTCGACCGCCGCCCCGTACTGCGCCATACGCCGCTCGCTGACCGAGTCGAGCGCAGCCAAAAGGAGGTTCGCCACGGAACCGAAGTGGTAGAAGATCAGCCCCTGGTTCAGGCCGGCGCGTTCGGCGATCGCCCGGGCGCTCGACCCGGCGTAGCCCTCCGCCTTGAGCGTCTCGATCGCCGCATCGATCAGCTTCGTCCGCGTGCCCGACGACCGGGAGGAATCCCTGTCCACCACGCTGCTCGACGTACCGGACTTGGCCATTTGCGGCCCCCCTCTCATATTGAGTGGATGCTCAAAGCATACACACAAGACGTGGCGGCGTCCACCCCCACTGGCGCGACGACGGCCAGGAGGGCGCCTGGGGAGAGTGCGGTGAGCCCGGGGCCGGGCTCCGCCGGAGCGGCCCCTTGCTGTGGTGCGGTCCGGCGTCGAGGGAGGTCTAGGCCCGGCTGAGCGAGGCCGAGATCTTGCGCAGGTGCAGCGCGTGGACGGCGGCCTCGGCCTCGTCCTTGGGCCGCACCGCCGCCACCGCCTTGCCCGTCCGGTGGATCCGCCAGGCCAGCTTGTCGGCCCGCTCCACCGTGTGGCCGAAGATCTCCACGAAGGCCTGGATCACCGTCTGGAACGTCGTGACGTCGTCGTTCCAGACGATGACCGCCCACAGATCCTCGTAATCGAAGAACGCGTCGACGTCCTCGTCGGACACGACGGTCGTGCTCGTTTCGAGGGTCGAAGGCAATGGGTCTCCGGGTGGCTTCGGGCGTGCGTGCGGGCCGGAATTTCGGCCCGTAGAAGTGTAGTCCCGCGGGTAGCGTGCGGACATGCGAGCCACCGTCCTCGAGGGACCGCGCGACGTCAAGGTCGAGAACGTCCCCGATCCGGTCCTGCCCGGGCCCCATGGGGTCATCGTCACCGTCGAGCGGACCGCCATCTGCGGTTCGGACCTCCACCTGTACCACGACGCGCCCGACGGGCACCGGCATCCGGCTCGGCCACGAGGCCATCGGCACGGTGGCCGAAGTCGGGCCCCACGTGCACAGCCTGCGCACGGGGGACCGGGTGCTCGTCTCGGGGGTCATCGGGTGCGGCGTCTGCACGGCCTGTCGCGCCGGCCAGCCCAACGTCTGCCTGGCCGACAAGGCGACCGCGTTCGGGACGGTGCCCGACCTCCCGGGCGGGCAGGCCGAGGCCATGGCGGTGCCGTTTGCCGACCTCTTCGCCCTCCCCATCCCCGAGGGTGTCGCCGACGAGGAGGCGGTGCTGCTCACCGACATCCTCCCCACGGGCTACCTCGGTGCGCTACGGGCGGACATCCGGCCGGGCGCCACCGTGGTTGTCGTCGGGCTCGGGCCGGTCGGCATCATGGCGCTGCAGTGCGCGTCGCTCTTCGGGCCGGCGCGCATCTTTGCCATCGACATGGTGCCCGAACGGCTGGCTCGGGCCGAGCGCCTCGGAGCCGAGCCCATCGATGCCCGCGACGCGCCCGGGTCGCTGCAAGTCCTCGAAGCCACGGGCGGCCGCGGCGCCGAGAGCGTGATTGAGGCGGTCGGCGCCGATGCCACCGTCCTGGACGCGGTGTCCTGCGCCGCCACCGGCGGCACGGTCTCGGTGGTCGGCGTCAACCTCACCATGGACCTCCCCTTCCCGATGGGGATCGTCTTCCTGAAGAGCCTGACCCTGCGGGCCGTGTTCGCACCCATTCCCGGGACGTGGCGCTCCCTCGTCCCGCTGCTGCAATCGGGCCGGCTGGCCGGCCTCGGTGAGACGTTCACCCACCGGATGGACCTGAGCCAGGCTCCCGAGGCCTACGAGTTGTTCGACTCGCGGGCCGACGGCGTCTTGAAGGTCTTGTTGACGCCGAACCCCTGAGCCCCGTCCGGCTCGTCCGGTGTGCGGTTGAGCACGAGGGGGAACTTGGCCATGCCGAGCGAGGGACGAACGATGAACCAGGGGGCCGGTGGTGGCACGATGATCGCGGTCAAGGCGTCGACGATCGGCTCGTAGTTGACCCGCCAGCCTTTGAAGTTCCGCCAGGCGTCGTCCGCCGTACGCTCGGCCGGGAAGTTGACCGACTCGAGCCGGCGGAACCCTTCGTCGAACTCCTCACGCGACAGGCGGACGGGCGCCGTAGGGAGCGGATCGTTGTCGTAGGGGATGCGGAGCGCCCGGGCCATCGAGCGGAGGCACTTGATACCCATGGAGAGGCAGAGGCGGGCCTGCCGTGGCGTCTGCGCGGGGCTCACCGAGTGATACAGCGCCGCCGAGTCCATCATGGCCACCAAGCCGATGAGCCAACTGCGGGTCGACACCGGCGAGCGGAACCAGATCAACCCCGGGTAATTGGCGTGGCTCTCGGACACGGCGGCCGCCCAGCGCTCCCAGTCCGAGTAGAGGGGTGGGAGCTCGTCCATGGTGTCCAGCCAGTGGGAACGGGCCAGGATCTCGGGGCCCCAGGCCGGATTCCCCGAACGCGCCTCAAGGAGCGTCACCTCCGTCTCACGCGTGGAGAACTGGTTGTAGAGCGCGGGCAGGTAGGCGATCTCGAGGGCGACCACCAGAAGGCCGATGCCCGCGGCGATGACCTCGACGACTCTCGGCCCGGCGTGGCCCGACGAGACGATGCCGAGGGTGAACACGGACGACCCTGCGATCCCGAGCGCCGTGGCGAAGTCGGTTCCGGCGGCGTACCACTCGATGAGCGCGACGCCGAGGATGATGAAGCAGAGCCAGATCACGAAGAGGAAGACCATGGCCGCGGGCCCGACGAACGACAGCACCCGGTCCCGCGCCTCGTAGTCCGGGAGCTTCGGGGCGAGCCGCCGGGCCGAGCCGCCGAGCGCACGGGCCAGCATGCGCATGGCCGGCGAGGACGTCACCCGCGGCACGACCAGCGCGGTGAACACGCTCCATGCGGTGGCGAGGACGATGGCGATGCCGGCGACCAGCGCGACCCAGCGGGCGACCGACTCCACGGGCGTCATCCTGTCAGATGCCCCGGCGAAGTTCGGCCGGGCGCCCTTCAGCGCGCGGCGAGGCGCGCCGCGGCCGGGCCGTTCGCCACCAGCACGGCGGGCACCTCGACCGGGCGGGAACGCAGCAGCTCACCCAGGCCTTTCGCCTGCGTGTCCAGGCGCAGGTTCGACGCCACACCCCAGCCGAGGAGGCCGTGGACCACGAAGTTCACCGCCTGCAGGTTGGGCAGCGGATACCGGCTGACGGAAAAGGCCTCGACCTCGGGCAGCGACGCCTTGAACAGCGCGACGGAGAACTCGCGCTGGAGCCAGGCCGCCACGGCGTCGTCGTCGGCCCAGACGCCCACGTTGGCGTCCCCGCCCTTGTCGCCCGAGCGGGCGCCGACGAGCACCCACAAGGGGACCACGACCGTGTCCACCGTGTCCACCGTGTTCCCGCCCCGCAGCCCCGGCGGCGTCGCGTCGACGACGGCCGGTGCCGGAGCGGCGACACCGACGTCAGAGGCGGTGACCGGTGTCGCCGCGACAGGCCGCCCGTCGCACTCGATATGCGGCGCGACGGCGGCCGCGCTGACCGTCGTCGGCCAGTAGCGGGCCACGCCCTGCGCGCCGGAGGGCGCAGAGGTGAAGAACGTGCCTGGATAGCTCGACAGGCTCGTCTCGACCACGGCGCCCGAGAAGGCCCGGCCGACCGCCTGCTCGTCGTCGCCGCGCACCGCCAGCCGCAGGTACGCCATGCCCGCGCCGGTGAGGTCGCCCGAGAGGTCTTCGGCCGTCTCGGCGAAACCGGCGCGCCCGCCGGGGACGCCGGCCCACACCGCCTCGGCCGCGAAGCGCGCCTTCTCGGCCACCTGGGCCCCCGTCAGGGCCAGCGTCATGGCGTTGCGCCAGCCCGCATCGAGGTTGGCCGTCACCTTCAGCGTGGCGGGAGGCGCCTCTCCCCGCACCGGTGCGATGCGCACCCGGTCGGTCCCCTCCTGGGAGAGCTGAATCGTGTCGAAGCGCGCCACGGCGTCGGGGCTGAGGTAGCGCGGGCCGGCGATCTCGTACAGCAGTTGGGCCGTCACCGTGCCCACCGTGACCATCCCACCGGTCCCGGGGTGCTTGGTGATCACCGACGAGCCGTCAGCCGACAGCTCCGCCAGCGGGAAGCCGATGTGCTCGCGGCCGGGCACCTCCTCGAAGAAGGCGTAGTTCCCGCCGCAGCATTGGGCCCCGCACTCGATCACGTGCCCCGCCACCACCGCGCCGGCGATGGCGTCGAGGTCGAGGTCGGACCAACCGAACGCATGCAGCGCCGGCCCGACAACCAGCGCGGCGTCGGTCACCCGTCCGGTGACGACGACCTGCGCGCCGGCCGCCAGGGCATCGGCGATCGGGCGCGCTCGTAGGTAGGCGTTCGCAGTGACGACGGAGGCACCGGCCGGCAGCACCTCGCCGGTGTCGAGGTTGACGAACTTCTCCCCCTGCCCCTGCAGCGTCCCCAAGCGGGGCGTGATGTCGTCCCCGGAGACCGAGGCCACGTGCACGTCCAGCCCCTGCCGCCGGGCCAGCTCCCCCACCGCCGCCGCCAGCGCCTCGGGCTGCAGCCCTCCGGCATTGGAGACCACGGTGATCCCGCGCTCGATACAGGTCGGGAGCACCTCCTCGAGCTCACGCAGGAACGTGCGGGCGTAGCCACCGCTGCGCTGCCGCGTCTTGTGGAGGATGTACATCGTCAGTTCGGCCAGCCAGTCGCCGGTCAGCACGTCGAGCGGCCCGCCGTCCACCATCTCGCGGGCGGCGCCCGTGCGGTCCCCGAAGAAGCCGCTGCAATTCCCGATCCGCAGCACATCGGCCCGGCCGGCGGCTGCGCTCATGCCGGCTCCATGGTGACGAGCAGATCGTGCACGTCGACCTGCTGGCCGGGCGCGCAGTGCACCCGGACCACCGTCCCCGCGCCGTTGGCCTCCAAGGTGTGCTCCATCTTCATCGCCTCGAGCACCACCAGTCCGTCGCCCTCCGCCACCACATCACCCTCGGCGACGAGCACCTTGGTCACCGCGCCCGGCAACGGGGCGCGGCACTCCCCCGCCAGGCCACCGCGTTCGTCGGCGTCGTCCGCGGTGCGCAGGGCGAAGCTCGATTGGCCCTCGGGCCCGTTCACGTCGGCCCGATGCGCCGACAGCCGCACCCGGTAGCGACGCCGGAGCCCGTCCGCCCCCAGGTCGACGACGTCGTCGTGGGCCCGCGCCGTGCCGACGGCACGCCACTCACCGTCCACCAGCACGCGGACCGGCTCGCCGGGGACAGCAGCCCGCACCTGGAGCGTCCCCACGTCATCGGTGAGCTCATCGGCGTGCAGCGCGCTCCCGATGTTGCGCCAGCCGGCGGCCGGGAGCGGGACGAGGCTCCGCGCCGCCCGTTCGCTCGTCAGGCCGGAGGCGATCGCAGCGCCGTGACGCCACCGCGTCTCGTCCGGCAGGACGGCGGCACGCAGATCGGGCCGATCGTCGAGATAGTGCACGTGCGCCTGTCCGTCCCGGAAGACCGCGTCGTCGAGCACCGCCCCGAGGAGCTCCCGGTTGGTCTCGAGGCCGTCCAGCTCCATGGCGCGCAGCGCCCGCGACAGCCGGGCCACGGCTTCGGCGCGGTCCGGGCCATGAGCCATCAGCTTCGCCACCAAGGAGTCGTAGGCCGGGCTGACCACGCTGCCCGACTCCACGCCGCGATCGGTCCGCAACCCCGGCCCCTCCGGCCAGCGCACGTGTGCCGCGGTCCCCGGCGTGGGCCGGTAGTCGTCACGCGGCCGCTCGGCACAGAGGCGGACCTCCACGGCATGCCCCGACGCGCCGACGTCGGACTGGGCCAGCGCAAGAGGCTGCCCCGCCGCCACCGCCAGCTGCAGGCCGACGAGGTCGAGCCCGGTGACCAGTTCGGTCACCCCGTGCTCCACCTGCAGGCGCGTGTTCATCTCGAGGAAGAAGAACCCACTCGCATCGACCAGGTACTCGACGGTCCCCACCCCGACGTAGCCGACCGCCCGCGCCACTGCAACGGCGGCGTCCCACATCTGCCGCCGGGTCGCGTCGGGCACCAGGACCGCCGGCGCCTCCTCCACCACCTTCTGGTGCCGCCGCTGCACCGAACACTCCCGGTCGAGGAGGTGCAGGACGGTGCCATGGCTGTCCCCGACCACCTGCACCTCGACGTGACGGGGGGCCTCGAGATACCGCTCCAGGAAGACCTCGTCCGACCCGAAGGCGGCGGCGGCCTCGCGCTGGGCCGACGCCACGGCCTCGACCAATTCGTCGGGTGCGCCCACGAGACGCATGCCGCGGCCGCCACCGCCGGCGGACGCCTTGACGAGGAGCGGGTACCCGACCGCATCGGCGGCGGCCCGCAGGCCCGCGTCATCGGCGTGCGCCGCCACGACGGCACTCGGCAAGACCGGCACACCGGCCGCCGCGACCAGTTCCTTGGCCCGCGCCTTGTGCCCCATCACGCGCATGACCTCGGCCGGAGGCCCGACCCAGACGAGGTCCTGCGCGACACAGGCCTCGGCCAGCTCGGGATTCTCCGACAGGAACCCGTACCCGGGATGCAGCGCGTCCGCTCCGGCCAGTGCGGCCGCCTCCACGAGTGCCGCCGCGGAGAGATACGTCTCTGCCAGCGACGTGCCCGGAAGGTGCACCGCCGCATCGGCCTCCCCCACATGCGGGCTGCCGGCATCGTCCGTGGCGTAGACGGCAATGGCCTCCATGCCGGCCCCATGCGCGCCGCGGATGAGGCGGCGGGCGATCTCGCCCCGGTTGGCCACCAGAAGGCGCCGGAGCATCAGTGCCGCACCACACCGAAGACCGCCGTCCCGCGCACGGCCGCCGAGTGGACCGCGGTCAGCGCGATGGCGAGCACGGTGCGCGTGTCACGGGGGTCGATGATGCCGTCGTCCCACAGCCGCCCCGTGGCGAACTCCGCCGTCGACTCCTCCTCGATCTGGTTCTCCGTCGCCTCGCGCAGCTCCTCGTCGGCGGCCTCGTCGAAGGGGCGGCCCGCCGCGGCGGCCGCGTTGCGGCGCACGATGGACAGCACGCCGGCCAGCTGCTTGGGCCCCATGACGGCGATGCGGTGATTGGGCCAGGTGAAGACGAAGCGCGGGTCATACGCACGGCCAGCCATGGCGTAGTTGCCCGCCCCGTAGCTGGCGCCCACCATGAGCGTGAGGTGGGGCACGGTCGAGTTCGACACGGCGTTGATCAGCTTGGCCCCGTCCTTGATGATGCCGCCCTGCTCGTAGCGCGTCCCCACCATGAAGCCCGTGATGTTCTGCACGAACAGGATCGGAGTATCGCTACGGTTGCAGAGCGCAATGAACTGCGCTCCCTTCTGCGCCTCGGGCGAGAACAGGATGCCGTTGTTGGCGACCACGCCGATCGGGTAGCCGCCGATCGACGCCCACCCGCACACCAGCTGGGCGCCGTACAAAGTCTTGAACTCCTCGAAGCGGGAGCCGTCCACTATCCGGGCGACGATCTCGCGCACGTCGAAGGGCACGCGCACGTCCACCGAGGCGATCCCGAGCAGCTCCTCGGCCGGGTAGAGCGGCTCGTCAGCCGGTTCGACGGGCCCGGGGCCGAGGCGGGGCCAGTGCAGGTGGGCGACGATGCCCCGCGCCATGCGGATCGCCTCGGGCTCGTCACGGGCCAGGTAGTCACAGAGGCCCGAGATCTCGGCGTGCATGCGCGCACCCCCCAGATCCTCCTCATCGGCCTCCTCTCCGATGGCCATCTTGACGAGAGGCGGCCCGCCGAGGAAGACGCGCGCCCGGTCCTCGACCATGACGGTGTAATCGCTCATGCCGGGGAGGTAGGCCCCACCGGCGGTGGAGGAGCCGAACACGACGCAGACGGTGGGGATGCCCTGCGCCGACAGCTGGGTGAGCCGCCGGAACTGCTCACCGCCGGGCACGAAGACGTCGGCCTGGCGCGGCAGGTCGGCTCCTCCGGACTCCACCAGGAGCAGGAGCGGGAGGCGGTTCTCCTCCGCCACGTCCATGGCACGGAGGAGCTTGCGGATGGTGGTCGGGCTCGTCGTCCCGCCGCGGACGGTGGGGTCGTTGGCGATGACGAGGCACTGGGTGTGCGCCACCTCGGCCAGCGCAACCACCACGCCGCCGCCGACCGGGTCGCCGGTCTGCAGCCCGGCCAACGGGCAGAGCTCGAGCACCGGCGTGCCGGGATCGACGAGCGCCTCGAGGCGCTCGCGCACGAGCATCTTGCCGCGGGCCAGGTGTCGTTCCACGTACTGTGCACCGCCGCCGGCGAGGACGAGTTCCTGCTGGGCGCGTACGTCGTCGACGAGCACGCCCATGGCGGCGGCGTTGTCCCGGAACTCGTCACCCGTCACGGACAGGCGCGACCGAAGGGGCGTGCTCATGTCGTCGTGTCCCAGGAAGCACGGCGCTTCTGCAGGAATGCCTCCATGCCCTCGGCCGCCTCTGCTCCGGCGAACAGTTCGGCCGAAGTGGCCGCTGCGGCGGACAGGCCCTCGGTCCAACCCTGCGCCGGCAGCGTGCGCAGCAGTCCCTTGGTGGCGCGTAGCGCTCCGGGTGCCGCTTGACGGAGCGCGGTGGTCCGCTCCGCGACCCACTCGTCGCGGGTGGCCTCGTCCGGCGTCACGGCCGTGAGGAGTCCGGCCGCTGCGGCCTCGGCCGCGCCGAAGCGTTCGCCCGTGAGCGTGGCGCGCATGAGGAAGCGGCGGTCCATCACCCGCAACGCCGGCACCAGAATCATGGCCGGCGCCACCCCGACGCGGACCTCGGTGAAGGCGAACGTGGCCGCCTCGGCCGCCACGGCCATGTCGGCTGCGGCAATGAGGCCGAGGCCGCCGGCGCGGGCGTGGCCGTTGACGCAGACGATGACCGGCACTGCGCTCTCGACGATGGCGGTGAGGATGGCCGGCATGCGGCTGGGCGCTGCCGCGCCGCGCTCGGAAAGGTCGGCGCCGGAGCAGAACACCGTCCCGGTCCCCGTGAGCACGAGCGCTCGCACGTCGGGGTCGGTCGTTGCGTCACGCAACGCCTGCTCCAACTGCGCCAACAGTTCGGCCGACAGTGCGTTGCGATTGGCCGGAGAATCGAGCGTCAGGGTCCGGATGCCGTCGTCATGCTGCACGCCGACCAACACGTCCGTCACGGGTGCGCAGTGTAGGGGGGTACTCGCACGCCGGCGAAAAGCGGAAAAAGCGCCGGTGATATCGTGCGCCGGTGATCGAGAGCGACGAGCACCAGCTCTTCCGCAAGACGCTCCGTGACCTCTTCGAACGGGAGATCGAGCCCCACGTGGACGAGTGGGAAGCGGCTCGCACGTTCCCCGCCCACGAGCTCTTTCCCAAGCTGGCGGCCGTCGGCCTGCTCGGCCTCGAGTACGACGAGGCCTACGGCGGCATGGGGGCGGACCACACCTACACCCTCATCGCCGGCGAGGAGATGGGCCGGATCAGCTGCGGCGGTGTCCCCATGGCGATGGCGGTGCAGATGTCGATGGCGACGCCCGCGCTGGCCCGCTACGGCTCGGTCGAGCTGAGGGAGCGGTATCTCGCACCGGCGATCCGCGGCGAGGCCGTCACCGCCATTGCAGTGACAGAGCCCGACGCCGGCAGCGACGTCGCCGGCATCCGGACGCGTGCCGTGCGCGACGGGGACCAATGGGTGATCAACGGCGCCAAGCTCTTCATCACCAACGGCACGCAGGCCGACTGGCTCTGCCTGCTGGCCCGGACCTCCGACGATCCGGGCTCCCGCGGCATGTCGCTCATCGTCGTGCCGACCGACGTTCCGGGGGTCGCGGTGTCGCGCAAGCTCGAGAAGCTCGGCATGTGGTCGAGTGACACGGCAGAACTGTCGTTCACCGACGCGCGGGTCCCCGTGGCCAACACCATCGGTGAGATCGGCCGCGGCTTCCAGCAACAGATGGTGCAGTTCCAGGCCGAGCGACTCATGACCTTCTACAAGCAGGTCGGGTCCATAGAGCTGGCGCTGGAGCGGACCAAGGCCTACCTGCGCGAGCGACGGGCGTTCGGGGCGCCCCTGCTGGCCAACCAGCACCTGCAGTTCGTGCTGGCCGAGCTCTCGGCCCGCCACGACGTCCTGAAGCAGTACGCCCGCACCACGGCCGACGCCGTCGTCCGGGGCGAGGACGCCACCCGGTTCGCCACCATCGGCAAGCTTCTCGGCTCGCGCCTGCAGCGCGAGGTGGCCGATGTCGCCGTCCAGTTCCACGGGGGTATGGGCTACATGGACGAGAACTGGACCTCGCGCTACTTCCGCGACACGCGGCTCGACTCCATCGGCGCCGGCGCCGACGAGATCATGCTGCGCATTCTGGCGCGCATGGACGGGTACGTAGCCGACTGACCGCCCTGAACGCCCGGTGTGCCTCCCTGTCCTCGACAGCAGGTCGCCGTGAGCCCACTTCGCGGAGCGCCCCTGTCAGCTCCCCGATGAGGGCACTGTCTCGGTCACCGACCATTGGATCTGATACGGGCGTGTTTGGCCACCCGGGATCACCAGGCCCTGTTCGTTGGCACTCGAGGTGGTCAGCGTCCCCAGGCTGACGAAGGCCGGCGTCGTGAAGCTCACCCCGGCGGCGGGGTCGCTGACCGAGACGGTCCCCACGCACGCCCCGAGCAGGCACACCTGGTTGAAGGTCACGCTGGTCTGCCCACCGGAGCTGTCGAGCAACTGCACCGTTCCCGTCACCGTCGTCGTGAGCGCGCCCTGATTGACGGTGATGGCACCACCCCGCACCGTGCCGGAGATGGTGTAGGGGGAGCTTCCCCCCACCGTGACCGAGACCGTCTCGGGCGGCTGCACCCCGAAGAAGTTCGTGCCGTTCAGACCTGACAATGGTGGGCTGCTCGTGGCGCTCAGCGTGATGGTGAGGCATGCCGCGGTGGCGCCTCGGCGCGGCGTATAGACGGTCGGCGTGACCGCCTCCCAGCCCCCGAGACCGCCGTTGGCGGCCGGGTTGTACCAAGAGAGGCTGGTCGCCCCATCGAGGGCGCAGTCCCGAATTGAGACCGTGGTGAAGGTGTTGATCTGCGACAGCGAGACGTCGAATCCGTTGCCCGATCCCAGGAACGGGACGCCACTTGATGGTTCTGCGCCGTACTGGCCAACCGTGACGCCACCGGTACCCGTCGCCGTCACCGTGATCGACCCGTAGGTGCCCGTACTCGTCGCGGTGGCGGACCCGCCCGCGCTGGTGTTCGACCCGCTCGCACAGCTGTTCGGCGGGGGGAGCCCCGGCGCGGAGCCCCCTGGCCAGCTCGCCGCGGCGCCCCCGCCACACGGTGGCGGGGCAGTCGACCCCGAGGCGATCGTCAGCGAGAGCGTGTGAGTGGCCGTGTCCGTCGGGAAGTTCGAGTCGCTGACCGTGAACATCAGGCTCACCGGCCCGCCGGCCGTCGTCGGCGTGCCGTAAAGGGTGCCGGAGGGGCTCAGCGTCAGGCCGGCCGGCAACGTTCCCCCGGTCAGCTGCCAGGAGTACGGGGAAAGCCCGCCCGTGGCGGCCAGCGTGGTGGAGTAGTACTGGCCCTGGACGGCTCCCGGCAGGCTCGTCGTGGTGATGCTCAACGGCGTCAGCGTCGGAGGAGTCGGCGCGCCGCCGAAGGGCCGGATGGTGTCGTCGGTGGCGTAGCCCCCGAGTGGCGACAGCGTCGTCGCGATCTGCAGGTTCGACGTGTTGATCTCGAACACGCCGTCGTTGTTGGTCAGGCTGTTGAAGCTGAGGTACAGCGTCGTCCCGTTCGGGCTCACCGCGACGTCCTGGCCGCTGTCACTTCTGGGCAGCGTCAGGTTCGTCTCGGCGCCGCTCGAGAGGTTCACGCCCGTGATGAAGCCGTTCCCCGAGTTGACGCTGCTGACGTACAGCTCGGTGCCGGCCGGGTTGACCGTCAAGTTGGTGGGCTCGGTGAATCCCGCGTAGGTGTGGGTGATGGTGTTCGAGGCGGTGCTGATGACGCTCACGGTGTTGGAGCCGGCGGTCCCGCCGTGAAATCCGTTGGTGACGTACGCCGCCGACCCGTTCGGGTTGACGGCAACGCCCTCAGCTCCGCTCAGCGCGATGTCCGCGACCGTCCGCTGTGTGGACAGGTTCACCACGGCGACGGCCGTCTGGAGTGTCACGAACATCTCCGTGCCGGCCGGGTTGATGGCCATGGCAGTGAGGATCCCGCCGCCGGTGACCGCGGTGGTGCTGGTCACCGTGTTGGTGGCGGTGCTGATCACGTACAGCGTGTTGCTGCCCGAGCTGCTGTACGTCCCGACGTAGAGATGTGTGCCGTCGGGGGAGGTGACGATGTCGCCCGCCCAACCCGATACCGAGATGCTGGTGAGCACTGCGCCGGTCGCCGTGTTGATGACGTGCACCGTGCTCGTCGAGTAGCCAGGGTCGAGCATGTAGGCCCGTGTCCCGTCGGGGCTGACGGCCAGGTAGTCCTGGGCGTTGTACCCGAGGCCGGAACCATCGAAGAAGGAATCGGCAACCGCGCCGGTCTGCGAGTTGAGCACCACGAACTCCGTCCCTCCGTCTTCGTCCTCGAAGATCGGGGACACCACGGTCAGCGTGACTGGCGCTGAGGTGCTGCCCACGTGGGTGCTGTCGCCCGAGTACACGGCTGTGATGGTGTGGTTGCCGATGGCGTAGGTGGACGAGAACTGCGGCACCGGCAGCTGGGCCGAGTCGGCGAGGGACTGCTCGACCAGCGGTGCCGTGCCGAGGACGGTCGTCCCTTGTTCGAAGGTCACCGTGCCGCTCGGGAACGGGGCGGAGCCGCCCGTGACAGCGGCGACCAGGGTGGGTACCTGGCTGACCGTGGTCGTGACGCTGGGCGAGTTCTCGATCACGGTCGTGGTGCCGACCTGGGACCCGTTGACGACCTGCTGCAGGGTGCCGGCCGTCGTGGACCCGGAGAAGTTCGAGTCCCCCCCGTAGGTGGCGGTGATGGGGTGCGTCGCCACGCTGAGTGAGTTGATCGTCAACGAGGCCCCGATGGCCGGGCCGGGCGGGACGCTGGTCCCCACCGTGCCGGTGCCGATGGCCGTCCCGTTGTCGTAGAACGTCACGGTTCCCGTCGGCGTGCCCGCCCCGGGCGCATT
This sequence comes from uncultured Acidimicrobiaceae bacterium, assembly GCA_963817735.1. Lineage (GTDB taxonomy): Bacteria > Actinomycetota > Acidimicrobiia > Acidimicrobiales > RAAP-2 > Bog-473. The sequence continues at coordinate 324,414 of CAWFPP010000001.1, read as the reverse complement.
CACCGTGATGGCGGCCGTGAAGGTGACCGATTGCCCGCTGACCGATGGGTTCAGGTTGCTCGTCACCGTCGCCGTCGTGGTGCCGGCCTGGGCCACGCTGACGGCAACGCCAGCGGGCGGAGTGTTGCTGCCGGCGAACTCGGTGGTGCCGCCGTACTCGGCGGTCACCGTGTCCGATCCGGCCGACAGGGTGGTGAGGGTCAGTGTCGCCGTCGTCACTCCGGCGGTCGTCGACAGTGTCGAGCTCCCGATGGAACTGCCGTTGTTCAAGAAGGTGACCGATCCGGTCGGGTTGCCCGATGCAGCGGTCACCGTCGCGGTGAAGGTCACGGATTGGCCGTAGGTGATGCTGCCGGTGCTGGCCGAGATGCCGGTCGACGTGCTCACCTGGCTGACCGACTCGGAGTACGGCAGGTTGGCGCTGCCGACGTAATTCGTGTCGCCGGTGTAGGTGGCCACGATCGAATGGCTCGAGTTCGTCATGTAGGTCTGCTGGCACTGCACGAACAGAGGCGCGCTGGCCGGCAGATTCATGTTCTGGCAACCCGAAATGGCGCCGCCACTGTCGGTGAAGCTGACCTTCCCGGTGGGCGTGCCGCCGCCCGGCCCGTTCACCGTCACGGTCGCCGTGTAGGTGATCGGCACCCCGGCGTCGCCCGGATTGGCCGAGCTGGTGACCACGGTGGTGGTCCCCGCCTGGTTCACGACTTGGCTGAAGGCGCTCGCTGTGGTGGCGCCGGTGAAGTTCCCGTCGCCGCTGTAGACAGCGGTGATCGGGTGCGAGCCGAGGGCGAGGCCAGAGGTGGTGAGCGTGGCGACGCCACCCGACACCGCCTCCGCCGGCCCGACGGCCGTCCCATTGTCGGAGAACTGGACGGTCCCGGTCGGTCCGGCTCCGGCGGGTGGCGTGATGGTGGCGGTGAGTGTCACCGGCTGTCCCACGACCGATGGGGCGGCCGAGCTGGTGACGGTCACGCTGGAGGTCACCTGGCCGACCGTCACGGTGGCCGGGGTGGTCGAGCTGCTCCCGGTGAAGACCGAGTCACCTCCATAGACGGCCTGCACCGAATACGAGCCGGCCGACAGGTACGGGAGGGCTAGTTGGGCGGTCGTGATGCCGGCGGTCGTGGACACAGGCGCCGAACCGAGATCTGTGGCGGGGTCGGTGGCGTCGTTCTCGAACGTCACCGAGCCGGTCGGGTTGCTCGACGATCCCTCCTCGGGTGTGACCGTGGCCGTGAAGGTCACGGGCTGACCGTAGGTCGTGGAACCGGTCGACACGGACACGCCGGTGGTCGAGGTCGCCTCGGCCAACGACTCGTTATAGATGCCGCTGACGCTCGACTGGTAGTTGCCGTCGCCCGTGTACGACGCCTGGATGGTGTGGCCGGAGTCGATCGTGTAGGTCTGTTGGCACTGCACCGACAGCGGGGTGGTGCCGGGCAAGTTCAGGTTCTGGCAGCCCGAAATGGGATTGCCACCGTCGGTGAAGCTCACGTGCCCGGTGGGCGTGCCTCCGCCCGGACCGTCCACCGTCACGGTGGCGGTGTAGGTGATGGGCTCGCCCAGCGGCCCGGGATTGGCCGAGCTAGTGACCGCGGTCGCGGTCATCGCCTGGTTCACGACCTGGGAGAAGATCCCGACGGTGGTGCTCCCCTGGAAGTTCGTGTCGCCGCTGTAGATCGCGGTGATCGAATGCGAACCGAGGGCGAGACCCGAGGTGGTCAGCGTGGCGACGTCGCCCGACACCGACTCCGCCGGCCCGAGGGGCGTCCCGCTGTCGTAGAACTGGACGGTCCCGGACGGAGCGGAGCCGGACCCCGGCGTCACCGTCGCATTGAGGGAGATCTGTTGTCCGACCACCGAGGGGTTGGCCGCGTTGGACACGACGACGGTGGTGCCGGCCTGGGCGACGTTCACGGTCGCCGCGGTCGACGAGCTGCTGGTCACGTAGGTCGTGTCACCGCTGTAGGTGGCCTGCACCGAGTGGTCTCCGGCCGGCAGGTTGGACAGGGTGAGTGAAGCCGTGGTCACGCCATCTGTCGTAGAGACAGGCGCAGAGCCGAGACCGGTCGAGCCGTTGTCCGTGAAGCTCACGGTTCCGGTTGGGCTGACGCTGCCCCCGGGGCTGGGAGCGATGGTGGCGGTGAAGGTGACCGGGAGGCCGTACGTGGAGCTGCCCGTCGAGTCCCCGATGGTCGTGGTCGTGCCGAGCTGCGCAACTTCTTCGGTGAGCGAGTCAGAGCTGGTCTTGTAGTTGATCGTTCCCGGTGTGTAGGTGGCCACGATGCTGTGGCTCGCCACCGTCGAGTACGTCTGCTGACACTGCACCGACAGCGGGGCGGTGCCGGGCAGGGTCAGGTTCTGGCAGCCCGAAATGGGATTGCCACCGTCGGTGAAGCTGACCGTCCCGGTGGGCGTGCCTGAGCCGGGGGCGTTCACCGTGACGGTGGCGGTGTACGTGACGGGCTCGCCCAGGGGCGCGGGTGCGGCCGACGGGGTGAGCAAGGTGGTGGTCGAGGCGGCCGTCACGTCGAGTGGGCTGTTGCCGCTGCCGCCAGTGAAGTCCGTGTCGCCGGCGTAGGTGGCGCTGATCGTGTGGTCGGCCACCGACTGGTAGGTGACGTCACAGCTGACCTGCGAAGGGCCGGTCGGACCCATGACCAGGTTCTGGCAGCCGGGAATCGGGGTGGCCCCGTCGGTCAGGGACACGTCGCCCGTGGGTGTACCGGCCCCAGGTGCGGCCGCGGTCACGTCAACGGTGATGACGTCGGGCTGGCCCGGGACCAGGCTGGCGGGGTTCGGATTGACCGAAACGGTCGGCCCGTCCCGGTTCACCGTCTGGCTGTAGACCGCGGAGGTGCTCGAGTTGAAGACGGCGTCTCCGCTGTAGACGGCCGTGACCGAGTCGCTGCCCACGCGCAGGGCCGAGATCTCGATGGAGGCGGTAGTCGTGCCGTCGGACGTGCTGACGGGCTGGGTGCCGAGGGCGGTGGCGCCGTCGTAGAAGGTGACCGAGCCGGTGGGGGTGCCGCTCGAGGTGGCGACGGTGGCCGTCAAGCTGACGGGTTGCCCGAACACGGCGGGGTTGGCGGTGCTGGCGACCGTCGTGGTCGTGGGGGTGGCCGGTGCTCCGCCGATCACCCCTGTCTCGTTGCTGTGCGAGTAGTCGGCCGTCGCGTTGTGCAGGACGGAGGTGAAGGTCCCCGTGTTGGTGCCGAGCATGACGAAGTACTCGGTGCCAGTGGTCGGCGTGTATCCGTTGTCGTCCACTGGGTCGAGGGTGCCGCCCTGGAGATCCGTCTTCCCGTTGATGACCCCGTAATTCGAGGTCGACGCATTGCTCCCGTCGATGCCGAAGGCAACCGTGCCCGAGGACGTATTGGTGAGGGTGATGGAGCTGTCGAGGGCCAGCTCGGCCCCGGGGGCGATGCCGAGGAAGCCGGAGTTGGTCAGAGCCGGCGTCGTCCCGTTGCTCCCAACGGTCAGACTCCCCTCAATGGTCCAGTTACCTGTGGACCCGTTGAGGAACGTTCCGCCGGTCGACGTGGAGAAGAGGTTGCCGTTTGCAGTGGTGGTGTCGAAGCCGCCGTCGTTGGTGAATGTGCCGGTGCTGCTGATGGTGAGGGAGCCTCCGGCCAGTACGAGCGATCCGTTGTTGGTCACCGACGCCGCCGTCGAGATGGCGGAATCGTCGTTGATGGTGTAACCCACCGGGATGTTCCCCGTCAGGGCCTCGGTCCCCGATCGGGCCTGGATCTGGTCCTGGGCCACCCCGGCGGGGCAGTCGGGCCCGGCCACCGGCGTCCCCGAGAAGGTGAGCGGAGCCGTGTTGAGCGACGGGGCGGTCCCACAGATGGTGCCGCCGGTCACGGTGAAGCCACCGGTCGCGATGGAGATGGTGTTCGAGCTGGGGTTGTTGTCGGTCAGCACCCCGCCATTGGTGAAGGAGCTGACGCCTTCGAAGGTCAGCGATCCAGTGCTCGACAAGGTCATGGTCCCGTCATTGGTGAGGACCGGGTCGGTTCCGTTGCTGCCCAGCGTGAGCGAGCCCTCGATGGTGACCGAACCACTCGAGGTGGTGGTGAACGCACCGCTGGAAGTCGAGCTGGCATAGATGTCGCCGTTGCTGGTGTTGACGTCGAAAGAGCCGCTGTTGGTGAAGGTCGTGCCGCTGCCCACGGTCAGCGAGCCGCCAGCCAGCTGCACCTCGCCGTTGTTGGTCACCGACGCCGCCGTCGAGATGGCGGAATCGTCGATGAGGGTGTAACCCACCGGGATGTTCCCCGTCAGGGCCTCGGTCCCCGATCGGGCCTGGATCTGGTCCTGGGCGCCCGCGGTGCAGTTCGGCCCGGCCACCGGCGTCCCCGAGAAGGTGAGCGGAGCCGTGTTGAGCGACGGGGCGGTCCCACAGATGGTGCCGCCGGTCACGGTGAAGCCACCGGTCGCGATGGAGATGGTGTTCGAGCTGGGGTTGTTGTCGGTCAGCACCCCGCCATTGGTGAAGGAGCTGACGCCTTCGAAGGTCAGCGATCCAGTGCTCGACAAGGTCATGGTCCCGTCATTGGTGAGGACCGGGTCGGTTCCGTTGCTGCCCAGCGTGAGCGAGCCCTCGATGGTGACCGAACCACTCGAGGTGGTGGTGAACGCACCGCTGGAAGTCGAGCTGGCATAGATGTCGCCGTTGCTGGTGTTGACGTCGAAAGAGCCGCTGTTGGTGAAGGTCGTGCCGCTGCCCACGGTCAGCGAGCCGCCAGCCAGCTGCACCTCGCCGTTGTTGGTCACCGACGCCGCCGTCGAGATGGCGGAATCGTCGATGAGGGTGTAACCCACCGGGATGTTCCCCGTCAGGGCCTCGGTCCCCGATCGGGCCTGGATCTGGTCCTGGGCGCCCGCGGTGCAGTTCGGCCCGGCCACCGGCGTCCCCGAGAAGGTGAGCGGAGCCGTGTTGAGCGACGGGGCGGTCCCACAAATGGTGCCGCCGGTCACGGTGAAGCCACCGGTCGCGAGGGAGATGGTGTTCGAGCTGGGGTTGTTGTCGGTCAGCACCCCGCCATTGGTGAAGGAGCTGACGCCTTCGAAGGTCAGCGATCCAGTGCTCGACAAGGTCATGGTCCCGTCATTGGTGAGGACCGGGTCGGTTCCGTTGCTGCCCAGCGTGAGCGAGCCCTCGATGGTGACCGAACCACTCGAGGTGGTGGTGAACGCACCGCTGGAAGTCGAGCTGGCATAGATGTCGCCGTTGCTGGTGTTGACGTCGAAAGAGCCGCTGTTGGTGAAGGTCGTGCCGCTGCCCACGGTCAGCGAGCCGCCAGCCAGCTGCACCTCGCCGTTGTTGGTCACCGACGCCGCCGTCGAGATGGCGGAATCGTCGTTGATGGTGTAACCCACCGGGATGTTCCCCGTCAGGGCCTCGGTCCCCGATCGGGCCTGGATCTGGTCCTGGGCCACCCCGGCGGGGCAGTCGGGCCCGGCCACCGGCGTCCCCGAGAAGGTGAGCGGAGCCGTGTTGAGCGACGGGGCGGTCCCACAGATGGTGCCGCCGGTCACGGTGAAGCCACCGGTCGCGATGGAGATCGTGTCCGCCGCCGTGTTGTTGTCGGTCAGCACCCCGCCGTTGGTTAGCGAGCTGCCGCCTTCGAAAGCCAGCGCTCCTGAACTCCCCACGATCAAAGAGCCGTCATTGGTCACGACGGGGCTGCTTCCGTTGCTCCCCATCGTCATGGTTCCGTCTTCGGTGACGCTCCCAGTAGACGAGATGTTCAGGCCGGTGCCATAGACGTTCATTGAAGCGAACGAGGTGCCGGACACTCCGAGAACAAGGGAGCCCTCAACGGTGGTGGGACCGTTGACGCTCAGGCTGAGGCCGTTCAATCCGCCGCTCGTACCGATGGTGAGCGTGGCCCCTTGGGCGACGTCGAGTCCGGACAGACTGGGCGACACGTTGGAGTCCACGACCGTGGCGTCGGCAGTGATGCACACATTCGTTGCCGTCGGCACGGCGGCCGGACTCCAGTTGGTGGCCGTGTTCCAGTCGGTCGTCCCGGCGTCCCCGGTCCATGACGCCGAACAGGTCAGGGCCGACGCGGGTGGCGCCGTCGCCAAGGCGATGACTCCCACCGCACCGAAGCCAGTGACCGCACTCGCAACGAGAGCAAGAGAGGCCATTCCGGACGCGAAACGACTCGACCGACCCTTTTGCATTTTGTTCCCCTTGTGCCTTCGCCAAACGACTCATTGAGGAGTCAGGCAAGCGGCCTCGGCCGCCCGTCTCACCAAAAGTCAAGCAAGCCGCCTCGGCCGCCGTCCATACGGTTAACTACGCAGTGACTCAAGAGCTGTTTCGTCACCAAAGTCACATTTTTCGGCCTCACAGACGCGGTGACAAGGGTGCCAGCACACCCGATCTCCGAAGGCAACCACGAGTGTTGACGCTCGGCGATGTCAGGTGTGCCGGAAGACTGCCTGGCCCCCGCCGCTGGCGATCAGCCGCCTGTCCCGTGACCACACCCGACCGGTCCACGAAAGCAGGCCGGCGTGCGCCACCGGCGAATGCGCATCGAGGAGAAGCCACTCCGATGCAGTGCCGGGGTACTGGAACGACGCGTAGAGATCGAGACTGGGCGCGATGAACGGCGGCTCCAGGTACATGTGTGGGCGCGAGCCCGCCGGCCAGCTCCCCACGTCGAGCAAAATGAGCGAGCGGGCCGCGTCCACCCAGGGGTCGTCGAAGGTCGCCGTGGGTCGCGGCCGCACCCAGGCGCGCCAGGTCGGAGGCTGCGGGCCGGGCGGAGGCCACTCTTCGGACCAGACTAGAGGCCGTTGGTCGAAGTTGTCCCAGAAGGGCATCGGTGGCCGAACGTCGTCAGGGCGCAGCTCGGCCCAGGAGGGCAACCCCTCGGGATCGGGCACGTCGGGCGGATCGACGTCCTCGTGCTCGAGTCCCTCGACCTCGCCCAGCGACCAGACCATGGCGTGGAGCACCGGGCGCCCCTCCTGGCTGATGGCGACACGCTGGGCGAGCACGGTGCGTCCCGACCGCAGCGGGGTGACCACCAGATCGACCGGTGCGAACGAGGCAACCGAAAGGTAGTGACAGAAGAAGCTGGCCGGGCGGGCGAGGTGGCTCACCGCCCCCGCGGCGCGCAGGGCGAGCGCCGCTACGTACCCGCCGCAGGGTCCCCAGATCTCCCAGTCGGCATGCACCATGGCGGTGAAGCGGCCGTCCCCCGCGGGCTCGACCGCCGTCTGCCGCTCGATGTCACCCACGGTGCTCTTCCCACTCCCTCCGCGTCAGCTCCATGACGACCACCTCGTTCCCGCGGGGCCCGGTGGTCGTACGCCAGGGCGAGAACCCAAGGTGCTCCATGACGCGGCCCGACGCCACGTTCTCCGGCTCGTAGATGCTGACGATGCGCTCGAGCCCGCCGATCGTGAAGCCGAACTCGACCGCGGCCGCACCGGCTTCGGTGGCGAGACCCCGCCCGCGCCAGGGACCGGAGAGACGCCAGCCCACCTCCACGGCCGGGAGGATCTCGGGCAGGAAGTGCGGCACGGCCAGGCCGGCCCAACCGATCATGGTCCCGCTTGCCCTGTCGATGACTGCCTCGAGACCGAAGCCGTCGCTGTCGTAGCGTGCCCGCACCCGTTCGAGGAACCCGACCGTGTCCTCCCTCGACATCGCGGCCCGGAGCGGGTACCACCAGAACGACTCCTCGGCATGAATGGCCGCGAGCTCGTCGAGGTCGCCCGACTCGAAGGGCCGCAGCACCAGCCGCGGGGTCGTCAGCGTCGGGATGCCCGGAAGTTGGGTCGCCATTGCTGATCAGCCGAGGGGAAGCCCCGGCGCATCGGCCAGCGAGGCGTCGCGACCGGGCCGGGCCGTCGCCGCGTACAGCTGGTCCGGCCGGAACGACCGCACGGCGCGGTCTCCCGCCCGGCCGCCGACGACCTCGACCCAGACCTCGCCCGTCTCGCCGTTGGTGACGTGCGCCACGAACTCCCAGGAGGCGCCGCGCAAGCGGGTGCCGTCCACCTGCACGGGATCGCCGGGACGCAGCCCGGCCCAACGGGTGCTGCGGCGCAGGTCAGCCACTTCTTCGATGGAGGGTGCCGGTGCACATCCCTTCCTTTCTACCTTCTCGGGAGGATGTGCCGGCGCGTCGCTACCCCGTCGTATCCTGACAGCATGGCGCTCGACCTCCCACGCACGTTGAGCCCGTCGAAGGTCGCCGCCTTCACCAACTGCCCTCTGGCCTTCCGCTTCTCGCAGATCGAGCGTCTGCCCGAGCCGCCCTCCCCCCACGCGGTGAAGGGCACGCTGGTCCATGCCGCGCTCGAGGGGCTCTTCTGGCGCCACTCCCCCGGCGCGCGGACGCCCGTCGCGGCGCAGGCCGAGCTCAGTCGTTGCTGGGAGGAGATCCAACAGGACGCGGAGTACGTGGAGCTCGCGCTCGACCGTGACGATGCCGAGGTGTTCTTGGCCGACGCACGCACGCTGGTCGACAACTACTTCCTGCTGGAGGATCCCAACGAGGCTCGGGCGGTCGGGGTCGAGCTGGGCGTCGAGACCGTGGTGGACGGCATGCGCCTGCGCGGCATCATCGACCGCCTCGACGTGACGGCCGACGGCAGTCTCATCGTCGTGGACTACAAGACGGGACGGGCCCCATCGGAACGCTTCGAGCGCGGCAGCATGAGCGGGGTCCAGACCTACGCGCTGTTGTGTGAGAGCCTGCTCGGGCGCGCGCCGGCTGAAGTCCGGCTGCTCTACCTGCGCCAGCCCATCGCCATCTCGTCGGTGTCATCGGAACAGACCATTCGCGGCCAGCGCCGACGGGCCCTGGCCGTGTGGTCAGCCATCGAGCGGGCGTGCGACACCGAGGACTTCCGACCCCACGTCGGTCCCCTGTGCGACTACTGCCACTTCAAGACGTCCTGCCCCGCCTTCGCCGCGTGACGACCCCGCAGATGAGCACCATCGACGAGGCCGTCGACGCCGCCTTCGAGCCGCTCCGCGGCCGCGCGGAGATCGACCGGGTGGCCGCAGTCGTCTCCAACCTGGCCGACTACGGGTTCGTCTGGGTGCTGCTCGCCGGCCTCAAGGCGCGACGGCGCGGCGCGGACCGCCGGCGCGCCGTCGTGGGGCTGGCGGCGGCAGGGTTCTCCTCGTTGCTGGTGAGCCGCGTGGTCAAGGCCGCGGTCGAGCGCCAACGGCCCGAGGACCATCTCGAGGCCAGCGTGCGCACTCCCACCAGCAGCAGCTTCCCGAGCGGGCACACTCTGGCCGCATTCTGTACTGCGTTCGTGCTGCCGGACTCCGAAGCGGGGACCGCGGCCACCGTGGGGTTTGCCACCGCCGTAGCAGCCAGCAGGGTCCACCTGCGGGCCCACCACCCCACCGATGTCATCGGCGGGGCCGTGATCGGGTCGGTGCTCGGGCTGGGGCTGCGCCCAATAGTGGATGTCGTCACCCCGGGCAGCAGGGGCCGGCGTCGTCGGCGCCGAAGCGGTGGTCGGGGAATGAGGCGTGCCGAGGTCGTGTTGCAAGCAATTATGAATTCCTTCGCTGTCACCTGGGACTATCGCTGCCCATTTGCCCGCAACGCCCACGAGCACCTGGCCGTCGCGCTGGCCGACGGTGCCGACTGGGAGGTGGCGTTCCTGCCCTTCTCCCTGAGCCAGGCTCACGTGCCCGAAGGCGGGACGCCCGTCTGGGAGGACCCGGACAAGGCCGGGGATCTGTTGGCGCTCGCCGCCGGCGTGGTGGTGCGTGATCAGTATCCGGGCCGATTCCTCGACGCGCACATCGCGCTGTTCTCCGCCCGGCACGACGAGGGACTCGACATCCGGCTGCCGGAAGTGATCGCGAGCGTGCTCGAGCACGTCGGCGTGCCCGGCGACAAGGTCCTGGCCGAGGTCGCATCGGGCGCGCCGGTGCAGGAGATCCGGCGGGCGCACGAACACGCCGTCGACGAGCTCGACGTGTTCGGGGTCCCGACCTTCATTGTGGACGACCGCGCCGTGTTCGTACGGCTGATGAGCCGTCCGGCGGGCGACGCCGCCCTGGCCCGGCGGACGACACAGGGCGTGCTCGACCTTTTCGACACCATGCCCGATCTCAACGAGTTCAAGTACACCAAGCTCGCGCTCTGACCAGCCGAAGGGCGGGTCCCGGCGCCAGGTCCCGCCTCAGGACCGGGCGATCTCGCTGAGCAGCGCGAAGCCACGGGCGCGCTCTGCCGCATCGCCCACGATGGCCGCCACGAAGTCCGTCGCACCGGCGTCGGCCAGCTTCGCGATGGACGCCGCGACCGCCTCCTCGTCGCCGATGAACCCGATGTCGGCCGCCGCGGCGGCGCCTTCCTTGTCCAGCATCGCCTTGTAGGAGGGCAGGTTCGGGTAGATGGAGAAGGCCTCGTTGATGCGCGTCGCGGCTGCGTCGCGGTCGTTGGTCACGGCGATGGGCAGCGACACCACGACCCGAGGCGCCGGCCGCCCCGCCGCCTCGGCCGCCGCGGTGATGGTGGGCGCTATGTGGCCGTCGATGGTGGCGGTGCCGGTCATCCAGGTGACGGTGCCGTCGGCGACCCGGCCGGCCAGCTTCAACATGGTCTCGCCCAGGGCGGCCACGAGAACGGGCGGGGCCTCGACGCCGGCGATATCGAGCGGAGCAAAGGCATTGGTGGTCACACGCTCGCCCTCGCAGTGCACCGTCTCCCCCCGCAGCAGGGGCATCAGCGACGTCAGGTACTCCCGCATGTAGGCGGCCGGGCGCTCGAAGCTCATGCCCCACATGCCCTCCACCACGATCTGGTGCGACAGGCCGATGCCGAGGAGGAGGCGGTTGTCCGTCGCCATCTGCACCGTGAGGGCCTGCTGGGCCAGCATCATCGGGTGCCTCGGATACACCGGCACGACCCCGGTTCCCAGGCCGATGCCGGGCACCTGCGAGCCGGCCACGGCCAGGAGAGTCAGCGCGTCGGGCCCGAAGATCTGCGAAGCGAACGCGTGGTCGAGACCGGCTTCGTGGTAGCGCTGCAGGAGCGAAACGGTCTCGCTGAGCGGCTTGTCCGTCTCAATCATGCTCCCGATTCGCAGCGGCTTGGCCATGTCCCAGGTGCTCCTCGCGTAGTCTGCCGGTTGTGTCCGCCCCACTTTCTAGGCGAATCCCCGGTCGGGGGCGAGCGAGCTGAGCACCCACCCGATCGGCTTCATCGGTGCCGGTCAGCTGGCTCGCATGGCCGGTGAGGCGGCGAGTGCGCTGGGCCTCTCCATGGCCGTCCTGGCCGCGCACCCCGACGACGCCGCCTGCGACGTGGCCGCAGAGGTGGTCGTCGGATCGCCGTTCGTGGCGGCCGATCTCCGCGCGCTGGCGGCCCGTTGCGACGTCCTGACCTTCGACCACGAGCAGGTCGATCTCAAGCTGGTGGCCGAGCTGGCGGCGCAGGGCGCCGTCATCCGGCCCGGCGCGCCCACGATCGAGCTCGCTGTCGACAAGGCCGACATGCGGCGCGTCCTCGACGAGGCGGGCGTGCCCGTCCCCGCCTACCTCGTTGTGGACGAGGGTCCCGGTGCCCTCGAGGCGGTCGAGGCCTTCGCCACGACGCACGGCTGGCCGGTCATGCTCAAGGCGGCCCGCGGTGGCTACGACGGCAAGGGCGTGTGGCCCGTGGCCGACCGGGCAGAGGCTGCCGCCGTGCTTGACGGCGCGGCCGGACAGCTCGTGGTGGAGGAGCTGCTCCCACTCGACGCCGAGCTGGCCGTCATGGTCGCCCGCCGGCCATCGGGCGCGTCGGCGGCCTGGCCCGCGGTGGAGACCGCGCAGGTGGGTGGGGTCTGCCGGGAGGTGCTCGTGCCGGGACGGCTGCATCACGACGTGCTCGAGGCCGCCTCGGCCCTCGGCCAGAAAGTGGCCGAGATCGCCGGCGGCGTCGGCGTCATGGCCGTCGAGCTCTTCTGGTCGGGGGGTCGGCTGCTGGTCAACGAGGTGGCGACGCGTCCCCACAACTCGGGCCACTGGACGATGGAGGGTGCGGTCACGTCCCAGTTCGAGAATCACGTTCGGGCCGTGCTGGACCTACCGCTCGGGTCCACCGCCCCGCAGCATCCCCAGGTGGCGAGCGTCAACATCTTCGGCGGCAAGGACGGGGCCGATCCCGCCGCGCTCCTCCCCTGCGGCCTGGCGGTGGAGGGCGCTCATGTCCACCTCTATGGCAAGCGCGCCCGGCCGGGACGCAAACTGGGGCACGTGACGGTCTGCGGTGACGACGCCGAGGTGGTGCGATCACGGGCCTGGGCGGCCGCCCTCGCGCTCGGCACTCCGGTGCCCGACGGCATCGATCTGCCGGCGGGGGTGCGCCGGTGAGCGGTCCGACAGCAGCACCCCTGGTGGCCGTCGTGATGGGGAGCTCCTCCGACCTGCCCGTCATGCAAGCTGCGGTCGACGTGCTCGACGAATTCGACGTGGCCCACGAGGTGCGCGTCGTCTCCGCCCACCGCACGCCGAGCGACATGCTGGCCTTCGGGCAACAGGCCGCCGGGCGCGGCCTCAAGGTCCTCATCGCCGGGGCTGGGGGCGCCGCCCACCTGCCCGGCATGCTGGCCTCGGTCACCACCCTCCCCGTGATCGGTGTCCCGGTGGCCCTGTCCCAGCTCGACGGCCTCGACAGCCTGCTCTCCATCGTGCAGATGCCCAAGGGTGTCCCGGTGGCGACCATGGCGGTCAACGGCGCCCGCAACGCCGGCCTGCTGGCGGTGCGCATCCTGGCCCAGTCCGATGCGGACCTGACGGCGAGGATGGAGACGTTCCAACAGGAGCTGGCGGCGGCCGCCCGCACCCAAGATGCGGACGTGTCCGGAGGGACGGCGTCGGGTGGCTGAACCGAACCTGGCCCAGCGACTCGGCTACGACGGCGAGGCCAAGCTGGTCATCGTCAATGCCGACGATCTCGGCTCGTGCCACTCGGCCAACGTCGGGGTCTACGAGTGCCTGGCCACGGGCACGGTCACGAGCGCCACGCTCATGGTGCCCTGCCCGTGGGCCCGCGAGGCGAGCAGCCGCTACCGGGGCGAGGACATCGGCGTGCACCTCACGGTCAACGCGGAGTACGAGCTCTACCGCTGGGGGCCGATCACCTATGCGCCCTCGCTCCTGGGCGGGGACGGTGGGTTCCCGCGCACCATTGAGGACGTCTGGGACCACGCCGATCTCGACGAGGTCCGCCGCGAGTGCCGGGCGCAGATGGAGCGGGCCATTCTGTGGGGCTTCGACGTCAGCCACCTCGATGCCCACATGGGGACGCTGCAGCTTCGGCCCGAGTTCTTCGACGTCTATCTGGAGCTGGCGCTCGAGTTCGGCCTGCCGCTGCGCATGGTGAGCGCCAACATGGAGCGCTACCTGGGTTTCCCGGCCCGCGCCGTCGCCGCCCAGGAGGGCGCCGTCTTCACCGACCACTTCCGCTTCGTTCCGGGCGTGGGCTCGCGCCAGATCTTCGAGCGGGACATCGCAACCCTGCGGCCCGGCGTGACGGAGCTGCACCTGCACCCGGCGGTCGACAGCGCCGAGCTGCGCTCGCTCGCCACCGACGACTGGGAAGCCAGGGTCGATGACCACCACCTCATCTGCCGGGAGGACTGGTTCCGCCGCTCGCTCGACGAGGCCGGCGCCATCCTCATCGGGTACCGGCCGTTGCGCGACCTGGCCCGGTCATGAGCGCGTCGACCAGCACCACGATCCGGGGCGTCTCGATCTTCTCGAGGCAGCGCAAGCGCAAGGCCGACGTGTTCGACATGGCGCTGTCGCCCGAAGGGATCGCGATCCAACGACCGGGCCGCAGCGAACAGCACATGACGTGGGAGCGGATCACGCAGTGGGAGATAGAGGAGCGGCCGGGCTGCCTCGTGCTGACCCTGCGCGGCGGCGGCTCGGTGACGCCGCTGATGGTGAAGGGCTGGACCCTCGAAGACCTCGAGAGGGTGATGCGCGAGACGACCAGTGGCGAACCGGAGAGCGAACCGAAAACGCTGCCTCCGCCGGAAACGCCGGCGCCGGTCGTGACCCCGCAGGCGGACCGTCGGCCGCCCCGGCGCAGCGTCGGGAAGGTGCTCGTGACCGTCGTGCTGCTCGGCGTCCTGGCCACGGCGGTGGCGCTGGTGCTGTTGCAGAGCGCCGGCGTGATCAGCTGGGGGTTCCTCGGCCCGACCGCCTAACCGACGCCGGCGAAGAGGTCGTCCTCCGTCACGTCTGTCGGACCCACCCGGCTCTGCGCCAGGCGGAACTCGTCGACGGGATGGATGTCGCGCATCACCTCGGGCGGCAGGCCGAACCAGAACTTCGAGGTGGGGTCGACCTGGGTGGCGTGGGCCTTCAGGGCCTCACCGCGCACGTGGGTGTAACCAGACACGTCGATGGTCGTGGTGAACGGCTCGGTCCGGGTCATGCGGGTCAGCCACTTGTCGTCGAAGGGCGACTCGAGGCCGAGCTCCACGAACTTCTCGTGGATCTGGCGGAAGCGCTCGCCCGACCACACGGAGTAGTAGAGCTTCGCCGGGGCGAACGGCGGCCCGGCATCCGGGAAGCGGTCCGGATCGCCGGCGGAGCCGAACGCCAGAACGGAGATCTCGTGGACCCGCAGGTGGTCCGGATGCGGGTACTCGCTCTGATCGTCGGGGTAGGTGATCACGATCTGGGGCCGCTCCCGCCGGATCACGGCGACGAGCCGTTCTGTGGCCTCGTCGAGCGGGGCCTGGGCGAAGGAGTCGGGACGGGAGTTGGCCTCCGAGTCGGGCATCCCCGAGTCCCGGTAGCCGAGCAGCACCGTCTCGTCGTAGCCGATGATGTCGGTGGCGGCCTTGAGCTCGGCCATCCGGACCCGGCCGATGTCGGCCCGCACCTCCGGCGTGTCCATGGCCGGATTGAGGATGTCGCCCTCCTCGCCCCCGGTGCAGCAGACGAGCACCGTGTGGACGCCCTCGGCGTGGTAGCGGGCCACCGTCGGGGCCCCCTTGGAGGCCTCGTCGTCGGGATGCGCGTGGACGCTGAGCAGGCACGGGCGATCGGGCACGGGGTGACCTTAGCGGCGTGCCTGGGCAGGGCCGCCCGGTGTCCCCCCTGCCCCGCTGGGCCTTATGCTCAGTAGCTATGGCAGGCTTTTTCAGTCGGGTGGCTGACATCTTCCGGTCCAAGGCCAACAAGGCCCTGGACAAGATGGAGGACCCGCGCGACACCCTGGACCTCTCCTACGAGAAGCAGCTCGAGCAGCTGCAGAAGGTGCGCCGGGGCGTGGCGGACGTGGCGACGGCCCGGAAACGGATCGAGCTGCAGGCCCAGGGGTTGCAGAAGCAGGCCGACAAATTGCAGGCTCAGGCCAAGGCGGCGCTGGGTCAGGGCAACGAGGACCTGGCGCGTGAGGCGCTGACGCGGCGGGCGGCACTGGGCGAGCAGCTGACCGAGCTCAAGACCCAGCACGATCAGATCAGCGAGCAGGAGCAGAAGCTCGTGCAGACCTCCCAGGAGCTCCAGATCAGGGTGGAGCGCTTCCGCACCCAGAAGGAGACGATGAAGGCCTCCTACACGGCGGCCGAGGCGCAGACCAAGGTGGGCGAGGCGGTCTCGGGGATCTCGGACTCGACACGGAACGCCGGCGCCACCATGCAGCGGGCCCAGGACAAGATCGCCGGCATGCAGGCGCGTGCCGGCGCCATCGACGAGCTGTTGGCGTCGGGCGCTCTCGATGACCTGTCCCATCCGGTCGACGACATCCAGAAGGAGCTCGACAAGGTTTCGTCCACGTCGCAGGTCGACAACGAGCTGGCGGCGTTGAAGGCCGAGCTGGGGACGGGCGATGGCGCCGGCGGTGGTGCGGCTGCGCTGCCCTCGGCGGAGCAGACGAAGACGACAGCGACAACCGATTCAGAAAGTGGCAGTACCTGATGGCAATCTCACGCAACATTCCGGCCGACCGGGGCCTGACTTCCCGGATGTTCCTGACGGGCTTCCTGCTCGTCCTGCTCTACGGGCTCGTCGTCGGCATCCTGATCGCCATCGGCCTGTCCTACGTCATCGTCCTGGTCATCGCCTTCGCGCTGATCTTCTGCCAGTACTGGTTCAGCGCCAAGATCGCCATGTATGCCATGCACGCCAAGGAGGTGACCCCCGAGCAGGCCCCCGAGCTGCACGGGGTGGTCGACCGCCTGTGCGCCCTGGCCGACATGCCCAAGCCCAAGGTGGGCATCGCGACGACCGACATCCCCAACGCCTTCGCCACGGGCCGCAGCCCCAAGTCGTCCGTCGTCTGCGTGACGTCGGGCCTGCTGCGTCGCCTCGACGAGCCCGAGGTGGAGGCCGTGCTCTCCCACGAGCTGTCCCACGTGGCCCACCGCGACGTCGCGGTCATGACGATCGCCAGCGGGCTCGGCATGATCGCCGGTCTCATGACCCGCGTGCTCTTCTACTCCGAGCTCTTCGGGGGTGGCCGTGGTGGCGGGAACAACAATCAGAACCAGGCCGGGATCGAGATGATCGTGCTTCTCGTGTCGGTGGTGGTGTACTTCATCAGCTTCCTGCTGACCATGGCTCTGTCCCGTTATCGCGAGCTGGCGGCGGACCGCTCGGGTGCGATCCTCATCGGCCGACCCTCGTTGCTGGCCTCGGCCCTCGTAAAGATCACCGGGGACATGGGGCGCATCCCGACCAAGGACCTGCGCGCCGCCGAGCCCTTCAATGCCTTCTTCTTCACGCCGGCCGTGGCGAACGGCGGCACCCAGGGCGCGGGCGGGGGCTTCAGCTTCGGCAACCTGTTCCGCACGCACCCGACGCTCGAGAAGCGCCTGGCGCAGCTGGACTCGCTCGAGCGGCAGCTCGGCCAGGCCGGTCCGACGGCCTGAGCTGACTCTCGGGCAAACGGTGGGTCTCTTCGACACCATCCTCGGCCGCTCCAAGCCGGTCCGGGCCAATCTCGACGCGCTCTTCGCCCTGCCGACGGCTGCGTTGACGCTGCAGAGCGCCGGCGGGCTGGTGAGCTCCGGCCACGCCGGGGTGTGCTGGAAGCCGCCGCCGGGCCAGGCCGCGGCCGACGCCCAGAAGGAGATCGGCGAGCTGGTGGACGGGGGCTTCCGGCAGACCGTGGACTCGTTCGACTACGGCTGGCTGCTGCTCGACGACCCTGACCTCGAGGAGCTGGTGACCAAGATCCACATGGCCAACTCCACGCTGCAGGACAACGGCTGGGGGCCCCAGCTGCTGTGCTCGGCCTTCGGCTTCGTTCCCGGTGCCGACGCTCCGGGCGACGCCAGGGCGTTCCGCATCGTGTACCTCTTCAAGCGCGGCACCTTCTACCCCTTCGCCCCCGTCGACGCGGGGAAGGAGCGCCGGGACACCGAGCTGGAGCTACGCATCCGGACCATGGTGGGCGCCGACTTGCCGGTGGAGCCCGACCTGACCCGGTGGTTCCCCTTGTGGGACATGCCCGTGTCCTGACCGTTTGTCACCTGGTGTTCGCGGACGCGTACCGACGGAACGCCGGGGCATGCAGACTGATGGGTGCGGGTGCGGGTGCGGGACGAGCAGGAGCCGAGGAGGTGCGCTGAAGTGGCAGAGACGCTTGACCGGATGATCGCGCTGGAGGGCGCGGTCAACTTCCGCGACCTCGGCGGCTACGCGACGGCAGGGGGGATGCGGACCCGCTGGCGCACGCTGTTCCGGGCCGACGGCCTGGGCGAGCTGACCGAGGCCGACTTCGACGTCCTTCGCTCCCTCGGGATCCGCACCGTCATCGACCTGCGTTCGGGCGAGGAGCTCGACCGGGGCCGTTTCGACGTGCAGGCCCATCCGGTGACCTTCCACCACTTCCCGTTCATCGCGGAACTGCCGGACGCCGAGGAGTTCGACCGGCGCCCCGGGCTGCTCGGCACGCAGTACGAGGAGATCGTGGGCGAAGCGGGCGACCAGATCCTTTTGGCCTTGGAGGCGCTGGGCGCGCCGGACGCGCTCCCCGCCGTGTTCCACTGCACCGCCGGGAAGGACCGGACCGGCGTGCTGTCCGCCATCGTGCTCTCGCTCCTCGGTGTGGACGAGGCGACGGTGGTGGCGGACTACGCGTTGAGCGGTGAGGCCATGCTCCGGCTGCGGGCCAAGCTCGTCGTGAAGTACCCCGACAGCCGCGAGACGATCGAGAACATCGACGAGGTCTTCTCGGCCAACCCGGCCCAGATGGAGCAGCTCCTGGCGCACGTGCGGGAGCAGTACGGATCGGTCAGTGCCTACGTGGAGGGACTCGGCGCGGACCTCGAACTTGTCGAGAGCCTGCGGGCGACGCTGCTGGAGCAGACGGCGTAGCTGACGTCAGTCGTCGTCGGACCGGATGTCCGGGCGCAGGCGGTCGACCACACCAGCCAGCGCCAGGTCGAGCAGCGTGATGCCACCCGAGTCGTGCGTGGTGAGGACCAGGCGGACGGTGTTCCACCGGATGTCGATATCGGGGTGGTGATTGGCCGCCTCGGCGGCGGCGCCGACCGCGTTCACGAAGGCGAGGGCGGCGGCGAAGTCGTGCAGCTTGACCGTCGTCACGAGCTCGTCACCCTGACGGGTCCAGTGCAGCTGCTGCTCCTCGAGCTGGCCGTCGACGTCGGCCTGGGTGAGCACCGCCTCGCTCACGGGTGCGTCATCTCCTCGGGCCGCACTGCGGCGTCGAACTCCTCCCCCGTGAGCAACTCCAGCTCCAGCGCGGCCTCCCGCAACGTCTTGCGCTCCTTGTGCGCCTTCTTGGCCACCTTCGCCGCATTGTCGTAGCCGATGATGGGATTCAACGCCGTCACCAACATGAGCGAACTCCGGAGATGCTGGTCGATCTGCTCGTAATCGGGCTGCAGCCCCTCCACGCAGAATTCGCGGAAGCCCCGGCAGGCGTCCGTCATGAGGCCGACCGACTGCAACACGTTGTAGGCGATCACGGGTTTGCAGACGTTGAGCTCGAGATTGCCCCGGCTGCCGGCGGTCGCCACCGCCACGTCGTTGCCCAGCACCTGGATCCCCACCATGATGATGGCTTCGCTCTGGGTCGGGTTCACCTTGCCCGGCATGATGGACGAGCCCGGCTCGTTCTCCGGGAGCGCCAGCTCGCCCAGGCCACTACGGGGTCCCGAACCGAGCCACCTGATGTCGTCGGCGATCTTCATCAACGACACCGCCAGCGTGCGCAGGGCACCGTGGGTGAAGACCAGCGCGTCATGGGCGGCCAGCGCGGCGAATTTGTTGGGCGCGGTCACGAAAGGCAGCCCAGTGACATCCGCTATCTGGCGCGCCACCCGCTCGCCGAACTCGGGGTGCGTGTTCAGCCCCGTGCCCACGGCCGTGCCGCCGGCCGCCAGCTCGTAGAGCCCAGGGAGCGTCTGCTCGATCCGCTCGATGTCCGCTGTGAGCTGCGCCACGTAGCCGGAGAATTCCTGCCCCAGGGTCAGCGGTACGGCGTCCATGAGGTGGGTACGCCCGATTTTGGTGATGTCCCGGAATTCAACCGATCGGACCTGCAACGCGTCGCGCAGCGCGGCCACCGAGCGGAGCAACCGAAAGACGATCTCCTCGGCCACCGCGATGTGCATGGCGGTGGGGAACGTGTCGTTCGACGACTGGGACATGTTGACGTCGTCGTTTGGATGCACGGGCTTCTTGGAGCCCATGACGCCGCCGCTCAGCTCGATGGCCCGGTTGGAGATGACCTCGTTGGCGTTCATGTTGGTCTGTGTGCCGCTACCCGTCTGCCAGACGCGTAGCGGGAACTGGTCGTCGAGGTCGCCCTTGGCCACCTCGCCGGCGGCCTGTTCGATCAGGCCGGCCCGGGTCTCGTCCAGCTTGCCCAGATCGCGGTTGACCGCGGCCGACGCGCCCTTCAGGATGCCGAAGGCCCGGATGAGCGACTTGGGCATCGTCTCGATCCCGATGTCGAAGTGGTGCAGGGAGCGCTGGGTCTGGGCACCCCAGTAGCGGTCGGCGGGGACCTCGATCTCCCCCATGCTGTCGCTTTCGATACGGGTCTTCGTCACGGTCGCCAGCTTAGGACCGGCGCCGGAGGCCACCGGCTAGCGCGGTTCGCCACCCTCGGGTCGCAGGTACCGCTCCGGTGTGGACGCACCGTCGAGCAGCCTGACGGCGGCTTCACGCGTGGGCACGCCGAGCTTGCGCAGAATGGCCGAGACGTGGCTGCGTACCGTGGTCGGCGAGACGAAGAGGCGCTCGGAGATGTCGGCGGTGTCGGCACCCTTGCGCATGAGCTCGAGCACGTCCCACTCGCGCCCGGTGAGCCGGGCCGCCTGACCGTCGGGCACGGCGACCCTGCGGTGCTCACGATCACGGAACTCGTCGACCAGCCTGGCCACGAGGGTCCCCGGCAGCGTGGCCTCCCCGGCGAGCACGCGCTGGAGCGCATCGCCGATGGTGGCCTCGTCCATGCCCTTGAGCAGATAGCCAGACGCGCCGGCGCGCAGGGCGTCGAAGAGGTCCTCGTCCTGGCGCGACACGGTGAGCATGACCACCGAGGTGTCGGGCAGGGCCCCACTGATCTGGGTGGCGGCGGCGATGCCGTTCCCCGGCATGTTGATGTCGAGCAGGCAGACGTCCGGGCGCTCGCGCTTGGCTCCCTCGACGGCACCGGCGGCGTCGGCGGCCTCCACGCAGACGTGGAAGTCACCGGAGCGCTCCAGCGCGTCGCGGACGAGGGCACGCGTCCGGGCGTGGTCGTCGGCCAGCAGGACGGTGATGAGCGGGCTCATCGGAAAGCCACCGCGACGCTGGTGCCGTGCTCGGGCGAGGAGTCGACGCTCAACACGGCGCCCACCGAGGCGGCGCGCTCGTACATGCTCTGGAGCCCGAAGCCGCCGGCCGCGCCTAGCAGAGCCGGGTCGAACCCGCAGCCATCGTCCTCGATCACCAGCCGGAGCTGCTCACCACGTTCGAGCCGGACCCGGACGTGCTCCGACGCTCCGTGGCACGCGGCGTTGGTGATGGCCTCGCGAACGATGCGCAGCAGGTTCTCGGTGACCTCACCGGGCACCTCCACATCGCCGGCCAGCTGGAGGTCCCAGGCCACACCGAGGCGGGAACCAAGGTCCTCCACGGTCTGGGAGATGGCGGCGTCGAGCGACTGCGGCTGCGAGACCGACAGCACGGTGATGGCGCGCCGGGCCTCGTCCAGGGCGCGATCGGCAGCGCCGGCCAGCGCGCGGGCGTCGTGGGACGGGGTGGCGTCGGCCGCGGCACCACGCGTCTTGCTGGCGATGAACGCCAGCTCGTGGGCCAGGCCGTCGTGCAACTCGCGGGCGATCCGTCGCCGCTCCTCCACCGTGGCCTGTTGCTCCAGGGTGCGGTGGGCGGCCCAATTGGAGAGGGCGAGCTCCAGGAAGTGGCCCAGGGCGACGCACCGGTCGACGCACTCCTTCGGAATGGAGGCACTTCCGGTGGCGATGGCAAGGACACCGTGCAGCTCGCCGTCGGGGCAGACCGGGACCCAGGCGCCGACCCTGATGCCTGAGGCGTCGAATACGGTTCGGAGCGTCGGCCCCGCGTGGTCCCTGTCGAGGAGCGCGGTCACGGGCTGACGCGACGCCACGGCCTCGCGCAGACCGGGATGCTCTTCGACCGGCCAACTTCCCCTGACGCTCGCTCCCGCATCGTCGAACTGGGCTTCGACGATCACCATGCCATCCTCTATCCGGAAGTACGACGACCGGAGGATCTCCGATCCGGGGGGAGACGCGATGCCCATGGCGAGTTCGGCGCCGAGCGCCGTGATCTGTGGCGGCTCCGACAGCTGGACGAGCTGACGGACGGCGGCGTTGAGCGCTTCCTCGTGCCGGAGCAGCCGTTCGGTGTGTGTCTTCGACTCGACGAGCCGACCCCGCAGGAGTTGGATGGCGATGGACAGCATGGCGCCGATGGCCGCGGACAGGATGAGGCGGCGGAGCAACGCCGTGACGTCGAGGGAGCTCGGCGAGGAAACGATCGTCGTGGCCAGGATGGCCGCCACGAGAAAGAAGACGCAGACGACCGACTCCCAGCGCTTGCCATAGAGCGCCACGCCCACGACGGGCATGAACAGCAGCACGCCGACCCCGGTGCCCGTGCCGCCCGACGCCACCATGAGCAGCGCCACCGACGTCATGTAGAGGGCCGATCCCACGACGAAGGTCCGCGGCGCCATGCCACGGCGGACCAAGATGAGGACCAGCATCACCACCAGCAGCAGGGAGCTGATCAGGTAGGCCCCGCCATTCTTCGGTCCCGGTGGCCAGCCCACGCTGAGTTGACCCGCCACGGCCACCACGACGAACGGCAGATAACTGGTGAGGCGGTCGTGTAGATCGGGAGGCGGCATCCCTCACGGTATCGGCGCAAATCCGCGCCGGGCTGAGGGCCTTTCGTCGTGAAAAACCCCCATGGGACCAGCGGCGCAACAGAACGCCGCCAACTCCTGTGGACAACCCGGCGGCAGACGATTTCGGGTACGTGTCCAATTCCCTCGACGTTCCTCAAGACGCCTCCGGGCACCTCCGAACTCCCATTGGATCACGAAGTACGGAACCGTCCCCTCGAGGCGGAGAGAGGATGGAGATCGTGGAGGGAATGACAACCAAGACGGCCCGGTGGTCGCGCCGCATGAAGGTCGTGTCCGCGGTGTGCGGCTGCCTCCTGGTGGCAGCCGGGGCGTACGCGGCGACCAACTGGGTCGTGGGCCTGAACAGCGGCTCGTCCGGTGAGGGCCAGTCCGCCACCATCTCCAACCTGAGCATCACCGCGGTGGCCACTCCGGCTGCCGGCAACCTGCTGTTCCCCGGTGGCTCCGGCGACGTGGTCGTCACCATCACCAACCCCAACTCGTTCCCCGTGACCATCACGGCGGTGAACCTCCCGGCCAACACCGTCCAGGCCGGCGGCTTCACCTCGAACACGCTCGGCACGGCGCAGATCGGCTGCTCCACGACGACGAGCGCCGTCACCTGGAACTTCGCAACGGGGACCAGCGGCACCTCCCACACCCTGACGACACCGTTGACGGTGGGAGCGAGCGCAGCCGCCAACAACCCGCTGGTGGTGACTCTCACCAGCGACGCGCTCATGGCGACGACATCGCCGGCGGCGTGCGCCAACTCGTTCTTCTCCATGCCGTCCCTGACCGGCACCACGGCGACCGGTGGCGCCGCCACGTCGACCACGAGCCCGGCCACCGACGCCTGGACCAGCTAGTCCTCCTCGTTGCCCCGGAGAGGACCGAGCGACAACGACGGGGAGAGCCCACGCATGCGACGTGGCGCTCTTCTCGTCGTTGTCCCGCTCACCACAGTTCTCGGCCTGCTCGTCTCGTCCGGCACGGCCTGGGCCGCGGCCAACTGGGCCGTCCACGTCGCCACGGTGAACTCGGGAGAGGCACACGCTGGCGCGTTGCCGACAACACCGACGGCGACATCGGCCTGCGCCGGCCCGGCCAGCAGCAAGATCGTCACGGTGAGCTGGGCGGCGATCACGCATGCGACGACCTACGGCGTGTACCAGTCGAACACCTCGGCGACGGGGACCTACACGCTGCAGACGAGCGTGTCGACCACGTCGTGGACCAGCACGGCGCTGGCCACAGGTGACTACTGGTACGAGGTGATCGCCAACATCGGGTCCAATTGGGCCAGCGCCAAGTCGGCGGCGACGGTTGAGCGGAAGATCAGCAGTTCGGCCTGCTCGTGACCGGGCCGGGCGCGCCACGTGCAACTAGCCGGGCGGATGGTCGTCCGGGCAGGCTCCGGGCGGATTGTTGAAGTCCGGGTCCGAGGTCCAGCTGCCCTGCGACCAGTCCCCAGTCGCGGGCGCGAGCCGGAAGACGGCCGTCATGTCCACCAACAGCGCGTCGGCGTAGCGGGCGCTGCCCTCCGGGCAGAGATGGACGTTGTCGAGCTTGCGCACGCGTATCCAGTCGCTGCTGGGTGCATGCGTCTCGCCCTCCGGAGGAAGCCAGGCGGAGTACTTCCCGTGCAACAGGACGGAGTCGGCCAACGGGAAGTACATGACCCGGCCGGGAAACTGCGCGGCCATCTTCTCGGCGATGTTGTTCCAGGCGACGACGCCCGCCCAGCGCTCCCTGTTGTAGCTCGCCGTGTCGGCCGGGTTCGAGGCGGCGAGATCGCCCGATTCCGGGAACTGAGTGAAGATGACGCCCTCCACGCCGTCGCCGGGCGCCAGCATGGTGGCGACGGCCCGGCGCAGCAGGTCGGTGTACTGGACCGGCTGGTGCAGCGCATTGGGTGTCGTTGGCCCGTACTGGTCCCAGCTCCACGAGGCCACGATGAGCTGGGCCTGGGTCTGGCGGATCAGGCTGGGGATGGAGGTGTGCCAGTCCGCCGCCGTCGTGAGCCCGAAGCCGTCGATCGTACGCGTGGCGACCGTTGCCTCACCGGTGGCCTGCAGCGACGCGGTGATGCCGTATGAGGCGTCGTGCATGACCGAGTCCCCCAGGATCAAGACGCGCAACGGGTCGGCGGGGGACGGCGCCGGTGCGAGCCGGATCGGTCGCTGGCCCTCGTACCCCCCCGCACCCGGCACGGTCTGCACCGACCCCTTGGCGGCGAGGTGCGTCGTCCCCACGACGGTGGAGGGATCGGCGACGGCCGGGATGGTGGCGAACACGATCACCCCCGCCGTGACGACGCCGGCCACCGGCGCCCACAGGCGGACGCCGCCGCGCGGCTTCGCCAGCCGGATCGGTCGCTCGACCAGGTAGTAGCTCGCGGTCGAGACGGCCAGCGTGACGGCCACCCGGAGGAGGTCCAGGGGCCACGTCGACAGGCCGGTCCGGGCGCCGTTGATGTAGACGATCACCGGCCAGTGCCACAGGTAGATTCCGTAGGAGATGGTGCCGATGAAGTGCAGCGGCCTCCAGGTCAGCCCCCGGGCAAACCACCCGGGCTCAATGAGGCGGGCGTCCGCCACGACCAGCGCGGCGAGCAAGGCGCAGAGCAGGAAGCCGCCTTTGAACATGAAATCGGTCGGCAGGCCACCGGGCGTGCCCGCGCGCACCCAGAACACCGCGAGGACGACGGCCGCGGCAGGGCCGACCCAGTGGAGCGTACGACGCGCCTGCGCCTTTGGCTGAGGTCGCGCTGCCGCCAGGAACGCGATGGTCGCTCCGGCCATGAGGTCGAACAGGCGCGTGTCGGTCCCGTAGTAGATGCGCGAGGGATCTACTCCGGGGTGGAACAGCACCGCCATCAGCACCGAGGAGCCCACTCCCAGCGCGACGGTCACGGTCACGCCGACCCGGCGCCAGCCGCGTCGCCCGTAGCGCAACAACACCAGCAGCAGCGGCGGCCAGACGAGATAGAACTGCTCCTCGATCGCCAGCGACCACGTGTGCTGAAGCGGTGAAGGGGTGGAGAACTGGGCGAAGTAGGACTGGTGGGCGAAAATCAGGTGCCAGTTGTTCACATAGAGCAGGGTGGCGATGGCATCGCCCCGCAGCCCCGAGAGGTCGATGAGGCCATTGGCGCCGGGGCCGCCGAAGAGGGCGTTGCAGATCAGGTACAGCGCAAGCGCCGCCACGACGAGGAAAAGCGCCGGCAGCAACCGCCGGGCCCGGCGTCCCCAGAAGGCGACCAGGTTGATGCGGCCCGAGTCGACCCACTCCTCCAAGAGGAGCGTGGTGATCAGGAAGCCGGAGAGGACGAAGAACAGGTCGACCCCGAGGTAGCCACCCTGGGCCCACCCGAGCTGGAGGTGGTACGCCACCACGCCGATGACCGCCAGGCCGCGCAGGCCGTTCAGGGCGGGGAGATGCCGGCCGGTGACCGCGGTCGTGGCGGACGCCGTGCCCACCTCGTGGCGTGCCACGGTGACATCTGTCACACGCACTCCAGGCGGCAGTCGGCGGGGTCCTCAGCAAGGGGCCAGAGCAAGAGATCGGCGGCGCCGACCAGGAAGGACGGCAGTTCGTCTCCGGCGGTGCAATCGAAGGCGATGCGGGGGCTGCGCTCCCCGGCCGGCCGAGCGCGGTTGGCGGCCGCTCGCACCGGAAAGTACGGGCCGTCGCTGACGAGGTCCCCGGCCCGCCACAGCGCCCGGCAGAGGCTGACCGCCTCCGGCAGCGACGCCAGGAACGGGGGGGCGAAGCAGAGCACGCTCCTCCCGCCGCAGACGAGGTCGAGGCTGGCCATGTCCCGGGCCAGCAGGGCGGGGTGGCGCCCGGCGGGACTGAGGTGTGTCCGCACACCCAAGAGCAAGCGGGGGACCCAGGAACTCAGGCCCGCCGCCAGCACGATCGGGTCGCCCAACTCGCCCTCGCTCAGGAACACGGCGGCTGCACCCTGCTGCAGGGCCCGGGCCGCCTCGGTCCGCAACCCGGCTGTGTCAGCGGCCTCCAGGAACCTTCCTTCCACGGCGAGGCAGGTTAGGGCGCCGGAGGCTTCCCATCGGAGTCGGGCGACGTTGACCATCAATGGCAGCCGGAGGAGGCGCCAGGCCAGACTTCAGGCTCGTTCCCACCATCCGCCGGCATCACGGGCCAGACCGGCCTGTGCGAGGCGCTCCAGACCCCCGCACAGCTCGGCCAGATGGAGCCCGGTTGCCCGGGCCAGCTCGTCCAAGGAGGCGGGGTCGGCGCTCAGGGCGTCGTACACCAGGCGGTCCTCGCCCGCTGGCGATGCGGGGGGTTCCGTCGGTGCCGTCGGTGCGAACCGCCGCCCTGCGGTCCCGGCCGGCACGACCACGGAGGCGCCAGCAAGGGTGAGAGCGACGAGGATGTCACCGGTGGAGCACACGGGGAAGGCTCCGTCAGCGAGAAGCGCGTTGGTGCCCTCGGACGTGGCACTGCGGATGGAGCCGGGCACCGCCCCGACGGGGACCCCACGATCCATGGCCGCGTCGACCGTGTGCCGCGAGCCTCCCTGGTGGCGGCTCTCGACCACGACCACGACGTCGCTCAGTGCGGCCAGGAGGCGGTTGCGCACTGGGAAGCGCCACTTCTCCGTCGCCACCCCGGCGGGGGACTCGGACACGATCACGCCCAACGAGGCGACCCTTTCCCACAGCCGCTCGTGCCGGCGCGGATAAGCGTGGTCGAGCCCTCCGGCGACGACGGCGATAGGCGGCGCGCCGGCTCCGCAGGCACCCTCGTGGGCGGCACCGTCGATACCGAGGGCCAGACCCGACACCACGCTGACGCCGGCGGCGGCGAGATCGGCGCCGAACTGCGCGGCGACGCCGATGCCGTAGCGGGTCGGCGCGCGGGTGCCGACCAGCGCCACGGTCGGGACGCCGGCCAGCGCAGACGGGTCCCCGAGACAGAACAGCACCGCGGGAGCCTGCGGGTCGTCGGCCAGGCGCCCCGGATACGACGGTTGGCCGGCCAGGAGCACTGCGATCCCGAGCGATTGGTGCCGCCGCCAGACGCGCTCCACGTCGCGTACCGACACTTCGGATCGGGCGGTGGCCCGCTGCCAGGCGACCGAGGGCGGGTCCGCAGCCAGCAGTGTGCGCAAACGGGCGGGACCAATGGACGGCAGTGCCGCCAGGGCAACGGCGTACGCCTCTGACGGGAGGCCCGACGCGCCTTCCGCGCTCATGCCACGACCACGGCCCGACCGGCCCGTAGTGACAACGCCTCGGAGACGTGGGCGAACGACACGACGTCACTCCCGGCGAGCGCGGCCACCGTGCGCGCGACGCGCGTGACCTTATGGAGCCCGCGGGCGCTGAGGCCGCCCGCGCGCAGTTTGGTCGCCAGGAGGGTGGCGGCGTCGGGGAGCAGCTGGGGCTCGTCCACCCGTGCGGCCATGACGGCGCGCGCCTGGGCCACGCGTCGGGTGACGACAACCGAAGACTCGCCCGGCACGCCGGAGAGGAGCTCGTCGGGGTCCGGTCGGCTGAGCGGCACGACCAGGTCGAAGCGATCCAGGAGCGGTGCCGAGATGCGTCGTCGGTACCTGGCGCGGGTCACGGCGCTGCAACTGCAGGCACCCTCGTACACCCCCTCGCCGCAGGGACAGGGGTTCATGGCGGCAACGAGGAGGAACGCCGCAGGGAAGGTCACCGTCCCGCCGGCGCGGCTCACCCGTATGACCCCTTCCTCGAGAGGCTGGCGCAACGCCTCGAGTGCGGCCACCGGGAACTCGCCGAGCTCGTCGAGGAAGAGGATGCCGTTGGTCGCCAGACTCACCTCGCCTGGGCGCAGGGACCAGCTCCCCCCGCCGACCAGGGAGACGATGGACGCCTGGTGGTGCGGGGCGCGAAACGGTGGCCGTTCGAGCAGCTCGCCGTCGGGCAGGGCGCAGCCGGCGGCCGAGTGGATCCTGGTCACCGTGAGTGCGTCGGCGGGCCCCAGGGGCGGGAGCAGGCCGACCAGGCGCTCTGCCAGCATCGTCTTCCCCGATCCCGGCGGCCCGATCATCAGGAGGTGGTGTCCCCCGGCCGCCGCCACCTCGACGGCCCGGCGGCCCAGGGCCTGGCCCCGGACGTCGGAGAGGTCCGGTGGGGCCGGGGCGGTCCCGATGCTGGAGGGTGCCGGGACACCGGGCCAGTCCGCCTGCCCGCGCAGGATGGCCACCAGCTCACGCAGCGTGGCGGCGCCCCGTACCTCGGGCCCCAGGACGAGCGCGGCTTCCCGCACGTCACAGAGGGGGACGACCAGGCCGAGAGGACTGGCACAGTCGGCCAGGGCGAGCATGCCCGTGACGTGGCGCAGCGAGCCGTTGAGCCCGAGTTCCCCGCAGAAGGAGAGCCCGTCGGTGCAAGCCGGGCTCAGCTCGCCGGCAGCGACGAGCAGTCCCACCGCGATGGGGAGGTCGAGACCGGCGCCACCTTTGCGGACACCGGAAGGTGCGAGATTCACGGTGAGACGTCGAAGGGGCCACGGCAGCCCGCTCGAGAGGATGGCGGCGCGCACCCTGTCGCGCGATTCGCGCACCGCGGCGTCCGGCAACCCGACGATGGTGAACCCGGGCAGGCCATTCGAGACGTGGACTTCCACGGAGACCGCACTCCCTACCGCCCCGGTCAGGGTCGCGGACGCGATGACGGCGTGGTGCACGGGGATGAACGGTCGCCTCCGTCATCCGCCGATGTGCACAGAGATGCACAGAGAAAGGAGGGCGGTTTGGGGGGACAGCGAATGCCTCGGTAGGTTCGTGTGGTGAGCGAGGACGTCTGGGCCGGTTTGGTCGACAAGTTTGCCGACGGGGCCTACGCCTCGGTGAAGGGGATGGTGCGCACGTATGTGCTGCACCAGCACCTGCTGGAGCATCTGCCACCGCCTCCGGCGGCGGTGCTCGACGTGGGCGGTGGGGCGGGCCATCAATCGTTCCCGCTGGCGCACGCCGGCTACGAGGTCACGCTCCTCGACTCGTCACCGGCCATGCTGGACAAAGCGCGAGAAAGGCTCCGCCGGCTGCCCCCCGAGGCGCAGCAACGGGTGACACTCGTGCAGGCCGACGGTGAGGACGCCGCCGGCGCGGTCGACGAGCGACGCTTCGCCGCGGTGCTGTGCCACGGGGTGCTCGGATATCTCGAGCATCCTGAGCCGCTGGTCGCGCAACTGTGCCGGTGCGCCGCCGAGGGTGGCCTGGTCTCCATCATGACGGGTAATGCCGAGACGGGGGCGGTGCGGCCGGCCCTCGAGCGGCGCTGGAAGGACGCGCTCGCCGCGTTCGACGCCAGAACCGAGATCGGGGTGCTGGGCGTGCCCGGTCGGGCCGACACGGTGCAGGAGCTCAGCGAACTCCTGCAGGGCCAAGGCGTGGAGCCGCTGCAGTGGTACGGCGTCTGGCTCTTCGTCGACTGGCTCGGGTTCAGCGGGGTCGAACTGGACCCCGGCGACACCGAGCAGGTGGAGGCCACGGCGGCCGTGGAGCTCGAGGCCAGCCGGCGGGACCCGTACCGCCGACTCAGTCGGGTCTTTCATCTCGTGGGACGCAAAGGCTTCTCGACCTAGGGAGCCACGCAGTCGCCGCTGCTACGAGCCGACATCGTCGGGAGCGGATCGCTCGTCCAGGCGCTTCTGCAGAAGGACCAGATCGAGCCACCGTCCGAACTTCGAACCGACCTGCGGCATCCTGGCAACCTCGACGAAACCGAGGCGCTCGTGGAAGCGGATGGAAGCCTCGTTCTCCCCGGTGACGGCTCCCACCATGACGTGCTTGCCGAGCCGACTGGCGGCGTCACACAGTGAGTGCATCAGGGTCCGTCCGACCCCGTTCCCCCAATTGTCCTCGCGGACATGGATCGTGTGTTCGACGGTGAACCGGTAGCCGGGCCACTTCGTGGTGTCTCGAAAGTCGCTGAAGGTGCACCAGCCGACGAGTTCGTCCGCAACAGTCGCGACGAGCACGGGGTTGCGCAGTGCACGTTGGCGATTGAGCCAATCCGCCCGCTCGAGATCCGTGTGGGGTGTCTCGGTCCACTCGATGGTCGTGGTCGAGAGCAAGGCGTTCTGGAGGTCGACGACGGCCGGGATGTCGGCGTCGAGAGCCTCTCGGACGACGACCTCGACCATCGCGAAACTCTAAGTGCTCCCTGGTGAGGTGCCGACCGCACGAGGCCTCGTGGAAAGCCACCGTGGCGGCGGCCTCAGCCCCTAGGCTCGGCTGAATGGGGCAGGGCGATGTGCCGACGTCGAGAGGCGGGCCGCTCCGTCGGCGCAGGGAGAAGCGTCAGCTCGAGCACCTGGCGGCTGCGACCGCTCGCGACGGGACGCCGCGCACGTCGGCGGCGCACGTCAAGCTCCTCGGCGATCAACCCGCGGTGGAGGCGCAGGACGTCGAGAGCCGGGAGCCGGACGAACCGTCCCCCTCCGCCCCGGAGCCCCGTCCGGCCGGCTTTCACGTGCGGGCCGTGCCGATCGACCAGCCTTTCGGCGACTGACTGATTGACCCACCGACTCAGGTGGGGATGACCGCCGTCCGGGCGTAGACGAGCGTTGTCAGCCGCCCACTCGACCGGTCGAAGAGCTCCACCCGGACCGGTGCGTCCGGACCCTCTCCGAGCAGGGTGCACTCGGACTGAACGGGGCCCGCCCCAGTCTGCGCCAGGTAGCGCAAGTCCATTTCGGTCACGACGGCCGGGAGGCCAAAGCGGGTGGAGACGAGCTCCTCGGCGGCCGCCTCCGCAAAGAGCGCGACCATGGCGCCCTGCAGGGTGCCGGCGGTATTGCGCACCGCCGGCGTCACGGGCATCTCGAGTGCTCCCCGCAGGGGGTCGAGCGCGACGATCCCCGCCGCGTCCCGGAGGGGGAGCGACAGCGTGCGGGATCCGTCGAACATGGTCGAGAGATTTCCCGGTGATGCCTGCGGCTTCACGGGATCAGATTCCCGGCGCTCCACCCGGACGAACCCGATGGCGCCGGTCGCCACGGGCGCCCCCTCGCCGGTCACGAGATCGACGACCGCGGTCGCCGATCGACGACCCCTGCGCAGAATCGTGCTCTCGGTGGAGAGAAAGGCGGGTGCGGGCAGTGGCCGCATCCGCACCGACATGTCCGAGGTCAAGGTCCAGGCGTCGGGATCGACGTCGAGGACGACCCCCGCCACGACGTCGATCATGAAGGCGATCACGCTGGCCCGGAGCGCGCCGTGGCGCAGCACCTCCGGCCGGGGCTGCAAGGTCAGACGGAACTCTCCGTCGCGGAGCTCCGCCATCACTCCCAGGCTGGCGGGGAGGGAGAGGCTGTCGTCGAGCAGGTCGGTCATCGGTACTCCGGTCCAGACACGGCCCGGGACGCTACCGGCACGCTCCCCGCCACCACCAGTTGCGTTCAGGACTACAGCGGGGCGCAACCGCGCTGCCGGGCAATTGCTGGCAAGGTTGCGTCGATGGACCCGATCGACGTCACCGACTTCGAGGCGCTCGTCGCCGCGGCACTCGAGGCGATCCCCGAGGAGCTACGCGCCGAAATGGAGAACGTGGCCATCATCATCGACGACCAGAGCCCGCCCGGCCGTCTCTACGGGCTGTACGAGGGTGTCCCGCTGACCAAGCGCGGCACCTATGCCGGAGCCCGTCCGGATCAGATCACGCTCTTCCTCGCCACCATCTGTCAGTCGGCCCGCACGCCCGAGGAGCTCGCTCACCGGGTCCGTGTCACGGTACTGCACGAGGTGGGCCACCACTTCGGCCTGGGCGACGCACGCCTGCGCGAGCTCGGCTGGGCCTGATTACGAACCCTGCGGCGGCAAATCCTTGTTCGGTGGCCGCGCCGGGGTCGCCACCGCAGGCGTGGAGCCGTTGGCCTTGGCGCCGTCGCTCAGGTTCTCGTTGCGCAACGTCGAGAGCAGCACCTCGGCCGCGCCCATGAGGCTCGTCGCCTCGTAGGGCACCACGATCTTGGCGTTCTCGGAGGACGCGATGTCCTGCAACGCCTTCAGCTGCAGCACGGCGAGCGTGTGCGGGTTGATGACGGCGGTGTCGATGGAGGTGAGGCGGGACGCCTCGCCCTCGCCGCGCAGCTCGAGTGCCTTCTTCTCACCCTCGGCCTGCAGCTCCAGCACCTTCATCTGCGCCTCGGCGCGCAGGATGGCGGACTGCTTGGCGCCCTCGGCCTCGAGGACGGCGGCCTGCTTGCGCCCGCCGGCGGAGTTGACGGCGGCCTGCTGCTCACCCTCCGACTTCAGAATGGCGGCGCGCTTGTGCTGCTCGGCTTCCTTCTGCTCGGACATCGCCTGCACCACGTTGAGGGGCGGGGTGATGTCGAGGATCTCTATACGGTTCAGCCGCACCCCCCACTTCGCCGTGGCGTCGGCCATGTGATCCTGCATGCGGCTGTTGATCGTCTCGCGCTCGGACTGAGCGCCTGGTCCAGCGAGAGCTCACCGAAGACGGCCCGCAGGGCGGTGCGTGAGAGTTGGTCCACCGCCAGCTGGTAGTCGTTGATCTCGAAGAGGGCGGACTTGACGTCGATCACCTGGCAGAAGATGGTCGCGCTGACCTGCAAGGACACGTTGTCCTTGGTGATCACGGCCTGCTGGTCTCCGGTCATGGGGAACTCGCGCACGTCGATCTTCTCCATCCGGTCCACAAAGGGAGCCAGGATGTGCATACCCGGCTGATCGACCGCCTTGAATTCACCCAGGCGCTTGACGACGCCCACGCTGCCTTGCTGGACGATCTTCACGAAACGGGACACGAACAGGGTGACGACTCCGACACCGGCCAGCGCCGCCACGATGACGATCCCCAACACTTCTCCGGCCGATGCGAACATGCGGCACCTCTCTTCTAGCTGTCGACGGCGTAGACGACGAGCAGCCCTCGCTCGACGTCTGCCACGACGACATCGGTCCCGATAGGGATACTGGCTTCGGGGTCGAGTGGGATTGCCAACCACTCCTCGCCTCTGGCCCGGATCCTCCCGGGGTGGTGTGCGCCCTCGATGGCCTTGACCACCAATGCGGTATCTCCGACCATGCCTTGGACGCCATTGAGCACGAAGGCAGTCTATTAGCGACCGATGTAGCGCGGCTCCCGCTTCTCCGCGAAGGCGGCCAGCGCCTCCTGGGTGTCCTGGGTCGAGAAGTTGAGGGCCTGGCAGCGGGCCTCGTCCTCCACCGCCTGCTCCATGGAGGCCATGGACGAGGCGTGGAGCAGGGTCTTGGTCATCGACAGCGCCAAGGGCGGGCCCGCGGCGAGCGTCGTGGCCCAGTCGTCCACGAAGGCATCGAGCTCGTCGACCGGCAGCGCCCGGTTCACCAGCCCGATGGCCGCCGCCTCCTCGCCGCTCCACATTCCCCCGAAGAGCGCGATCTCCTTGGCGCGGGCCAACCCGACGAGGCGGGGCAGCAGCCAAGAGGCGCCGTTGTCGAGCGCCAGGCCCCGCTTGGCGAAGATCATGGAGAGCTTGGCGCGGTCGCTGCACACGATCAGGTCGCAGCCGAGCGCAAGCGAGAGCCCCGCGCCGACCGCGAAGCCGTCCACCTTGGCGATGGTCGGCTTCGAGATGTGGTGCAGAGCCAGCGCCACGTCCCCCAGTCGCCGCATGCGCGTCAGGCCCGATCGGCTGGGGTCGGTGGCCGGTCCGCTGGGGTCCGTGAGGTCGGCGCCTGAGCAGAAAGCGCCTCCCGCGCCGGTCAGCACCATGGCCCTGTCCTCGGGGGTCTCCTCCACCTCCTCGAAGATGGCGCGCAGCTCGGTCAGCATCTTGCCGTTGGCGGCGTTCTTGCGCTCGGGACGGTTCATCGTGACGGTCACGACGCCGTCCGTGCGCTCGACGATCAGTGTCTCCATGAGCACGGACCCTAGGCCGCGCTCCCTCAGAACGCACCTTCGACGACCTCGAGCGACCCGTCCAGTACGCCGGCCACGTCGAAGCGGACCTCGTCCCACCGCCTTCCCTGATTCCGGAGGTATGCCGCGGCGAGGCGGCGCAGCCGGCGCTGCTTGGCCAACGTGACGGCCTCCAGCGGGTGCCCGTGCGCGGACCCCGTCCGGGCCTTGACCTCGCAGACGACCAAGGTCGTGCCGCGGGCACACAGCAGGTCGATCTCACCCACCCGGCAGCGCCAGTTCCGCTCGAGCACGGCGTAGCCGTTGGCCCGATAGTGCGCCGCGGCGAGCCTCTCCCCGAACCCACCCAGCGCCCCGTTGTCGTCCATCGACGAGGAACGGTCGCGGCGCTGCTGCCCTTGTCAGAGCTCCTGTTCGGGCAGCCGTTCGATGTTCACGTCACGGAAGGTGACCACGCGCACTTCCGGCACGAACCGCGCCGGGCGGTACATGTCCCAGACCCAGGCGTCGCGGATCTCGAGCTCGATACAGGCCGGCGTCGTGTCGGACCGCACGGTCAGCGAGACCTCGTTGGCCAGATAGAACCGGCGCTCGGTCTCGATCACGTAGGTGAAGACAGGGAGAACGGCCCGGTACTCCTGGACGAGCCCGAGCTCTATCTCGGATTCGTAGCGCTCGAGGTCTTCCTCGCTCACGCTGCGACCGCCCTACTCGTCTGCATCCTCCTCGACGACATCATCCACGACGACCTCATCGACGACCTCGTCCTCGACGACCTCATCGGCCACCGCCTTGCCCCGGGGAATCCGCCGCTCCTTGATCTTGGCGGCCTTCCCGTGGCGGTCACGCAGGTAGTAGAGCTTGGCCCGCCGGACGTCACCCAGCGTCGTGACCTCGATCTTGGCGATCGTCGGCGAGTGCACCGGGAAGGTCCGCTCGACGCCGACGCCGAAGCTCACCTTGCGCACGGTGAAGGTCTCCTGCACGCCGCCGCCCTGGCGCCGCATGACGGCACCCTGGAACACCTGCACCCGCTCCCGGTTGCCCTCCACGACCCGGACGTGGACCTTGACGGTGTCGCCGGGGCGGAAATCGGGGATGTCGTCGCGCAGGCTGTCGCGATCGATCGTTTCGGTGGGGTGCATGAGAGGCGTCCTTCGGTCACTCCGGCTCAGTGCCG
The DNA here is from genome assembly GCA_963817735.1 of uncultured Acidimicrobiaceae bacterium. Lineage (GTDB taxonomy): Bacteria > Actinomycetota > Acidimicrobiia > Acidimicrobiales > RAAP-2 > Bog-473. The sequence continues at coordinate 288,994 of CAWFPP010000001.1, read as the reverse complement.
GACCGAACATCGTAGCCGTGCGCAGACAGCACCTGCACGTCGCTGGCACTGAGCGCCGAGTCCCTCACCAGGCGAGCCAGCAGATCCGGGCGCTGTGCGGCCGTCCGCAGCAGCGCCTGCGAGCGGCGCCAGGCGTCCACCGCGCCGTGGTCACCCGATCGGAGCACCTCGGGCACCGGCCAGCCCCGGAACTCGGCCGGCCGGGTGTACTGGGGGTACTCGAGCAGGCCCTCGGCGAAGCTCTCGTCCCGGGCCGACTCCTCGTTCCCCAGGACGTCGGGCAGCAGACGGGCCACCGCCTCCACCACCACCAGTGCAGCCAGCTCCCCGCCGGCCAGCACGAAGTCGCCCACGGACAGCTCGCCGTCCACCAGGTGGTCGGCCACCCGCTGGTCCACCCCCTCGTAGCGGCCGCACAGGAGGGAGAACCCGCCACCGTCCGCCAGCTCCGTCGCCACGGCCTGCTCGAAGGGCCGACCGCCGGGTGCGAGGAGGTAGAGCGGCCGCCGCAGGTCCGGCACGGACTCCACGCTGCGGAAGACGGGGTCCGGGGCCAGGACCATGCCCGCTCCCCCGCCGAACGGGCTGTCGTCGACCGAGCGGTGCACGTCGAGCGCCCCGTCGCGCAGGTCGTGGACGCGCACGTCGAGCGCGCCGGCCGCGGCGGCACGGCCGAGAATGGACGCCCCGCAATAGCCGGACACCACGTCGGGAAACAGCGTGAAGACGTCGATTCTCATTGCAGGTCGAGCAGCCCGTCGGGGATGTCGACGTCGACGGTCCGCGCCGCCGCGTCGTGTGCGGTGACGAAGCGGACCGGGATCAACCCGCCGGACTCGAGCACCATGAGGTCACTGGCAGGGTTGGCCTCGACGGACGCCACGACGCCGAGCGGCGTGCCGATCCCATCCCGCACTTCGGCCCCCACGAGCTCGTGCACCCACAGCACGTCCGCCAGGCCCACGTCGTCCAAAGGCGGGGCCGAGAGCTCCACGCCACGCAGGCCGTCGGCCGCGCTGCGATCGAGCACGTCCTCGAACTGCACGATGTAGCGATCCGGGCCGAACGGCTTGGACCACACGACCGTCAAGACACCACGAGCCGAAGTGAGCTCCGATCCCGGGTCGACACGCTGGGTCTGGTCGGTCCAGAGCTGGACGACGACCTCGCCGCGTAGACCGTGGGCCTTGGTGACCCGGCCGACTTTGAGCAGATCAGTCGTCGACGATGTCCACGCTGGCCGAGATGCCGTCCTTGGCGCCCGCCACGTTGACCAGCGTCCGGATGGCCTGGGCCGTGCGACCACGGCGCCCAATCACGCGGCCCATGTCGTCGGGGGCCACGTGGAGGTTGAGCCGCAGGCCACCCCGGCGGTCCTCGGCGTCGATGACCACCGAGTCCGGGTCGTTGGACAACGAGCGGGCCAGATAGGTCAGCACCGCCAGCGCCGTCCCCCCGTCCTGGTCGCCATCGCCATCGCCATCGCCATCGCCATCGCCGAGCTCGTTGCCCTCACCGACCTCGTCGTCGATGTCGATGTCGTCCCCGTCCTCGTCCTCGTCCTCGTAGCTGTCAGAGGCACCGGACTGGTTGATGTCGCCCGCTTCGTAGAGGTCGGTCACTTGGCCCTCGCCGCGGCGAACTCGTCCCAGGCCCCGGAGGTCTTGAGGATGCGCTCCACCCGCTCGGTCGGCTGGGCCCCGTCGACCAGCCACTTCACGGCCTTGGCGTTGTCGATGTTGATGACGGCTTCCGGTTCGGCCGTCGACGTGCCCCGGGGCGCGTAGGTGCCCACGATCTCGAGGAACCGGCCATCACGAGGTGACCGGCTGTCGGCGGCGACGACCCGGTAGGTCGGCTGCTTCTTCTTACCCATCCGCACGAGGCGGAGCTTCACTGCCACGGACTGCATCCTCCACTGATCTGGACGTCTTGGCCGTCCATTCTGGCAGATAGTGGACCTATCGGCCTTTCGGCGGCGTGACCCGGCCGCCCTTCTTCTTCTTCTTGGTCCCCTTGTTGGCGCTGACGACGGGCCGGGCGGGGGCCGGCGCGGGCAGTCCCGGGAAGCCCGAGGGCAGCTCACCGCCCTCCTCCATGAGCTGGGCCAGCATGTCGAAGTCGGCCCCGGGGGGCGCCGCAGGCAGGCCGGCGGCCCCCTGCTGGGCCAGCTTCCGGGCGGCGCGGCCGCTCATCCCGGCCATGTTCGGCATGCCGGGGAGGTTGGGCATGTTGCCCGAGGCCATCCCCTTCATCATCTTCTGCATCTCCTTGAACTGCTTGAGGAGCGAGTTCACGTCCTGGATGGAGGTGCCCGAGCCCCGGGCGACCCGGCTCCGCCGCGACCCGTCCAGCAGAGCGGTGTCGTTGCGCTCGGCGGGGGTCATGGAGCAGACGATCGCCTCCACCTTGGCCACCTCCCCGTCGTCGATCTGTCCGGCGGCCTGGCGCATCTCTTTGGACATGCCTGGCATCAGGCGCATGAGGCCGCCCAGCGAGCCCATCTTCTTGACCTGGCGCAGCTGGGACAGGAAGTCATCGAGCGTGAACTGGCCCTGCATGAGCCGGGTGGCGCTCTTGGTCACCTCGTCGGTGTCCATGGTGCGCTCGGCCTGCTCGATCAGGCTCAAGACGTCGCCCATCCCCAGAATCCGGTCGGCCATGCGGTCCGGGTGGAACAGATCGAAGTCGACCAGTCGCTCGCCCGTGCTGGCAAATGCGATGGGCTTGCCCACCACGCCCTTGACCGACAGCGCGGCACCGCCCCGGGCGTCGCCGTCGAGCTTGGTCAGGATGACGCCGCTCAGCTCGAGCGTGTCGTGGAAGGCCTTGGCGGTGGCCACCGCATCCTGCCCGATCATGGCGTCGATCACCAGGAACGTGTAGTGCGGCTGGGTGGCGTCCGAGATGTCCCGGATCTGCTCCATGAGCTCGGCATCGATGGTCAACCGTCCGGCCGTGTCGATGATGCAGATGTCGCGGCCGAGCCGCCGCGCCTCTTCCAACCCGGCCTTCGCGCAGCGGACGGGATCGGTTGGCTCCGAGAAGACGGTGACGCCGGCCTGCTGGCCGAGCACCCGCAGCTGCTCCACCGCGGCGGGACGTTGCAGGTCGGCCCCGACCAGCAACGGGTTGCGGCCCTGCTGCTTCCACCAGAGGGCGAGCTTGGCCGAGTTGGTGGTCTTGCCCGAGCCCTGCAGGCCGGCCATGAGCACGACCGTGGGCGGCCGCGACGCGTAGGTCAGGTGCAGCGTCTCCCCGCCGAGAACGGCGACGAGCTCCTCGTGGACCGCCCGGACGACCTGCTGGCCGGGCGTCAGGCTCTTGGAGAGCGCCTCTGTGCTGACCCGCAGCCGGATGCCGTCACAGAACCGGCGGGCCACGCCGAGCTCGACGTCGGCTTCGAGGAGGGCGGTCCGGATCTCCTTGATCGCCTCGTCGAGATCCTCGTCGCTGATGCGCCCCTTCCCCCGCAGGCGGGTGGAGATCCGCTCCAGGCGATCGGAGAGCGCGTCGAACATGGTCACTCACGTTAGTGGCGCCGTGTGCCTGAGCTGCTGCCAGCTCAGAAGACCTTCGTGCGATGGCTCGCAGCCCGGCGCCCGCACGCTCGCCGACGTTCTCCCGACCTGCACGACGCCCCCTGTGGGGACCTGGGCAACGCTCCCTCCGTTGTGGTCCGCCCCCGGCACCTCGCTGCCCCTGCGACGCCACGTCCAACGGCTACCGTCTCGGCCCATGCCCGTTCCCCGTTCCTTCTCGCATCGCCGGGCCATCGCCGCCATCGCGCTGGCGGGCGCCGGTGCGCTCGGCCTCGCCGCCTGCAGCTCCTCGCCGACCAGTCCGTCGAGCGCGGCCAAGGTATCCACGACCACCAGCGGCGGTGGCAACGCGTCCACGACCACCGGTGGCGGTGGCAACGCGTCCACGACGACCATTCCCGCCGCGAGCCCCCTGCACGCGACCGTCCCCATCCCGGCCTCCGACCTCTCGCCTGCCGGCACCGCGGGGCAGGCGCCGACGGTCAAGGTCCCCTCGAGCGCGCCTCCCACCAGCCTCGAGAGTGCCGACCTCATCGTCGGCACCGGCAAGGAGGCGGCTCCGGGCGACCAGGTGACCGTGCAATACGTGCTTGCGACCTACTCGGCGGGGAAGGTCATCCAGTCGTCGTGGACCGGCCAGCCCTTCAGCTTCGTGCTCGGCGAGGGTCAGGTCATTCCCGGCTGGGACAAGGGTGTCGTCGGCATGCGCGTCGGCGGCCGCCGCGAGCTGATCATCCCACCGAGCCTCGGCTACGGAGCCACGCCACCTCAGGGCGCGCAGGGCATCGCCGCCAACGACACCCTGGTATTCGTGATCGACCTCCTCAACGTCTCCTAGCGGGCGGCCGGTGGAGATCCAAGCGCACATCGACGCACTGCGGGCCGAGGGACTACGCATGGCGGCCGCCGCTGCCCTGGCCGACCCCGACGGCGGCGTGCCCACTTGCCCGGAGTGGACGGTGCGCGACCTGGTCCGCCACACGGGCGGCATTCACCGTTGGGCGACCGGCTACGTCACGAGCGGCCGGACCGACCCCTCGAACGAGGGCCTCGAGGAAATCGTCGGGTCCTGGCCGGCGGATCAGGACCTCGCCGCCTGGCTCGGGCAGGGCTGCGCCGACCTCGTGGCCGCGCTGGTCGCCGCACCCGACGACCTGCAGTGCTGGACCTTCCTACCCGCGCCCTCGCCGCGTGCCATGTGGAGCCGCCGCCAGGCCCACGAGACCGCCATCCACCGCGTCGACACCCAGCTCGCCGTGGGCGCAGAGGCGGACAGGTTCGACCCACCGTTCGCCGCCGACGGGGTCGAGGAGCTCCTGCAGCTGTTCGTCCCGCGGCGCAGCACGGGGCTGCGGGCCGAATCCCCGACCACGTTGGCCGTGCGCTGCACTGACGTTGATGCTGCCTGGCTCCTCCACCTGGATGCCGATGGCGTGCGCACCTCCGCCTCGCATGGCGGCGGGGACGGCGGCGCGGCGTGCACCCTCAGCGGCACCGCGGAAGATCTCTATCTGGCGTTGTGGAACCGGGCCGAAGCCCAGAATCTGATCATCGAAGGAGACCGCGAGGTACTCCAACAATTCTCCGAGGTGGTCCGAATCATCTGGGCCTGACTGCCCGATGGGCCGACCATTCTCCCTTCGATGCCCGCGAAATCTTCTGCCGTGGCGACGACTGGGGCTCCCGACGCACTGTCGAGCGCCGAACGCAGGACCCGACTCGACGAGCTCTTCCACCAAAGGGCGGCCCTCGACGGCGAGATCGTCGTGCACTTGGGCGAGGTCGAGCAGTCCCAGTCCTATCGCGAAGAGGGTGCCACTTCGACCGAGGCGTGGACGGCCGAGCGCTTCGGTGTCTCGACTGCCACCGCCCGGGCCTACACGAGAGTGGGTGCCAAGGCCCGGGCCATCCCCCATCTCATCAGGTCGCTCCGTGCCGGTGAGGTCTCCCTGGACAAGGTCCGCGCCGTGGCCGACGTGGCGACGCCTGAGACCGACCCCGAACTGTGCGACCGGGCCAAGGAGCATTCGGTGCGTGAGCTGGCCGACGTCGCCCGCACGATCGCCGAGCGGGCGGCGGCCCGGTCCAAGGAAGCATCACGTCCTGAGGTCGACCGGCGCTCGCTGCGCTTCAACGACACCTTCCGCACCATGACGCTCCAGCTGCCGGCTCCCGAATACGCCGAGACCAAGGCCGTCTTGGAGGCAGGGGCCAAGAAGATCCCCTCCGATGCCACGACCCTTTGGGACGAGCGGCTCGCCGAGGCCCACGGCGAGCTCATCGCATCTCGGGGGGACGGCTCGGGAACGCCCAGGGCGAACCTCGTGGTGCTCCACGTCGCCCTCGAAGCCCTGGTCGACGACGAGGCCGAGGCCACAGAGCTGGCCGGTGAGCTCGAGCACAACGGCCTGGTCGACGTGGCCACGGTGCACAAGCTCTCCTGTGACGCCACTGTGGCCGTGGCCGTCGACGACGATGTCGGGCACACCATGTACGAGGGCCGGGCCCGGCGTTTCCCGAACGATGCCCAGCGAAGGGAAGTGATGCGGCGGGATCGACATTGCCGCTTCCCCGGTTGCGACAACGTGACCTTCGCCGACGTGCATCACATCGTCCCTTGGAAACCGAACGGTCGCACCGACCTCGACAATCTTGCCCTCGTGTGTCGACATCACCACGGCGTGGTGCACCGCAAGGGCTGGTCCATGACCGGGAATGCCAATGAGGAGCTCACCATCGTCGGCCCAACGGGCCGGGTCATGGTGTCGCGCCCTTCGTCCCTGTGGACCCGGGTGACGGACGAGCGGACACCTCGCACCTCGAAAGAGGGCGCCTGATCAACCGGTCGGGTCGATGTCCCCTCTTCGGCGCCCAACGACCCAGTAGGCGATCGACCCCGTCGTGTTCAACGTCGCCCAGACGCGCCACAGTCGCTTGGGTCCCCGGACCGCCGAGGCCGGCCGGCGGCGGAGGTCCCGCAAGGTGAATCGGGCGAGGATCAAGTGAACGACGAGGATCACGAGCAAGAGCCGCTTCTGCTGCGTGTTCAGGTCGAAAGGCCCACGGCCTCCCCCGCCTGACGCCTCGGGCATCACCGTCTCCGAGTCTGATCGCACGTCCCGGACGATGCCGTTGCTGGTCTCGTTGCGCTCGTCGGTCATGTCGCCTCCACCTTGCCGCCGGACTCAGTCGGATGCAAGGAGGGCGTCGACGAAAGCCTCAGAATCGAAGTCGACCAGGTCGTCGGGGCCCTCCCCCAGTCCCACCAACTTGACCGGAACGAAAAGCTCGCGCTCGACCCCGATAACGATGCCGCCCTTGGCCGTGCCGTCGAGCTTCGTCAGCACGATCCCCGTGATGTCCACGGCGTCGGCGAACTGACGGGCCTGGACCAGTCCGTTCTGACCCGTGGTGGCGTCGAGGACGAGCAGTACCTCCGTCACGTTGCCCGGGTCGCGATCAGCAACGCGCCGGATCTTCTTCAGTTCCTCCACGAGGTTGACCTTTGTGTGGAGGCGTCCGGCGGTGTCGGCCAGGACGAGGTCGTTCTTTCGCGCCGCCGCCCGCTGTACCGCGTCGAACACGATCGCGCTCGGGTCCGACCCCTCCGCGCCACGGACGATCTCGGCGCCCGTGCGCTCTGCCCACATGGCGAGTTGGTCGGCCGCTGCGGCCCGGAACGTGTCTCCCGCGGCGAGCAGCACCGAGTGGCCGGCTGCGGACTGGCGCCGGGCCAGCTTGCCGATGGTCGTCGTCTTCCCCACGCCGTTGACGCCTACGAACAACCAGACGTCGGGCTGGCCTTCCCGGCCGTCAAAACGCAACTCCCGCGATCCCACGGAGTCGAGCAAATGGCGGATGGATTCCCCCAGGGCCTCGAGCAGGTCGTCCCCGCCGCTGATCTCCTTCGTCTGCACCTTGGCTCGCAGCTCGTCGAGAAGGGCACCCGTCGTGATGACACCCACGTCGGCCCGGATGAGCGCCTCCTCCAGCGACTCCCAGGTGGCCTCGTCAATTCGGCCGGACCGCAATGCGGCCACGGCTCCGCTGAACAGGCCCCGCACCCCACCGAGGCGGCTCCGATAGGACGGCGGCGCACCGGGAACCTCTGGCTCGGCTGCCGGCGGGGCGGCCCCAGGCCCAGCCTCCGTCTCCGTCTCCGCCTCCGCCTCCGCCTCCGCCTCAACGGTGTCGGTCCCGCCAGCAGGTGCGTCTCGAGCCGGCGCCTGCGGAGGCGGGCGGGACGGGGCGGGGGGTGCCGCCGTCGTAGTGCCGCCGGAACGACGACGGGACCGGGTGAGCGCGAGCCCGCCCAGGGCGACGGCCAGCACGGCCACCACCACGATGATGATGATGAGGGTGCCGATCACGTCAGTTGGTCATCGACATCGACATCGACATCGACATAGGTCTCGGCCTCGGGCTGGTCGAACGCCGCCGCAGCCGCCCGTTGGGCCGCCGCCACCGCCGCGGCCTCCTCGGCGTAGGTCGCCTCGCCGTACTCCTCGCCGTCCGCCGACACGTCATCACGGGTCGCGCGTCGCGTCCGCGCCAACGCGGTCACTCCGGCGATGACGCAGATGACCGCTACCACGACGAAGACGTACGCCAATGTGCCGGTCACGCCGGCTCTTTCGCCTTCTCGACCTTCTGGCTGACCACCTGGGAGGAGCCCCCCGGCGCCATCGTCACGCCGTAGAGCGCGTCGCCCGTCTCCATGGTGCGCTTCTGGTGACTCACGATCAGCAGCTGCGCCTCGTCGCGGAACTCGTGCACCAGGGCGAGGAAGCGGGTGAGGTTGACGTCGTCGAGCGCGGCCTCGACCTCATCCATCATGTAGAAGGGCGAGGGCCGGCTGCGGAAGACGGCGAAGAGGAAGGCCAGCGCCGCCATCGACCGCTCGCCACCCGACAACAGGGACACCCGGCGCACGTTGCGGCCGGCCGGGCGCACCTCGATCTCGACGCCAGTGTTGAGCAGGTCGTCGGGGTCCACCAGGATCAGACGCCCGGTTCCCCCCGGGAACAGCATGGCGATCAACGTCGAGAAGTGCTCGTTGACGTCGGCTGCGGCGGCTGCGAAGGACGTCATGATCTCGTGGTCCAGCGTGCGCACCACTTCGTGCAACTCACGCCGCGCCCCCCGGACGTCGTCCACCTGCGCTTCCAACTCCTTGTGGCGCTCCTCCAGGGTGGACAGCTCCTCCAGGGCCAGCGGGTTCACCGGCCCCAGCGCCACCAGCTTGCGCTCGAGCTCTTCGGCGTGCTGCACCAGCGTCGTGCCCTCGGGCGCCTCGGGCTCGGGAAGCCCGCTCAGCTCTTCGGGCGTGGCGTCGAGGTCGCGCGCGATGTGCTCGTGCAGCGACTCCATGCGCAGGTCGACCTCGTTCGACTCGAGGTCGAGGGTCCGGGTGCGGGTGCGCACCGCCTCGAGCCGCTGCTCGGTGGTGTGGCGGTCCTGGCGCAGGCGCTCGAGCTTCTCGCCACCGGCGCGCACGGCATCGACCTGGTCCTGGTAGTCGTGGCGCAACGACTCGAAGACGCCGTCGAGCCGCTCGTGCTCGCGTTGGACCACGATCTCGAGGCGAGCCAGCGCGGCGCCCTCTGCCTCCAGGCGACGCCGGCGCGAGGCCGCGGTGGCCCGCTCCTCGGCGTGGCCCTGTAGTCGCCGCTCCACCTCGGCCTGGCGCTCGGCCAGGACACGCCGGCGTTCGACCACACCGGCCACGCGCACCTCGAGCTCCTGGCGCCGGCCCCGCAGGGCGACCCGCCGCTCCTCGATCGCCTCCCACGCTTCGAGCGCATCCTGTAGCTCGGGCAACGACCCGGCCAGCTGCGCCTGCTCGGCCGTGACCTCGGCCAGGCGCTGGTGGGCCGCCGTCAGCGAGGCGCGGGCCTCGTCGAGCTCGGCTGCCACCCGGCGCTGCTCCTCGGCGGAGCGCTCACGGTCCGCCCGGCCCGTCTCCACGGCCGAGGCGTGCCGGTCGTTGGCCCGCTCCGCGGTCGTGCGGGCGTCGCGGCAACGGCCGAGCACAATCCGGCTCTCGGCCAGGTAGGCCCGGGCCAGCTCGGCCACGCCTGCCGCGTCCTCGGCCCGGCGTCGCGCCTCTTCGACCCCGGCGGCGGTGACCACGCTGGTGGTCGAGCGCACGCGCCATCCCGTGGCGGCGAAACGGTCGCCCTCGGGCGTGACCACCACGAGGTCGTCGCGGGCCAGCGAGAGGTCGATGGCCTCCTCCCAGCCGTCGACCCGCACGGCGCGCCCGACCAGGGTGTCGAGCACCGACTCGGCCACAGGTCCCCCCCGGCGGGCCCGCACGTGGCGTCGGACCGGCTCGGCGCTGCTGCCCGCGGGGAGATCCGCAGCCGCGGCCCCGGCCGAAGACGCAGACGCCCGGGGCGTCAGGATGGCCCCGGTCACCCCACCTTCGCGGAGCGTGGCCAGCGCGGTCTGAGCGGAACGACGGCCGTCGACCACGACGGCGGCGACGCCGGCGCCGACGGCGGCCTCGAAGGCGGCCTCCCAGCCCTCGTCGATCTCCACCAGGTCGACCAGGGACCCGACGACGCCCTCGACGTCGCGCAGCAGCTCACGGCCCCCGGCGCCCTGCAGGTCGGCGAGCGCGCGCTCCAATGCCTCGGCCCGGGCCGCCGTGCGATGGCGTGCCTCCTCGGCCTCGTCCGCTGCCACCTGCGCCGCCTCGGCCGCCGGCACGGCCCGCTCGAGCTCGGCGCTGCGCGCCGCCAACTCGCCCTCGAGGGCGGCAGTCGCCTGCTCGAGCTCGTCGGCCTGCGCAGCCAGAAGATCGGCGCGCACGGCGACACCGGCCGACCGTTCTTCCAAGAGGCCGACCCGCAATCCGAGCGCGTCCATGTCCTCTTGCTCACGTACCGCGGCGCGGGCCACCGACTCGGTGCGGGCCCGCACCCGGGCGATCGCCTGGTCCGGCGCCGCCGCGTCGTCGCCCAGCACCGATGCCCAGCGCTCCCGCAAGGCCGCGGCCTCGTCGTCCAAAGCCGCCCGAGCGGCGTCGAGCTCGGCCCGCTCGGGCGCGCCCCCGCCTCCTCCTCGGCCTCGGCCGTGACCAGCTCGCTGGCCAGGCGGGCCGCCTCGGCCTCCAAAGTCGAGACCACGTCGACGTCGGCGGCCGCGTCCAGCGCGGCCACCACACCCCGGCCCCGCTCGCGCAGCACACCGGTCAGGCCACGCGCCCGCTCCACCAGTCCCTGGACACGACCCAACGCGTTGGCCAGATCCTCCTCACGACGCGACGACAATTCAGCCGTCGTCGAGGTCGCCTCGGCGTCGAGCAGGTCCAGCGCCTCGTGCAGCTCGCGCTCCTCGTCGCGGCAGATCCCGAGGTCCTGCGCCGCCGCCGCCCGCCGGGCGCTCAGGTCGGACTGCTCGGCGCCGGCCAAGAACCGCCGCACCGTCAGCAACTCCGTCGCCACGCTGTCGTGCGATCGGGCCGCCGCCGCCTGCCGTTCCAAGGGCCGGATCTGGCGCCGCACCTCACGCACCAGGTCGCCCAGGCGCTCCAGGTTCTCGGCCGTCCCCGCCAGGCGGCGTTCGGCCCGCTCCCGGCGACGCCGGTGCTTCAGCACGCCCGCCGCCTCCTCGATGATCGCCCGGCGGTCCTCGGGCCGGGCGTTCAACACGGTGTCCAGCTGCCCCTGGCCGACGATCATGTGCTGCTGGCGTCCCACGCCCGAGTCGTTCAGGAGCTCCTGGATGTCCATCAACCGGCACGGCGCCCCGTTGATGGCGTACTCGCTGTCGCCCGAGCGGAACAGAGTCCGGGTGATGGTGACCTCGGACAGGTCGATCGGCAGCTTGCCCGACGAATTGTCGATGGTGAGCGACACCTCGGCCCGGCCCAGCTGGGGCCGCGACGACGTCCCGGCGAAGATGACGTCCTCCATCTTCGCCGAGCGCAGCGACCGGGGACCCTGGGCCCCCAACACCCACGTGACCGCGTCGACCACGTTGGACTTGCCGCTCCCGTTGGGGCCGACCACCACGGTGATCCCGGGCTCGAACTCCAGCACCGTCGGGTCGGCAAAGGATTTGAAACCCTTCATGCTGAGCGACTTCAGGAACATCGGGGCGACCCTACCGGAGGCCTGCGGGGCGGGGAGTGGCTCACACCTGGCAGTGCTCGCAGAAGAAGGTCGAGCGGCCGCCCGCCTTCACCCGCACGATGGTGTTGCGGCAGCGCCGGCACGGCTCGCCCTCGCGGTCGTAGACCTGGTGCGAGCCCTGGAAGTCGCCGAGCTCACCGAAGAGATCCCGGTACTGCTCGTCGGCCAGGGAGGAGCCCCGGTGCTTGATCGCATCGGCCAACGTCTCGACAATTGCCCGGTACAACCGCCGCACCTCGGTCGCCGTCAGCGAGTCGGCCGCCCGGTCGTAGCGCAACCCCGCCTGGTAGAGCATCTCGTCGGAGTACAGGTTCCCGATCCCGGCCGTGAAGCTCTGGTCCATGAGCAGCGCCTTGATCCCCCCGTGGTGCTGGTGCAGCAGGGCGCCGAAGCGATCCCAGCTCATCAGGTCCTCGATCGGATCGAAGCCCAGGTGGGCCAGCTCCGGAATGGCCTTCCGGATGGCGGCGCCATCGCCGCCCGCCGTCCCCGAGACCGGGCTCAATGGTGTCCCGTCGGCCTTCAAGGGCGGCGTGGACACGAACATCTCGCCGAAGGTGCGGGGGTCGACGTAGCGCAACTCCCCGCCCTGGGTGAAGGTGATGGTGACGTGGGTGTGCTTGGGCTTGGGGTCCTTGGCGGACTTGACCCGCAAGAGCTGCCCGCTCATCCCGAGATGCACCACCAGCGTGTCACCGGTGTCGAGCGTCAGCAGCAGGTACTTCCCCAGCCGCCCGACCGACTTGATCGTGTGCCCCTCCAGCAACGCACGGAAGTGCTTCGCCGAAGCGTGGCGGCGCACGGAGCGGCCGTTGGACACCGCCACGGCCTTGATCTTGCGACCCACCACCTCGCGGGCGAGATCTTGGCGCAGCGTCTCTACTTCGGGCAGCTCAGGCACTGGTGAGGCCTTCCCAGGCCGCACGCGCGGCCTCCTGTTCGGCGTCCTTCTTCGAGCGTCCTTCGCCCGAACCCCATGGCGTCCCGCCCAAGAAGACCTCGGCCATGTAGACCCGGTCGTGGTCCGGCCCCGAGCCCACCACCACGTAGCGGGGCGTCCCCTCCCCGTCACGCACGGCCTTCTCCTGCAAGCGGCTCTTGTGGTCGAAGTCGTCGGGCTCCTCGCCGGCGCGCTCTATGGCCTCGCCGAGCTCGCGCAGGACCAGCTCGTGCGCCCCCTCCCAGCCGGCGTCGAGGTAGACCGCCCCGAGGATGGCTTCGAAGGCGTCGGCCAGGATGGAGGCCTTGGACCGGCCACCTGACCCTTCTTCCCCCCGGCCCAACAGGAGGACCTCACCGACCCCGAGCCGGGCAGCCACCTGCGCAAGGACGCGGGCGTTGACCACGGCGGAACGGACCTTGGCCAGCTTGCCCTCGGCGAATTCGGGGAAGCGCTCGAAGGTGTAGCCGGCCACGATGAGGCCCAGGACGGCATCGCCCAGGAACTCGAGGCGCTCGTTGGAGGGCGCGCCGCCCTCCTGCTCGCCGCACCAGCTCCGGTGGGCGAGGGCGTGCTGCAGGAGGCTCAGGTCGGCGAAGGAGTGGCCAAGTCGCTCGGCCAGTGCGGCCGCCCCCTCAGCGCCGGCGTCAACCCCTCTCGAGCTTGGCGTAGACGTAGTCAACTGCGTCCCGGACCGTGCGCAGGTCCTCGAGGTCCTCGTCATTGATGCGGAAGCCCACCGTTCGTTCCCCCAGCTCCTCTTCCAGGGCTTCGACCAGCTCAATCAGGGCCAGCGAGTCGGCGTCGAGGTCCTCCACGAAGGAAGCGCCCTCGGTGATCGACGACGGGTCCGTCTCGAGGATGTCGGCCAGCTGGTCCCTGATCAGCTCGAAGACCCCGTTGCGGTCCAGAGGGCCCTGATTGGTGTGGGTTTCTGCTGGCACAGAGACAGTGTACGTCCCGCCGGGCCGTAACCGCCCGTTTAGAGGGTCTGAGCTGGTGTTTTAGGCAGAATCGGCGGAACGAACCGCCGCCGCCACGTGGTCGGCCAACCCCCTGGTCGCGCACTCGTGCGCCACCAGGACGGCGTTCATCATGGCGGTTGCATTGGAGGAGCCGTGGCTGATCACGCACACCCCGTCGGTCCCCAGCAGCATGGCCCCGCCGGTGTTCTCGGGCTCGAATTCGGCGGCCACGGGCAGCAGGTGCGGGAGCAGCACCGCCGCCGCCTCGTTCGTGGCCTCGTCGGTCCCGAACACACCCAACAACGTGTCGAAGAGGAAGCGCAACGAGCCCTCGAGGGCCTTGAGCGCCACGTTGCCGGTGAAGCCGTCGGTCACGATGACGTCGGCCGGCGAGGGCAGGAGGTCGCGCCCCTCGAGATTCCCGATGAACTCGAAGCCACCGTCGGCCGCCTCGGCCAGCAGGCCGTGCGTCTCCTTGACCAGCGGCGTGCCCTTCGTGGGCTCTTCTCCTATGGAGAGGAGCCCGACAGACGGCGCCTCGATGCCGAAGCGGGCGGTCACGTAGGCGGCACCCATCTGGGCGAACTGGACCAGCATGGCCGGGGTGCACTCGGCGTTGGCCCCGGCGTCGACCAGCACGGCGGGCGTCCGGCCCAGACGCGGCAAGGGCGTGGCGATGCAGGGCCGCACCACGCCGGGGAGGCGGCCCATGCGGAGCAGCGCCGAGGCCATGGTGGCCCCCGTGTTGCCGGCCGACACCATGGCGGCGGCCTTCCCGTCGCGCACGAGCTCCGCCGCCCGCACCAGAGAGGAGTCCTTCTTGCGGCGCACGCCGCCGGCCGGGTCCTCGTCCATGCCGATGACCTCGGTGCAGGGGAACAGCTCCAGGCCCTTGGTGTCCCCGACCAGCTCGGGGGGACCGACCAGCACGATGCCGATGCCGTGACGCTCGGCGGCCCGGTGAGCGCCTTCGACGATCTCGCCGGGGGCCAGGTCGCCGCCCATGGCGTCCACCGCGACGGGGAGCGTGGCCAGTGTCTCGGGGCTGGGACGCTCGCCCCGGCGGCTCAAGTCAGTCGACCTCGACCGCTTGGCGTCCCTTGTACCAGCCGCAGCTGGGGCAGACCACGTGGGGGGTCTTGGAGGCCTGGCAGTGCGGGCACACGCTGCGGGCCGGCCGGCCCAGGCGCCACGCCCCGGCCTGGTGGCTGTGGCCCTTGGCCTTGGACTTCTTCTTCTTGGGGACGGCCATGACGGGACTCCAACGATCGATTCGGGCGCAGATGCTCTGTCGGACGGTGCCGGACCGGAAGGGTACGGCTACCGGAGCACGTCGAGATTAGCCCACCGGGGGTCGCTCGGGGCAACGCAGCCGCAGTCGCCCTCGTTGCGGTCGGCCCCGCAATGGACACACAGGCCGGCGCAGTCCTCCTTGCACAGCGGCGCCATGGGCAGCTCGAGCACCACGGCGTCCCGGGCCAGCGGGCCGAGGTCGATCGTCTCGTCGACGATCGGGTAGAGCTCCTCGTCGGACGGCCCGGCCAGTGGCGGGTCGGCGAAGCGCTCGTGCACGGGGATGCGCAGCTCCCCCGCCACCGGTTCGGCACAGCGGCGGCAGATCCCCGACCACGGCGCGGTGACCGTCCCGGCGACGTCGATGCCGCCCTCGAAGGGCGTCAGGGTCACGTCGACCTCTATCTCGGCGCCGGCGGGCACCACGCTGCGCCCCGGGTCGATGCCGGCCTCGTCGATCGGCCCGGCCTGGACCACCTCGCCCCGGCGCACCTCGTGCAGGGCCTGCCCGGGGGAACGGCGCAAGCGCGCCACGTGCACCACGAAGGGGTCGGTGGCCATCAGGACTGGTCCTGATCGAAGAAGCCGTCCTCCTCCGTCCCTGCTGCATCGACGACCGGCGTCGTGTCGAGGGACGGCGCGGCCAGTCGGGCCCGGCCTGCCTGCACCGTGCGCGTCAGCCGGTCCAGCACGATCTCCATGCCGGCGAGCTTGGTGTCCACGAAGTCCTCGGCCTGGTGGCGCAGCGTCCGGGCCTCCTCGTTCGCGTCGTCGAGGATGCGCTGCGCCACCGCGTTGGCCTGCCGCACGATCTCGGTGCGCTGCACCATGTGCTCGGCCTGGGCCCGCACGTCGTCCATCAGGGCCTCCGCGTCGCGATTGCGCTCCGCCATGAACTCCTCGCGCTCGCGCAACAGCCAGCGCGCCTGCCGGAGCTCGTCGGGGAGGCACTCGACGGCCGATTGGACCAGCGAGATCACCTCCTCGCGCGACACCATGACGGACGAGGACAGCGGCATCGACTTGGCGGCGGCCACCAGATCGAGCAGCTGGTTGAGGATGGCCTCGATCCCGACCTCCTCCACCGGCGGGTCGTCGTCCACGTCGAGGAACTGGTCGCTCACGCTTCCTCACCCCCGTGGCCGCGCTTCTCGTCGTACTTGGCCTGCAGCGCCGCCGCCACCGGCTTGGGCACGAAGGCGGACACGTCCCCGCCGAAGCGCCAGACCTCGCGCACGAGCTTTGAGGCCACGAACGACCACTCCGGGCTGGTCGGGATGAAGATCGTCTCGACCCCCGAGAGGTGGTTGTTCATCTGGGCCATCTGCATCTCGGCCTCGAAGTCCGAGACGGCGCGCAGCCCCCGCACGATGGCCGAGGCGCCGACGTCGCGGGCCACGTAGACGAGGAGCGTCGACACCGACACGATGCGCACCGTCGGGAGGTGGGCCACCACCTCCTCGAGCATCTGCTGGCGCTCCTCGAGGTCGAACAGCGCCGTCCCCTTCTGCGGGTTGCGCAGGGCGGCGACGACAACCTCGTCGAAGAGGTGGCAGGCCCGCTCCACGATCTCGAGGTGCCCGTTGTGGAAGGGATCGAACGACCCCGGGAAAAGACCGACTTTCACGAGCCGTCACCGCTGCGATGAGCCACGGTGACGAGCGTACCGCCGTACCGGCGCTCTCTCGCGATCACCCACGGCCCCGGCACGTCGACGGGCGCCGCCGATTCCATCACGACGGCGTCGGCCCGCAGCGCGCCGAGGAGCGCAGGCCAGTCCTCGAAGTCGTAGGGCGGGTCGCACAGGGCGAGGTCGAACGCGCCGGCGGCCGCGGACTCCAGCCAGCCCGGGAGCGCGGCCCGCACCAGCGTCGCCGGCGCCACGTCGAGCCCCACCGCCTTCGAAATTCTGGCGGACGGCGGCCAACGCGTCGGGATCCAGGTCGACGAAGGTGGACGACGCCGCCCCCCGGGAGAGAGCCTCGACCCCCAACGCACCACTGCCGCAGAACAGATCGACCACGGCCAGGCCCTCGACGCCGCCCTGAGAGCCGAGGATGTTGAAGATGGCCTCGCGCACACGGTCGGAGGTGGGCCGCACCGATGACGGCAGCTTGGCCGGCAGCCGGCGGCCGCGGCTCCGGCCTCCGATGACCCGCATCGCGACGAGCCTACGGCGGCGATCAGCTCTTGAAGAGGTACTCCCCCTCGTCCTCGCTCAACAGCAGCCTGACCTCGTCGGCCAGGTCGGGGTGCGCCGTGAGCTGCGGGTCCCGGCCGACCATCTCTTCGGCCACCTGGCGCGCCTCGGCCAGCAGCGCCATGTCGCCGGCGTCGCTGAGGGAGGCCAGCCGCAGGTCGCTCTGCCCCTTCTGGCGGGCGCCGAGCAGGGTCCCCTCCCCCCGCACCCGCAGGTCCGCCTCGGCCAGCGCGAAGCCGTCGGTCGATCCGGCCACCGCGGTGAGGCGCTCGTTCCCCTCCTCGCCGCCGAGCAGATAGCACCAGCTGGGCGTGCCCCCCCGGCCGACCCGGCCGCGCAACTGGTGCAGCTGCGCGATCCCGAAGCGGTCGGCGCTCTCCACGACCATGACGGTGGCCTCGGGGACGTCGACGCCGACCTCGATCACCGTGGTGGCGACGAGGATATCGAGCTCGCCGGTGCGGAAGCGGTCCATCACCTCTTCACGGGCGGCGGGCGCCATCTGGCCGTGCATGAGCCCGACGTCGAGCCCGGCCAACTCGCCGCCTGCCGCCGTGAGCCGCTCGAACTCCTCGCTGGCCGACTTGGCCTCGACCCGGAGCGAATCGCCGACCAGCGGGCAGACGACGAAGGCACGGTGCCCTGCCGCGACCTCTTGGCGCACGCGCTCCCAGGCGGGGGCCTCGCCGACGTGGCCGGCGTCGCCGGCGTCGCCGGCGTGGGTGGCGTCGCCGGCGTGGGCGGGTAGCCACTCGGTGGTGACGGGCAGACGGCCGGGCGGGAGCTCATCGAGCGTCGTCAGGTCGAGGTCACCGAAGATCACCATGGCCGCCGTGCGCGGAATGGGGGTGGCCGTCATCACCAGCAGGTCCGGGTCGCCGTCGCTGCCCTTCGCCCGCAACGTGGCCCGCTGCTCCACGCCGAAGCGGTGCTGCTCGTCGATGACCACGGCGCCCAGCGACGCGAACGTGACCTCCTCGGTGAGGAGGGCGTGCGTGCCGACGACGATACCGACCTCGCCCGACGCGAGGCCGTCGAGCACCGCGGCGCGGGCCTTGCCCTTGACGCGGCTGGTCAGGAGCTCGACGCGCACCTCACCACCCGCCATGCCGCCGGGCCCCTCCAGCGCGCCGAGGAGCGCGCGCACGGCCGAGAAGTGCTGCTCGGCCAGCACCTCGGTCGGCACCATGAGGGCACCCTGATGGCCGCTCTGCGTGGCGGCGAGCAGCGCCGCGAGCGCCACCACCGTCTTGCCCGAGCCGACGTCGCCCTGCAGCAGGCGGTGCATGGGGAAGGGCCCGGCCATGTCGGCCACGATCACGGCCAGGGCCCGGCGCTGCGCCTTGGTGAGCTCGTACGGCAACCCGGCCAGGAAGCGCGCCACCAGTGTGTCGTGCACGCCGCCCGTGACCTCCCTCGGTGAGACGGCGTGGTGCAGGGCGCGGGCGTTGACCTCGAAAGCCCGACGTCGTAGCACGAGGGCGAGCTGCAGACGGAACAGCTCGTCGAAGACGAGGCGGCGGTGGGCAGGCGGGACCACATCGAGCGACTCGGGGCCGTGAATGGCCCGGAAGGCCTCGGTGCGCTCCCACAGGCCGATGCGGGTCCGCCACTCGTCCGGGAGCGGGTCGGCGAACTCGCCGGCGCGCTCGAGCGCCTCGGTGACGAACTCCCCGATCTCCCACGAGGTCAGGCCCACTTTCGCGGAGGCCGGGTACACGGGCAGGATCCGCAACGTCTTGCGGCCCGGCGTCACGCCGGCCACCACGTCGACGACGGGGTTCGTCAGCTGGCGGGCGCCCCGGTACTCGGTCACCTTGCCGAAGAAGATGGCCTCCGTGCCGGCCTCGAGCTGCTTGGCCCGCCAGGGCTGGTTGAAGAAGACGACCTTCAGCCGGCCGGTGTCGTCGCGCACCACGACGTCCACCACGGCCCTTCCGGTGCGGGCGCGCCGGGAGTGGACCGACTGCACCGTGGCCAGGACTGCCGCCTCCTCGCCCACCTGCAGGTCCGAGACGTCGGCCTGGCGCGTGCGGTCGATGTAGCGGCGGGGATAGGTCGTGATGAGGTCAAGGACCGTTTCGACGCCGAGCTCGGCCAGTCGCCCGGCCTTGCGCTCGGACACCGACGCGAGCACCGACACCGGCCGCTGGCTCAGGTCCCCGAGTGTGCGGCCGCTACTCAATCCCCAGCAAGTACGGGTAGAGGGGTTGGCCGCCCACGTGCACCTCGACGGCGACGCCCGGATGTTCCTCGGAGAGCCACTCTTCTATTCGCCTCGTGTCGGCGACGCGGGCGCCCTCGCCCTCAATGAGGGTGACGAGCTCGTGCGTCGAGAGAAGCAGCCGGCTCAGCAGCAGCCGCATACAGACGACGATGTTGTCGGAGACCGCCACGACGCCGTCACGCGAGATCCCGATGAAGTCGCCCTCGTGCACCTCGCCGGCGTCTGTCACGCTGTCGCGCACGGCCCGCGTGACCTCGGCCGGCACGACGCGGGCGGCTGACTCGGACATGGAGGCCACGTTGGCGTCCGCCCCCGCCGCCGGGTCGTAGGCCAGCAGGGCGGCGAAGCCCTCGACGATGGAGCCGGTCGGGACCACCCGGACCGTCTTGGCGGCGAGCGCGTCGACCTGGTCGGCCACGGGGCGGATGTTCTTGTTGTTGGGAAGGATGACCACCTGGTCGGAGCCGACCGACTCGACCGCCTTTATGAGGTCCGCCGTCGCCGGGTTCATGGTCTGGCCGCCGACGACGAGATGGTGGACGCCGAGGGAGCGGAAGATGCGCCCGATGCCGTCGCCCGAGACCACCGCGACGACGCTGGTCGTGGGGGGCGGCCCCGTGCCCTCGGTGCTCGGGCCGGCGCCCGGCGCGCCCACGCTCTCGCGCACCCAGCGCTCCTCCTCCATCTGCTCGTCGAGGTCGGTCACCCTGATGCGGTGCGGGCGCCCGGCGTCCACGCCGGCCTCTATGGCGGCCCCTATGTCGTCGGTGTGGATGTGGCAGTTCCAGATGCCGTCACCCCCGACCACGACGATGGAGTCGCCGACGCCGGCCCAGACCTCCTTGAAGGCGTCGATGGAGTCGTCGGGCGCGCTCAGGAAGTACATGACCTCGTAGCGCAGATCCCCGACGGCGTGCTCCTCGCCGCCCGTCCCCCCATTGGCGTGGGCCGGCCCGCTGCCGGCCGTCCACGTCCCGTTGAGCCCGCTCAGGTCCGGGGCGTCCACACCGGACGGCTCGGGCAGCGGGCGCCCGTCGAGCACGAGCAGGAAGGCATCGAGGAGGAGGAGGTAGCCACTGCCGCCGGCGTCGACCACCCCCGCCTGGGCCAGCACAGGCAGCATGTCGGGCGTGCGGGCCAGGGCGTCGGCCGCCTGAACGCGGGCGCTCTCCACCACGCCTACGAGATCGGACCCGTTCGCCGCACCCGTCGCGGCGGCCGAGGCCACCGTGAGGATGGTCCCCTCCACGGGACGCACCACGGCGCGCCGGGCCAGCTCGGAGGCGTGGCCGATGGCTTCGACCAGCATGGCGGGACCCACGCCGGCCTCCCCTGCGGTGGCCATGCGCTCACTCATTCCCCGCAGGAGCTGGGAGAGGATCACGCCCGAGTTCCCGCGGGCGCCCATGAGCGAGCCGTGGCCGATGGCCTTACAGACCTCGGGCAGGCCGGCCCCGGATTCGACCCCCTGCAACTCGCTGACCACGGCTTCGAGGGTGAGGGCCATGTTGGTGCCCGTGTCACCGTCGGGCACCGGGTAGACGTTGAGGCGGTTGATGTCCGCCTGGTGCATGCGCAAGGCATCTCGGTAGCCCCCCATCACGGCGCGGAGATCGTCGGCGCCGAGCGTCGCCGGGGAGGTCATGGCAAGGGATGCTAACCTTTGAGCCGTTCGTGAAGGCCTGCGTGGTCAGTCGACCGCGGCCTCCCCCAGGAAGGTTCTCCAATGGCAGCAGTGTGCGATATCTGTGGCAAGAAGCCGTCGTTCGGCATGAACGTCAGCCACTCCCACCGTCGCACCAAGCGGCGTTGGAACCCCAACGTGCAGCGGGTCCGCGCCGTCGTGGACGGCGCACCGAAGCGGCTGCACGTCTGCACCTCGTGCATCCGGGCCGGCAAGGTAACCAAGCCGCTGCGCCGGACGCACCAGGCCACGACGACGAACTAGCGCCGCTCGGCTCACCCGAGGCGGTGCTGCCACCCCATTCGCTCGAGCGGTCGCCCTTCGAGGGTCCGCCGGCCGGGATCGGCCGTGAAGGTGCCCAACCGGATCGGCGCCCGGAGCTCGCCGGCGGCGAACCGGTCACGAAGCGCCTCCACGCCTGACTCACCGACCGCGATGACCAGCTCGTAGTCCTCGCCGCCCCCGAGTGCCTCGTCCAACGTCGCCCCCGAGGCGACCGGGACCCCTTCGAGCTCGAACCCGATTCCCGACGCGTCGGCCAGCCGGTGCAGGTCGAGCGCCAGCCCGTCGGACACGTCGATCATGGCGTGCACGCCGCATCGACGGGCCGCCTCGCCCTCCCCGAGGCGCGCCACCGGGCGTCGGTAGGACAGGTCTGCGTCCGGCGCCGGCGCCGACGCCGACGTCGACGCCGACGCCGACGTAGCGCCGGGGGCACCGGATCCCGAGCCGGCGCGCAACTCCCGCAGGCCCGCCGCGGAGCCGCCACAGGGGCCCGTGAGGAGCAGCACGTCCCCTGGTTGTGCCCCGGACCTGGATACGGGGGGAATCCCGCCCGCCTCGACCGTCCCCAGCACCGTGACCGCCACGACGAGCTCGCTCCCGCCCGAGACGTCACCGCCGGCCACCGGGCACCCGGCCGCCGCCGACGCCTCGGCCACCCCGCCCATGACCCCGAGGGCCAGCTCCCCCTCACCGGAACCGCCGGGCACGCAGAGCGCCACCAGCGCAGCCAGGGGCGTCGCGCCCATGGCGGCCAGGTCGCTCAGGGCGCCCATGAGCGCCTTCCAGCCCACGTCCTCCGGGCTGCACACGGCCAGGTCGACGTGGACGCCCTCGACCACGCTGTCGACCGACGCCACCAGCGGTCCGCCGCCGGCCGGGCGCAGCACGGCGGCGTCGTCGCGCAGCCCGAAGGCCTCGATTCCGTTTCCGACCATGCCTCGGATACGCTGTAGGACCTCGTCTTCCTCGACGGGACGTGTCATGTGCCGAGGTTTGGGGGATCCCACGTCACATGCCTAGCATTGGACCCCACCGAAACCAGGCCGACGTAAGGAGCAGAGCCCCCCGACATGGCGCCAACAACGAACGCGAAACTCCTCGCCTGGGTCGAGGACGTCGCTGCCCTGACCACACCGGACCGAGTCGAGTGGTGCGATGGTTCCGCCGACGAGTACGACCGGCTCTGCCAGGGTCTCGTCGACAGCGGCACGTTCACCCGACTGAGCGACGCCAAGCGGCCCAACAGCTACTGGGCCCACTCGGACCCCGGCGACGTGGCCCGGGTCGAGGACCGGACGTTCATCTGTTCGGAGAAGGAGATCGACGCCGGGCCGACGAACAACTGGCGTGATCCCGGCGAGATGCGCACGCATCTCCAAGGACTCTTCAAGGGCGCCATGAAGGGCCGCACGATGTACGTCGTGCCCTTCTCGATGGGCCCGCTCGGATCGGACATCGCGCACATCGGCGTGCAGCTCACCGACTCCGCGTACGTGGCGGTGTCCATGCGCATCATGACCCGCATGGGCACGGGCGCGCTGGAGGTGCTCGGCGACGACGGGGTGTTCGTCCCCTGCCTGCACTCGGTGGGCGCGCCGCTCGAGCCCGGCCAACAGGACGTCGCGTGGCCCTGCAACGCCGAGAACAAGTACATCGTGCACTTCCCCGAGACGCGCGAGATCACCTCGTATGGCTCGGGATACGGCGGCAACGCCCTCCTCGGCAAGAAGTGCTTCGCGCTGCGCATCGCGTCGGTCATGGCCCGTGACACCGGCTGGATGGCCGAGCACATGCTCATCCTCAAGCTCACGTCTCCCGAAGGCGAGACCCGTTACGTCGCCGGTGCGTTCCCGTCCGCGTGCGGCAAGACCAATCTGGCCATGCTCATCCCGACGATCGAAGGCTGGAAAGTCGAGACGGTGGGCGACGACATCTGCTGGATGAAGTTCGGCGCCGACGGCCGCCTCTACGCCATCAACCCCGAAGCCGGGTTCTTCGGCGTGGCGCCGGGCACCAACACCCACACCAACCCCAACGCCATCCTGACCCTCGACGGCAACTGCATCTTCACCAACACGGCGTTGACCGACGACGGCGACATCTGGTGGGAGGGCATGACCGACACGCCGCCGGCGCACCTCACCGACTGGAAGGGCAACGACTGGACGCCCGAGTCCGGGACGCCGGCTGCCCACCCCAACGCCCGCTTCACCACGCCGGCCGCCCAGGACCCGGCCATCGCGCCGGAGTGGGAGGACCCCGAAGGCGTGCCGATCAGCGCCATCCTCTTCGGCGGCCGCCGCGCCGGGGTCGTGCCGCTGGTGTTCCAATCGCACGACTGGGAGCACGGCGTCTTCCTGGGCTCCATCATGGCGTCGGAGACGACGGCCGCCCAGGCCGGTGCCGTGGGCAACCTGCGCCGCGACCCCTTCGCCATGTTGCCCTTCTGCGGCTACAACATGGCTGACTACTTCGCGCACTGGCTGCGCATCGGCGCGGAAGCACCCGACCGCGACGCCCTGCCGAAGATCTTCTACGTCAACTGGTTCCGCAAGGACGCCGAGGGCAAGTTCCTGTGGCCCGGCTACGGCGAGAACTCCCGCGTGCTCGAGTGGATCTTCAACCGCGTCACCGACAAGGCCGCGGCGGTCGAGACGCCCATCGGCTCGGTGCCGACGCTCGAGGCCATCGATACCACCGGGCTCGACGTGAGCCGGGAGCACATGGAAGAGCTGCTGCGGGTCGACACCGAGGGGTGGCGGGCGGAGGTGCCGCTCATAAGGGAGTACTACGCCCAGTTCGGCGACCGGCTCCCCCAGGCTCTGGCCGACCAGGCCGATACGCTCGGCCGGCGCCTGGGCTGACCGGCGCTCAACTTCCGGCCTCGCCCACTTCCCCGAGGTTGCGATAGTCGCGCTGCACGATCCGGGGCGCGTGCGCGGCGCGGCGTCCCGACACGTAGGTCAGCCCGCCCAGTGCGGCCAGGACGGCCATGGTGGCGTCCCCCTGGGGCAGCGTGAACACGATGATCAGCGGAATCAGCGATCCGACCACCCAGACCAGCTGCTGGCGCATGCCGAAGCGGGCGAAGGCCCGCCCCTGGGCGGACAGCGGGATGTAACGCTGGGTCATGGCGTCGAAGGATGGCTGCGCCACGGAACCGCAGAGGCCGACCATGAAGGCGAGGACCACCTGCGCCAACAGGGTGCCCCAGACGGCACACCCGGCCGCCGTTGCCGCGATCAGCCACAGCGAGCACAACAGCAGCTGTTGCTCGGTCATCCGCTTGCGCAGGCGACCCACCAGCACCAGACCGATGATGGCTCCCGCACCGCTCCCCGCCAGGACCAGTCCGTACCAGTAGAGACCCACGCCGGGCATTCGCCGCAGACCGAAGGCGAGCATGAAGGTCATGAACCCGGTCAGGCCGCGCACGATGCACATGGCGCTCAGGCCGAGCATCACCTCCGGATTGGCGAACGGCTGCAGACGCAACAGATCCTGCTCGCGTGTCAGGGCCTCGCCCTCCTGCCCGTATTCACGCACGGTGGTCGACGGGTCGGTCCACAGTTGGTCCGCCCGGCGGCTCGTGAGCACCGGCAGGCGCGCGCCGGCCACGGCGGCCCCCACGAAGACGAGCGTGGCGAAGACGAGGACGGCCGGGGAGCCGGCGATCTTGTAGAGGATCACGGCCGGTACGGATGCGACGAAGCCCGCCAGGGTGCCCAGGAGCGTCAACCGCGCGTTGAGCGTTGCGTAGCCGGCCTGTTCGCTCTCGGAATCGGATCCGTCGAGTGCGACCATTTCGGGCACCAGCGCGCCCTTGGTCACGAGGTAGAGCTTCTGGCACACGAGCACGAGGAAGGCGAGCGGGAACAGCAGCAGGCTGTGGAGATGGGTGGCCATGAGTGGGCACAGCACCACCTGCCCGACCGCGGCCGACACGACCATGAGGCGCCGCGCCCCGCGGCTGCGGTCGATCAGCGGTCCGAGTAGGGGCGACACGATGGCGAAGGGGGCCAGGGTGAAGAGCAGGTACAAGAGGATCTTGTGGTCCGCCGCGTTGGGCGAGATGGAGAAGAACAGCGAGCCGGCCAACGAGATCGTGACAACGGTTCCGCCGCCGAGCATGGCGCACTGCAGGAGGGACAGGCGGCCGATGGGATGTGACTGGTCGAACAGGTCCTGACCGGCCTGGCGCGCCATGTCCTTGAACTGTTCGATCTTCGGCGCCCTCGCCACCACGCCAATGTACGGTGTGACGTGACCGTCCATGCGTACGTGCTGGTTCAGACCGATGTGGGCAAGGCAGCCCAGGTCGCACAGCAGCTCAATGGCATCGACGGCGTGGTGGTGGCCGAAGGGGTCACGGGGCCCTACGACGTGATCGCACGGGCCGAGGCGGCGTCCATGGACGACCTCGGCCGCATGGTGGTGCGGGACATGCAGCAGATCGAAGGCATCACGCGCACCATCACCTGCCCCGTCGTCACCATCTGATCGCGCCGACGCCGACGCCGTCGCAACGCACGTTCCGGAAGAAGCGCCGCGTCGAAATGACCGTCGCACGGCCGTTACCCCGCGTCGATCGTTCCCAGGTCGTCCGAAGGCGACAACGCAGGCTCCCTGAAGCCCCGGTTGGCCCGGTGCTCCGAAGGTTTCTGCGGGAGATCCGGGCGTCGGCCTCGTTCAACGGGGGTGCGATGGGTAACTGCTCTGGGCAACCACCCTCGAGCTCTCCGTCGCAGAGCCTCCCCCGAAGGAGCACCCGCCTTGTCCTCCGCTGTCCGCACGCGCCCACTCGCGTTGGTGACGATCCCCCTCTTCTTCGCAATGGTCATCGTGGCCGCACAACTGGTCACGTCCGGGCCCGGGATCTCGCAGCCGCCGCGGCATGCCCCTCCGACCGCCCGGCAGTCCGAGCGGGCCGCGCTGCGAGAAGCGGCGGCCGCCATGGCGGCCACCATCGTGAAGCCGATCACTCCCGCCCAGCCGGTACCGGCCCCTGCAGCGACGACCACGACAACCAGGCCATCGGCGCCGCCTCCAGACGCAACACCGGCCCCGGCCGTGGCGCCCGCACCGACCACCGCCGCCGCGCCGGCCGCCGCCGCGCCGGCGCCCGCACCCGCACCCGCCATCGACCCGGGGCTGGTACCCCCGGTGGGCCAGGCCGCGGCCTGGGGCTGCACCGCCGCCGTGGCCTACCTGCAGGTCTACGCCGCCAAGGGCTTCGCCATCGAGTGCCCGGGCTACGCCGAGGGTCGGGAGGCCATGACCTGCACGAATCAGCCCGGGGTCTGCCCCGGTACGTCGGTGATCGCCATCGCGGACCCCTGCCCCCAGGCCTACATGAACGAGGCGTCCAACTCCCTCGTGCTCATGGGTCTCTCCGACGCGCCCATCGACCCGTTCGGGGCCTGCCCCTGACGGGCCGCCCACGCGCCCGAGGTCAGCTCAGCGCGCCCGACTCGCGCAGCTTGGCCACCACGGCGTCATCCACGCCCCACTCGACCAGCCCCGACACGGTGTCCGCCCCCGGCGGCGACGGCGGCTTCGACACGACCGAAGGCGTGCGCGAGAAGCGGGGCGCCGGACCCGGCTGCACGACGCCGTCCACCTCGATAAAGGTGCTGCGGGCCACGTTGTGCGGGTGCTCGTGCGCCTCCCACGGGGACAGAACCGGCGCCACGCAGGCATCGGTGCCGTCGAAGACGGCGCACCACTCGTCACGCGTCTTCGTCTTGATGATGGCGGCGAAGCGCTCCTTCATCGCCGGCCAGTCCTCCCGCGACTGCTGCTCGGGCAGCGACTCGTCGCCTGCCAGGCCGAGGCCCTCGAGCAGAGCGGCATAGAACTGCCGCTCGATTCCACCGACCGCCAGCCACCGCCCGTCCGCCGTCTCGTACACCTCGTAGAAGGGCGCACCGGTGTCGAGCGTGTTGGCCCCGCGCTGGTCGTTCCACAGGCCGCCGAGGCGAAAGGCGTGGATCATGGTCATGAGGGAGGCGGCGCCGTCCACCATGGCGGCGTCGATGACCTGACCCTCGCCGGAACGGGTCGCTTCGAGCAGGGCGGCGACCATGCCGAAGGCGAGCAGCATGCCGCCGCCCCCGAAGTCACCGACGAGGTTCAGGGGCGGCACGGGGGCCGAGTCGGCCCGGCCCAGTGACCACAATGCTCCCCCGATCGCGATGTAGTCGATGTCGTGGCCGGCCCTCGGCGCCAGGGGACCGTCCTGGCCCCACCCCGTCATGCGCCCGTAGACGAGCCGGCGGTTGCGCGCGAAGCAGGCGTCGGGACCCACGCCCAGCCGCTCGGCCACCCCGGGCCGGAACCCCTCGATCAACCCGTCCGCCTCGGCTACGAGCCCGAGCACCAGCTCGACCGCGTCGGGGTTCTTCAGGTCGATGCCCACCGAAGGCCGGGACCGGTTGAGCAGGTCCCAGTACTTGGCGCCCCCCGACTGCATCTCCTCGCCCCGCTCGACCGCTCCCGGCGCCGCCCGCTCGAGCCGCAGCACCTGCGCGCCGGCGTCGGCCAGCATCATGCACGTGTAGGGCGCCGGACCGATGCCCGCCAACTCAATGATCTTGATCCCGCTGAGCGGTCCACTCCGGTCGGCCATCGCAGGATCGTGACCCGCGCGTCCTGCGAAGGTCAAGCCCATCCGTCCTGCGCCAAGCTGGGGGTGTGCCTGCCGCCCGCGCCCCTGGACGAGTGACCATCATCGGTGATCACACCGACTACAACGGCGGGCTCTCCCTGCCCATGGCCATCGAGCTGGCCACCGAGGTCACCTTCACGCCGAAGGCGGGCAGCTTCTTGTTCGGAATCGACTCGGACCAGTTCCCCGGGCAGCCCTTGGAGATCATGCTGGGCGACACCGCCCCGGTTCCCGCCGAGGCCGCCCTGGCGGCCGGACTCCTGCGGCTGCAGCCTCCGCCGAGCGGCGGGGTCGCCCGCGTGCGGAGCACTCTCCCGGTCGGTGCAGGGCTCTCGTCGAGTGCCGCCTTCTCGGTGGCGCTGCTGCTCGCCCTCGGCCACGGCAGCGACCCCTTCGCGCTGGCCCGCGACTGCCAGGAGGCCGAGCGCAGTGCGGGGTCCTTCGTGGGACTGCTCGATCCCCTGGCCATCGCCGGCGCGACCGCCGGGCACGCGCTCCTCATCGACTTCACCACGCTCGAGACGCGCCAGGTACCCGTGCCCGAGGAGGCCGCCTTCGTGATCGTGCACAGCGAGGCGCCGCGCCTCTTGACCGACACGCAGTACGCCACCCGGCGCGCCGAGTGCGAACGGGCGGCGCAGATCCTGGGCCGGCCCCTGGGCCTCTGCGAAATCGGGGATCTCAGCGGTCTGTCCGACCCCGTCCTGCGCCGGCGGGCCCGCCACGTGATCACAGAGTGCGCCCGCGTCGGCGAGGCCGAGCGCATGCTGGCCCGCGGCAACCTCGTCGGGCTGGGCGCCGTCATGACGGAGGGCCACCGCAGCCTGGCCGTCGACTACCGGGTCTCGGTGCCGGCCGTCGAGGAACTCGTCGACGATCTGGCGGGCCGGCCCGGCGTGCTGGGGGCCCGCATGACCGGCGGCGGGTTCGGGGGCTGCGTCCTCGCGCTGTGCCGGCCGGACTCGCCCGCGCTGGACCCGGAGGCCTTCGCCCCCCGCCGGAGTTGGCGGGTCAGCCCGGTTGCCGGCGCAGCTCTTCTTGCGAGGTCGTGATCAGCGCGTCCAGCACTCCCACGGCCCGGCCGCTGTCGATCGACTCGATGGCCAGCCCCAGCCCGCCCTGCAGGTCGTGGACCCGTCCCGCCACCACGAGCGCGGCCGCTGCGTTGAGGATCCCGATGTCGCGCCGGGCTCCGTGCTCTCCCTCGAGCACGGAACGGATCACGCCGGCGTTGAAGGCGGCATTGCCGCCCCGGAGATCGTCCAAGGTCGCCGGCGCCAGGCCGAGCGCCTGAGGGTCCACGCGCCACTCGGTCACCTCGAAGGCACCGGAGCCGTCGCCGCGCACCTCGAGGACCTGCGCCGGGGAGGTCACGCTCAACTCGTCGAGCCCGTCGTCGGCATGCACGATCAGCGCGTGCCGGCTTCCGGTCGCCCCGAACACGCCGGCCATGACCGGGCCCAGTGCCGGATCGCTGACGCCGACGAGCTGGCGCCTGGTCCGCGCCGGGTTGATCAGCGGTCCGAGGAAATTGAAGACCGTCGGCACGCCCAGCTCCTTGCGGACCGGGCCGACGTAGCGCATGGCCGGGTGGAAGCGCTGGGCGAAGCAGAACCCCATGCCGGCGTCGCTGACGCAACGGGCCACGCCCTCGGGACCGAGCTCGATGGCCACCCCGAGCGCCTCGAGCACGTCCGCCGTCCCGACCGACGAGGACGCGGCGCGATTGCCGTGCTTGCACACCGGCACGCCGCAACCGGCCGTGATGAACGCCGCCAGCGTCGTCACGTTGATGCTCGACAGGCGGTCACCGCCCGTGCCGACGAGATCGACCGCCGTCTCGACGTCCCGCTCCGCGAGCGGGCACGGCACCGCGGCGTCGACCATGGCCCGGGCCAGGCCCGTGACCTCCTCGGCCGTCTCCCCCTTGGCGTGCAAGAGCGCCAGGAAGGCGCCCACCTGGGCCGGCGTGGCCTCGCCCGCCGCGACGGTCTGCATGGTCTCCTCGGCCTCGGCCGCGCTGAGCGGCTCCCGCCTGCTCAGGCGGGCCAGGACCTCGGGCCAGGTCAGTCCCACCACAGGTCCCGGTCGAGCACGCCGCGGGCGATGAGGCCGAGCTGCACCTGCGAGGTGCCCTCCACGATGGTCAGCTGCTTGGCGTCGCGATACCACTGCTCGGTCGGATGGTCCTCCATGTACCCGGCGGCCCCGAGTAGTTGGACGGCCAG
Source organism: uncultured Acidimicrobiaceae bacterium (assembly GCA_963817735.1). Lineage (GTDB taxonomy): Bacteria > Actinomycetota > Acidimicrobiia > Acidimicrobiales > RAAP-2 > Bog-473. The sequence continues at coordinate 258,822 of CAWFPP010000001.1, read as the reverse complement.
TGACGAGGCGCGCACCGCCAATTCGGTGGCGTGGTACTTGGCCATGGACAGGTAGGGCACGAACTCCTTGGTGAACTTGCCCTCGTCGGCGAGGACCGCGGCGCGGTACGTCAGCAACCGGGCCGCCTCGATGTCGACGGCGCACTTGGCGATCTCCCACTGGATCCCCTGGAAGTCGGCGATGGTCTTGCCGAATGCGGCCCGCTGCTGCACGTACTCGGTGGCGTACATCAACGCGCCCTCGGCCAGCCCGATGCCGCGCGCCGCCACGATGGGGCGCATGGCATTCAGCCCCAACATGGCCAGGCGGAACCCGCCCACCTCACCGATGACGTTCTCGGCCGGGACGTGCACGTCGGTGAGCAGGAGCTCGCCCGTGTCCACGCCCTTGACGCCCATCTTGTGGTCGGTGCGGCCTACCTCGACCCCGTCCCAGGCCCGCTCGACGATGAAGGCCGTGACCGAGTCGTGGGCCCGGCTGGCGGGGTCGCTGGTCTTGGCGAAGACGGTGTACCAGTCCGCCTCCCGCACGCCCGACATCCAGCACTTGGTGCCGTTCAGCACCCAGCCGCCCTCTGCGCCCGGGTCGGGCACGCCCCGCGTCCGCATCCCCATGACGTCGCTGCCCGCCTGGGGCTCGGACAGCCCGAAGGCCGCACGCAGCGTCCCGTCGCTGATACCGGGCAGGTAACGCGCCTTCTGCTCGGCGGTGCCGGCGATCATGACGGGCCCGGTCGGCAGCCGGGTCAGCAAGAGCATCAGCGCCGCCGTGTTGGAGTACTTGGCGACTTCCTCAATCGCCAGCGCCAGGCCGAGGATGCCCGCGCCGGACCCCCCGAACTCGACCGGGAGGCACAGCCCCAGGAGACCGGCGTCGCGGAAGGCGTCGAAGATGTCGGTGGGGTAGGCCGACTCCTTGTCGATGGCCCGGGCGCGCGGCTTCACCTTGTCCTGTGCGAGGCGGCGGACCGAGTCGCGGAGCGCAACGAGCTCATCGGGGAGTTCAAAATGCACCGGTGAAGGGTACCGGACCTCCCGGCCAGGTACTTTCTGATCCTTGACCCCCGACGAGCCGGCATCCCCCGGGCCGCCCGATGCACATGAGGACCACGCCAGGTCGCGGGCCGACCTGCAGGCCGAGCTGCGCTCCGCCCGCAAGGAGGAGCGCAAGCGCAAGCACCGCTGGCGCCGCCGCACGCTCTACGTGCTCTCCTTCGTCGTCGTGCTGGCCGGCCTCGGCATCGGGGGCATCTACGTCTACGCCAACTACCGCTTCGATCAGATCAAGAAGGTCCACGCCAAGCACCTGGTGGCCGCGCCAACGGCGCCGGGAAAGCCCTTCAACATCCTGCTCGTCGGCTCCGACTCGCGCGCCTTCGTCAACGGCGACAACCAGCAGCAGGTCAACGCGTTCGGCAACCCGGCCGTCCAAGGCGGTCAACGCAGCGACGTGACCATGGTGGCCCGGATCGACCCGGCCAACAAGACGGTGACCGTCCTCTCCATCCCTCGCGACCTCTGGGTGAACATCCCCGGGGACGTCGGCGGGATCTCGGGGATGAACCGGATCAACGCCGCCTTCAACTCGGGCCCTGACCTCCTGATCCAGACGATCGAAAAGGACCTCGGCATCCCGATCAACCACTACATCGAAGTGGACTTCCCCGGCTTCTCCGGCATGGTCAATGCCCTCGGCGGCGTCACCATGGACTTCCCCACCGAAGTCAAGGACGCCTACAGCGGCCTCGACGTCACCACCACTGGTTGCCAGGTGGTCAACGGGCCCACGGCCCTCGCGCTCGTGCGCAGCAGGCACCTCTACTACATGGACTCCGACGGCAACTGGGAGTACGACGGCGAATCCGACTTCAGCCGCATCCAGCGACAGGACGCGTTCTTTCGGGCCGTGCTGGCCAAGATCAACCAGGTCGGCCTCGACCCGATCACGATCAACAACTTCCTCGGCGCGGCTGTGAGCAACCTGACCATCGATGACACCCTCACGGAGGGCGACCTCGCCCACCTCGCCGACGACTTCAGGGGCCTCACCTCTTCGCACCTGATCACCGAGACACTGCCGACCGTCGGCTTCGTCACCGACGGCGGGGCCGACGTACTGAACGAGGCGCAGCCCTACGCCCAGAACGTGATCAACGCCTTCAACCAGATCGGGACGAGCACGACGACGCCGACACCGACGACCACCCCGGCCAAGGGTGGCAAGTCGACCACGACGACGACCGTGCCGACCGAGGCCCACAGCCTGGTCGGCGTCGACGTGCTCAACGCGTCGACGGTCAGCGGTATCGCGCATGCCACCGCCGCCGCCCTCACGTCCCAGGGCTTCCAGGTGGACGAAATCGGCGACGCCACCACGCAGCTCGCCACGGACGGTTCCTCGGAGGTCCTCTACGGTCCATCGGGCACGGCGGCGGCACACACGCTGGCGTCGGTGCTGAGCGGGCCCGTCACCTTGGTGCCCGACCCGGGCCTCAGCGGTTCGACGATCCAGCTCTTGATCGCCGGATCGCAGTTGACCGTGACGGGCTCGTCCGGTGCGACGACACCGACGACAGCGCCTGGGCCGACCACAACGACGACCACGACGATCCCTTCGGACGTCTACGCCAACACGCAGCCGGAGCCGTGGAATCCCTCGCCCTGCACCCTGGGTCAGCCGACCCAGGCGACGCCGACCACGAAGGCCGTCAAGAAGAAGTAGCCCGGGTGTGCCCGGTCAGGCCGACTTGCGGCGCTGGCGCACGATGCGCCGGCGTTCCCGTTCGGTCGTGCCGCCCCAGATGCCCTCACGCTCGCGGTGGGCCAGGGCGTGCTCAAGGCACGCTTGGCGGACCGGGCAGACGGCGCATACAGCCTTGGCCTCGGCCGCGTCGGCCTCGTCCTCGGTGACGGGGTAGAACGCCTCGACGTCGAGACCCCGGCAGGCTCCTTGCTTGCGCCACGTGGTGGCGATCATGGGAAACACTTCCTCAATAACGGTTAAAAAGGCGGATACTTGATTCGCCCTGCTCGGAAGCCCTTTTGGTCGAACGACCCGTGGCGGCCTACCGAATTCGGCGAACGAAGAGTATGGCGCACGTCCTGCGCGCCTGTAAAGACTTGCGCACAGAATTGTCCCTGGTCAGCCCATCGGAAGAGCCTTTGTTGTGCCGAGAAGGTCCCCGAGGAGCTCGCGGCGGACCCCTGCCGGCAGCTCGGTTCTGGCCTCGTAGGCGGGATGCGTCGCCACCAGGGCCGCCACAGCGGCGGCGCCCAAGGCCGCCACCTGGGATTCCGTGAACGAAAAGCGCACGTAGTGGACCGCCGGGGTGACCGTCTCCCGGGTGAGGGCCGCCGCGTGCGCAGCCTCGGGCACGCTCGGCACCACTTCCCCGTCGATCGAGATGCCGAGCCGGCGCTCGATCCCCACCAGGCGGGGCAGCCACTCCCGCAGCGCCTCCTCCGACGTCAGCTCGATGAACACGGTCGCCGAGAGCTCCCCGGGCACCGGGAGCAGCCGGTTGTAGATGTCCAGTTCGACCTGCATCGCCTCGTCGCTGATGATCCTCTCGGCCCGGGCCATCTCCTGGACCTGGAAGCGGACGGTGTCGATGCTCTCGAAGACCAGGGTCATCACCGGGCCCAACGCCACCCTGCGCTCGCGCTTGAGGGCGATGATGCGGGCCCGGTAGCCCTCGCGCACCCGCTCGTAGGCCCGCAGGTCGAGCACGTCGGCCAGGGTCAGCCCGGCCGCCGGCGGGCCGGCGCCCTCTGCGCTCACCGTCGGCCGCTGTCCAGGCCGTAGGCCAGGGCCATCAGCTGCATCGGGTGCACCGGCTGCGTCCCGGTCTCCTGCAGAATCGACCCGTTGGCCAGATGGCAGTCACCGCACACCGTGTCGTTGCCGGCCGCCTCGACGTCGCGGCCCAGCGGCCGCGCCACCTCCCGCGCCAGCTCGTAGTTCTCGGCGCGGTAGCCCCACGTCCCGTCGATGCCCGAGCAGCGCTGCACGAGGGAACACCTGACGCCGGCCGCCTTCAGGAGGTCCCGGCTGCGCAGCCCGGCGTTCTGCGCCAGCAGGTGGCAGGACACGTGGTACGTCACCGTGTCCGGCACCGTGCCGTCCGCTCGGCCGGGGAACTCGTCGTCCAAGGTGAACGGGTCCTCGGCGTCGCGCTGGCGGCGCATCAGGTACTCGGCCGGGTCGAAGGTGTGCGCGGCCACCAGGTCCGCGTCCGGGCCCTTCACGTAGATCGGGTAGTCGCGCTTGACCACGTAGGCGCAGGTCGGTTGCGCCACGATGACATCGCGCCCGGCCCGGACCTCCGCCGCCAGCGCCGCCACGTTGCGCCGCGCCGCCTTGGTGAACTCGTCGACGTGACCCGAGTGCAGCCAGGGTGCGCCACAGCACTTCGTTCCCTCCGGCAGGCTGCAGACCACGCCGTTGTGCTCGTAGACGTCCACGATGGCGCGGCCGACCGCGGGCTCCATGTATTCCACGAAGCAGGTCGGGAACACCGAGACGCTCCGGGCATCCTTCGGCGCAGCGGACGGGCGTCGCCGCCTCTTGAACCACGTGGTGAAGCGCTGCTTGGCATACGGCGGCAGGAGCCGCTGTGACGCCAGGCCCACCGTCTTCTCCATGACCCGGCGCGGCGTTGAGCCCGGTGTGCCGGTGGCCCAGTTGACGATCGGCGCGGCAGCCACCGAGACACGGCCGAGCGCGTCGGTTCGCCCCAGGAACTGGTCGGTCAGGCGTTCCTTGAGCGGCACCAATTGCTTCTGGCGCACCGCGTGCACCCGGCTCATCAGGCGCGGGAAGTCGAGCTCCCATTCGTGCGGCGGCACGTAGGGGCACTTCACGTAGCAGAGCTTGCACTGGTAGCACTCGTCGACGACCTGGCGGTGCTCGCGGTCGGTCAGTGCCGGCACCTCACCGTCCTTGGCGTCGATGAAGCCGAACAACGTCGGGAACGACGGGCACAGGTTGAAGCAGAGCCGGCACCCGTGGCACAGGTCGAAGACGCGGTCGAGCTCCTCCCGGAGCGCCGCCGGGTCGAAGTACTTGGGGTCTGTCGGGTCGTATGTGGCGGTCACGGAGCCGCCGCCTGTCCTAGGAGACCGACTCGAGCCCTTGCGTAAAGCGACCGGCGTGCGACTTCTCGGCCCGGGCCAGCGTCTCGAGCCACTCGGCGATCTCCTCGTAGCCCTCGTCCCGTGCCGTCTTGGCGAACCCGGGGTACATCTCGGTGTACTCGTAGGTCTCGCCCTCAATCGCCGACTTGAGGTTGTCCTCGGTGGCGCCGACGGGCACGCCCGTGACAGGGTCGCCCACCTCCTTGAGGAAGTCGAAGTGCCCGAAGGCGTGACCGGTCTCGCCCTCGGCGACGGAGCGGAACAGTGCCGCCACGTCGGGGTAGCCCTCGACGTCGGCCTTCTGGGCGAAGTAGAGGTAGCGGCGGTTGGCCTGGCTCTCGCCGGCGAACGCTTCCTTCAGGTTGGCCTCGGTCTTCGAGCCCTTCAGTGCTGGCATGGTGGATACTGCCCTTTCTCTCGTGATCGGTTGTGGTTACCGGGATCCCTTGCATTCGTCGCAGAGGCCGCGGAAGACGACCTCCGCGCTGTCGACCTCGAAGCCCTGGGTGGCCCGCCGTGACACCCGCAGACCCGGGAAGTCCGCGGCCACGTCGCGCACCTTGCCACAGGCGCGGCACACGAGGTGGTGGTGCGTCGTCTCGACGTTCGGATCGAAACGGGCGGAGCCCGTCCCGACGTCGAGCACGGCAATCGCGCCCAGATCGGCCAGATCGTTCAACGTCTGGTACACCGTCTTCAGCGAGACGTTGGGCATCTCGCGGCACACCTTCTCGTGCACCCGCTCCGCCGAGGGATGCGAGACGTCACCTTCGAGGGCCTCGAAGATGCACTGACGCTGGGCGGTGATTCTGCGCCCGTGGGCACGGAAGAGATCGGTCAACGCGTCGGGTGACTGCATGGCGACGCCACCCTAGCGGGAACCCGGCCCTTTTTGACAATCGTTGTTGAAACCAGCTCACCATTCGGCGCGGGCCGGGGCGGAAAGCTGGTGGTCCGGCGGGCGCGGAGCGGTGCGGTCGTGTGGACCAGGCGCCGCGCTTCAGCCTGCCGAATTCTCGAGCTCGCGCATGGTGAAGAGGGCGTGCAGGGTCATCCCCTCGGCGGCCACCACGTCGGAGCCGCCGCCCTCCCGGTCTATGACGCACACGGCGTGCTCCACCACCGCCCCCTCGGAACGGAGATCCTGGGCCGAGAGCACGATCTGCCCCCCGGTCGTCACGACGTCCTCGACGATCACGAGACGGCGGCCCGCCACCGCGCCCCCTTCGCAGATCTGCTCGGTGCCGTACTTCTTGGGCTGCTTGCGCACGAAGTACGCCGGCACTCCCGTCATGGAGGACAGCATGGTCGCCAGGGGCACCCCGCCGAGCTCCAGCCCGGCGAGGCCCTCAGTTCCCGCGGGCACGAGCGGCGCCAGCGCCTCGACGATCTCGCGCAAGAGCACCGGATCGGACTCGAAGCGGTACTTGTCGAAGTAGTGGTCGGCCGTGCGCCCCGAGCGCAGCACGAACGTGCCGGTCAGGTGGGAGGCGGCGAAGACACGGGCGGCCAACGTCACGCCGCCATTCTGCCCCGCCCACGGTGTCGCGGGCGGTTCTCGGCTAGCGGCCGGCGCCTCCGTCTATGCGGGCGTGGCCCAACCGGAAACGGAGGTGGCCCCGGCACAACGTCGTCGTGGCCAAGGCCCAGTTGGAGCTCACGTTGGGACGGCCCAGCATCTTGCAGTCGGCGCAGAGCGAACCCGGCAGGCCCTGCACCTGGGTGATGAGGGCCGAAAGCTCGAAGAACTCGTGCATGGCCAGGCACCCGCTCTCGCAGACGTCCCAGAGCTCGGCCAGGCGAAGCTCGTTGCAGAGCTCCCTTTCGGCGTCCCGGTCCCAGAAAAGCAACGCGCCCGGCTCGCACGCGTCCTCAGGGTCGTTGGACCACACGGTCTCGGACCAGTACCGGGGATACTCCTCCTCCGCGATGAGGCTGCGCCAGAGCTCCTCGGGGTCCGAACCGAGTTCCAGCTCGGCGTCGAGTGCGCCGTCATCCCCGCTCTCGTCGAAATGCTCCATGGTCTCCCCCGCGCAGCGACGCAGGCACACCGCGTGCCGCCTTTCCGTGCATCAAATCGGCACGTCAGGGGCCCGGCTGAAGCAAAATCCCGGTTGAGCTGGCCTCGAGCGACCATCCCGAAGCCAGGCGGCGCCCGCCCCGGCAGGCCACGACAGCCCACTCCTTGGGCGTCCAGGCGAACACGGCATCCTGGCCGTAGCGGGCGCCAAGGGCCAAAATCTCGGATTCGGGGGCGGCACGCACGGCCACCCCCTCCTCCCGCCGTCCCGTTGCCGGATCGACCCCGGCCGCAGCGAAGAGCGGGAAGCCCAGGGCCAGCAGATCCGATTCGAGGGCGGCCTGACGAACGCGGTTGGCCACCGGGCCCGGCCGCTCGGGACCGGGATCCCAGGCGGTGAGCACGTGCACGGTCCGACCATCGGGCCAGGGCCAACCGGCTTCGTCCGCAACGGGGGCGACCCGGACGCGGAGTGTGACTCCCTGCGGAGACGAGATGTCCACCACCGTGCGCGCGTAGGAGACCCAGGGGTCGTCGGACGTGGGCGGCACGACGGGACCCTACGTCCGGCGAGTGCGAAGTGGGGGGCAGGTGTTCGCCGCGGTTCCCTGCACGCTCGCGCCACGTGCACCGACGGCCCGGTCTGGCGCCGTGGAGGATGTGGCAGGCTTGCTCGGTGCACCCCTTTCGCCGCGCCGACGCGTTGCGACGCCTCGCCGACGAGGAGTTCGACGTGCTGGTCGTGGGGGGTGGGATCACCGGCGTCGGGGTCGCGCTCGATGCCGCCAGCCGCGGCCTGCGTACGGCCCTGGTGGAGAAGGGTGACTTCGCGTCGGGGACCTCGTCCAAGTCCTCCAAGATGATCCACGGAGGCATCCGCTACTTGCAGCAACGCGAGTTCCGACTCGTCTACGAGAACCTGGCCGAACGACAGCGCCTGCTCAACAATGCGCCGCACCTGGTCAGCCCGCTCCCCTTTCTCATCCCGCTCTTCGGACGCGACGGCGTGGTCTCGAAGACCGTGGCCCGCTCGTACGCCACCGCCTTGTGGATGTACGACCTCACGGGCGGTTGGCGCATCGGGGAACGACACCGCGATGTCACCAAGAAGCAGGCACTGGCGCACCTCCCCACGCTCAACACCGACCACCTCGTCGCCGGGTTCCTCTACTTCGACGCCCGCGCCGACGACGCCCGCCTCACCCTCGCCGTGGCGCGCACGGCGGCAATCGAGTTCGGGGCGGTGGTGGCCAACTACACCCCGGTCGTCCGCCTCACCACCGGCGCAGAGGGGACCGTCGACGGCGCAGTCGTCCGCCCGGTGCCCGACGACGAGACCTCGGATTTCCCTGTCCGAGCCCGGATCGTGGTGAACGCCTCCGGCGTCTGGGCCGACGCCGTGCGCGCTCTCGACGAGGGACGGGATCCCCATGCCATCCGGCCGGCCAAGGGCGTCCATGTGACCGTGCCGGCGTCCCGGCTGCCGTGCGACATCGCGGCGGTCATCCCTGTCCCCAAGGACAAGCGTTCCATCTTCGTCGTGTCGTGGCCCGAGACGGATCTCGTCTATCTCGGCACCACGGACACCGACTACACGGGCCCGCTCGACGATCCCACGTGCACGCCCGACGACGTCGACTACCTCTTGGACGCCGCCAACGCCGTCACGACCTCGCACCTCACCCGGGCCGACGTCACTGGCGTGTGGGCCGGACTGCGGCCGCTCCTCGCTCCTCCGGCCAAGGGCGGGCACGTCTCGGAGCGCACCGCCGACCTCTCGCGCCGTCATACGGTCGCCACGTCGAGTCACGGGGTGGTGACCGTGACGGGCGGCAAGCTCACGACCTACCGCAGGATGGCGCAGGACACGGTCGACGTGGTCGTCACGCGCCTCGGCGAGTCGCCACACCGGCGGCGCTGCATCACCAAGTCCCTGCCGCTCATGGACGCCACGACCAAGACCCGCGACCCCGTCACGCTGGCCCAGCCGCATGCGCGTCTCCTCGGGCGCTATGGCACAGCCTCGGGCGACGTCCTCGCGCTGGCGGACGGGCGTCCCGAACTGCTCGAGCCCATGATCCCCGGGCTGCCGTACACCGGCGCCGAGGTGCTGTACGCGGCGCGGGAGGAGATGGCGGGCACCCTCGACGACGTCCTGGCGCGGCGCACGCGGGCCATGATCCAGCGGGCCCAGCCCACCATGGATGCGGCCGCCGCGGTGGCCACGCTCATCGCCCCGGACATGGGCTGGGACGAGGACGAGACGCGCGAACAGGTGGCCCGGTTCACCCAGGCGTGCCAGAAGGACCTGCTGACCGCCGGGCTCGACCTCCCATGACCGAGCCCACGCCGGTGACCCCGATCGACGCGGCCTCGGCCGAGGTGTCCGATCGGCTCGGTGCGCGCGTCGTCGAGGTTCCCGAGGCACTGCTCGATCGCCTCGTCGCCAGTGGTGCCGAGGTCGTCACCGACGACAGCGCCCGGGCCGAGGCCGGCCGCGACTGGTGGCCGCTCGCCATCGGCTGGGCGGCCGAAGGTGGCGTTCCCCAGCGCCCCGCGATAGTGGTCCGCCCCTCTTCGACCGCAGAGGTCTCCGCCGTGCTGGCGGCCTGCAACGAAGCCGGTGTGCCCGTGACGCCCGCCGCCGGCCGCAGCGGCGTCTGCGGGGGTTCCATTCCGGTGCACGGCGGCGTGGCGCTCGACCTCACTGCGCTCGACGGTGTGCGCGAGGTCGACGAGATCTCACTCACGGCGGACGTGCGCGCCGGCACGTTCGGGCCGGATCTCGAGGCCGCGCTCGGCGAGGTCGGAGAGGGCTACACCCTCGGGCACTGGCCCCAGTCCATGGACCTGTCGACCGTGGGCGGCTGGCTGGCCTGTCGCGGCGCGGGGCAGTACTCGACTCGCTACGGGAAGATCGAGGACATGGTCATCGGCCTCGAGGTGGTGCTGGCGGACGGTCGCATCGTGCACACCGAGGGCAAGGGCCCCCGGGCCGCCACCGGGCCCAACCTGACGCAGCTCTTCGTCGGCAGCGAGGGGACACTCGGCGTCATCACCGAGGCCCGCCTCCGCATCCATCCGCTGCCACCGGCACAAGAGCGCCGCGCCTTCGGCTTCACGAGCTTCGCCGCCGGCCTCGACGCGTGCCGCAAGATTCTCCGGCGGGGCGCAACGCCGGCCGTCCTCCGCCTGTACGACGAGGCGGAATCGGACCGGAACTTCGAACACGGGGACACCAACGTCCTCATCGTGCTCGACGAGGCGGATCCCGACCTCCTCGCCGGCACGCTCCGGATCGTCGACGCGGAGTGCTCGAGCGAGGCAGGCGCGCACGCGCTCGACGTCGGCCTGGTCGACCGTTGGTTGGGACACCGCAACGACGTCTCCGCGCTGGCGCCCCTGTGGCGGGCCGGCATCGTTGTCGACACGGCCGAGGTCGCTGGTCCGTGGTCGGCGCTGCCCGGCCTCTTCGACGACGTCATCGGCGCGGTCAAGGGGATCGACGGCACGCTGGCCGCGTCAGCTCACCAGTCCCACGCCTATCCGGACGGCGCGTGCCTCTACTTCACGTTCGGCGGGCGCGGGCCCGAGGGCGACGCCGAATGGCGGGAGCACTACTACCGGCAGGCCTGGGACATTGTCACCGACGCCACCCTGGCGCACGGGGCGGCCATCAGCCACCACCACGGCATCGGGCTCAACCGCTCCCGTTTCCTGCCCCGGGCCCTGGGCTCCGGATTCGAGGTCCTGCGCGGGCTCAAGGCGACCTTCGATCCCAACGGCATCCTCAACCCGGGCAAGTTCGGACTCGAGTCGCCATTTGGACCTGCGCCCTGGGCATGAGCAAGGGCGGGGGGAGCATTCTGGTCGTCGACGTCGGTACCTCCGGCGTCCGCGCCGCCATCGTGCGACCGGACGCCACTGTCGAACACGAGCACCGCGTCTCTCTGTTGCCCGACTCGCCCGCCCCCGGCCTGGTGGAGTTCGACGCGGCGCGCATGGCGGGGGCCGTCCTGCACGTCGCCCGGGCCGCACTCGAGGACGCTGGTTCGGTGGCAGCGGTCGGGATCGCCAATCAACGGGCGTCGACAATCGTCTGGGAGCGCGCCACCGGCACACCACTTGCGCCCGGTATCGGTTGGCAGGATCTGCGCACGGTCGGGACCTGCCTGGTCCTGCAGTCCGAGGGGATACGGCTGGCGCCCAACGCGTCCGCCACCAAGGTGATGGCGATTCTCGACGAGGTCGATCCCGAGCGGGCCCGAGCCGAGCGCGGGGAACTCTGTTTCGGGACCGTCGACAGCTGGGTCGCCTGGATCCTCTCCGGAGGCGCGGGGGGCGGGAGCGACGCGCTGCACGTGACCGATGCCACCAACGCCGCCGTGACGGCACTGGTCGACTCGGCCATTCAATGGGATGGGCCGCTCCTGCAGAGGCTGCGTATCCCCTTGCCGATGATGCCGACGATCGTCGACTCGGCCGGCTCGCTGGGGGCCGCGGCCGCCCTGCCTGGTGCGCCGCCCATCTGCGGGATGGCGGGGGACCAGCAAGCGTCCCTGGTCGGCCAGGGCTGCACGCTGCCCGGTCTGGCCAAGGCCACGTTCGGGACCGGCGGCATGCTCGACCAGTGTGTCGGCCCCGGGAGCGAGCCGGGGGCCATGACCCGGGGTGACGCCGGCACCTTCCCGATCGTCGCGTTCCGCGTCGAGGGCCAGCCGACGTGGGGCACCGAAGCGGTGATGCTGTCCGCCGGCACATCCATCGAATGGCTCCGCGACGACCTCGGGATCATCGCGACGTCGCAAGAGTCGGAGACGGTGGCGGCTCAGTGCACGACGACGGGCGACGTCTGGTTCGTCCCGGCCCTGCTCGGATTGGGGACGCCGGTCTGGGACTTCGGCGCACGCGGCACCCTTGTCGGAATCACCCGCGGCTCGGACCGTCCTGCCATCGTGCGGGCCGTGCTCGAAGGCGTGGCCCACCGGGGAGCCGATCTGGTCGAGGCCAGCGAGCGCGACAGCGGGTTCCCCATCGGTGTGCTCCGGATCGATGGTGGTATGACCGAGAACGGCGTCTTCGTGCAGGCTCTGGCCGACGCCATCGGGCGCCCTGTCGAGATCTCCCCCGTCCTAGAGGCGACGACGCTGGGAGCGGGTCTCCTGGCCGGGTTGGCCATCGGCACCTATGCCAGCACCGACGAGCTCGCTCGGACGTTCTCGCCCCGCAAGACGGTGGAACCACAGGGCAGTGACGCGCAACGGCTGGCGTCGCGCGATCGCTGGCTGGCGGCCAGGGGCAAGGCCGAGGGCACCATTCCGGAGCTCTCGGGCATCTCCTTCTGAGGGGGCTTGCACCCTCCCCAGAAGGAGATCTCGCCACCCGAGCGACCCCCTTCCCTACGATCTACTCAACGGAAAAATACGCCGAGGTCGCGCCGTCCGTTAGGGCCGAGTGGCCCTATTTACCGCCTCTTTGGGTCTGGTTGTGCGTACCCTGAGCAAACTGCCGGCGTCGGCTGGGCTAAGGAGCGACCGTCAGGGCGCGTGAGCCAGCGCGTCGCTCCAACTGCTGCCCTCCTGCAGGAGCGGCCGGAATCCCATCAGCTGCCTGGGTTTGCCGATACCCATGACGGCGCGCAAGCGGTCGCCCCGGCCGAAGAGTGCGAGGAACTTCCCTTCCTCGGGCGATCCGTCGGCGATGTGGACGACGTCGCTGCCGCGCGGGCTCCCCAGCACCTGCAGCCGGATGCCGTACTGATCCGACCAGAAATAGGGCACCGGCGTGAACGCCGGCGCGTCGGCCCGTCCGGCCAGCAGGCTGCGCGCCGCGGCCACACCGGCCTCTGCCGCGACCTGCCAGTGTTCGATCCGGATCTGTTCCTCGCCGTCATTGCGTCGCCAGTGCCACCGCGCGATGTCACCCGCAGCCACGATGCCGTCCGCCGCAAAGAGGCGGTCGTCACACACCACACCGTTGTCGATCGTCAGCCCTGAATCCGAGAGCCAATCCGTCGTCGGGAGCACGCCGATGCCCACCACGACGACGTCTGCGGCAAAGGTCTCACCGCCGTCGAGTTCGATCACGAGCCCGGACGAGGTGCCCGCCTCGCCGGCGCCGGCGCCGGCGCCGGTGCCGGTGCCGGCCCGGCGGACGCGCTGTACGCCGACTCCGGTACGCAGATCGACGCCGTGCGATATGTGCAGCGAGGCAAAGTGCGAGCCGATGGTGGAACCGAGCACGTTGCGGAGCGGAACGTCCAGCGCCTCGAGGACGGTGACGCGGCACCCCAGATCGGCGCAGGTGGACGCGACCTCGGCCCCGATGAAGCCGGCACCGATGACCACGACCCTGGCCGCCTCCACCGCCGTGACGGCGGCGCGGAGGGCCAGGGAGTCATCGAGCGTGCGCAGGGTGAACAACCCGTCGCGCTGGCCCAGCTCCCCGGTCTCCGGCAGGGTGCGGGGCCGTGCGCCGGTGGCGATGACGATGGCGTCGCCGTGTAGCACGGTGCCGTCCTGGAGCTCGAGCTTTCTGGTGCCCGAATCGAGGCGGACTGCGCGACGGCCGAGGACCTCGTGCACACGGTGCTCGTCAGAACGTCGCTTGTCCGCCAGCACCGCCTTTTCGGGAGGCCATGTCCCGGCCAACACCTGCTTCGAAAGGGGTGGCCGGTCGTAGGGCAGGTGCGGTTCCTCGCCGACCAGCGTGATGGAGCCGTGGAAGCCCTCGGCGCGTAGGGTCTCGACCGCTCGCCAGCCGGCGAGCGACGCGCCCACGACGAGAACAGTGCTGTCCGCGGTCAAGTCCTCGTTCGGGCTCATGAGCCGAACATCGCCATCCACTCCTGGGCGGAACGAGGCCGGAAAACGTAATTCCAGCGCCGCGTCTCACCCATCCTCTGCGAGGAATCCTGCGAGTAGAGATGGCCGGGGAACAAGATCGCCTCGTCGGGGACGCGGGCCAGACGGGTGTGGATGGACTCGTACATGGCCAATGGATCCGAGCCCGGGAAGTCCGTCCGGCCACAGCCCTCGAGGAAGAGTGTGTCGCCGGCCACGAGACGGCCGTCGACCAGGAAGCATTGGCTGCCCGGCGTGTGTCCCGGCGTATGGATCATCTCGACCGAGACCTGCCCCACCTGCAACGCGTCACCACTGTGGTGGGCCACCAGGTCCGTCCCGCCGACACCGGTGGTGCGCTCGACCCAGGGCACCTCCTCGGCCTGGACGTGGATCGGCACCTGCACCTTCTCGAGCAGGGTGCTGATCCCCTCGAGTGACCACCCCCCCAATTCTCCCCCGAGGTGGTCCGGGTGGAAGTGGGTCCCCAGCACCCCCGTCAGCTGCATGCCGTCGGCCGCCAGGATGTCGAGCAGGTCCTGCACGGCGTAGGCGGGGTCGACCGCCACCGCCTCCCCGGTCTCGCGGTCGCCGATGAGGTAGACGAAGTTGACCATCTGGCGAGCCATCATGTCGCCGCGCGCGAAGTCACGACCGGAGAGCAACTGGCGGAAGTACAGACGGTCGTCGGTGCCGTTCCCGCTCGAGGCGTCGGTGCCGTTCCCGCTCGAGGCGTCGGTGCCGTCGGTGCCGTCACCCATGGTCGTTTCCCCCTGGCTCGTTGCCGGCGAGCGCGTCGAGCCGGGGCACCAGCTCCTCGACCTGCGCCTGGGTGCGGCGCAAGCGCTGGTCGAGCTCGTCGATCAGCGCCGTCGCCCGTTCCAGCCGGCCGACGAGCACGTCCACATCGACCTCGCGTTGTTCGAAGAAGTTCACGATCGAATCGAGCTCGCGGCTCGCCTCCGTAAAGCTGAGCTGCTCTACCGGGACCGGTTCGTCCGGGACGGTCATGCGGTTCCTCCTGTGTCATTTCCCGCGTCGTCGTGCGCGGTGTCGTGCGAGGTGTCGCTGGGGCTGTCGCCGAGCTGGACGGCGTGCACACGGCTGCGCACCGTGCCGTCGGCCAAGCGCGTCACGATCTCCTGCTCCTCGGCCAGATCGGCCGCGCTGCGCACCAGCCGGCCCTCCGTGGTGAACGTGAGGCTGTACCCCCGCTCGAGCTGTCGGTCGACGTCGTACGCGGCCAACAACCTGCGCCACGACTGCACCCGCTCGTTCTGACGCCCGAGATGGCCGAGGCTCAGCGGCCCGAGTCGCGCCGCGTGGGCGCTGAGGCGCGCTGCGCTCCCGGCCAGGCGGTCCGGTGCCGCACGGCCCAGAGACGACCCCTTCTGGGTCAGGCGCTCCCAGTGCACCCGAAGCTGTTGCCGCGCCGCCGCGGTCAGCCGACCACGCGCCTGGGCGTCACGGGACTGCGCGTCGGCGAGGTAGGTCGGGACGCGTCGGGCCAACCGCGCGGCCGGCTCTGCCACGTGCTCCGCCCACCAGAGGCGCGTGGCCTCCACGATCTGCTGCCCGCACTCGGTCGGCGTGATGCACACCCGCGCCGCCACGATGTCGGCCACCGTCTCGTCCCCGGTGTGCCCGATGCCCGTGAAGACGGGCTTGGCCGCGCCCGCGATCGCCCGGGCCACCGCCTCGGACTCGAAAGCGGCGAGGTCCGCCCGCGCTCCCCCGCCGCGCACCACGGCGATGACGTCGCAGTCACTCCGGCTGAGCGCCGTGAGGGCGCGGGCGATGGAGGCCGGCGCACCGGGGCCCTGCACGCCGACCGGCACATGGGAGACCCGGAACCCGAACCCCGATCCGGTGAGCTGACCGAGGAAGTCCGAACACCCCTCGGTACCGGGACTGGCCACGAGCCCGACATGCAGTGGGACCTCGGGCAGAGGCAGCGCGGCGTTGCGCCGGAGCAGGCCCTCGGACTCGAGGGTATGGAGCAGCTGTGCCCGCTGCGCGGCCAGGCGCCCGAGCAACGCGGTCACGTCGACCTCGGCCAGGATCAGGCTGACCTGTCCCTTGGCCCGGTAGAGCTCGAGCGCCCCACGCAGGACCACCACCATGCCCTCGGCCAGCTCGATGCCCTGCTTGGCCAGGCCATGCCGGAGCGGCGCCCACGAACTGCGCCAGCACGTCACGTTGAGGGTGGGCACGCCACCGCGGGCGCGGTCGCGCCGGGTGCCCTCGTCCTCGGGGTCGACCAGGCTCATGTAGAGGTGGCCCGAACGATGGTCCGACACGGATTGGATTTCTCCGCGGACCCAGAGGTGCCTATTCCGGGGAAAAGCCTGGTTGAGCGCGCCTTCGATCTGCTCGTAGACGGCACCGATGGAGTGGACGCCCCGGCGCTCCTCCGGGTTGTCCGGCTGGTCCCCGCCGGACGCGGCCCGGTTATCCGAGGCGGTGGCCTCAGCCGGAGCCTCGGGATCGAACAGCTGACGGGGGCCGCCGGGCATCGAGAACACCCTACCGAGGCGCTGTCTGGTCACCCTCCCGGGCCAGGTGGTGGCACTATTGATGGTGACGGTGAGTCGGCCGGGTGGCCGCGGCGCGGATCGCATTGCGAGACCGTGTCGAGGAAGGTCGGGACTCCACAGAGCAGGGTGCTGGCTAACGGCCAGTCGGGGCGACCCGCAGGACAGTGCCACAGAAAGGAAACCGCCGATGGCGGGCCTCCGGGTCCGCACAGGTAAGGGTGAAACGGTGCGGTAAGAGCGCACCAGGATCGAGGGTGACCTCGGTCGCTCGGTAAACCCCACCCGGAGCAAGGCCAAGCGTGGGAAATGGGCTGCTCGCCCGCCTCCCGAGAGGGAGGGTTCCCCAGGTAGGCCGCTGAGATGGATGGCCACACAGGCTCCCTCGGGAGCTGGACAGAATCCCGCCTACAGGCCGACTCACCGTCAACCGCAGGTCAGAGTGTTCGTCTTCCTCACACGAGGCAGACTGCCTGGGGTGAACACGGGCACAGGGAGACAGTTCGACCTTCTGGTCGTCGGGTCAGGTCCGGCCGGCGAGAAGGCTGCCGTCCAAGCGGCGTACTTCGGCAAGAGGGTCGCTGTGGTGGATCGTTCCCCGCATCTGGGCGGAGCGATGGTTGCCAGCGCGGTCGCGACGAAGGCGATGCGCGAGGCAGCTCTCTACCTGACCGGATTCACTCGCCACGAGGTCTACGGTGTCAGTCTCGACCTTGATCCGCAGGCCGTGATTCACCTGCTTCGGTCTCGGGCAGCCGATGTCGAGGCGAAAATGAGTGAGGCGGTTCGTGAGAATCTCCGTCGCCACGAGATCGAACTTGTGGCAGGTTCGGCCCGTCTTGGACCGGAACGCACTCTGATGGTCACTCCGCCTGATGGCGGGAACGCACGCATCCTCCGCGGTGAGTTCATACTGCTTGCCCCCGGATCTCGTCCCTTTCGTCCCCCTGGTATTCCGTTCGAAGATCCCGACGTCCTCGACTCGGATACCGCCCGCGAGTTGGATCGCCCCCTCCGAAGCCTGGTTGTCGTGGGCGGCGGAGCGGTGGCGTGCGAATACGCTTCGATCTTCTTGGCCTTGGGTGCCGAGGTCACCGTCATCGATCGGGGATCACGGCTCCTTCCGTTCCTCGATGCCGAAGCGTCTGCTCTCCTGCTTCGCTACTTCCGGACCTACGGAATGCGAGTCCTTTCCGAGACGTCCGTGGACTCAGTGACACGCGATGCCGAAGGACTTTGCGTCAAGATCTCGGATGGCAAGACGATCCGACCCGAGAAGATCGTGTTCGCTGCAGGCCGGATCGGCAATACCGAGGCACTCGGTCTGGCGGAGGGTGGCGTGGAGGTCGATGATCGGGGGCGAATCATCGTCGACGAGCGCTATCAGACGACCGCCCCGGGGATTCTTGCCGCGGGCGATGTGATCGGACCACCGGCACTTGCATCGGTTGGCATGGAACAGGGAAGGGTGGCCGCCTGTTACGCGATGGATATTCCTTTCAAGCAGACCGTCGATCCGGTGACGCCCTTCGGGGTGTATTCAATTCCCGAGTGCGCCATGGTGGGCGAAACCGAAGAACAGGCCCGAGAGCGGGGCCTCGACTACGAAATCGGCATCGCTTGGTTCAAGGACAACAGCCGAGCCGCCATTGCCGGAGCCGCCGAGGGGATGGTCAAGCTTCTGGCTCGGCGCGACGACCGGCGTCTCTTGGGTGTCCATATCGTCGGCGAGGGTGCGACTGAGCTGATCCACCTGGGTCAGGCTGTGCTGCACTTTGGCGGCACCATCGACCACTTCATCCATTCCACCTTCGACGTCCCGACCGTCAGCGACTCGTACAAGTACGCCGCGTACGACTTCCTGCAACGACTGGCCGCGCCAATCACAAAGGGGTGATCATCCCCTACATTCTTCGCACGTCAGAGAGACGCCCGCGTCAGGCGGGAGAGCCCCAGAAGGGTGCGTCTCCGTATGCGAACACCCCGCCGTCTCCCGCCACCATCCAGTAGCCGGCGCCGTTGGAGGTGGTGGCGATACCCGTCACCGGTGAGACGAGAGAGATGCCACCGAGGGAGCCATAGAACGTGGCATCGAACGAGAAGATGCCACCGTCACCGGCGACGAGCCAGTACCCACCCATGGTGTTCCCCACCATGCCGACGACCGGCTCGTTGAGGTGCGTGCCACCCATGGAGCCCCAGAAGTGCGCGTCTCCAAAGGCGAAGATGCCACCGTCGCTCGCCACCATCCAGTAGCCAAGGCCATCCTGTGATGAGGCGATGCCGACGACGGGTTGATTGAGCGACTGACCCGGCGCAAGGACGCCCGGGACCGAGCCGAAGAACTTGGCGTCACCGAAAGAGAAGACACCACCGTCCGACGCGACCAACCAGTAGCCGCCGCGGTCCGGTGTCGATGCAATGCCCACCACAGGCGCATTGAGGGCCGTGGCGCCCATGGACCCGAAGAACGGGGCGCCGAAGGCCCACACTCCCCCGTCGGACGTCGCCACCCAATAGCCCCCGGACGCCGCGGCGGCGACACCGACCGTCTCCGGAGGGCTGTTGCCGAACGGCATGCCCTGATCGGTGGCGTTGCCTTGCACACCGATGCCACCACCAGCCTGGGCCAGCCAGTAGCCGAGGTTGCCGGGCGTGCCGGCGATGCCCACGTACGACGCAGCGTTGCCGGCAAACACCTCGGGCCCTTGGAGGGTCGAGGCGCTGACGTTCCCGAATGAACTGCAGGGCGTTCCCTCCAGAGTCGAGCTGGACACGGTGCCCGTCGTTGCGCTCGAGGCCGAGAAGCGGTACGCGTTGCTCACGGGGTCGGCGCAATGCGGGGACCATTGCCACAGGACCGTAGGCGGCGCTTGGCCAGGGAGGAAGCTCACCGTGAGCGCAGAGGCCACGCCGTTTCCGTTCACGTTGCCCGGGCGGACCCCACTCGACGTGGCGATCGTCCCGACAACGGAGATCCTCGCGTTGCACACCTGCCCGACGACGGCAGGAATCGTCGGGACGACGAAGGCGAAGCTGCCGGCGGCGCCCTCTACCTGCGGCACCCCGAAGGACATGCCGCATCCGACGGAAGCGCCGGCTGGTGCCGGCGTGACGACCACCGCAGCAGACAGGAAGGCAAGAGCCCCCGCCGCCAAGGCAACGGCGCCGGCGGCGCGTCCAACGATGCGCCCCAGCTTCACGTGCGATCCGGACATGTCGTCCCCCCTCGCTCGGACCGGTTCGCACCGGCTGGTCCAGTAGTACCACGAACCGGCCGAACGGACGCTCCGAGTCCGCCGCTGTTGCGCAATCGTTGTGCGACCGGGACGCCGTCCGCCGTCGGCCAGCGGACATCGTCGGTCAATCACCCGCCACTTGCGGGTCCCCGTCCGACCGGGGCGCTTTCGCCTCGCCGATGTGCCGGGTGATGACGGCGCGGGCCGCCGACGAGGCGGAGGCGTAGCCCGTCACGGTCTCGACGAAGAGCTCCTTCTCGAGGCAATAGAGCAGCGCGTCGCTCACCGCAGTCACCGTCGCCTGCCGAGGAACGTCGCGGATCAGGGCTATCTCGCCGAAGCCGTCACCGTGTGCGACCGTCCCTTGGAACTCCCCGCCCCGCGCAATGGTCAGTTCGCCATCCGCGACGGCGTAGTAGCGGTCACCGCGATCGCCCTCCTTGATCACGACGGTGCCTTTCGGCACTTCTATCGGGACGAGTTCGCGCGCCACGCCCTCGAGCGACGGCGCGGGGAGGGCGGCAAAGATAGGAATGGAGCGCAAGAGCTGAATCTCCACCTGAGGCACCGTCGCCGATTCGTCGATGCTCCGCAACCGCCGCCACAGGACGGCCATCAGCACGAATGCACAGACGGCTGGGGCTAGGAGCGCGGCGCGGATGCCACCGATGGACAGCGCCACCCGGACGACGATCGCGCCCACGGCGAGACCGAAGTCCATGAGGGATTCGAGGATGGAGAACGTTCCGGCAATCGCGTCAGATGGCGCCGATCGCTGCAGCAAGGTGCGTCCGGTGGTATCGAAGACGGCACCGGCGAGACCGACGGTGGCGATGAGGAGGAGGGCGGGTACCACCTTGGGGATCGCCGCGATGAGTGCCAGGGCGAGCACCGCGACCCCGAGGGCGATGGTCAACGTGTGGGCCAGATGGCGCCGACCCACGAGGAACGCCGTGACAAAGGCTGCGATGAGCGCGCCGGCGCCGAGGGCCGCGTTGAGGAAGCCAGCCCCGCCCGGTCCCATGTGCAGGAAGTCGACGGCGAGCACCACGCACAGCAGGTCGAGCGCCCCGATGACGACGAAATAGAAGGTGTGCAGCGTGAGGAGCACACGGATCTGCGGGTTGCGTGCGGTCACCGCCAGGTTGCCACGAGCACCCGTCCAGATCGAATCCGGGCTGCTCAATTCACCGTTGGGCAGCTCGCCGGGGCTCGCGACCCCGCCGACTGCGGCCGCGGGCCCGGCCACGCCCGCAATCAGGACCATGGCGAGAAAGCTCATGACCGCGGTCGCCGCCACCGCCGCCGCAGTGCCGCTTACCGCCAGGAGGACGCCGACAAGCGCCGGGCCGACGAGGCTGGCGGCTCCGTCGGTCCATCCGGTCATGACGTTTGCCGCGGTGAGTTCATCGGGTGTGCGGACGATGGCCGGCAGGACGGCCGCCTGCGGCGATCGGGTCATGGTCAGGCTGAGTGCCGTCAGCGGTGCCAGCACGAACACCACGAACGTCGGGGCATCGAGGCCGATGGCAACCGCGACGGCGGCCATCGTGAGCGCCTGCGACCCGTACCCGACGCGTAGGACCCGGCTCGGCCGCCGGCGGTCGACGTAGGCGCCAATCAACGGGCCGAGGACGATGCAGGGGATGAGCTGCACCAGGACGATCGACGTGCTTGCGCTCGCGCCGCCACGTCCATAGGCAAAGACAAGGAGCGCGATCCAGATGCCGAACTCGGCGGAGACGAACAGTGCGTAGGCGAATCCAACCCGGCGCAGAACGGGGTTCCCGAATGCCGCTCGGAACACCGGGAGGACGGCGGCAAGACGGAGGAACATCGAGCGTCCCGCCCCTAGCGACCGGCCGGTGGAAGGGTGAAGGCCTCGGTGGATTGCTGGGTCTCCATGACTACATCCCCTGTTGCAAGTCCCCCGAGACTAGGCGCGATCAGGCACTCCGGCTTCGGGGCAGGGTGGGCGACATCAGGCGGGTAGCGGCCCCGGGATTTCGTACGTCACGGGATCCCGCCGACAGGCGGGCCCACCGTCAGCGTCCGACCTTGTCCAGGTACGGAACCAGATGGCTGAAGAAGATGTTGTCCGGGTACGCGCCCGCCGGGTCGTTGTGGGCGTAGGTGGTGTGCTCGTCGACGAGGGTCAGATGGCTCATCGGGATGCCGGACTGCTGGGCCAGGGTCCGCGTGGCAGTGAGCACTCCAGGTCCGCCCAGGCTGGTGTCAAAGGCGTAGATCAGCAAGTCGTGGGGCAGATCGTGGCCCATGGTGGCGTGGACATCGAGGACGCTCTGTGCCGGGTTGGCGTTGCCGTCCGCGACCGTGGCGGTGTCGTCGGTCAGGCGCTGCGGGAAGTACCACTCGGTGCCGTCCGCGTTGGTGACGCCCTCGCCCGAGAACATGGTGGCAAACCGCGTGATCGGCGTGAGCGCCCCGGTGCCGTTCCACCCGTGGATCGGCCCCTTGGATGACAAGCCCTCACCGAGGTGCGCTTGCGCCGCCGCGAGCGACGGAGGCGAGGTGGCGACGTTGAGCGCATAGCCGTACTGACCGATGTTGGAGACGCTCACAGGCGGGACGATGTCGGCAGGCAGGAGCCCAGATGTCTGGCCCAGAGAGGGCGCGTTGGGATCGAGCAGTGCCGCCGCAGAACCGGTGGCCTCGAACAGGCCGGCGAACGGCGCCACAATCCCGCCGAAGCTCAGCCACGGGGACACCGACGGCGCATCGAACGCCTGGAGCTCCTGTGTCGCGAGCGCAGCGGTCATGGCGGTCGTGGTGCCGCCGGAACCGAGGGCCTCGGGCGTGGGACTGCTGGCACCGTCGATGTAGACGAGGCCCGCCAGTTGATCTGCCCCGGGCTTGCCGTTGAAGTCCCAGGTGGCATAGGCGGTGACGACCGAGCCGCCGAGCGAGTGCCCACCGAGAACGACCTTGCCTCCGAGCTTCCTCGCCGCTCCGATGACGGTATGCAGGTCCTGGACGGCGACGTTCATCCCCCAGTCCTTGGCGAACTCGACGGTCTGATTCGAGACCGCCTCGAAGTGGTGCGTGATCGTCGGGTCCTTGATGTAGCCGAGGTAATAGTCAAAGAGCTGGGTCGCCGTGGCTTTCCCCTCCTTGAAGAGGTTCAGCTCTGATTGATCCTCGAGCAGGTTCTCCCGCCGCTCGATCGACCAGACCTGCCAGCCCGGCGTCTTGGACACGATCCATTTCGCCAGGGGCACGAAGTACGCGCTGCCGGCCGAAGTCCCGGGTTCGAGCACAAGGACGTTCTTGGCAGAGCTCGGGCCGATCTTTATGACACCGACCTTGTCGTACTTTGCCGGCGTGCCCGGGGCGGCGTAACTCGGCATCCAGGTGACCGAGAGCGGCGCCGTCGCGGTCCCAGTGGGGCTGGCCGCCGCCTGCGTCGGCTGACCCGCTGCCGCCGCGAGGGCAGCCAGACAGACGATGGCCGTGGCTTCGAGCAGCATTCCCGACGAGCCCCTGCGCAGTCGTGACACGCCCACATCCTTTCGTCTGCCCGCAGACATCTGCGGAGCACACATGGAACCATGGCATGCGTCGGCACGGGTGGCACAACCTGGATGCCTCGCCAGCGAGCCGCCGCCGGCAGGATGTGCCCCCTCCGGTCCTGCCTAGAGATCTAGAGGTCGATCTCCCCCAAGGGACGACGTGCTCCCACTCCTTCAACGGACATGGGAAGCCACGACTCGCTGTGGGCATCCCACCACCACCACGCTCGGCACGCCGTCTCACCAGACGCCCTGGACTCGCACCTCGCCTTGGTGTTGTGCACGCGCCCGCCCAGATCGAAGCGGAGCACGCCGCCACAGTCCTGTGGGCACAGTGATTCGATCACGTGTCGAACGTACCTCCCCACGAACGGCGCGACCACCTACACAAAGAAGTTGTCGACCTCCGTTCGCGCTCTCGTCACCCAACGCGACCGGAGCTCATGGTGACGTCCCCGGCGTGTGCTCGGCTGGCGTGCTGCAGCGTTCGGCTCACAGCCCCGCCCCGCGATACACCGAATCAGTTCCCCCGACGAAGCGGGGGAACTCGCCGTTCGCAGTGGATCTCCCACAGGCGTTCTGCCGCCCCGAAGGACTCGAGGGGACTGTTGATGCCGTCGGGTGCCGCCGACTCACGGTCTCTCTTGCAGTCCTCGCAGACCACGATCCACCGGGTATCTGACCGCTGCACGATCTTGGGATGGTGCACCTTCCGCACTGCCGACAACTCCTGCTCGCCAATCGTCCGCCGCCGACCGACACTAGCGAGAGGCCGCGCTCGTCGCCAGAGGTTCAGACGCGGTCCGGACGGGTCCAGTTCACCCGCGAACACTGCGTGAACGAATGGTTCCCCACCCCACGTTGCAGGCACGCGCCGGCTGAGTTCAGGAGCGTCGCGTCGGGCGACACGACGTCGGGGCGTCGCCGCACCACACCGGTCCTTCCTCAGCCGGACGCGCCCAGCCTTCGGATGGTGGACCCGTCGACGAGCCAGGCATCCGGACTGGTCAGCTGCACCCAGAAGTCCGCTGCGCGCACGAGGCCAAGGTGCGCGACGAAGAGCGCCAGTGCGGTCCCGTGCGAGACCAGCCCGACGAAGCCCGTCTCGAGCGCATCCGCTGCCGCATCCCGCATCCTCGCTACAACGGTCTCCTGGGGTTCCCAGCCGGTGACGGCGTCGCCGGCGAGGTACGACTGCATCGTCTCCATGAACCTACAGTCGTCGCCCACCCAGGGGCGGTGTACCTCGTTCAGTCGAGGGTCCGGCTCGGCCGGCACTTCGAGCAGCTCGGCGAGCGCACGTCCCGTCTGTAGCGCCTTCGGCTCGGAACTGGCCCGGATCCGCTGGAGTCCGAGACGGATCACGACGTCGACCAACTCGGCGATCGCCTCGGCGCCGCCGGGGTCGAGGCTCCACTGCGCCGGGGGCAGCGACGGATCCTGCAGGGGCCTTGCGTGGCGCACCAGGACGAACGGGTCCATGAGGCCAGGGTATCGACGGGCCGGCGCCGAGATCAGATCCGGGCCACGTTCCGCCACGACTCGTGACTGACGTGAGCGGTTGTACGTGACCCGGCTTCCCCGAATTTACCGGCTTCTTCCGGCCCTGGGTACGCGGCACCCACGGCCGGATGTGGACCAGGCTTCGGACCGTCCTTCGAGGGAGGAGTTCACTCGTCGGTCACGTCCATGACACACGATTCGTTGACGGTGGGCCAAGACGGCGGGCGAGGCCGTCCGCCGGCCGTTCTATCGCTTGTCGAGCTTGCCGTTCGCCTTGAACCAGTCGAGCGTCGTGGACAACCCCTCGTCCAGGCTGATGGGGCTGTAACCCAGCCGCTTGTACGTCTTCGAGTCCTCGAGCTTCCGTCGGTCTGGCTGCGCCTTGGCCGCCTTCTCGGCGATCGCCACCAGCGTCGGCCCGAACACCTTGGCCAACTCGCGGTCGTCTGACGGTTCGATGTCGACCACCTCGTGGTCGAGCCCTGCCAACTGGCCCATGCGGTTGCAGGCATTGGCGATGCTGACGACGTCTTCGGGTCGACCGTCGAGCATGTAGCGCTCGCCGGAGACCCCCTTGTCCAGTGCCAATATGCAGCCACGGGCGATGTCCTCGCCGTACACCCAACTCACCGGGAACTTCAGGTACCGCTCGATGCGCCCCCGGGCGGCGGAGAGCAGGACCCGGTTGAAGCTGGTCGTCCCGAGCGCATTGCTCACCACCGGCGACGGGCCGAAGATGGCACCGGGGTGCGTGCTGACGACGTCCCTGCCCTTCTCGGCCCGAGCCATCGCGTCCAGGAAGGCCGCCATCTTGGTGATGGTGTACGGATCCGAGCTCGGCTCCTTGCTGACAGGCGCGTCCTCGCGGTCGAGCCCTCCGGCGGTGTCGAAGAAGGTGCCGGTGCTCACCGCCACCACCCGTCGCATGTCGACGGCCTCGGCGGCGTCGAGCACATTCTTCGTGCCGTTGATGTTCACGGCCTCGAAGTCAGCCAGGTTCTGGCTGGCCCCGCCCAGCAGGGCGGCGCAATGGATAGCGGAGTCCGCCCCCTGAGCCGCCTTCAGGACGTCGTCGTAAGCGGTGACGTCACCCGTCACCACCTCGACGCCGAGCGCGGCCAGCGGCGCCGTGTCCGCCGTCTCCCGGGCCAGGGCCCGGACGTGGTCGCCACGCTCGGTCAGCAACTTGCAGATGTTGGCGCCGGCCAGGCCGGTGGCGCCGGTAACCAGGACCGCCTGGCTCATGCCGTTTCCTGCAGAAGCTGCTCGTCCGGCTTGGCCGCGTCGACCTGGTCGGGGCTGTAGGGGATGACCGGGTCGCCCGTCCCGTACAGGTCGAGCGTGTGCAGGAAGCGGTGCAGCCCCATGGCGTTGGCACAGGCAAAGCCCAACTCGACGATCTGCGCCGACGTGAAGTGCTCGCCGAGCTTGCGATAGGTCTCGTCGTCGATGGCGTGGTGGTCGGCGGAGAGCAGGTCGAGGAACTCGACCGCCAGCCGCTCCTGCTCCGTCAGATCGCCCCCGTGGCCGGGGGCGATGAGGCACGCGACGTCCTCGTCCGAGATGGAGTCGTGCTTCCTCGACTGGCTGCACGGCTGGCACTCACCCAGTTGCGCGCTACGGATGCGCAACAGCTCGGTGATGCGGCCGCCGAGCAGAGTGTTCTTCCCGTAGCCCTGCCGCGCCATGTTGACCATCATGATCTGCGAGGTCTTGTACGCGAAGATCTGCAGCGGAATCGGTGTGGCGTACGTGCCGGCGGCCACGCCTTCCTCGATGATGCTCCGCACCTCGGGGGTCATCTCCTCAAATGGAATCGGCTCAATTCTCGGCATGTGCAGAAAACCCCCATCCATCTCCGGAGCCCTTCCCCGAAGACCTCGATCGTATGGTGACGTGCCTACTGTAACGTCGTCGCGTGCCACTTGACCCATCCGCAATTCTCTTGACAGACCGCGTCGCCGTCGTCACCGGCGGCGGCTCGGGTATCGGCCGCGGCATCGCCAACGGCTTTGCCGCCTTCGGGGCGAAGGTGGCGATCTGGGAAAGGAATCCCGAAACGTGTGTCGCCGCCGCGGACGAAGTCGGCGGCCTTTCGGTGCCGACCGACGTCCGCGACTCGGCCGCGGTCGACCTCGCACTCGAACGCACCGTGGCCGAGCTTGGTCCGGTCAGCATCCTCGTCAACAACGCCGGCGGCGTCTTCTCGTCACCCCTGCTGGACACCACCGAGAACGGCTGGGACGCCCTCTACCGCGCCAATCTCAAGCACGTCATCCTGTGCACGCAGCGCGTCGCCCGCGTCATGGTCGAGCACGGGATCGGCGGCAGCATCATGAGCGTGTCCTCCATCGAAGGCGTGCGCGCTGCTCCGGGCTACGCGGCGTACGCCGCGGCGAAGGCCGGCGTGCTCAACTACACCAAGACGGCGGCACTCGAGCTCGCCCACCTCGGCATCCGGGTCAACGCGTTGGCACCCGACATCACCATGACGGAGGGCATCGCCGCCATCGCGCCCGACACCGACGGGCGCTTCGGTCTCACCGTCCCCATGGGCAGGGCTGGACACGTCGACGAGATGGCGGGCGCCGCCATCTTCCTGGCCAGCGACATGTCGAGCTACATCACCGGCGAAACCATCCACGTCGACGGCGGGACGCACGCCGCGAGCGGGTGGTACCACCACGCCACGAGGGGCGACTACGTCCTGGGCCCGTCCACGTAGCAAGCCGTTCCCCGGCTTGGCTCAGCCGTCCCCGAGCCCGACGTGGGCGCCCATGCCGCCGTCGACGGCGATCATCTGCCCCGTGATGTAGCGGGACTCGTCGGAGGCCAGGAACACCACGACATCGGCGATGTCCTCGGGTTGGCCGACCGAGCGCGTCAAGACGGCCTTGCCCAGGGTGGCCACCATCTTCTCGTCCAGGTGCGCCCGCACGGCGTCGGTGATGATGAGGCCGGGGAGAATCGTGTTGACCCGTATGCCCTGCTTCCCGTGGCTCGTCGCCACGTACATCGACAACGCATTGACGCCCGCCTTGGAGACCCCGTAGGCAGTCCTGGTCCGATCGCCCTTGAGCGAGGCACCGGACGACATGTTGATGATGGAGCCACCGCCGGCGGCCACCATCTCGGGTACCGCGTGCTTGCACATGAGCATCTGGCTCTGGAGGTTCACTTCCAGCGCACGCTGCCAGACGTCGAGGCTCAGCTCGGTCACCGCGGTGTCGCGGGTCAGAAAGTCCGAGTCCGTCAGCGCCGCGTTGTTGTGCAAGACGTGCAACCCGCCGAATTGTGAGGTGGCGGCGGCGATCGTGGCCAGCACCTGTGTCTCGTCGGACAGGTCGGCCTCGAAGGCAGTGGCGCGGCCACCGGACTCGACGATTCCCGCGGTCACGGCCTCGGCGGCCGACGGATTGATGTCGACCACGAGGACCGAGGCGCCCTCCCGGGCCAGCGCGCGCGCCGTCGCGCCGCCGATGCCTCCGCCGCCGCCGGTGACGATGGCGACCTTGTCGGTGAGACGTTCCATGCAGTTCATTCCTCCGTTGCGCTGTGGATGCCGGCGACCCTAAAGGAGTTCCAGGATCACCCCGTCGAAGGGCGCCAGATGGAGGTCACCGCCCACCACTTCGCCCTCGCGGGCGCGGTCGGAGCCGATCTGGATCGTCCCCACCAGGCCGGGGAGGACGAGCGCCTCGGCTGACATGTTGAGGGCGACCGCGTGGTGCTCGCCCCGCGTCCAGGCCCAGGCGGCGCCGGGCGTCGCCAGCGTCGTCGTGGCTCCGGCGCTGAATGCCGGGTGGCGGCGCCGGAAGGCGATGATGTCGTGGCAGAGCACGAGAACCGAGTGGGGGTCCTGCCGCTGCGCCGCCACGTTGGCCAGAGCCAGGTCACCCAACGGCAGCCACGGTCGCGCGGCGTCGGTGAAGCCGCCGCCCGGGCGATCGCTCCACTGCATGGGCGTGCGGCCGGCGTCGCGCCCGTCGTAGTAGGGAGAGAAGCGGACGCCGAGCGGGTCGCGCAGGTCCTCCCGGGACACGGCCACGTTGGCCATGCCGATCTCGTCGCCCTGGTAGAGGACGGGGGTGCCGCGCAGGCTCAGCAGCATGAGGAGCGCCAGGCGGACCCGGGCGGGGTCGTCCTCGGCCCAGCGAGTGGGGAAGCGGAACATGTCGTGGTTGGAGCCGGTCCACGCCGGCCAGGCCCCCGGCGGCAGTGCCGCCTCGGTCTCCTCGACGATGGCCCGCATGTCGGGGGCCCGGAAGGGCGCGCTGATGAAATTGAAGTTGAAGGCCAGTCCCAGCTCATCGGATCCGCTGCCGTAGAACTCCGCCAGCTTGTCGACGGGCACCGGCGTCTCGCCGATCAGAAGCCGGGGCTCGTCGTAGCCGTCCGCCAAACGTCGCCAGCGCCTGATCACCTCGTGCACCTCGGGCCGGTTGGCGTTGTACACGCTGCGCTGGCCGAACATCTGGGTCTCGAAGTCGTCGTCCTCGGTGGCGGGAGGGTTGTCGCGGAGCTCCGCGTCCTTGATGATCACGTTGCAGACGTCGATGCGGAAGCCCGCCACCCCGCGGTCGGACCAGAAGCGGAAGATGTCGTCGAATGCAGCCCGCACGTCCTCGTTCCACCAGTTGAGGTCGGGCTGCTCCTGCAGGTGGTTGTGGAAGTAGTACTGGCCCGTCGTGTCGTCGAGGGTCCAGCCCGCGCCGCCGAAGCTGCTGACCCAGTTGTTGGGCAGCTCCCCGTCCTCCTTGCCGTCGGCCCAGACGTACCAGTCCCGGTGGGCCGCGCCCGCGCGGACCGGGCGTCCACGAACCAGGGGTGCTCCTCGCTGGTGTGATTGGGGACGATGTCCATGAGGACGCGGATGCCGCGCCGCCCGGCCTCGGCCACGAGCCGGTCGAAGTCGTCCAAGGTCCCGAACTCGGGCGCGACGGCGCAGAAGTCCGCGACGTCGTAGCCCCAGTCGGCGTTGGGTGAGACGGTCACCGGTGACAGCCATATGCCGTCGACACCGAGCCAAGCCAGGTGGTCGAGGTGATCGATGATGCCGGGGATGTCACCGACGCCGTCGGCGTTGCTGTCGGCGAACGAGCGGGGATAGATCTGGTACAACACGCCGGCTTTCCACCACGGCTCGTCCGCCGTCACGACTACCCAGCCGGGCGCGCCTCGACGGAGCGACGCCAAGGTGCGAGATCGAGCATCGGGTAGCGCGCCGCCACGCCCTGCAGCGTCTGTGCCGTCCAGTAGGGATGCCCCGGTGGGGGGAAGCCGAGGACGGTCAGTTGACGCACGCCGGCGTGCTCGACGAACCGGTACCACGACAGGTCCTCGCCGGCGTTCGGCAGGCCGTGCGAGCCGAGCCAGTCGGTCGCCGCCGGCTTGTAGGAGACGTGCACCATGAACCGTGCCGTCCCCGGCACCGTCATCCGCACCCCACGATGGTAGACGTCGGGACGATAAGCCAGGATGGAGCCGGCGGGGCCCGACGCGGGGACCTCGGACGCGTACAGCGCGGCGTAGTCTGTCGGGCTCAGGTAGGTCCGCTCCACCGGGATGTCGGGAGTCAGCCGGCGCGAGACCATCCGGGTCGCCCCGGTCTCTGGCGTGACGTCACTCAGGTAGACGAACATCTCCAGCTGCTGGTAGCCCGGTTCGTGGCGCGGCACGACGAGGGTGTGGTTCCCGAAGTCGACGTGCAGAAGCTGCTCGTCGCTCATTGCGCCCTGCCCGTACTTGGCACTGAGCATGGCCTGGTAGAGCCGGATGTCGGTGAGGCCGAGCAGCTGCTCGGCCAGGTCG
This sequence comes from uncultured Acidimicrobiaceae bacterium, assembly GCA_963817735.1. Lineage (GTDB taxonomy): Bacteria > Actinomycetota > Acidimicrobiia > Acidimicrobiales > RAAP-2 > Bog-473. The sequence continues at coordinate 228,207 of CAWFPP010000001.1, read as the reverse complement.
ATGATCCGGTCGTGCACGACGATGTCGTTGAGGGCCCTGTCCTCGAAGGGGAAACGGGGCATCACGCGGTGCGAGTCGATCCGAAAGGGCTCGTTGCGCGCTGGTTCCACATCATCGGCGAACTCCTCCGCCGTCGGGACCAAGCCGGGCAGGACCGCCCGCGCCGCGTCGATCACTTCGGCCGGCAGCAGGCCGGTGACCAGGCACCATCCGTCCTCTTCCCACTGCGCCTGATCGGCGCCGCTGAGCACTCCCATCAGGCAGCCACCGGTGGGTGCCGATCCGTCGTCCTCCGTGTGTCCATCACGGTGCGTGCAGCCCTTCGGTCCGTGGTCTCAACGGGTCGGAAGCTTGCCATAGGTCTGCCAGGCGCAAGAAGGCCGCCCTGGCCGGGACAAACATCCAGGCCAGCGAGCCTCAAGCCATGGCCCGGTTCTTCCGATAATTGCCCGTGGACCTTCCGACCGTGAGCCTCTTGGGCGACGTTCGGAGCGCCCCGGCGCGGCCGCGACACCGGAGCTCAACGCACCTGCGAGGCGCCAAGCTCGTCGCGGCGGGCGCATTGACCGTGCTGGTCGGCCTGGGGTCCTACGCCACGACCTACCGCACGCTGGTTCTCGTCTCGAGCCCGGCGCCGGCGAACCGGTCCGTCGTGCACGAACCGTCAGGGGGCGCCACGACCGCGACCGTCCCCGTGACGGCGACGCCGGCGCCTCCGCAACCCTGAGCGCCACCGCAGCCCTGAGCGCCAGCGTGCCGTCAGACGCCTGACGGCACGGGCGGGGCGGCCTGCCACTGGCGCAGGGTGACCACGAAGCGCGACCCTCCGTCGGCGCTGACCGGTGACTCGGCACGGACCGTGCCGCCCATGGCGGCGGCCAGTTCCGCCACGATCGCCAGGCCGAGGCCCGAACCCATCTGGCGGTTCGGCCCCCTGTCGGCGCGATAGAAGCGCTCGAACACCCGCTGCAGATCGCCGGACACGATCCCCGGTCCGTCGTCCTCGACCGTGATGACGCAGAGCCCGCTGGCGTGGTCCGCCCCCAGCGCCACCGTGACGGTGGAGCGGGCATACGTGATGGCGTTCTCCAACAGGTTGGCCAGCAGCTGCGCCAGCCGGTCGGGGTCGGCCACCACGGGGAGCGCCGGAACCGGCGCGGGCGCGCCGTCCTGGCCGGGCACCCGCAGCACCACGGCGAGCCCGTTCTTCGCCGCCGCCGGGCGGAACCCCTCCGCGGTCGTCGCCACGACCTCGGCGACATCGGTCGGCCGCAGCGCGATCGACATCTGCCGCGCCTCGAGCTTGGTCAGATCGAGCAGGTCCCCGACCAGGCGCTCCAGCCGCCGGGACTCGGCGATGATCACGTCGGCCGCCATGGCGCTGTCCTCGACCGCCCCGTCGTGGATGGCCTCGGCGAAGCCGCGGATGGAGGTCAGCGGGGTGCGCAGGTCGTGCGACACCGCCAGAAGGAGCTGGCGCTCGCGGGCCCGGCTGTCCTCGAGGCTCTGCGCCATGCCGTTGATGGAGCCGGCCAGAGAGGCGAACTCGGGGTAGTCGCCCCGGCGCACGGGGACACGGCTGGCCAACTCGCCGGACGCGATGCGGCCGGTGGCCTCCATGGCTTCGACCAGCGGCCGGGCCATGCGACGCGACATCTGCCAGGCCACCAGCGCGGCCACGAGGAGTGCTGCCCCGCCCGCGACGATGAAGTACCCCCAGCTCGGGCCGAGACCGCCGACGTCACGGGTCAACAGGACGGCGAACGTGCCCTCGAAGGCGTCGTGCCGGCGCTCCCGCAACCGCGTGAGCTCCTGCTCGGAGAGCGTGACCGGTGCCACTGCGTAGACGGTGCTGCCCTTGCGTCCCGACGTCGTCTGCCCCGACTGCACCGCGGCGACGTCGATGTCCTCGGGGGTCAGGCCCTCGGGCAGTGGCGTGACCACGTTGCCGAGGCGGTCGATCTGAATCACGTCGGCGTCCTCGAGCTTGAGGGTCGTGCGCACGACGGCCAGGACCTTCAGCGACTCCGACCCGATCTTCGACGACGTGAGGGAGTTCACCTCCGAGACCAACTGCTGCTCCGCCTGGTTGCGTGCCGCGTTGCGCGTCAGGATCAGGCTGCCCGCGCCGGCGATGACCAGCACCACGGCGACCAGGCCGACCATCACCAACATGAGGCGGCGGCGCATCGGTCAGCCGAACCGGTAGCCGACGCCCCAGACGGTGGCCAGGGGCAGGTCGGTGCCGAGCTTCTTGCGCAGCTGCGCCACGTGGACGTCGACCGTCCGCTCGTCGCCGTACCAGTCGCTGCCCCACACGCCGTCGAGGAGCTGTTGGCGCGACAGGGCGAGTCCGACGTTGTTGGCCAGGAATGCGAGAAGGTCGAACTCGCGGGTGGTGAGCGCGACGACCTCGCCGGCGCGCCGCGCCTCTCGGCGGCGCAGGTCCACCTCGATATCCCCCAGGCCGATCACTTCCTGGGGCGCCGGGCCCTCCCTGGTTCGCCGCAGGATGGCCCGCACCCGCGCCACCAATTCCCGCGGCGAGAACGGCTTGACCAGATAGTCGTCGGCGCCCAGCTCGAGCCCGAGAATGCGGTCGACCTCGTCGTCGCGCGCGGTGAGGAACAGGACCGGCACCTTGCTGCGAGCGCGGATGTCGCGGCAGACGTCGAAGCCGTCGCGGGCGCCGGGCAGGCCGACGTCGAGGATCACGATGCAGGGGTCCTCCTGCCCGAAGAGCGCCAGTCCCTTCTCGCCGTCACCGGCCAGGAGCACCCGGAACCCTTCCCGCCGCAGATAGAGGTCCACCAGGTCGGCGATATGCGGATCGTCCTCGACGACGATCACCGTCCCGCTCTCCGTGCTCACGTTCCTAGCCTTCCATCTCCCGCACCCCGAATTGCCGGATTGCGGCATCCCCTCACAGAACCATGACGATTGCCGAACACCCGGTTCACCCGGGCAGCGCAGCATGGTGTCGACCGGGCCACGCACGGGCACGGGCACGGGCACGGGCACGGGCACGGGCACGGACGAGAGGAGCACACATGTCGCACGCGCGCACCCACCTCACTCGACTCGGCGCCCTCCTCCTGGCCTCGGGGGCCACGCTCGGCCGGCGTCGTCGTCGTCGCCGGCGCCGCCGGCGCATCGACGCCGGGATCGCCGGGCAACAGTGGCGCCGCCGCGGTCCCGACGACTCTGGCCGGGATCAAGGCTCGGGCGGCCACGGACATCACCGATCGGGTGAACGATCTCAACGCGGCGATCGCCAAGGTCAAGGCCGCAACAAGGCTCGGCGCCAGCCAGGCGGGCCTGGTCTCCTATCTGACCGCGGACATCTCGCCGCTGCAACAGCTCAACACCACGATTCAGGGCGACGCCACGGTGCAGCAGGCGGCCCACGACTTCGGGACGACCTTCAGCGGCTACCGCATCTACGTGCTGGTGCTGCCCGCCTCCGGCATCGCCGCCGCGGCCGACCGCGCCATCACGACGGCCATCCCGAACCTCACGACGGATGCGTCGAAGGCGCAGGCGCGGGTGACACCGGCCAACGAGGCCACACTGCAGCCGCTCATCGACGACCTCAACAGCGAGATCAACACCGCCACGAACGCGACGAACGGACTGGCGCCACGGTGCTCGCCTTCACGCCGGCACAGTGGAACGCCGACCACTCGCTGCTGTCCGCGTCCATGTCCTCGAGCCAGGCTGCCGCCAGCGCGCTCGAGAAGGGCCGCGGCGACGTCAAGCAGATCGCGCAGGGCCTGTGGGGCCCCCGTGCCGCTTCCACGACGACGACCGGTTGACGCCGCGGGTCGCCGAGCGGATCGCCGCGGCCGACCACCGTCGGCGCGCGTTCAGGAAAGCAGCATGGCGGTGTTGGCGTTCAGGCCGTCGGCCGCCTTGGAGCGGTGCACGACCTGGAACTCGGAGAACTCGGCCAGGCCCAAGGGACCGTTCTCCACGCCGATCCCGCTCCACTTGAAGCCGCCGAAGGGCTGCTGTGGCGCCAGCGCCAAGTGCGTGTTGACCCACGCCGTGCCGCACTCGAGCTGGGCCGCCACCGCGGCGGCGCGGTCGGCGTCGGCGCCCCAGACCGAGCCCGAGAGCCCGAAGTGGGTGGCGTTGGCCCGGTCGATGGCGTCGCCCAGGTCCCGGTAGGGCACGACCGGCAGGGCCGGCCCGAACTGCTCCTCGTCCACGATGCGGGTTCCGTCGGACAGGCCGGCGAGGATGGTCGGCTCGAAGAAGTACCCGGGCCGGTCCATCGCCTTGCCGCCGGTCACCGCGGTGGCGCCGTGCGCCAGCGCGTCGGCCACCAGCTCCTTGACCCGCTCGTACTGCGGCTCGTTGTTGATCGGCCCCAGCTTCACGCCGTCCTCGGTACCCTCGCCCACCTTGATGCTGCGGGCGTGCGCCGCCAGGCCCTCGACCACGTCGTCGTAGAGGGCCTCGGGCACGTAGACGCGCTTGATGGCGGAGCAGACCTGCCCGTTGTTGTTGAAGGCGCCGGCGAAGATCGCCGTGGCCACCTCCCCCGGGTCGGCGTCGTCGAGCACGATGGCGGGGTCGTTGCCCCCCAGCTCGAGCGTGACGCGCTTGAGGTCCGGCGCCGCCGACAACGCGACCTTCTTGCCGGTCTCGACCGAGCCGGTGAAGCTGATCTTGCGCGGCACGGGATGCGTCGTCATCCACGCGCCGAGCTCGTCGCCGCCGCTGACGATGTTGACCACGCCCGGGGGGAAGACGTCCTTCAGGATCTCGCCGACCTTCAGCGTGGCCAGCGGCGTGAACGGTGAGGGCTTGAGCACGAGCGTGTTGCCGGCCAGGAGCGCGGGGGCGATCTTCCAGAAGGCGAGAACCAGCGGGAAGTTCCACGGCGTAATGGCCGCCACGACACCGAGCGGGCGCCGCGCCAGCTCCACGTAGGCCGTCTCGTCGTCCTGAATGACCTGGGTCGGCATGTCGAGGTTGGCGAAGTACTGGCACCAGATGGCCGAGGCGAAGACCTCGACGCCGGCGTCGCTGAGCGGCTTGCCCTGCTCGGCCGTCAACACCGGCGCCAGATCGGCCGTCGAGGCCATCAGCACATCGGCGGCCTGCAGCAAAAGGGCGCGCCGGGCCGCCTCGTCCGCCTTCCAGTCACGGGCCGCCTTGGCCGCGGCGTCGAAGGCGGCATCGAGCTGCTGGCGCGTGCACTCGGGCGCCTGGGCGAAGACCTCGCCCGTGGCGGGGTTGCGCACGCCGAACGTGCCCTCCGTCGGTGCGGCTTCCCCGGCAATGGTCATGACGAAATCGGACATGGCACTCCTCGACTGCGCTCGCGTGGAGGGCGGCCCCCCACGTACCCGACAATCCTCCCACCGGCGCCGCCGCCACTCAACAACGACGTCAGCCGAAGAGCCGCGTGATGAACTCGTCCACCGTGTCGCCGACCCGGCGTGCCAAGCCCAGGTCCTCCGGTGCGGCGGCGATGAGCCCGGCCGCCTCATTGAGGAAGCCCAGGAGCAGCGCGGCGGCCACCTCCGGATCACCGGGCACAGCGACGTGCTCCTCCTCGGCCCGGGCGAAGACCTCGGCCAGCAGGGGGGCGCAGGCCACCGCATCGAGCGCGCGGCAGGCCTCCATCCCGAGCACGGCGGGGGCGTCGGCCAGGATACGGGCCATGGTCGGGTCGGCGCAGGCGTCCATGTAGGCGCGGCAACCGCGGTGCAGCTGGTCCCGCACGCCCGTGCCCTCGAGCGCGGCGGCGACCACCAGGTCCACCAGCTCGCCCTCGATCTGCTCGACCACGCCGGCGGCGACGTCGGTCTTGGAGGCGAAGTGGTGATACGAGCGCGCCCCGGGTCATGCCGGCCCGCTCGGCGATCTCGTCGCGACCGGTAGCGGCGAAACCCTTCTCGGCGAAGAGCTCCCGCGCCGCCCGCAGCAACGCCGCTCGGGTGCGCGCGGACCGGGCCGCCTGGGTCTGACGCGGCCGGCGCGCCACCGCCGATGACGTTGGCGCTGCCGCTGCTGCTCTTGTGGTGCTCACCGCGTCGCCTCCTCCGGACCTATACATGCGGGCCGCACGCATGTTAGCCTACGAGGGAGCGAGGAGGGGCCATGAGCGCGACCGCCGGGACCGGGACGAACGTACGAGAGGCCGACGTCTGCGTCGTCGGGGCCGGACTGGCGGGGCTCACGGCGGCGCGACGCCTGAGCCAGGCCGGGCGCTCGGTGGTCGTGCTCGAGGCGCGCGACCGCGTCGGTGGGCGGGTGTGGACCCGGACGAGCCGGGACGGCGTCCCGGTCGACATGGGGGCCTGCTTCGTCGGCCCGCACCACGACCGCATGCTGGCGCTGACCAAGGAGATGGGCGTCGCCACTTTCAAGACGTTCGTCGACGGCGACAACGTGCTGGCCACCGGGGGCAAGGTGCGGCGCTACCGCGGCGACATCCCGCGCATCAGCCCGCTGGCGCTGCTCAGCGCGGGCCAGGCGGTGGCCCGCATGAACGCAATGGCCAAGAAGGTGCCCGTCGACGCGCCCTGGGACGCGCCGAAGGCGGCCGCGTGGGACGCGCAGTCGGTGCGGGCCTGGCTCAGCGCGGCGCACGTGCCGACCCGGCTCGCCCGCGACCTGGTGGAGGCGACGGTGCGGGCGTGCTTCGCCGCCGACCTCTCCGAGGTCTCGCTCCTCAACTGGCTCTTCTTGGCCCGCTCGGCTGGGGGGATCGAGTCGCTGATGAACATCGCGGGCGGCTATCAGGACGCGCAGTTCGAGGGCGGGGTCGGGCAGGTCCCCGACGCCATGGCGGCCGAGCTCGGCGAGGCCGTCGTCCTGGGCACGCCGGTCGACCGCGTCGAGGTGCGCGGGGACCGTGCCGTGGTGCGCGGCGCCGGCTGCACCGTCTCGGCCCGGCGCGTCGTCCTGGCCCTGCCGCGCGCGCTGGCGGCCGGCATCCGCTTCGACCCGGTGTTGCCGGCCGACCACGCGTTGCTCATCCACCAGGTGCCGGCCGGCACCGAGCTCAAGATGGTCGCCCTCTACGATGAGCCTTTCTGGCGGGCTGACGGGATCTCGGGCGCCACGGTGGCCACCGACGACGACATAGAGGTCACGCTCGACACCTGCCAGCCCAACCATGCCCAGGGCGTGGTGGCCGGGTACTCGGCGGGCCCGCGCGCCCGCGCCCTGGCCGGGCTCGGCGAGGGCGAGCGCCGCGAGGTGTTCGTGCGCATGCTGACGCGGCGCCTCGGGCCCGGTGCCGCCGCCCCGGTCGAGGTCCTCGAGCAGAACTGGGCGGAGGAGCAGTGGACTCGCGGCTGCTCCATGGGCCACTTCCCCACTGGTGTGCTCACCCAGTACGGGCGCCTGCTGCGACAGCCCGTCGGCCGGCTGCACTGGGCCGGCACCGAGACGGCAGCGACCTCCTACGGCGCCATGGACGGCGCGGTGCGCTCCGGCGAGCGGGTGTGCGAGGAGATCCTGCGGGCGCCGGCCTGAGGTTGCGCGACGACATGGCCTCGGCCTCGGCCCCGGGCTAGGGGCCCATGCCGGCGGGCCGCGGCCCCGGGCCCGAGCCCACGCCGAGCTTCTCCCGGAAGAAGGCGAGCGTCTGGTCGAGTGCGGCGCGCGTCGGCGTGCCCTCCTCGTCGACCAGGTGCTCGGTCAACACGGAGTGCGACTGCTTCGGGTGGCCGTGGGGATTGCCCGGCGCCGAGTCGATCTCCACCGCGATGAAGGCGTCGCCGAGCTCGCGGCGCAAGGTCTCGAAGCGCGCTTCGAAGCAGAACGGGTCGTTGCTGAAGCGCAACCCGAGCAGGCAGGTACCCGCCTGGGTGCGCTCCTTGACCCGGGCGAGGTCTCCGTCGGAGATCCCGATGTCCGCCTTGAACTTCTTGGAGAGCGGGAAGGGCAACGACGGCTGGCTCAGGACCGGCGCCAACACGATGTCGTCGACCATCATGGCCAGCGCGAAGCCACCGGTGAAGCACATGCCGACCACCCCGACACCGGGGCCGCCACAGCGCTCGTGCTCGGCGGCGGCGAGCTTGCGCAGCCACACCGTGATCGGGCTCGTCCTCTTCAGAGCGAAGGCCGAGAATTCGCGCGAGACGCACGCCGGCCCGATGGACTGCAGCGCGTAGCCCACCGATGCCGGGCGTCCCGGGTCGCCGAACACGACGGGCAGGACGGCGGTGCACCCGGCCGCCGCCACGCGGCGACCGAACTGCGCCACCTGCGGCGTGAGGCCGGGCATTTCGCTGATGACAATGACCGCTGGGCCGGTCCCGATACGGAAGACGTCGCGCCGCTTGCCGTCCGCCTCGAAGGATTCCTTGGTGAAATCCTTCAGTTCCGCCTCCCACCTGCCCGCTTCGCCGTTGGCCATGGCCGGACCGTAGCATCGGCCGCCGTGGCCGGACCGATGCGCTCACTCGACCCGCGCCTGCCCGTTCTGGTCGGCCTCGGCGCCGCCAACGAGCCCGCACCGGTGGCCGACCTGATGACCGACGCGGTGACAGCGGCGGCGGCCGACGCCGGCGCGCCCGGCCTCCTCGGCGCCATCGACTGCCTGGCCGTGCCCCAGGGCAGCTGGTCACTCACGGACCCGGCGCGCACGGTGGCCCGGCGCGTCGGCTCACCCCATGCCCGCACACTCCTCTGCGAGATCGGCGTCTCACAACAAGAGGTCATCAACCACGCGCTGGCCCTGGTGACGGCCGGACGCGTGCGACACGGTCGTCGTCGCCGGCGCCGAGGCGCGGGCCTGGGAGCGTGCCGGCGGTGCCGCGGGCGAGGACGAACGGTCGCGACCGCCGGACGAGGTGCTCACACGGCCGCCGGACTTCGTGGCCCCGGTGGAGATCGCGGCCGGCACCGTCTGGCCCGTGGCGCAGCAGTACGCGCTCATTGAGAACGCGCTCGCCGCCGCCCTGCAGCTCACCCCGGAACGCCAGCGCGACGAGATCGCCTCGTTGTGGGCCCGCTTCAACACCGTGGCCGGGCTCAACCCGGAGGCGGCCTTCCCGGCGCCACTCGACGCAGCGGGCATCGCCACGCCGGGGCCGCACAACCGACCGCTCGCCTTTCCCTACAACCGGTGGCACGCCAGCCAGTGGAACGTCAACCAGTCGTCGGCGCTGCTGATCTGCTCGGCCGAGCGTGCCCGCGAGGCCGGTGTGCCGCCCGACCGCTGGCTGTTCCCCCACGTGGCGCTGCACTCGTCGCAGGCGGTGACGCTGACGGCCCGGCGCCACCTGCAGGCGTGGCCGGCCATGGGGGTGCTCGGCCGCGCCGCGGCGCGCCATCTCGGCCGCCCGCTGCACGAGCTCCCCCTGGCCGAGGTCTACTCCTGCTTCCCCGCCGCCGTGCGGGTGCAACAACGCGAGCTCGGGCTCGACCCCGCCGGCACCCCGACTCTCGGCGGCGGGATGGCCTTCGCCGGCGGCCCGTTCAACCACTTCGTGCTGCAGTCCCTCCGCCTCCTGGGCCGGCGCCTGCGTGACGAGCCCGCCGCCCTGGGGCTCCTGACCACGGTGTCGGGCATGCTCTCCAAGCCCGGGCTCGCCGTCTGGTCGGCCACGCCCGTGCCGACGGGGACCCGGCCGCTGCTGGCCGACCTGGCATCCGAGGCCATTGCGGCCACCGAGGTCGTGCCGGTCGTCGAGTCCCCTCCCGCTGCGGCCACCACTGCGACCGTGGCCTCCTTCACGGTGACCTACGGCGGCGACGAGGGCTTCGACCCCGTCCGCACGGCCATCGTCGCCGACCTCCCTGATGGGGTCCGCACGGCGGCCGCCTGCGAAGATGCAGAGACCGCCCGCCTCGCCGTCACCGAGAGTCTCATCGGGCGAGCGGTCTCGGTGAAGGACACGACATTCAGCCTGTGAGTGCACACCCCCCGCGGAGCCGGCCTCGCCTGGTCGACCCGGACCTGGCCGCCCGGGTGCCGGGGCTCAGGCGGGTTGCCTTCACGGCGATGGCCCTCGCCGTCGTCGAGCGCGGTGGCCGTGGTCGTGCAGGCCGTCGCCCTGGCCTCCGTGGTTGAACGCTCCCTGCTGCACCACGCGCCGCTGCGCGACGTGGCACCGGCCATCGTGCTGCTCGGCCTGGCCATCCTCGTCCGCGCCGCGCTGCACGGCGTCGGCGACCTCTCGAGTCTGCGCGCCGCCGACCGCGTCGTCGCCACGCTCCGGAGCGAGCTCTTGGTGCATGCCCTTGCTTTGGGGCCGGGCTGGCTCGGCGGGGAGCGTCCGGGCGAGCTCTCGCTCACCGCCACCCGGGGCCTGCGCTCGCTGCACACCTACTACGCGCGCTACGTCCCGCAGGCTGCCGCGGCGGGGCTGATCCCGGTCATCCTGCTGGCGTGGGTGGCCACCCAGGATTGGCTGGCCTTCGTGGTGGTCATCGCCCTGGTGCTGGCCGTGCCGGTCACGATGATCGCCTTCGGGCGGGAGGCGACCAGGCGGTCGGAGCGCCAGTGGCGCCGCCTCAGCTCGCTCGCCGGGCGCGTCCTGCAGCTCATTGAGGGGTTGCCGACCTTGCGTGCCTTCGGCCGCGAGTCGCAGGGCCGTCGGGAGGTCGAGGCCGCGACCGAAGGCGTGCGGACCGCCACGATGCGCACGCTCCGCGTCGCGTTCCTGTCCGCGCTCTCCATGGACATGATCGCCGGGTTCGGAGTCGGGCTCGTCGCCATGGTGCTGGGGCTCCGCCTGCTGTGGGGAGAGCTCGACCTCCAGACCGCGATGGCGGTCCTCCTCGTGGCGCCCGAGATCTTCATTCCGCTGCGGCGCGCCGGGGCCGAGTTCCACGCCAGCACCGAAGGCCAGGCCGCAGCGGCGCGCGTGGTCGAGGTGCTCGAGACACCCGCGCCGTCCTCGGCGGGCTCCGGAGCGCCCACCGCGATGGACGGCTCGGTGGGCGGCGGCGGCAGCACGGTGCCCGGCGGTGGCAGCCGGCGTGGCGGTGGCGGTGGCGGTGGCGGTGGCGGCCTGAAGATCGAGGGCTTGGACGTGCAGTACGAGCACCGCCAGCGCGCCGCGCTCAGCGGCCTCTCCCTGCAGGCGCCGGCCGGGACGCGCCTCGCGATGACCGGTCCGTCGGGGTCGGGCAAGTCGACGGTGCTGGCCGCGCTGCTGCGCTTCGTCGAGCCGAGCGAGGGCACCCTGTCGTTCGACGGTCGCGCCAGCGACGCTGAGTCGGTGACCACCTGGCGGAGCCACTTCTCCTGGCTGCCGCAACGGCCGCACCTCTTCAACGCGACCCTGGCCGAGAACCTCCGGCTCGGGGCCCCCGACGCCTCCGAGGACGACCTGGGCCGGGTGCTCGAGGCCGTCGGCCTGGGCGGCCTACTGGCCAACCTGCGCGGCGGGCTGCGGACGGCCGTCGGGCACGACGGCCTCACCCTCAGTGCCGGCGAGCGCCAGCGCGTGGCCCTGGCCCGGGCCCTCCTGCGCCCGGCTCCCGTCCTCCTCCTCGACGAGCCCACCGCCTCCCTCGACCCGCCGACCGTGACCCTGCTGGCCCCAGCCATTGAACCCTGGCTCGCCGGACGCACCGTGGTGGTGGCGGCGCACGAGCCACTTCTCCTTCCCCACTTCGACACCGTGGTGACGTTGCCCCTGCCGACCGGCCTCCCGCTCGCGGTCACGCCGTGAGCCCGGCCCGCGGACCGCTGCGACGCGTCCTGGCCGAGCCGGGCACGCCCTACGGGCGGCTGGCGCTGGCCGGGCTGCTCGGCCTCGCCGCGGCCGCAGCGACCATCGGCCTGCTGGCCGGGTCGGGCTACGTGGTCGGGCGTGCCGCGCTGCGACCCGGCCTGTCCGCGCTCGTCGGCATCTTGGCCGTGGTCGAGGTGCTGGCCTTCCTGCGGGGGCCGCTGCGCTACGCCGAGCGGCTGGTCGGCCACGACGCGGCCCTGCGGGCGTTGACGCGTTGGCGGTTGTGGCTCTACGACTGCCTGACACCCCGCGTGCCCGCCGCGCTGGCCGGCTGGCGCAGCGGCGACCTGCTGGCGCGGGCTGTCGACGACGTCGACGCCCTGCAGGACCTCTACCTGCGCACGCTGCTCCCGGTGGCGACCGCCGCCGGAGCGGCCGTGATCGGCACCGTCGCCGTCGGTCTCATCCTGCCGTGGGCGGCGCTGGCCCTCGGGCTCCCGCTCCTGATCGCCCTGACGGTGCCCGCCCTCCTCACCTGGCGCCGCGACGGGGACGAGGAGGTCGCGGCGCTGGCCGGCACCCTGTCCGCCCAGGTGGTCGACGCGCTGGCCGGGGCGCCGGAGCTGCTCGCCTTCGGCGCCGACGCCCGCCTCGTGCGCGCCGTCGAGGAGCTCGGCGCCAGAGCGGACGCGTTGGAGGGCCGGCATGAGCGCCTCGGCAGCGCGGTCACCCTGCTCATTCAGGTGTGCCTGGCCGCCGCCGTGACCACCGTCCTGGCGACCGGCGTGGCCGCCGTCCATGCCCACCACATCGGCCAGGTCATGGTGGCGGTGCTCCCACTGGCCGCGTTGGCCACCTTCGAGACCGTGCCGGGTGTCCCCCTGGCGGTGGCCGCGCTCACTCGAGGTGCGGGCGGCTGCGGCGCGCCTCTTCGCACTCGGGGACGTGCCGCTGCCCGTGGACGACCCGGCCACCCCGTCGCGCCTGACAGCGGGCGTGCCCGAGGTCGTCTTCGCCGACGCCTCGCTGCGCTACGACCCCGGGCTGCCCCGGGCCCTCGACGGGGTGAGCCTGCGGCTTCCGGCGGGCGGCCGCGTCGCGGTGACCGGGTCGAGTGGGGCGGGCAAGTCGAGCCTCGTGACCGCGCTGCTGCGCTACTGGCCGCTCGAGGACGGCATGCTGTCGCTCGCCGGCACCGATGTTCGGGACCTGCGCCAAGCCGACGCGCGGGCCACCTGTGCCCTGGCCGACCAGCGGGCGCAGCTCTTCGCCGGCACGGTGCGGTCCAACCTCGTGCTCGGCGCGCCCGAGGCCACCGACGAGGAGGTCGCCTCCGTGCTCCGCGCCGCCCGCCTCGATTCCTGGGTGGCGGCCCTCCCCCACGGGCTCGACACGCCGGTGGGCGAGGACGGCGTCGCCCTGTCCGGCGGCGAGCGGCGCCGCCTCGCGGTCGCCCGCGCCCTGCTGGCGGCCGGGCCTGTCCTGGTCCTCGACGAGCCCACCAGCGGGCTCGACCCCGCCCTGGCCGGCGAGCTCATCGAGGGCGTGCTGGCCGCCGCCGCTGGGCGGAGCGTCCTGGTCATCACCCATCGGGCCGTAGAGGCGGCACGCTGCGACACCACCGTCACACTCGAGGCCGGGAGCGTCGTCCACACCGGGTCCTGAACGGCCCCACAGCGGCGCGCCCAGTTGCGCCTCCGTTGTGACTGTCACGCACGAATTCCGCGCCCGATCCGGGATGTTCGCCTTTTGACGCAGGGCCAGTGCGTGCATCGGCGCACCGGAGAGGCAGCGGTGGTGGATCCGGTGCGTCTTGTCGGCGCCGCGCAAGTAGGCACCGCCCGTTGGCTTCTTCCCACTGACAGGAAGGGGGACCAAGTGAGTGCAGGCTCCTCGGCAAGGGCCGGTGGGGCGGGCCACGCGGGGGGTCGCGGGGGTCCTGCCGTTCCCGGCCGCCGCGGCAGGGAACGGGTCGCGCCCGACCTGGCCGCGTTCGCGGCGCTCGAGGAGCCGGCTCGGGACGGGCGGGTGGCCCGGGGACAGCGAACCCGTCGCAACGTCGCCGAGGCCCTCACCGAGCTGCTGCGCGCCGGCGATCCCGACCCGACGGCGAAGGCCGTGGCGCGCCGGGCCGGTGTGTCGTTGCGTCTCGTGTTCCACCACTTCGCCGACATGGACGACCTCTACACATTCGTGGCGGCCTTGCTGCTGCGACGTCAGTGGGCGGACATGCCGCAGCTGTCCCCCAAGCTCTCGCTCTCGACCCGCATCGAGCGAACGGTGGCGTACCGGGCCGCCCTCTTCGAGGACACCTCGGAGATCCGGCGCGCCCTGGTCCGGCGTGCCCCGACGTCGCCCACCATCGCGCAGGCACTCGCCGCGGCCGACGACCTCTTCCTGCAGGATCTGCAGGCCACGTTCGCCGCCGAACTGGCGGCCCTGCCGGCGAGCACGCGAACGGAGTACCTGAGGGCCATCGACACCGCAACGTCATGGGAGGTCTGGGAACGCCTGCGCACCACGTCGGGCATCCCGGTGCGGGGGGCGCGCAAAGTGGTGTCCCTCATGCTCGAGAAGCTCTGCACCGGTGTCGTCGACACCAGGCCGGGTACGCCGTAGTCAGTCGTCGTCCGATTCCTCGGCCAGGCGCCGGCGCACGTCGGCGACGGCGGGCGCCGGATACCCGAGCAAGCCCGGGCGCCAGCCGAGCTCGATCTTCTGCGCGCCCGGCCCGTCCTCGGTCCAGACGTGACAAGTGTTGGTCAGGAACGAGAAGCCACCCTCGCGCATGGGGTGCTCGCCGTCGCCCTTCTCCACCTGCCAGGCGGCCGCCGAGGTGACGCCCTGGACGACGACGGGGCCGACGGCCCGCGCCAGGAACTCGAGGTGGCTGCAGCCGCGCTGGCGGCCGAAGCGCTCCTGGACCGCACCGGAGTACCCCCGCGCCACCGAAAGGCCGATCAGGTCGCGGAAGCTCGCCTCGATGTCCGTGCACTCGGCGTGGGGGAACGTCCGCATGTCGGCGGCGGCGTCGACGATCGTCATGTCGGCGCGGCGGACCACGAGACCAAGGTCCATGAAGTGGAGGTGACGCGGTGAGTAGTCGCCACCGGCCCAGGGGCGCTCGTCGTGCAGGGTTCCCACCACGACGAAGTAGTCGCCGCGCTGGTACACCTCCATCGTGATGGTGCGGCGGTGGACGGGCTCCTCCACCGAGCCCGCGGGCGGGCGCAGCGCGACGAGCGTGGGTGGCGGGTCGTCGGGCACCGGCTGATTGTGGCGCTCAGCTGTTCCGGGTCGCCAACGCGACCTCGTTGAAACCATGCAGGATGGGACCGTCGCGGTTCCACCCGATGCGGGTCACCGATGCCGTGCGCAGGTGCAGGCGCCAGTAGAGGTCGACCGTCCCGAGCGCCCAGGCCACCGCCGCCTTGATCGGGCTCACGTGGCTCACGACGACCACGTCGCCGTCGGGTCGCCGGGCCCCGGCCCCCTCGGTGGCGAAGAGCTCCGCGCAGGCCGCCACGACGCGCCGGTCCACTTCGGCCAGGGTCTCGCCGCCCTCGGGGCGGAAGTCCCGGTCCTGGCGCCACCGCTGCCAGACCTCGGCGGGGATCCCGCCGAGGGGCTGGCACTCGAACTCGCCGTAGTCGACCTCGACCCATCGGTCGTCCACCACGACAGGCAGGCCCAGTCCCAGCAACTCGGCCGTGTCCAGCGCCCGCTGCAACGGGCTCGAGCGCACCTCGGCCACCGGGCCGCGCAGCAGGGCGCGTGCGCCCTCCACCTGGGTGCGCCCGTCGTCGGTCAGCTCGACGTCGGTGCGGCCGAGCAGCAGGCCCTGCGCGTTGGCGACCGACTCAGCGTGACGGACCAGGATCAGCACGACCGTGCCCTCACACTCAGGTGGGGACGAGGAGGCGGCCGCACTGCTCGCAGGTGGCCACCTCGCCGGGCGGCAGGGCGCGTATCTTCTCGACCTCGACCGAGGACAGCTCGAGATGGCACCCGTCGCAGTGACTGCCCACCAGGCGCGCCGCGCCCGTCCCCTTGAGGCGGGCCCGCAGAGTCTCGTAGCGATCGGAGAGCGCCGTCGGCAACAGGGCCGCCTCGGCCGCCCGGGAGCTGATCGCCTCGGCCAGCGCCGCGTCGATCTCCACCTGACCCTCGGCCACCTGACGACGCAGATCTGCCGCCTGCGCCTCGAGCGGCGCGGCGCGCTCGCGCAGCGCGGCGAGCTCGGCGTCGATGGGATCCTGCTCGAGCATGGCCACCAGCTCGAGCTCCTCGAGCTCGGCCCGGCGTTGGGTCAGGTGCCGCACCTCCTCGTTCATCGCCTGCAGGTCGCGACCCGAGGAGCTGGTTGCGGCGTACATCCGCTTCTCGATGTGCTCGCGACGCTCGCTGATGCGGGCGATCTGCTCTTCGAGGTCCTTCTGGGTCGCGGTCAGCACCCCGCGCCGCGCCGTCGCATCGGCCTGTTCGTCGCCGAGTGACGCCAACTGCCGCTCCACACCGGCGAGGCCCGACGCCTCGACGAGGGCGTCGCGCCGGTGCTGGAGCTGCGTGATGGAGGTGTCGAAGTCCTGCACGGCCAGCAGATGGTCCAAGGGCCCGGTCACGCCAACGCCTCCGAGGCGGCCCGCGCCACGGGCAGCGCGTCGACGAGCGCGGCATCGGCCATCTGCCCGGCCTCCTCCCAACTGCACCAGCGGGCGTCGGGGCTCTCGTCGGGCGGCGGCATCGGGTCGGTGTCCGCGCCCAGCAGGAGGTAGCGCAGGTCGAGATGCGTGTGCCCGTGGGCCGCCTCGTGGACGTCGAGGTGGATGAGGAGCGGGCCACCTTCGGGATGCTCGACGACGAGGCCGAGCTCCTCGGTCGCCTCGCGCAGGGCCGCCTCCCCGGGGCCCTCGCCGGCATCGATGTGGCCGCCGGGCTGCATCCAGATGCCGAGCCGCTTGTGACGGTGCAGCACTGTGCCGCGTCGCCCGACCACGATGCCCGACGCGGTGACGTGGGTCGGGTCGGCGTGCTCGTCGCAGGGCGCACCGAGCCCGTCCAGCTCGAGCAGGAAGCGCTCCTGGGCGGCCGCCTCGCGCGGTGACGCCGGCTCGTGGGCCTCCACCAGGAGGCGCAGGTCCTCCGCAGTGGCGCCCATGGACGGACTCCCCATCGTCTGCATCCCTAGCACAGCTCACCGGTCAGCACGGTGGTGGCGTGCCCGCCGATGAAGACCCGCTCCCCGTCGGGACGGACATACAGCGTGGCGCCGCGCCCGGACAGCTGGTGGGCGACCAGCTCGGCGCGGCCGAGCGCGGCGGCCCAATAGGGGCCGGCCGAGCATTGGGCCGACCCTGTCCCAGGGTCCTCGTCGATCCCCACATTGGGCCCGAAGACCCGCAGCACGTAGTCCGCGCCCGAGGCCGGTCCGCCGGCGGCGGTCAGGAGCAACGCCTTGGTGCCGGTGCCGGCGATGGCAGCCAGGTCGGGCTCGTAGGCGCGGACCGCATCGGCCGAGGAGAGGGCCACGAAGGTGAAGAAGCCCGTGTGCCCGCTGGCCACGACGGCTCCGGGCCATTGCTCCTGCAGGGGTGCGGGCAACGGTCCCGGGATCATCGGATCGGTCGGGAAGTCGAGCTCGATGGTGTCGCCGGCGAAGGCCGCGCGCAGCGGGCCGCTGCGCGTGTGGAAGGTCAGGGCGGCGGTGCCGTCGACGACGCCCCCCTCACGGAGCGCATGCGCCGAAGCCAACGTGGCGTGACCGCACAGGTCGATCTCGACAGCGGGCGAGAACCAGCGCAGGCCGAAAATGGTCGGGTCGTCCGTCGGCGTGAGGTACGCCGTCTCCGCGATGCCGAGCTCGAAGGCGATGGATTGCATGCGCACGTCGTCGAGTGGGGTGCGCAGGAGGCAGACGGCCGCCGGGTTGCCCCCGAACGGCACGTCGCTGAAGGCGTCCACCCAGGTGATCGGGATCGTCATGGTGCCCACGATGCTAAGCGGGCCAGCGCGTCCTCCAAGACGTCGGCGCGCTTGCAGAAGGCCCAGCGCACCAGGGTCCGGCCCGCATCGGGGTCGGCCGGGTCGTAGAAGACCGAGCTCGGAATGGCCACGACGCCGCAGCGCCCCGGGAGGGCGAGGCAGAACTCCTGGGCGCTCAGGCCCGGCGCCACCGGCGCGATGTCCGTCGTGGCGAAGTACGTGGCGGCGGGCCGGAAGACCTCGTACCCGAGCGCGTCCAGCCCGTCGCAGAGCTGGTCACGCCTGGCCCGGAGCTCCGTCGCCAGGCCTTCGATGACCTGCGGTGGGCTCGCCAGGCCACGGGCAATGGCGAGCTGGAACGGGGCCGGGCTCGTGTAGGTCAAGAACTGCTTGGCGGCGCGCACTGCGGCGACCAGCGGCGCCGGTCCGCTGACCCATCCCACCTTCCACCCGGTGAAGGAGAACGTCTTGCCACCCGAGGAGATGGTCAGGGTGCGCCCGTCCATGCCGGGCAGGGTGGCCAGCGGGATGTGCGACCCGTCGAAGACCAGGTGCTCGTAGACCTCGTCGGTCACCGCCAGGACGTCGTGGGCGGTGCACAGGGCGGCGACCTGCCCCAACTCCTCGGCCGAGAACACCTTGCCGGTCGGGTTGTGCGGCGAGTTCAGCAAGATGAGCTTGGTGCGCGGACCCACTGCGGTGGCCAGCTCGTCGGGATCGAAGCGCCAGTCGGGCGGGTGGAGGCGCACCAGCCGCGGCACGGCGCCCGCCATGGCCGCGCCGGCGGCGTAGGAGTCGTAGGTCGGCTCGAACATGACGACCTCGTCGCCGGGCTCGCACAAGGCCAGGAACGTGGCGGCGATGGCCTCCGTGGCACCGACCGTCACGAGGACGTCGGTCTCCGGATTCCGCGCCATGCCGTACCAGTCCCGCTGGTGGGCCGCCACGGCGTGGCGCAGTTCAGGGATGCCCTGGCTGGGCGGGTACTGGTTGCGGCCCTGGCGGATGGCATCCACAGCCACCTCGCGCAGCTCCTCGGGCCCGTCGGTGTCGGGGAAGCCCTGCCCGAGGTTGACCGAATTCGTGGCGAGGGCGAGCTCGGACATGGTGGCGAAGATCGTCGTGGTGAAGGGCTGCAGCCGGCGGGTCAGAAACGCATCCCCCGCTGCCACCGCGACGATCGTACCAACCGCGATGTGGCTCGCCTATCGTCTGGTCGGACCGTGCTCAGCATCGCCAACTACAACATGCACTGCGGGATGGACGGGTGGGGCCGGCCCTACGACTACGTCGCCGCCATCGCCGCGCTGGACGCGGACGTCATCGTGTTGGAGGAGGCCTGGACCACGGCGGGCGACGAGGGTGGTGGGCAGTCGGGGGAGGCCGCCCGGTCTCTCGGCTACCAGATCGCGGCGCACGCGCTCGGCGCAGGCCGGCGCATCAGCCCGCAGCCGACGGCGCCCTCATCGTGGCGGGCCCGGCCGGTGTGGTGGGACCAGAACAAGCCGCTGTACATGGACGGCGTGCGCCCGTTGCCGGCGCGCGTGCGCGCCATGCCGCGCTGGCAGAACGCCGAGCCCGGCAGCTTGGGCATCGCCGTGCTGGTGCGGCCCGAGCTCCCGATTGAGGCCACGCGCCTGCTGCGCATGCGCACCCTGCGGACGGACCGCGTCACGCGTGCCGCCCTGGTGGTCGACCTCACGGTGGAGGGCCTGCCCGTCTCGGTGGCGGGCACCCACATGTCCCACCTCCACATGGGCTCGTACCGCAACTGGGCCGAATTGCGGCGGCAGCTGCAGACCGAGGCCCGGCCCGACGCCGTGCTCGCCGGTGACATGAACAGCTGGGGACCGCTGGTGCAGCGGTTCATGCCGGGCTGGCGCAGGGCCGTTATCGGTCCCACCTGGCCGACCTGGCGCCCCCACAGCCAGATCGACCACATTCTGGTCCGCGGCGCGTTGCGGCCGGTGGCCGGTGTCGTCTTCCCCCATGCGGGCTCGGACCATCGCCCCGTGCGGGCCGAACTCGAGGTGGGCAACCCGCTGTAAGGCCGGCGCGGGCCGGGCAGCGGTGTCGCTCAGGTAGGCGATCGGGGGTCGCCCACCAGCGCGGTCACGGCTTCGTTCACACTCGGGTACAAGTTGCTCTCGCCGATGCGCTTGGCCAGGCCGCTGCGCGTCAGGCTGTCGCGCACGTGGTCGCCGGCCCGGGCCAGCCCGAAGGCGACGTGACTGCGCTCGCAGGCGTCGAGCACGTGGCCCAACGCGAGCGCCCCGGTGAAATCCACGTCGGACATGCCGAGCGAGTCGAGCACCAGGACCCGTGTGCTCGGGGCGCGCTCGAGAGCGCCGACCACCTCGTCGCGGAAGTGCGCCGCGTTGGCGTACCAGAGCGGCGTGGCGAACAAGAGGACGAGGACGCCGGGCACCTCGGCCGCCGCGGGGATCGACGGCGACAGCGGGGCCCAGCTGGTGGTGCCGGGGATGCGCCCGAGCACGTGGAGCTGGGGGCGGGCGCTCAACCGGACGCGATCCAAGATGGCCAACCCGACCGCGACGACGATGCCCTGCTCCACTCCGACGAGAACCACCGCCAGCAGGGTCACCATCGTCAGCGCGAACTCGAAGAGGTCATAGCGGGCGATGGCGCGGAGGTCGCTCGGCTTGAAGAGCCGGATGGCGACGTAGATGAGGACGGCGGCCAGCGTCGTGAGCGGGACGTCCTCGAGGACGTTGGCCACGGGGATGAGCAGCACGACGACCAGGGCCGCCCCGATGGCACCGGCCTGCGTGCGGCCGCCTGCGGTGACGATGGCCCCGGTGCGGGGCGGGCTGGCGTCGACGGGGAACGAGCCCACGAGCCCGGCCACCACGCTGCCCGCGCCGACGCCGAGGAAATCGCGCCCGGCGTCGGCGTCGTAGCCACCCTTGTCGGCGAAGCCGCGGGTGGTGGCCGCCGTCTGGGTCACGACGACAAGCGCCACCACCGCGGCCAGCGGCGCCAGGTTCTGCAGGGTCGACCACGACAACCCGGTCAACCCGACGTGCGG
The DNA here is from genome assembly GCA_963817735.1 of uncultured Acidimicrobiaceae bacterium. Taxonomy (GTDB): domain Bacteria; phylum Actinomycetota; class Acidimicrobiia; order Acidimicrobiales; family RAAP-2; genus Bog-473. The sequence goes on along the minus strand of CAWFPP010000001.1, from coordinate 207,519 downwards.
GGCCCCGCTGTGGATGGTGCCGATCACGGCGACACCGTGTGCCTGCAGGCCGAGCGCGGCGACCAGCACCGTGGAGCCGATGAGCCCGATCAGCCCGCCGGGGATCCGACGGTCGACGCGGGCGCTCACGAACAGCACGGCCAGCACGCCGGCGCCGATGCCCAGCGTCCACCCATTCACCTCACCGAGGTGGCCGAAGACGGCGCCGACGCGGTGGGCGTTCGAGCCCGTTGCCGAGGGGAGCCCCAAGAAGTCGGGCAGCTGATGGATGACGATGATCACGGCCACGCCGGACAAGAAGCCGGTCACGATGGGAGTCGACAGGAAGTCGGCGATCCAACCGAGCCGCAGGATGCTCACCAGCATCACCAGCAGCCCGACCATCACGGCCAGGATCGCCACCAGCTCGACGAAGCGGGGCGAACCCGTCACGGCGAGAGCGGACACCCCGGTGGCGAAGAGCGGTGCGATGGTCGAGTCGGCCCCGACCGACATCTGGGGGTTGGAACCCAGCAGCGCGAAGAACAGCGTGCCCGCAACGAAGGCGTAGAAGCCGGTGATCGGCGGCATGCCGGCCAAGCGGGACGTGGCCAGCTGCTCGGGGACGGCGATGACCAACAGCGCGAGCCCCGCCACCAGGTCGGCACTGGCCCAGGCACGCTGATAGCCGTGGAGCGACGAGAAGACCCGGGGTCGCATGGCGCCATCATCGCCCACCGGCGTGTTCGCCAGATTGACCCAATTGAATAGTCTCGGAGCGACGGCCGAAGATCCTCATCGTCGGCTCCGCACCCGCCGCCCCAAGGAGGCCAGCACAGATGAGCGACTATCCCTACGCCGACCGCTTCGCCATCAACCGCGTGCTCCCGGAGAAGGGCATGAGCCGGGAGGACGTGCTGGCCGAGCTCCGCACCATGGCGACGGAGGAGGACGCCTACTGGGAGACCGGCAAGTGCTCGGGCACCATGTACTGCGGCGACCACGACCACTACCACTTCATGAACGAGGCCTTCGGTCTGTTCGCCCACGTGAACGTCCTACAGAGGGACATGTGCCCCAGCGCCACGAAGTTCGAGGCGGAGATCATCGCCATGACGCTCGACCTGCATTCGGGGGACGTGGCGCGGGCCGCCGGTGACGATCCGTGTGGGTTGGTCACCACGGGCGGGACGGGCAGCATCCTCCACGCGATCCTGGCCTACCGTGAGCACGCCGCGCAGACCCGCGGCGTGACGCGGCCCAACGTGATCAAGCCCGAGACGGCCCACCCCGCGTTCGACAAGGCCTGCCACCTCTTCGGCGTGGAACTACGACGGGCGCCCATTGACCCGGTGAGCACCCAGGTCGACGTGGACTGGGTGCGTGACCACGTGGACGACCAGACCGTTGCCCTGATCGGATCCGCCTGCAACTACGGCTACGGAACCGTCGACCCGATTGGTGACCTGTCCGACGTCGCGCTCGGCGCGCGGCATCGGGCTCCATGTCGATTCCTGTCTCGGCGGATTCATCCTGCCGTTCGGCCGCGAGCTCGGGTACGACATCCCTGCCTTCGACTACTCGGTGCCCGGCGTGACGTCCATGTCGGCCGACACCCACAAGTACGGGTACGCCTTCAAGGGCTCCTCGGTCCTCAGCTTCCGTTCCAAGGCCCTGCGCAACGCCCAGTACTTCTACCTCACGGATTGGAGCGGCGGGAAGTACACCTCGCCGGGCATGGAGGGCTCCCGCTCGGGTGGTCTCATTGCGGCGACGTGGGCCGCCATGGTGCAGTACGGGCACGCCGGCTACCTCGGCTACGCAAGGGAGATCTTCGAGACGTCCATGGCCATGCAGGAGGCGGTGCTGTCACACCCCGAGCTCCGCCTGGTGGGAAAGCCCACGTTCCTCTTCTCCTTCACCTCCGACGCCTTCGACATCTACCACGTGAACGACTTCATGCGGACGAAGGGATGGCGCTTCAACGGGCAGCAGTACCCGAACGCGCTGCACATGGCGGTGACGAGACCGCAGACCCAGCCCCAGGTGGTGCCCGAGTTCGCGGCGGACCTGGCCGACGCCGTGGCCTACGCCAAGGAGCACGCGGAGGAGGCGCCCCGCTCGGGCGCCATCTACGGCGGGGTGGCCGGCGGCATGACGGAGGAGGCGGACGAGTTCATCCGGGCCGTCATGGCGGACATGCTGGACGGGCAGTCCACCATCCCGCCCTCGTGAGCGCAGGGGAGTCCGGGACGCCCACGGTCTTGATCGACGGCGTTGCCACCGCCCAGGCGGCGCTGCTGGCCGACATCGCCGATCTGAGCGACGACGTGGCGCGCCGGCCCAGCCTCCTGCCCGGATGGAGCGTCGGCCACCTCCTGACCCATATCGCCCGCAACGCAGACAGCATGAGGTGGCGGCTGGAGGGGGCGGCGTTGGGTGAGCTGCGCGACCAGTATCCAGGCGGTCTCGAGCAGCGCAGCAGCGACATCGAGCAGGGCGCGGGACGACCCGCCGGAGAGCTCGTGGCCGACGCCCGCCAGAGCGCGGCCGTTCTGGAGCAGGTCATGGCCAACCTCCCTCTGGCCGCCTGGGACGCCCCGTCACGGACGTCGAGAGGCGTGGTGGAGAGCTCGCGGGACGCGGCACTCTCACGCTGGCGCGAGGTGGTGGTGCACCACGGGGATCTGGGCCTGGGCCCGGTCCCCTTGCCGCCCGCCCTGGTCGACGCCTGGCTGCCGCGGGAACTGCCACGTCTGGCGGAACGGAGTGACCCCGCCGAGCTGCTCGCCTGGGTCATCGGCCGCGGCGAGCCGCCCGTCCTTGCTCCCTGGTAATCAGGTGGAGACGAACGCGTTACCGGACCGGTCGACGGCGACACAGTAGGAGACGGTCGGGCACGAGACGCTCGTCAGCGCGTGGCCGTTGTCGATAAGGGTGCCGGCGCTCCAGGTCGTGCCGTTCCAGCCGAAGACCCGCCCGAGGGAATCGACGGCGCGGCAGAACGTCGTGGTCGGGCACGAGACCGAGGTCATGCCCGAGGCGTTGGTGCCGACCACGGGCGGCTCGGTGGCGATGGACATCGGGGCGGAGAAGCTCGTCCCGTTCCAGGTGAGGACGTCGCCGCTGCTGTCAACCATGACGCAGAACGTGGTCGTGGCGCAGGAGACCGAGTTGAGCTGGCCCTGGCTGTCGGTGCCGCCCGGTTGGGTCCAGGTCGAACCGTTGAACACCGAAGGCCCGCCCTCGGCGGCGATGCAGAAGGACGGGGACACGCACGAGATCTGGTTGGCGGCCCCCCAGGCGCCCAGGTTCCCGGACCAGCCGCTCCCGTCGTAGGCGAACGAGTTCCCCTCACCGTCGATGGTGATGCAGAACGTCGGCCCGGTGCAGTCGATCGCCGTGATGCCCTGCGCCGCCGAAAGGGTGGCGGGGGCCTGCCACGCCGACCCGCTGAGGAACGCCACCTGGTTCAGGTTGGGCGCGGCCGCGCAGAAGCCGTTACTGGCGCACGAGAGATAGGCCACGCCCTGGGGTGACGGCGACGACACGGGCGACCCCAGGGCGGTGACCTTCTCCAAGTACAGGCGGTACGTCTGGCCCGTGCTCGAGCCCATGACGCACGAGAACGGCACCGGGCACGACACGACGGACAGGTCGGTGCCGGGCGCGACGCGGAGAGCACTGGACCAGGTGCCGGCCGGGCCGGCCGTGGTCGTCGTGGTGGCGTGCGAGGTCGTGGTGGGCGCGCTGGACGGCCCCGTGGGCTGGCTGCTGCAGCCGGCCGCCACGAACGACAGCGCGACGGCTGCGAGCGCCGCCTTGCAGAGTCCCGCCCGCCGAGGCACTAGGTGCGAGCCGGGAGGCCGTTCGCCTCGAGCGCGCGATGGCGCGACCAGGTATCGAGCACGATCAGGGTCTTGGTGCCCGTGACGCGACCGCGGCGGCGCAGTTGCTCGATCACCTGTCCGAGCCGCTCGACGTCGGGGACCTGGAGCCAGACGAGCGCGTCGGGGTCGCCGGCGGTGGTGAATACCGCCTGCACCTCGGAGAGCTGCATTGCCGTCTCCTTTATCTCCTGCAGGTCGGCGGTGCCGGCGAACCGCACCTCCGTGAAGGCCTGAATCGGGCGCCCGGCCTTGCGGTGGTCGACCACGACGGTGTACCCGGCGATGACCCCGGTGCGTTCCAGCCGCTCGATACGCCTGGTCACCGCGGAGGCGGACAGCGAAACCTGCTCACCGATGTCGGCCATCGTCCGCCGGGCGTTGTGCGAGAGCAATTCGATGATGTGATGATCGATCGGATCGAGGTCCTCAGTTCCCATGGTCCGAGCCTAACGAAACGGCGTTGTGTTGCACGTTCAGTGCACCAGAGGGCGGCGAAGTTGGTGCTCCGTTGCGTGGGGACCATCTGAGGGCTCAGATTTCCCGCTGATGCACCGCCACGGCGTAGCTGTCCCCCGCCGAGAAGGGCTGGCGGTCCCAGGTGGACCAACGGTCCCGCAACACGAGCCCCGAGTCGGCGGCCAGGGAGTCGTGCCGCTGGGGATCGAAGCCTCCAGCCCGCAGGGAATAGCCCGACACGAGGAGGCCGCCACGGCGCAGCCATCGGGCCCCATTGGCGATGACCCGTCCCTCGGAACCGCGCGGAACGAAGATCAGCACGTTGCCGGCCATGACGACCAGGTCGAAGGTCCGCCCAAGGTCCAACCCGGGGTCGGCCAGATCGCCCTGCACCCACGCCAGGTCGGGCGCCTTGGCGCGGGCCGCGGCGAGCATGCCCTCGTCCACGTCGACCCCGACGACCGGATGCCCGCGTCGGCTGAGCTCGATCGCCACCCGGCCGGTGCCGCAGCCCGCGTCGAGCACCGAGCCCGGACCGTACGAATCGACCAGCGCCGCCTCGCCGTGCATGTCCATGCCCGAAGCGGCCAGCTCGTCGAAGCGCCGGTCGTAGGCGGCGCCGCGGGGGACGTCGCTCCCCTGCCACCGGGGCGGCGGACGAGGTGACGACCTTGACCCCGAGCGCCCGCCCGAGGACCGGGGAGGAGCGAACACGACGCGAGCGGCCACCGCGATGAGGGAGCACGTGCGCATGCTGCGAACCGTAACCCGCAGGTCGAGGTGTCCGATGAGCGCTCGGTAGGGTGGCCTCCTGTGTGCCTCCTGGTCGTCGCGTCACGGGTGGTGGCCGACGAGCCCCTGATCGTCGGGGCTAACCGCGACGAGATCCGGGAGCGGCCGTCCACCGCAGTGACGGTCCTCGACGAGGGCCCGCCCCGGATCCTGGGCGGGCGGGACGAGCTCTCCGGCGGCACGTGGCTGGCCGTGAACGAGCACGGCGTGTGTGCGGGACTGACGAACCAGCCACTGGGAGAGGCCAAGGACCCGTCGAAGCGCTCGCGGGGCGAGCTGCCCCTCGCTCTCGCCAGGCGCACCACGGCCCCCGACGCGGTCGACGCGCTCCTCGTCGGGCTACCGGCCGGCGGACTACAACGGCTCCTGGCTCCTCGTCGGTGACCCCTCCTCCCTCTTCTTCGTCGACTTCACCGGCTCCGGGGACGGTGCCGCGACGGCCCTTCCACCGGGGATCCACGTGCTCGAGAACCGCGCCGCTCGGCGAGCCCTCGCGCAAGGTCGACCTGGTGCGGGCGGCGCTCGGCGCCCCGACCGACGGCGACGCCGTGGCGGCCGCCTTCCGCCGCGTCCTGGCCGACCACCGGAACCCCGAGGGCGACGAGCGGCCCAACGCGGCCAACTGCGTGCACCTCGAGGACTTCGGGACACGCTCGTCGTGCATCGTGCGGGTCGGGCCGGGGGCGGCGCACCCCGGGTGTGGGTCGCCGACGGCCCCCGTGCATGACGCCCTACGCGGACGTCAGCGCGTTCTGGGGCTGCGGGCCGCCGCGGCGCCGGCGGCTCAGTCGCGGACGAGTGGCTTGTAGCGCAGGCGGTGGGGCTGGTCGGCGTCGACGCCGAGGCGCTTGTGCCGGTCGGCCTCGTAGTCGCTGAAGTTTCCCTCCCACCAGCGGGCCTCGGACTCGCCCTCGAAGGCGAGCACGTGGGTGGCGATGCGGTCGAGGAACCAGCGGTCGTGGCTGATGACGACGGCGCAGCCCGGGAAGGCCAGGAGCGCGTCCTCGAGGGCCCGCAGCGTGTCCACGTCGAGATCGTTGGTGGGCTCGTCGAGCAGCAGCACGTTGCCGCCGCTGCTGCAGCACCTTGGCCAGCAGCACGCGGTTGCGCTCGCCCCCCGAGAGCTGGCCCACCTTCTTCTGCTGGTCGCTGCCCTTGAAGCCGAAGCCGGCCACGTAGGCGCGGCCGTGCAGCTCGCGCCCGCCGACGACCAGCCGGTCCACCCCACCGGTGATCTCCTCGTAGACCGTGGCGTCCCCGGCCAGCGACGCGCGCGACTGGTCCACGTAGGCCAGCTGCGACGGAGGCGCCGATCGTCAGGCTGCCGGCATCGGGCTGCTCCTCGCCGACGATCATCCGGAACAGCGTCGTCTTGCCCGCCCCGTTGGGACCGATGACGCCGACGATGCCGCCCGGAGGGAGGGTGAACGTCAGGCCGTCCATCAGCAGGTGATCACCGAAGGCCTTCACGACACCGGCCGCGTCGACGACCTGGTCGCCCAGGCGCGGACCGGGCGGAATGGACAGCTCGACCTTCTCGGCCCGCCGCTCGCTGGACTCGGCCTCGGTCACCAACTCGTTGTAGGCGGTGATGCGCGCCTTTCCCTTGCTCTGCCGGGCCCGGGGCGACATCCGGATCCATTCGAGCTCGCGTTCGAGCGACGCCTGGCGGGAGCGGTCCGCCTTCTCCTCGGCGGCCAGGCGCGCCTGCTTCTGCTCGAGCCAGGAGGAGTAGTTGCCCTCCCAGGGAATGCCCGCGCCGCGGTCGAGCTCGAGGATCCAACCGGCCACGTTGTCGAGGAAGTAGCGGTCGTGCGTCACCGCCACGACGGTGCCCGGGTAGACCTGCAACGTCCGCTCGAGCCAGGCCACCGACTCGGCGTCGAGGTGGTTGGTCGGCTCGTCGAGCAGGAGCAGGTCGGGCTTGGACAGGAGCAGCCGGCACAGGGCGACCCTCCGTCGTTCGCCCCCCGAGAGGGTGCGCACGTCGGCGTCGCCCGGCGGGAGGCGCAGCGCATCCATGGCGATCTCGAACGTGCGGTCGAGCTCCCAGGCGCCCGCGGCGTCGATCTTGGCCTGCAGGTCCCCCTGCTCGGCGAGCAGCGCATCGATATCGGCGTCGGGATCACCGAAGGCGGCGCACACCTCGTTGTAGCGGTCGACCAGCCGCTTGGCCTCGCCGACGCCTTCGGCCACGTTCCCGGCGACATCCTTGGATTCGTCGAGCTGGGGCTCCTGGGCCAGGTACCCGACCGTGAACCCCGGGGTCAGCCGGGCCTCTCCCGAGAACCCGTCGTCCTCGCCGGCCATGATCCGCAACAGCGATGACTTGCCTGAGCCGTTCGAGCCGATGACGCCGATCTTCGCCCCCGGGTAGAAGGAGAGGTTGATGCCCTTGAGCACCTCACGATCGGGCGGGTAGAAGCGCGAGAGGCCGCGCATGGTGTAGATGAACTGGGGAGCCATGGCGACCAGTGTGCCCGATGCGGGGCGGGGCGCATAGCCCAGTTCCTGCCGGGCCCTGCTGATGTCGAAGGACATCTGGCCGGCCGGTGGCGACAGGTTAGTGGGACGTCGCCAGTCACCACCCCGGTTCGGGCCGAGCTGTTTCATGCGATGATCGATTGCGTTCGACACCCACACCAACATTCGATCGGACGGAAAGGCGACACCATGGCCAGCGGCTCCCCCAACATCGTGCTCGTCATGTCGGATCAACACCGGGCCGACATGATGGGTTGCGCGGGAGACCCCAGCGCGCGCACACCGTCACTCGACGCGCTCGCCGATCAGGGCGTCCGCTTCTCACGGGTGTCGTGTCAGGGCCCGCTGTGCATGCCGGCCCGCGCCTCGTTCATGACGGAGCGCTACGTGCGCGACCACGGCGTCTACACGAACTCTTCCGAGATCCCGGCCGACAGCCCGACCTATGCCTGGGCCCTGCGGGAGGCCGGCTACCACACGGCCCTCCTGGGCAAGGCGCACCTGTACCTCGACGAAGAACTCAGCGTGGCCCACATCGACGAAATGGCAGGCCGGCTGGAGGGGCTGGGATTCGCCGAGGTTTTCGAGACGGGAGACAAGTTCCTCGGCAAGATCCCGACCAGGTACACGGACTACCTTTCGGGTCGCGGCCTGCTCGATGCCTACAAGCAGCACATCGCCGACCGCAGCTACCAAGGCGAGAACGAGGATGGCCAGAACGCGACCAAGTGCGTGCCGATGTGGGACTCCACGCCGATGCCGATCCCTTTGGAGTCGTATGTCGATGCCTGGCACGGCCAGCAGGCGGTGCGCTGGATCGAGGGCTACGACCGCCAAGAACCGTTCTTCCTCTTCGTGGGATTTCCCGGTCCGCATGACCCCTGGGACGCGCCGGCGGAGGCCGTGGAGCGGTACCGCGGCGTCGACATCACCATGCCCAGCTCGACCCGGCGCCCCGTCACGGAGGACACGGGTCGCTACGGCGCACTCCTGAACGTGTTCCTCTGGCTCTCCGATTCGGAGTCCATGACCGAGGACGCCATCCGGGGGATGCGGACGTCGTACGCCGCCGACATCTCCATCATCGACCAGGCCGTCGGCGCCATGGTCGACGCGCTGGAGCGCCGCGGGCTGCTGGACACCACGTGGATCATCTATACGAGCGATCACGGCGAGATGGGCGGCAATCACGGAATGATGTCCAAGTGCGTCCTGTACGAGCCGGCCGTGCGCGTGCCCCTGATCGTCCGTCCCGCCGGCGGCTGCATTCCCCACGTGGTCGGCTCGCTCGTCGAGCACGTCGACGTTCCAGCCACGGTGCGCGCCATCGCCGGTGCGCCCGACGTGGCTGGATCCGAGGGGCGCTCGCTCCTTGACACCGTGCGCGACCCGGCCGCGCCGCCGTCGCGCTCGGTGGCCGTCAGCGAGAACTGGGGGTTCGCGGCCTTCGAGACGGAGCGCTACAAACTCGTGGTGGACGAGGACGCCGTGTCCCCTTGCCAGCTCTTCGACCTGTCCGAGGATGCCGCAGAGGACCACAACCTGCTGGCCGATCCGACGTCCGGACCCGTCGTCGAGGAGATGATGGAGACCCACGTCCGCCCGTTCTTCCGGTCCCCGCCGGCACGCCCCATCCCGAGTTTCTTCACGGGCGGCTACGACGCGTAGGCCGGCGCCCGCGCACCGTGGTCACTGACCGTCCGAACGCTGCGACACGCCACCCGTGCCGGCCGCGCCCGAGCCCCTTCCGAGCCAGCGGAGCCCGATGAGCGGATAGATCAGCACCGAGAGCATCCCCGCCGCCACCAGCGCCGCTGCGTTCTGCGGCTTCATCCGGTGCTCGCTCACGCCCAGTGTCGTGATGACCACGATGATCGGCAGGCCTGTGGCGGACAGGACACCGAGGGCCCGGGCCTCCATCTTCGTCACCGCGCCCCGGAAGAAGATCCAAGTGGGCAGGCCACGGGTGAAGAGGAAGGTGAGGGTGAACACCGGCACGAGCAGCAGCACCTTGGGCATGTGGATGAGCGCGTGGAGGTCGAACTCGATGCCGCTGTTGATGAAGAAGATGGGGATGAGGAAGCCGAACCCGATGGCCTCGAGCTTGCTGGTGATGGGCTCGCTGTCCTCGCCCGCGATGAACAGGCGCACGACGACGCCGGCTGCGAAGGCGCCCAGCAGCACATCGAGGCTCAGCTCCTCGGCCAGATAGACCAGCAGGATGACCAGGAGCACCGAGATGCGCACCGGGAGCTGCGCCGTCGAGTGGAGATGCTTGCGCATCAGGGCGATGAAGCGAGGCGGATGCACCTCGGTGGCCAGGAGGGCGGCGGTCACGGCGATGGCGACGAAGAGGGCGAGCAGGAGGAAGGTGTACCGGGCATCGCGGTTGGTCAGCAGCACCGCCACCGCCACGATGGGGCCGAATTCACCGATGGCCCCCACCGACAGGATGGAGGGGCCGACCGCCGTCCGCAACACGCCGGCGTCACGCAGGATGGGCAGGAGGGTGCCGAGTGCCGTCGTGGTCAGGCAGAGCGCGACGACCGTGTGGTCGAGCACGAGACCCGTGGCGTGGAGGACGACGCCGACACCGAGCGCGAGAACCAGGGACACCCCCCACGACCCTGCCGCCCGACCCAGGTGGCCCTGGCGCATGGTCGACAGGTCGAGCTCGGTTCCGGCCAGGAACATGAGATAGGTCAGCCCGAAATCGGCCAACGATGTGACGAGGCTGTTCGGGTGCGCGATGTCGAGCACGAAGGGGCCGAGCACGATGCCGAAGAGGATCTGGAGCACCACTTCTGGAATGGCGATGAACCGGCGCGACCATTCGGAAACGATCGGCGCGATGACCGCCGCCAGCCCGATGAGGACCAGCGTGGGGATGGCACCTTCGATCATGTGTCTCCGACTCGCCCCGTGACCGCCTGCTGTGGCACGCCGCGCCACCTCCCGCGCCCACGCTACGCGCCACGTCCTCGTCCCCTGGGTGATGCGGGAGGTTTGACGACCCTCGGGCCGTGCGGAAGCATGGCGCCACCAACTCGCACCGGGGGTCCGCACATGGGAATGTCGTCGCTGATTCGCACGCGGGAGGGCGCGTCGTGACATCCGCGTTCGTGAACCCTTCCTGGATGCCGCACTCGGTCGGCGAGGCGGCCCGCGCCGGTGACGCGACCGTGGACGACCTCCTGTCCGGACGCGCGTGGTCCCACATGCTCGACGGCCTGCGCCGGGCCTCGGCGACCGTCCTGGCCGACGACGTCCCCCACAACGCGGCCGACACGGCCGCGGGCTTCCGGCACCTGCTCGTGCTCCTCGGCATCGGGCTCGACAACGCCCTCCGTGAGAACTCCGGCTCGGTGCTCGCCGTGAAGCCGTCCGGGGTCGACGGGATCTACAAGTGGGGCATGGACTGTCCCGACTGCATCTACGCCGGCGCCCCGCTGCGCGGCGGCGAGACCTACCACCTCTGGGGAAACCGTGGCTCGGCCCGCTACGTGGGGCTGCAGTCGATGGCCGGCATGGCCTCCTCGGCCAACGTCCTCCTGGACGAGCTCGATCTCGGGCCGAACGGCGAGGTGGACCTCATCCTCTCGGCCGAGCCGCAAGAGGGGAACTGGTTGGCCATCGCCGAGAACGCGACGACGCTGGTGGTCCGGCATTTCTTCTACGACTGGGACTCCGAAGTGGCATCATCGCTCTCCATCGAGCGGATCGGGGCGAAGAGCGAGACGGCGGCGCGACCACCCGAAGACCCGCGGGCGGTGGTGGCCCGCCAGCTGATCGCCCTGGGCGACTTCGTCGTGGGCAACCTCGACTTCTTCCTGCAATTCTCCCGGCCCGAGACACCCAACACGTTTCTTCCCCCCCTCGACGGGACGGCCATGGGTGCGGCGGCGGAGAACCGCCCGGTGATCGGGTCCTGGCAGCTCGCACCCGGCGAGGCGCTGCTCGTCGAGGTCTCCCCCCCGCAGGGCCTCTACTGGAGTTACTCCCTCGGGAACCCCTGGTGGGAGACCATCGACTACGGCTCGCACCAGAGCAGCCTCAACGGGCACCAGGCGACGGTGGACGACGACGGCGTCCTGCGCACCGTCATCGCCCACGAGGACCCGGGCGTGGCCAACTGGCTCGACACGGCCGGGCACAGCACGGGGCCCGTCATTCTGCGCTGCGTCCGCACCGAGACGGCACCGGTGCCCACGACGCGAGTGGTTCCGTTCTCCGACATCGACCGCGCGCTGCCTGCGACGACCCGCAAGGTGACGCCGGGCGAGCGACGGGCCACACTGGAGGCCCGACGGCTCGCCGTGAGCAAGCGGTTCTGCCGATGACCGCAGCCACCGGACACGGCACGTCCGGGACGAAGGAGGTGGGCCAGCATGGATCTCGGGTTCGCTGACGCCACGGCCGTGGTCACCGGCGGGAGCAAGGGCATGGGACGGGCCGTGGCCGAGATCCTCGCCACCGACGGGGCCCGGGTCGCCGTCATGGCGCGCGGGCGCGGGGCCCTCGACGACACCGTGGAGACGCTGCGGTCCCTCGGCAGCCCGGACGCGGTCGGCATCAGCGTCGACATGACGGATCCTGCATCCATTGCGGCGGCCTTCGCAGAGGTGGCCGCTCGCTGGGGATCGCTCAACGTCCTGGTCCACACGATCGGACCGGGCGCAGGGCGCTTCGAGGACCTGGACGACGCCGCATGGGACCAGGCGTTCAGCCTCGGCACCATGTCCGCCGTCCGCAGCGTGCGCGAGGCCGTGCCGCTGCTGCGCGCGGCCGAGTGGGCCCGCGTCGCCATCTTCTCGGCCCACTCCATTCAGCGCCAGAGCCCCATACTGGTGGCCTACACGGCGTCGAAGGCCGCCGTGACCAGCGTGGCCAAGAACCTCTCCAAGGCGCTGGCTCCCGATGGGATCCTCGTCAACGCGGTCTGCCCCGGCTCCATCGTGACGGCCAGCTTCACCGAGAACCTGCGAGACATCTTCGCCGCCGAGGGCCTCGACCCGTCCGATCCCTACGACGTGATGAAGTGGATCGATCAGACGTTCCACCAACCCGCCGACCTCGGGAGAGCGGGGCTCCCCGACGAGGTTGCATCACTGACCGCCTACCTCGTGTCCCGCCGCAACGGCTACGTGACCGGCGCCTGCGTCAACGTCGACGGAGGGTCGGACTTCGTCTGACCACCACCGGGTGTGGGCGGCTACGACAGCCGGAGGTGACGCGGTTGCTCAGCTCGAGGCGACACCCGAGAGCGGCGCGACGAGCGGGACACCGCTGAGGGATCCGAAGAACGCTGCGTCCCCGTAGCCGTAGACGGCGCCCCCGGAACCCACCAGCCAATACCCTGCCCCGCTCGGGGTCCGGCTGATCCCGACGATCGGCGGTTGGTCCACGATTCCCTGACCCGGCACCGACCCCAGGAAGTCCGCGTCGCCGAAGGTGAAGATGCCGCCATCGGAGCCCACCAGCCAGAACCCCCCGCCATCGGGCGAAGCAGCGATACCGCTCACCGGCGCGTTGAGGTGCTGGCCGCCCATGGACCCGAGGAACGGGGCGTCGCCGAAGTTGAAGACGCCACCGTCCGCGGCGACCAGCCAATAGCCCCCGGCATCGTGAGCAGCCATGCCGACGACCGGTGCATTGAGGTACCGGCCGCCCATGGAGCCCGCGAATTGGGCGTCCCCGAAGGGGAACACCCCGCCGTCGGCCGCGACGAGCCAGTACCCCTGCCCGTCCGGGGTGCCGGCGATGCCGACCACCGGCGCATTCAGGCGCTGTCCCCCCATCGATCCGTAGAACGCGGCGTCGCCGAAATTGAAGACACCACCATCGGACGCGACCAGCCAGTACCCGCCACCGTCCGGCGTCACGGCCGTGCCGACAATGGGGGCGTTCAGGTGCACGCCAGCCATGGAGCCGAGGAAGGATGCTGTTCCGTAGGTGAAGACACCACCGTCGCGTGCCGCGAGCAGCAACCCCTGATTCGACGCCGGAGGGAAGGCCATCTGTTCGACGAGCGTGCGGAGACCCGGGTCGTTCCCCTGCGCATGGGTTGCCGAGCTCCCAGCCGCGAGACACGTCACCCCCCGTACGCAAGTGACAGTGATCAGGAAACTGAGCGGGGTCACGTTCGGGCTTGGCTCAATGGACCACGAGGAGCCGTTCCAGCTCTCGATGAGCGCCTGCGGGTCGAAGCCAGCGCCGCCGCCCCCGCCGAACGTGCCCTGAGAGCCGACAGCCCAGCACTGCGCAGAGCTGCTGCAGGTGACGCTGCTGAGGATGCCGGCGGTGGACGCGTCAGGCACCGAGCTCGATGTATCGACCCAGTCCTCTCCGTTCCAGTGCTGCAGCAGCAGTCCCGATGCCATGCCGCTCGTGTCCGTCGTCGCCCCCGAGGCCCAGCAGTTGGCTGCGTCGGTACACGTGATGCCGTAGAGGTAGCCGCCATCGGGACTGGGTTCAGTGGCACTCGGCACCACCGACCAGGACGATCCGTCCCAGTGCTCAATCAGCCCTTGGTCGCCGACCGCACCGGGAAAGATCGGGAGGAAGTTGGGATTCTGCTGGATCGCACCGGCGTCGCCGACGGCCCAGCAGTCGCTGACGGAGACGCACGCGACACCCGACAACTGATCGAACTCCTGGCCCGTGTCCGCGCCGGGAACGAGAGCCCAGGACGAACCGTTCCATTGCTCAATGAGGCCATGAAGGTTGGCACCAGTGTCATCGCTCGAAAAGCCCACGGCGACGCAACTGGACGCAGACACACAGGTCACGCCCTGAAGAATCGCACCGGCCACGCCAGGACCGCTCGGGGTCGGACTCGGCACGATCGACCACGAAACCCCGTTCCAGTTCTCGATCAGCGTCGCGGACGCGTTCCCGTTGCCGGCGACACCGACAACCGCGCCGACCGCCCAACAGTCGGACCCATTCGGGCACGAGACGTCGAAGAGCCCCCCGCCGGCACCTGGTGGGACCAGCGGCTGCGGCCCGAGACTCCAGCTCGCGCCATTCCAGAATTCGGCGAGCGGGGAAAACGTGCCATTCGAGGCGATGTTGGCGATGGAGAGGCCGACCGCCATGCACTGTTGTGCATCGGGACAGCTCGATCCCAATGCGATCGCATCACCTTCGCCACCCGGCGTCGTCGCGACATACCAGCCGGACGTGGCCGTTCCACCGGGCGTGACTCCCATCACAAGGCCGGCGACGATCACCACCATGGTGATGGCGCACGCGCGGACAAGACGCGCCGCAATCCAACGTCGATGACGACGGGTCGTTCTTCCGTCCCGTGCAATCGCCAAGATTTGCACACCTCCATGCTCCCACCTTCCTGTCCGGCATGGATGGATGCTCCCTGGCGCACTGCCCTCGTGCAATGGCCCGCTCCGCGGGATGGCATCTGCCAAGCTCTTGTGGGTGGCCACGACCGAAGAAGGCAACGAGGACATTCCGGGCATCGACCGTCTGCTGACGCTGACCGACGGCGTGGTCGCCATCGCACTGACGCTGCTGGTGCTGCAGCTGCAGGTGCCCGTCACCCACGCGCTCGAGAACCATCCGGAGTCAGCCAGCGTCCTGTGGAAGGCACTCGATGTCGACGTGCCGGAGCTGACCAGCTATCTGGTCTCTTTCCTCGTCATCGCGCAGTTCTGGATGGTGCACCACCGCGTCCTCCGGGGCATGCGCGGGCACAGCGAGGGCCTGGCCTGGCGCAACTTCGGCTTCCTTCTCGCCCTCACCCTCATGCCCTTCACATCCGATCTGATCGGCCGGTACGGCAGCAACCCGGTGGCCATCACGCTGTTCGGGCTGAACCTCGTGGCCATCAGCCTCAGCACCCAGTGGATCTACCTGTATGCCGCGCACCACGACCTGGTCGTCGATGCCGCCAGATCGATGGAGGACGAGAGGTCGGCCCGGATACGCGTCGTGCTGGTGATCGCCATCGTCTCGCTGTCGATCGTGTTCGCCTGGACGATCCCCGTGTTGGCCAAGTTCACCTGGGCGCTGTTCCTCGTCGTACCGCCGACTGCGGTCTGGCTGTCTCGCACGCTCGGAGATGCACGGCGCACCCCGGAGAGCGACAGCGGGATACCCAGCAGAGCCGGCCACCGCTGACGCGGCACTGGACCCGGCCGTTCAGTGGGTCGCGTGGTGGGCCGTGTACGCCGTCTCCTCGGCTGACACATCGTGGATCAGGTTGCCCAGCGCCAGGTTGACATCGTCGAGGTGCAGGCCCCACGTCGGACCGAGCGTCGGCGTGACCACGGGACGGGCGTCCCCGCTGCGGGCGTCGATCTGCAGCCAGGTGGCACCGCCCGCGGTGTCACACGTGCCGGTGTAAAGGCCCGGGTAGGTAACCCACGGCTCCCCCGTCGAGCCGGCGGAAGCCACGAAGTACGGGGTCAGTGGCGCGGCCGTGGTCCGGCCCAGCGCCGCCGGGTTGGTGCAGACGACCTGTTGGCCGCGCAGAGCCTTCTGGCCCGACTGCAGGCTGACCCCTTGCCCGGGTCGTCCAAACAACGAGTCGCCCGGCGGCAGAGACGAGAACGACGAGTAGGCGATGACACAGCCGGTCTCGCTCGCCTTGGTGCAGGCGGGAATGTGGGCGAAGGTGCCGCCCACGGTCTTTCCCACCGGGACCTGGACGTTGCCGCCGAGAATGATGGCCGAGACCATCCGGTCACGGAGCGCGGCGTTGCCGTCGACCTGCGACCGCAACAGCCGGATCAGGTTGGCCGCCCCCTGTGAGTGTCCGATGAACACAACGGGCCGGCCGTCGTTGTCATGAGCCAGGTAGTTCTTCCAGCCGGCCAGCAGGCTCTGGTAGGAGATGTCGTCGGCGGCCGGATCGTTGCCCAGTCCGAGAGCCAATGAGGCGCTGGTCCGCTGGCGATAGGTGGGTGCCCAGACGTTGCACACCTGGGAGAACCGGGACGCCTGTGACACCGCGGCCGCTTCGACAGCCCGCGTGACCGCCGCCGACGTGTTGGACGTGGCCGCGGATGCGGTCACGGTGGGATACACGTAGAAGCAGTCGAACGAGGTGGCCGTCGCGACGGGAGCGGGGATCACCGTCTTGACTCCGTTGGCGGCCACCGAGTTCGCTCCCTCCGGGTACAGACAGGGGTCATTGGCCAGCCCGGGCCGGCAGAGCCAGATGACCCCAGCTGCGTCGGGCCCGGTCGGTGCCGCGGCGGCTGCTCCCCCGTTGACGTCGATGACCCCGCCGGCGAGCGGCCCGCAGCAGGCGAAAACGAACGCAACAGTCCCGAATCCACCGCCCATCCGACGTCCCACCCGCTGCAACCTGTCGTTCGTCATCGCAGCAGCGTGGCAGCGTTCTCCCAGAAAGTCAAGGAACTTGACCGACTAGAAACTTGACCTATTATGGAGAAGTGGCCCCTTCCGTCCGTCGCGCCCAGACCAATGCCGCCCTGCCTCCGGCGCACGACCCTCAGGCGCTGAGCTGGCTCCTCCGCCGAGCCGTGCGCCGGTACGCGACGCCCGTCGGCGACGCGCTCGAGACCGCGGGCTTCGCTGACCTGCCCCAGCGAGGGGTGTGGGCGCTCAGCGCACTGGCTCGGACGGAGCCTGGGCTCAGCGGCCGTGACCTCGTCACGCGCATGGGGATCTCGAAGCAGGCCGTCAGCCAGCTCATTGAGACCCTCGTCACGATGGGGTACGTGGCGCGGCGCTCCGCCCCCGAAGACCGGCGCCGCACCCTCCTCCACCTCACGACCCGGGGCCACGGCGCGGCCCGCATCATCGACGAGACGGTCGCCGGATTGGAAGCGGGCATGGCCGCCACCATCGGCCGTGAACAGCTCCTCCTGCTGCACCGGGCACTGGTCGAGTTGGACGAGGCGGACACGCCCGCATAGGGCCGGGGAGCACGGCACCGATTAGCGGTGCCTTCGGAGTTGGTATATCCATGGCGCGATGGCGAACCTCCCCAATGCCGGGAAGACCGAGCTGCACAACGAGGTCATACAGCGAGGCGAGCACCTGTTTGCCCAACTCGGCACGCGCGATCTGCCGTCGCCCGCGGGGCACCTGGTGATTGAGATGGACGTCCGCCCCGAGCTCTCGAACGTACGGGGGGCCTTGCAGGGCGGTCTGATTGCGGTACTGGTCGACGTGTGTGCGGGACGACTCGCCTATCAGTCCTGTGATCACGAGAATGGGTTCAGCACGGCGACATCGGACCTCACGATTCATTTCCTCTCCCCCGTGGTCGTCGGCCCGGCCCGCGCCGACGCCTGGATCGTGCGGCAGGGCCAGTCCAATTTTGTGCTGCAAGTCGAGGTGACCGACGTCGGTCGCGACAACAAATTGGCCGCCATCTCGACGATCGCTTTCACGGTGCTGGCGCCCCGCTCCTGAGCGCTCCGGTGCGCAGCTTGCTGTGCTCCGGCCCGAGATGGTGTGGCAAATTCACCGGTCTGCCGTTCCCGGCCCGCGCACGGCTCGGTGGACGACGGCGACCACCCGAAGGGGCAAGCGCGCGTGCGATAGAACAAATGGCCGCACCCGCCCACTGATCCATTCGACGAGAGAAGGCCATCCGCCATGACGTTCGTCCCCTACGACCGACCCATACGAGCCGCCGTCGTCGGACTCGGTCGCATCTTCGACCTGAACATCCGCGCCTACGTCGACAATCCGGACGTGGAGGTGGTTGCCCTCGTCGACCCCGATCCGCAGCGCCGGGCCCAGCGGCAGGCCGATTGGCCCGAGGCGCGCACGTTCGCCACGGCGGCCGACCTGGCCCTAAGTGACGTCGAGGTCGATGCGGTCGAAGTCCTGCTGCCGATCCCGCTCCACACCGAGGGGGTGTGCGAGATGCTCGGTTACGGGTGGCACCTCAACCTGCAGAAGCCCATGTGCAGCGACCTCGACGAAGCCCAGCAGATGCTCGACGCCGCCCGGGCAAACGATCGCGTGCTCCGGGTCATGGAGAACTACATCTTCTACGAGCCGTTGCGGCGGCTGAAGGAGACAGTTGAATCGGGCGAAATCGGGGCGGTGAGCGGCTATCACATGAAGATGGTGGGCAGCGGCGGCGGTGGCTGGGACGTGCCCATGTCGAGCTTCGAGTGGCAGTTCGCCCAGATGCGCCGCGGGCGGGGAATCCTGGTGTTCGACGACGGCTGGCACAAGCTGGCGACGGCCCTGTGGCTCTTCGGCCCGCTCAAGGAGGTGCGGGCCTGGGTGGGCTCCACCGAGGTCCTGCCGACCATAGAGATCGATGCGCCGACCACCATCACCTGGGAGCACCAGAACGGCATCCGGGGCGTGTGGGACATCACGTTGGCTCCCGAGATGTATCTCCGCTCCGACTACTACACCAACGACGAACGGTGGGAGGTCACGGGTCGCCGGGGTTACTCACGGGTGAACCGCTGTACCGGCCGGGGCATTCAGCAACCGAGCCTCGAGACCTACGTCGACGGGCAGATGCGCTCGTACCACGCGCTCGACGACGACTGGGCCAGCAGCTTCCGGGACTCGGGACGCCACTGGTTGCGCTGGCTCCGTACCGGCGAGGGCCCGCTGCTCTGGAGCGCCGAGGAGGCCGTCGACGTGCTGCGGTTCGCGCTGGCGGTCTATGCCAGCAGCGCGGCGGGCGGAACCGGCATCGACCCAGCCTCGATCAGGGAGGCTTGACGCCGGACTCGGACTCTCACGGATCCGCACCGCAGGCCGTGCCCCACTCGCTATCGTGACAATCGTGAGCGGCCAGCGACTGCCCGGCGGTGTGGTGCACAAGCTGCCAGGTGACCTGCGTCAGACCCTGATCGCCAACCCCGTCGCCCTCGACGCCTGGAAGGACATCACGCCGCTAGCCCGCAACGAGTTCATCTGCTGGGTCGAAGATGCCAAGCAAGAGAAGACCCGGGAACGCCGCATCCGACGCACCAAGGAGGAGTTGGAGGAGGGAATGCGCCGGCCGTGCTGCTGGCCCGGGTGCGCCCACCGGGAGCGCACGGGTTCGGCCGGGTAGTGCTTCGGCACCATGCTCGGTGGACGCCTTCTAATTGAGGTGACCTCTCTGAACGTCTTGAGCACCCGCGGTTTGCGATCGTCGTCGTTGCATCGCTCGTAGGAGGTGCGCCCGGCCCTCAGCAGAGTGTCCAAGCCGCTGGCGCTGCGGCAGCGGGGAACTGCTCACCGCCCTCCGCCCCGACGTATATAGACCAAAGCCCAAGTCCTTCTCGATGAGTTTCATTCCCACCGGATTCCCGACGGACGGAGCCTCGGCCCCGAAGTGCCTGCCCCACCGTCCCGCAGGTAGGGATACCCGTCAATGCTGTCCGCCCTTCTAGAACCCAGTGGCCGCAATGATCGAACCGTTGAGGTCCGTACCTGACATGCCGCCGTCGTTGGGTGCATCGCCGTAGTTGTCTACGGTCCCGTTTGCGGAGGCGATCCAGTAGCCTCCACCGTCCGATGTGGTGAAGATCGCGGTAGCCGGATTCAAACCCCCGAAAGAGCCAGCGGCATCGCCGTAGTTCACTGCATCGCCGTAGTTGTAGACGGTGCCGTTGGCCGTGAGGATCCAATAGCCACCGCCGTCAGGCGTTCTGACGGCCGAGGTCACCGAGGACCCGGTGTTCCCGGGTGCCCCGTAATAGGAAGCGTCGCCAAATGTGTAGACGTTCCCAATCTGGGTTACCAGCCAGTATCCGGTGCCGCTGGCGTCAGGCATTACTGCTACGGCGGCGCCCGAGCAGCCTCCGATACCTGGGCACGAACCGGCGAAATGGGCGTCACCGAAGGCGAACACGCCACCGTCGGAAGCCACCATGAAGTAGCCGCCATCGTCGTTCGAGGGCACCATGCCAACGATGGGGGCATTGAGGCTATTGGGCAGGCCCGAGCCGGCGGGGTGTAGGCCCAGACCAGGAATGGAACCGTAGAACTGGGTGTCGCCAAAGCTGAAAACTCCGCCATCGGATGCGTCGAGCCAGTAGCCGCCATCGTCTCTGGTTGGCACAATGCCGACAACGGGGCGCTGGAGCTTGAGGCTCCCTGTCGAGCCGTAGAACTGGGCCGAGCCGAAACTGAAGATCCCGCCGTCTGAGCCAACGAGCCAGTAGCCGTGGCTCGGGGGCCACCACCATGAAGCCTGCCAGGTGATGCCGGCGAGCACTCCCTGTCCGGTCTGGCTCGGGTGGAAGTAATCAAGCGTTGACACGTCCGTTGGGGTGAACGGGTAATCGAAAGTGGCGTAGCCATCCCACCGACAATTCGCGTACTGCCCGCACACCTGGCTCATTGCCGCGTTATCGGCTTCCTCTTGAGTCAAGACTTGCTGACGCTGTGCTTCAGTGTTGGACGTCGAGAGCATCGACTGACAGATATTTGCCAAAGACCACACCGCCTGAGCATCGGAGTTTCCATGGAGTACTGACCACAGCTCGTAAATGTTGGGTATCGATGCCACGAAGATATGAGCATCCGGTTCCAGACCCGACTCCAGTGTCGACATGGTGGATTCGAAGGCGGCAGTGAACTGCGCCGTTGTGGTCATTGACGAAATCGATCCAGTGCAGACATCGTTCGCTCCGATTTCGATGGTCACGTACTGAGCCCCTTGCGCCACCGCGGCCTGTGCCTGACTTATCGTGTCTGCGACCTTCGCGCCAGAAACTGAATCGTTGTAGGCTTTATCCAAGATCGCAGGATTCATAGCGAGTATTCGTTGGTACTGGCTGTAGACGCCATTTGCAGGGAAGCCATCACCAGTGCTCCAAGAGTCCTGAGGATGCGCCCCGTACGAGCAGCAGTCATCGTACGCCTGGGTGATCGAATCCCCGATAGCGGCGATGCTGCTCGGGAGCGGGGGGTTTGCCGCAGCAGCCTCGGCGACAGGCATCATCAATCCGATCAGAATGGCGAGACACCCACCGAGAGTGACCCAAAACCAGCGTTTTCCATGCCCAGGGGTTGTTGCATTCAACCTTTCGCGTCTTCTGACTCTCATTGTCCTGAACTCCGATCTCACAACGATGAGTGAGGGACCACCGTTGGCCTGCTAAGTAGTGGCCGTTCGATAGTGGCTGATAGGTCGCTACGGCATTCAAGTCAAACCGTAGACCCTTGGACCCGGCATTTCCCCCTGGGTCGCCGGCGTGGAACGGTCAGTGGCAAGGGCAAGACGTCAAGTGCACTGGCGGTGCGTCGAGGCGTGCCGGAAGCATGCACCGAAAAGTGACAGGCGGGCCGTCAGAGGGATTCTGATTCGGGTGTCCCCAGCCCGGTATGGGGGCACCCGAACATAGGTTCGATAGGGTGCAAGTCGGTGATTTGAGATTGCGTCAACCGACACAGGCGGTCAAACGTGAAGAGTGTATGTGGGTGATCTCATTTGGCAGTTCGGACAAACCATGAATCATCGGTCCGTCGCACTGACCCTCGGACTGTCGTTGACCTTTGCTGCCTGCCTCGTACGGCCGAGCAGTAGTTTTGCGGCATCACCATCTGCAACGACAACGATGCCCGATCCCTGCTCCTTGAAGCAACTCTCGATCACCGTGGCCGCGGGTTCCGCGGCAGGAGGCTCTGAGGGGATGCTCGTTGCATTTCGTAATAGGGGCGCGACGATCTGTTACCTCCAGGGCTACCCAAAGGTGGTTGCAATTCGTCCGGGAGCATCGTCCGATGCGATTACGGTTACGAGCACATATCTGGGCGGCCTGGGTCCATACCTGACGCCGTCGCTGATCAGCCTCAAGCCTGGCAGCACGGCGTCGGTCGTAGTCGCTGCGGCGGATCACCCTCGGATTGGATCCTCCCCTTGCGAGCGTCAGCGTTACAAGACCGTCACGGTGTCGCTGCCGGGTCAATCTGGTTCGAAGAGGTTGTCTGCGGACCTTCCCCGGGAAGCTACGAGCTTGCCTAGTTGCTCACGCATAGCGGTCACACCCTTCCAGAAAGGCGCGGCTTGGTTTTAGTCAATAGCCAGGTGTGGCAGACGAGGCTAGGCGGCCTGCCCTGATGACCTGAGCGTCACACCGACCCGGCGGACGGGGGCACCTGCGCCAGGACCGCGTCGTTGCTGAGTTTTCAAGCCACGACGAGCGGCTACCACTGTCATACGGTTACGCGTGAGCAGCACATGTGGGGCACGGTATCTCTAGTACTCAAGCACCACACCCTGAGAGCTGCTCTCTCCTCCGTCTGTAACCCAGGTGGCAGTGAGAGGAGATGATGACGGAGCCACCTGCCAAGCCGCCGAGGTCCCGTTGAAGAACGACCAGTACCCCGAGTTGTAGTACGTCCAGGGTGCCGCAGGCCCGGTCTCGTAGGCATCGAGGGTGTCGACCGCTATAACAGCGATATTTCCAGCCGCACCGGGTGAGACGGTCCAGCTCTGATCATCGAGGTAGGACGGATTAGTGACCTGGCCACCAGCGTTTACGAATCCAGTGGCCGGAGCGTTGAACTCCACGGCAAAGGCGTCCCACTCATTGGTCGGCGTGTTAACCGTGACCGTGTCGGCTGCGCCGGTCGTGTGTGTGCAGACCCATATCTCGTTGTCGGCAAGATCGTTGTACGAGTTGACGAACTGGAAGGTGCCCATCCCTGAGGAGACGCTGGTGACGCTATCCGTCTCGGTGCCGGGGTAGGTCCCGGTCTGGATTATGAGAACGACAGTGTGGCCGATCCCGGTGTCGTGAGCGAGCACTTGGTTGGACTGGCCAGTACCGATGCTTGTGGTGTTCCCGTTAATGGTGCCTGTGTCGTCGGCCTGAACGAAGGTTGGCGCCCCCGGAGGGGCCAAATCCGAAGCCGGAGTTTCGATCAGATCGAACTTGGGCGACTTGACGATCTTCGTACCGGTGACCGCAAGGTCGAACCTGAAGGTTATGGCCTTCTTGCCGGTGTCAGCCGGAATCATGACTTGCTGAGTCACCGTCCCGTTCGTGCAGGGAATAGCGGCGGGTAACCCAGGGACTGGCGGTGAGGACGAGAAGGTACAGCTGATCGCGGTGGCCACCGTCGCCGACAACGTAACGAGGCCACCCGAAGAGGTCACTGAGGACGGGGTGACCGTTGGTGAGGACACCGTCGGGGCAGGGGTCGGGGCAACCGAGAGTTTGAGGGCCTTCGTCTCGGTGGTTGTCGCGCCGATAGCGGCCAGCGTAAACGTGTACCTGTCGGCCCTACCCGTCGGGTCAGCAGGAACCGCGACGTTCTCGTTGAGCGTGCCGCTCGCGCACGAGGCCGTGACCGGCAGTCCGTTGATTACGGGGGTAGAGGACAAAGTGCAACTGGTGGCGTCGGTCACGGTGGCAGAGAATAGGACCGACCCGCCTGCGGCGGTGAGCGAGTTGGACGTTGCCACAAACGACGAGATGTTGGGTTTGGGGCTGGAGGCTCCCGCCGATGCGGTGGAGCCCTCCATCGTGACTCCACAAATCGCCAGGGTGAATACTGCGCTCGTAGCGATCAGACGCAGCAGGCTCATCCGCAACCTCCTCTGAAGCAAGGTGAATCTCCACTTGCAAGAGGTTCCAATAATGAAGGAATGTCCGACTGGCACTTTAGCGGTCCTTCCCTCGGAGTATCTGAGCGATCACGCTCTGTCGCGACCCTAGCCCCGAAGTGCTGTTCGGGGCTAGGGTGCAAGGGGTGCCGTTGCTACCCCCGCCTTCGGCCGAACTCGCGCAGCCCCGCCCTCTCGTCTCCCCCGCCCCCGGTGCTCGCTCGTTCGTCGCTCCGCCCGGCTGGCTGGCTCGCGTCCCCGGTCCGTTCCTCCGTGCCTGGCGTCCCCGGTCTCCCTTCGGCGCCCCCGGCTCGCGCCCTGCGCTTCTCCCTCTCTCCCCTGTGTGTGACGTGGGCGTTGAGTGGGCGTTGAGGGACTCGAACCCCCGACCTGCTGGTTGTAAGCCAGCTGCTCTAACCATCTGAGCTAAACGCCCGAGCGACCGCGCCATTCTGACCTGTCCCACGGGTGCGCTCCGCCACAGGAGATCGCCGACGTCAGGGCAGCTGCTGGGCCAAGGTGGCGCTCCAGGGCCGCGCCAGGGCCCGCAACTCTGCGCAACGCTCCTCGCCCAATACCGCGTAGGGGGCGGCGGCCAGTGCGTCGGTCCCGCCTTCGAGCGCCCGGCGCTGCGCCTCTCCCACCGCCGTGAAGCGGAGATCCTCTCCCTGCTCGAGCCAGCCGCGTACCCGCAGCGCGTCGACGGCGCCGTCCCAGGCGTCCTGCGACCAACCCCGCGTCGAGCGCAGCAGGTGCTCGGGTACGTCGCCGGCCGCGGCGTGGGTCACCAGGGCCTGCAGACCCGAGAGCCCTCGCACGACGAGCTGCGCGATGTGACCGTCTCCGCGGTACTCACGCAGGATCGACTGCGCGTGCCAGAGCACCAGGTGCGGGGGGCCGGGCCAGGCCACGTCGGCATGGGCAGCGGCCAGCGGTCGTCCCTCCACTCGCCGGCCGGCTTCCTCGGCGGCCAGCCGCGCCAGCTCGGCGGCCCGTTGCATGTCGGCGGACGTCAGCACGTCGTCGCCCAGCAGACGCCGGAAGGCCGCGTCGACGGCGGTGAAGCGAGCGCGGACGAGCGCCACCGGCGTCGCCACTTCCCAGGCCCCGGGAATCGCCGCGTGTACCAGCTCGGGGTTGAAGTTGAAGAAGGTGGAGACGACCACGTCGGCCGTCACCGCGCCCATGGGCGCCGCCCGCGACGCGAAGTAACCCGCCCGTCCCGTGATACCCAGCCGGGCGTAGGCCTCGGCGGCCTCGGGCACGAAGTAGATCATGCCGTGCAGCGGCTCCAGGGTCCGCCACGTCTTGCGCGCCAGCAACGCGGCGGCTGTCTCGTCTCCGTGTCCGTCGTTCACAAGCCCTCCTCCGCGGCCAGCCGTTCGGCCAGCTGTCGTGTCGCCGCCACAATGGGTCGCCGGCTCGAAGCGTCGCGCACCACCAGTTCCCTCCCCCGGCGTTCGCCCTCGGCCACACCGGCTTCGCGGCAGATCAGCAGCCCCGCCAGGTAGTCCCAGCCGTAGAGGGTGCTGGCCCCGACCACGAGGTAGGCGTCCAGCACGCCCTCGGCGACGGCGCAGCACTCGAGGGAGGCCGCGCCCAGGGCCCGGTATTGCGCCCACCCCGGGTGCAGGCCGGGGAAGCCGGAGATCCCCACAATGGCGGATTCGAGGTCGCGGCAGGCGGACGGGGCGATGGCGCGCCCGTCCCTCTCCGCTCCACCGCCGCGCACGGCGGCGTAGCGCTGGCCGGTGGCCTGGTTGGTCACGACTC
Organism: uncultured Acidimicrobiaceae bacterium; assembly: GCA_963817735.1. Lineage (GTDB taxonomy): Bacteria > Actinomycetota > Acidimicrobiia > Acidimicrobiales > RAAP-2 > Bog-473. Next base: position 181,629 of record CAWFPP010000001.1, on the reverse strand, counting down.
CGAGGCGCGGACCTTCGGCGTCGAGCACGCAGATGCTGGTGGAATAGAAGGGCACGCCGCGGTGGGCGTTGGTCGAGCCGTCGATCGGGTCGATCACGGCCAGGAGCCCGGACGGACCGTCTCCGGTCACCCCCGACTCCTCGGAGAGGACGGCCAGTCCCGCGCCGTGGAGCACCGGCAGGGCCGCCGCGTCAGCGGCCAGGTCGAGCCTGTACTGCCCCGGCTTGCCGCCGCTCGGGCCCCAGTCCTCGAGGACGTCCAGCGCGCCACGTACCGCGTGGACTGCCTCATCGAGTACGTGCAGGAGCTGAACGTCGTCCACGGGTGACGAACCCTATCGGCCGACGCCTCCACCGCTCGCCTGGCTACCGGCCCACCCACGCCCATTAGGCTTTCCCCGCTGTGGCTGCCATTGACGTCGCCGGCTACGTCGCCGACCTGAAAGATCATTCCGTCGACCACGGATTCCACGTCCACGACGAACGGCACTTCGTCGAGACCTACTCGTTGCGGCAGGTCTGGGAAGTCGACCTGCACCCCGAGGAAGGGTGCGGGGGCCCGCTCGACCTGCACCTCGCCCTCGACGTCGACCCCCGCGTCCTCCTCTCCTTCGAGGACGCCGTCGTCCTCCTCTCCGAGGAGGAGGAGCCACCTGACGAGTTCCACTTCCCGCTGACCTTCACCTGGGCGCTCCCGCCCCTCCCGAGCGGGCCCGACCTGCTCCGCCTGGCCATCGACCTGGCCGGCGTCGGCGGCATGGAGCTCCCGCTCGAGGTCTCGGCCATCGACTCCTTCGCCAACGCCACGGACGGCTCGGAGCGCCGGCTCAGCATCGTCGCCCGCCATCCGGTGTCGCTGGCCCGGGTCCTCAGCGGCGAGGAGCTCTTGTGTGACGTCTTCGACCGGGCCCTCGCCGTCAGCCGTTTCCTGCTCGAGTCCGCCGAACGCTGGCTGGGCTGACGTGCGGCGCGTCGGGCGCCCCCACGCGGCACGGGCCGCAGTGGTCCTGGCGCTGGCGGCCGGAGCGGCGCTCGGGCTGAGCGCGTGCAGCACCCAGGACGGGCAGGATCTCGCCCAGCAGGCCTGTGTCCACGTGCACCGCTCCGTCGCCGACTACCAGCGCGCCATTCACCCCGGCACCCCGGCGGGAGCGGCCGCCCAACTGCAGCGGGAGGCCGACCAGGAGCTGCGGGCCGCCCTTCCGCTGGCCGCCGCGGCCAACTCCGACGACGGCTCGTGGAACGCACTGATGACGACGATTTCCGAGGGTGCCACCGTCGACGAGGGACACCTGGTCCCGTCGCTCATGGCCCAGTGCGTCGTCGCCAACACCAATGCCAATGTCAACCCGCAGTCCCCGAGCGGCAACAGCACGCCGCAGAACGTGAACCCCGAGCCGGCCTCACCCGCCGGCTGAGACCGGCGCTGCGCTCGCCGCCATCTGCGCCCGGCCGGCCGCCACAATGGCCGGCATGATCTTCGGCGCCAGGTATTGACCCCCGGCCACGGTGAAGTGGACGCCGTCCGTGTACCGGATCATCACCCCGTGGACGGTGGAAGCGAACTTCCCGCCAGGGCATGCCGCGCTGAAGAGGTCGACCGCGGAGTCCGTGGTCGGGTGCTCGGCCGCCACCTCGCGCACGAGCTTGTTGTAGACGGCCAGACGCGCCGGGTTGTCCTCGGGCCACGGATCGCCGTCTGGTTGCTCCCCCTCGTCCGTGCACGGCGCGGTCAGGAACACCATGTGGGCCCCGGTAGCCGTGACCAATTGCGAGGCCTCTTCCAGCTGGCTCTTGACGTAGGCCGCGAAGGCCGGGTGCAGAATGTTGGTCCGCGTCCCCTGGTACTCGCGGTCCACCACCTCCCAGCGCCCGGCCAGGAGCACGACCACATTCGGTTTGACGAAATTGATGGACGCCAGCCACTGGGTCGGCCAGGGCGCATTGGCTGCCGGCCCGCCGGCGGCGACCCCCGTTCCACCGCACGCCATCGGCGTGTCGTAGAGCGTCCCCATGAGCTCGACCTGGGGGCCGTTGACGACACCGCAGCCGAGGATCCCCTTGTCGGTGAGCTGGTACCCGTACTCAGCCTGGACGTTCTGCTCGCCCAGGCCCTCGCCCAGGGTCAGGGCCACCGAGTCGCCGAAGAGGAGCACCCGCACGGGCTGGGCCCCGACCACCGTCGACGGCGCCGTCGTGGTGGTCGACGTCGACCCCGTCGTACCGACGCCACCCGCCAGCGGGCCGGCAGCCAGGGCCGTCGTACCCGTCGTGGCAGCGACCATCGCCACCACCACCGCACCGACACCGGCGGGCACGATGAGCCACGCCCGCCACTGGCTGACGAAGGTGCCCATGCGGATCGGGCGCTCGACGAGGTGGAAGGACACCACCGAGACGGCGAAGGTGACGAGGACGCGCAACGCGAAGAGCTCGTATCCGTAGAGGCCCGTACGGGCGTGGTCGAGCCAGATGAAGATGGGCCAGTGCCAGATGTACAGCCCATAGGAGATCCGTCCCACGTAGCGAATGGCGGACCGCGACAGCAGCCACGGGACGATGCTGCGCGGCGCCGCCACGGCGGCCAGGATGACAGCGGCGACGGAGAGGCCGATGAGGAAGAACCCCCCCGAGTACGGGAACGTGGACGTCGACGTGGTGAGCACCCACAGGGCGACGGCACCGGCGGCCCCGATGACTCCCAGTACCCCGCAGAACAGCCGCCCGGCCGTGCTCTCCGGTCGCCACAGCTCGGCCTTGGCCAAGCGGCCCTCCTCGTGGCGGCTCTGCGTGAGAAGCACCAGCCCCACCGCCAGCGCACAGCCGATGAAGAGGCACTGCGACCGCGTGTCGGTCCCGAGGTAGGCCCGGTTCGTGTGCAGGCCGCCGTCGTAGACGTGGTACATCCACACGGCCGACCCGATGGCCGCGGCGCAGCACAAGGCGAACAGCGCCCGCAGGCTGCGGGTGAAGTGCAGCACGCCGAGCACGACCAGCGGCCAGACCACGTAGAACTGCTCCTCCACCGCCAGCGACCACGTGTGCAGCAGGGGTGACGAGGCCGCCGTCTCGTTGAAGTAGTTGGAGTTGACGAGAATGAAGTGCCAGTTGCTTACGTAGAGGAGCGTGGCCAACGCGTCGAGGCGCAGCGCCCCGTAGGTGCCCTTCGGCACGATCACGGACGCGAAGAAGGCCACGAAGAGCATCATCAGGAGCAACGCGGGGAGCAGGCGGCGGGCCCGGCGGGCCCAGAAGGCACCGAGCTTGACCGTCAGGGTCTGGCGCCATTCCCCGATGAGGAGCGAGGTGATGAGGAAGCCCGACAGGACGAAGAAGGTGTCGACCCCCATGAACCCCCCGTCCATATGGGGGATCCCGCCGTGGAACATCATGACGGCCACGACGGCGCAAGCCCGCACGCCGTCGAGCGCGGGGAGGTAGGCCAGACGAGTGTGCGAGACCGCGCTCTCGTCGTCCTGCATGGGCCCCATCCCTCCTCGGTCGCTCGGGCGGCACCGCACTCTGGGTGGCCGGGGACCCCGCATTCTCGCAGAACCGGCCCGCGTCCTCGGGGCGGGCCGTGCTCGCTACCCTGTGCCCCCCTGAGCCCAACCCGACCGCTGGCCCCGCCCCCTCCGCCCCGGCGTGCCCGGGGACGCCGCCGTGTCTTCACGTGCGTACTGCTCCTCGTCGTGCTGGGCGCCGCCGTCCTCGTGGTGCGGCAGCTCCGCCGCGGGCCGGCCCTCAGCCCCCTGCGCGCCCGCATCGTTGCCATCGCCCAGGGCCAGGTGGGCTACCAGACCGACCCCTCGGACACGTACTGCAACAAATTCAGCGCCTACTGGGAAGCCGGCATCGACGACTGCGGCAACGACAACCTCGACGAGGAGTGGTGCGCCGACTTCGCCGCCTGGGTCTGGAAGCAGGCCGGTGCCGTGGTGAGCTATCAGCTGGCGCCGGGGTACCTCAACGGGAACTCCGCCAGCTTCTACGTCTGGGGCACCGACCACGACACCTGGCACCCCGTGGGGTCGGGCTACACGCCCCACCCCGGCGACGTCGCCGTGTACGGGCTGGACACGTCCGCCGTCACCGCCGTCCACGTGGCGGTCGTCGTGGCGTCCACCGGCGACGACGCCGCGCCCGACGTCGTCAACGGCGACGGTGACCGCACCGGCTACAGCGTGGTGGAGGTCGGCGACAACCAGAGGTTCGCCGACGTGAAGGGCAAGGGTGCTGCCCTGTCGGGCTACGTCTCTCCCTCGTCCTCCATCGCCGCTGCGCCGGCGTCGTGAGCCGCCCCTGAGCCTGCACCGTTCCGCCACGCCGCCTCCTCGGCATTTTGGGCCGCCATGGCCACCACCACCGCCTCGAAGACCTTGGCCGCGTCCTGCTCAATGTGGCTGCGGGCCAGAAGCAGGCAGCCGGCGCCCAGGAAGGCGATCGGCAGAATGATGAGGAAGGCCGTGCGGTAGTTGTTGCCGAACTGCGCGGCGATGGCCGAGGTGACCAGCGGGGCGGCGGCCGATCCGAAGACCACCGACGCCAGGTTGAAGGCGCCGAAGCCGGCGCCCCGGAGATGAGCCGGCGCCGCATCCGACAACCCGGCTCGCAGCGCCGGAACGCAGGCCGTGGCGGCCAGGAAACCGAACAGCTGCACCACGAAGACGAGCGCGAAGGCCATCGGAATGAAGGACACCATGAACAGCGCCGCGCTGATGACGATGCACACCGCCGGGATCACGACCCGTGCCCCCAGAAAACGCGTGACCCACTTGTCGGCGATACGCCCGCCGATGAGCGTGCCAGGGATGCCGCCGAGAATGGCCAGCGCGCCGAACGTCCCGTTGGATGCCTGCTGCGAGAGGTGCAGCTGATTCTGGTAGAAGTTCGGCATCCAGGTCGCCACCGCCGTGACCACGAAGCCCACGGTCGACACGCCCACCAGCGCGTAGCGCATCGTCGGGATGCGCAGAATGGTCACGACGTCCTTGCGCAGGCCGTCGGCCATTTCGCCCAGAAAGTGCCCGAACCCCTGCGGGAAGAGGGGCGGGCCGTCGTCCTCGGCCAGCTCCATCTCCTCGCTCCCGAGCACATGGGCCCGGTCCGCCGACCCTCGTCGGGGCTCGGGCAGCCGCCAGCAGAGATACGCGACGAGGAGGCCGGGGAAGAGCGAGACGAAGAAGGCGACCCGCCAGCCCTGGCCACCGAACAGCGGGCCGATGGCACCGCCGATGGCCAGCCCGATGCCCAGTCCGACGTAGCTCAGGCACTGCTGAATGGAGAAGGCCTTCCCGCGGCGCTCCGTGCCGTAGTAGTCGGCGATGACGCTGCTGCCCGAGGGATCGGTGATCGCCTGGCCGAAGCCGAGGGAGGCCCGGATCACCACCAGCAGGCCAAAGGCGGCCGTGGGCACCAGGCCCCCCAGGGCGCTGATGACCGACCACAAGGCGATGGTGACCGCCATGGCGCGGGTCCGGTTCCAGCGGTCGGCCAGGTAGCCCGCGGGCATCGTGATGATGCCGTTGACCAGGATGAACGCGGAGAAGAGCAGCCCGATGGCGGTGTCGCCCACGCCGAAGGCCGACTTGATCTGGTCGCTGCTGCCCCGGACGATGTACTGGTCCATGCCGTCGATGAACAGGGTCAGCCCGACCACCCACATGGGCCAGTTGCTGATCACCATGGTCCGGGTCGTCCGGGTCGTCCGGGCCGTCCGGGCCGTCCTACCCCCCGCCCGCGACGGGTCCCCGGGGGGTTCGGGCGCCCTCGGCGCCTGCGCTGTGCTCACGACCGGCCCGCCGCCCGTCGCTCGCTGGAGCCCGCCGCTCCCACCGAATCCGAGTCCGGATCCGGCCTACGTCCCCGGCGTGTACCCGGCCGGCAGGGCGATCGACTTCATCTCCAGGAAGCCCTCCAGCCCCTCGGGCCCGAACTCGCGCCCGACGCCGGACTCCTTGTAGCCGCCGAACGGCGTGGAGAAGTCGATGGGCACCGGCGCGTTCAGCATGTAGGTGCCGGTGCGCACCTGCCGCGCCACACCCAGACCGCGGTCGTTGTCACCCGTCCACACCGAGCCGCACAGCCCGTAGTTCGAGTCGTTGGCGATCTCCACCGCGTTGTCGTCACCGTCATAAGGGATGACGACGAGCACCGGCCCGAAGATCTCCTCCTGGGCGATCTTCATTTTGTTGTCGACGTCGGAGAACACCGTCGGCTCCACGTACCAGCCCTTCGCGAACGCAGGCCCGGAAGGCCGTCCGCCGCCCAGCGCGACCGTGGCCCCCTCTTCGCGCCCGCTGTCGAGATACCCCTCGATCCGGCTCCGTTGCCGCTCCGCCACCACGGGGCCGACCTCGGTGGCCGGGTCCATGGGGTCGCCCACCTTCATGGCGGCGACACCGGAGACCACCGCGTCGACCACCTCGGCGTAGCGTGAACGCGGCGCCAGAATGCGGGTCTGCGCGATACAGGCCTGCCCGTTGTTCATGATCGAGTTGGGCAGCAGGGTGGGGATCGTCGTCGCCAGGTCGGCGTCGTCGAGGATGATCGCCGCCGACTTCCCGCCCAGTTCGAGCGTGCAGCGCTTCAGCCGTTCGCCGCAGAGCCCGCCGATGCGCTTGCCGCCCACACCCGAGCCGGTGAACGAGATCTTGTCGACGCCGGGGTGCTTCACGAGGTGCTCGCTGACCTCGCGGCCGGCCGGCACCACCGAGAGGACGCCCTTGGGCAGTCCCGCCTCGGCGAAGATCTCGGCCAGGCGGAACGCGTCGAAGGGCGTCTCCGGGGCCGGCTTGTAGACGACGGTGCACCCGGCGGCCAGCGACGGTGCCAGCTTGGCGGCGGCGATGAAGAGGGGCACGTTCCACGGTGCGATCGCACCAACGACGCCCACGGGCTCCTTGGTCACCAGCACCTGCGGGTTGAGCATGCCGGCGCGCACCTCGTCGAAGGCGAACGTGGTGGCCAGTTCGGCGTAGTAGCTGAAGATCATGGAGGGCGCCATGACCTGGCCCAGGCCCGAGAACGTGATCGGCGAGCCCATCTCCTGGGTGATGATCGCCGCCATGTCGTCCATCTCGCCCATGATCTGCGCGGCCACCTTGGCGAGGACCTCGGCCCGCTCGGCCGGCGTCAGGCGCGGCCAGGGCCCGTGGTCGAAGGCGGTCCGTGCCGCGGCCACGGCCTTGTCGATGTCGGCCTCGGTGCCGTCGGGCACCCGGGCGATGACCTCTTCGGTCGACGGGGAGACGACCGAGATGGTGTCGGTCCCCTCCGGGGCCACCCAGTCACCGCCGATGAACAAGCGGTCGTAGTCCCGAATCGCCATGCGTCCCTCCCAGTGGGATCTCGAGGGGTCAAGCCCCCACCGCCGGACCGGCCGGTCGGTTACCCAAGGGTAGCGGCGCCCTGCCGGGAGGGGACAGTCCCGCCCCGCCCACCGGCTCGCGCCGGCCGAGAGCCTCAGTTCACCCCGTGGCCTGGCTCGATATGGGCGAGGATGCCGCCGTCAGGTTCCACCCAGCCCTTTCCGGCGGCGTACGCGCACATGCCGGCGAAGCCCTCGTCCCAGCGCTCGTCGGCGGCGGGCCCCGCCAGCGCCCGCAGGGCCACCGGGTCGACCACGACGTGCTCGCTGTCGGCGCCGGGGCGGCCCAGTCCGGACAGCTGTAGCACCCGGGCCAGGTCGCCCTCGCCCTCCAATGCCACGGAGAAGCGGGAGAACTCGTCGGGCTGGCGCAGCGACACGGTGGCCTCGGACAGGTCGATCACGATCAGCACGCCCGGCGACGCTACCCGCCCGCCCACTGCATTCTCTGCGGGCGGCGTCGACCCTCCCACGGCCGGGCCGGGTGGTCGGTAGAGTGCCGCTCCGTGCCCGACATCAGCCAGCGTGACCCCGGCCAGGTGGCCTCCATCCTCTCGCGCTGGCTGGCGACGAAGTCGTCCGACGGATCGGGGCCCGAGGTCTTCGACATCCAGGCCCCCGGCTCCAACGGCTTCTCCAACGAGACCATCCTCTGTCGTACCCGCGCCGCCGACGGGGAGGAGAAGCGCCTCGTCGTCCGGGTCGCGCCGACCAAGCACCTTCTCTTCCTCGACGCCCGGTTCTCCACCCAGTACCGGGCCATGCGCGCCCTGGCCGACGGCGGCTCGGCCGTCCCCCTCCCCCGTCTCGGGTGGTACGAGGACGACCTCCAGTATTTCGGCGTGCCGTTCTTCTCCATGGACCACGTCGAGGGCCTCGTCCCCTCGGACAACATCCCCTACACCATGGATGGCTGGGTCATCGAGGCCACGCCCGAGCAGCAGGAGCGGATGTGGTGGAGCGGCATCGACGCGCTGGCCGCGGTGCACCGCACCGACTGGCACGCCATCGGGCTCGACTGGCTGAGCACCCCCGCCCGCGGCAAGCCGGGGCTCGAACAGCAGCTGTCCTACTACCGCGACTTCCTCGACTGGGCCTCCAAGGGCGAGCAGGTCCCGGTGCTCGAATCGACCTGGCAATGGCTGGTGGAGCACAAGCCCGCCGAGGACGGCGACGTGGTGATCAGCTGGGGCGACAGCCGGATCGGGAACATCATCTGGGACGACTTCCAGGCCGCCGCCGTCGTCGACTGGGAGATGGCCTCGCTGGCCCAGCCCGAGCTCGATCTCGGCTGGTGGCTCTACTTCGACCTGCAGTTCTCCGAGGGCCTCGGTGTCCCCCGCCCGGCCGGCTTCGGCTCGCACGAGGACACCATCGCGCGCTACTCCGAAATGATGGGCCGGCCGATGCGGGACATCTTCTACTACGAGATCTTCTCGGGCTTCCGCTTCGCCGTGGTCATGTACCGGCTCTCCGACCTCGTCTTCGACCGGGAGGACATGGAGGGTGACGCCGACATGGCCACCAACAACATCGCCACCCAGCTCCTGGCCAAGATGCTCGACCTGGAGCCGCCCACCTAACTGTCCGAAACGGGGTCGCCGGTCGGGCCGACGGCGACGCCGGCCGCCAGCAGGCGCTGGCCGAGCCAGTGCGTGCCCTGGTCGCCCTGTTCGCGCATGGCCTCGGGCCAGCCCTCGAGGATCCTGTGCAGCTCGTCGACCGAACCGATTTTGGCGATGACGTGCACCGTGATCTTGTTCTCGTACCCCGGGGGATCCGAGACATGAATGCCCCCGAAGGGGTCCTCGCGCACGTGGGGCTGTGGCTCGCGCAGGACGTAGAGCTCGCCCGTGTCCTCCACGTAGTTCAACTCGTGTTGGACGCCGTCCTTCCCCAGCCATTCCGAGCCCAGCTCGAGCTCGGCGGAGGCCCGCCGGCGAGGGTCTGCTTCGTAGAACTCGTCGATGTCCATCGGCGGCACACTATCGCCGACCAGGACCATTGCAGCCGCCGATGGATTCGGTGTCGGTCGCCGTGGCGGTGGGAGGGATCGGGGGAGGTCGGGCGAACACGCTCACGCCATGTCCTCCACCACCTCCAAACAGCGTGTCGCGCTCATCGACCGGATGGCCGCCGAGTGGAAGTCCCTCGGCCGTTCGGGCCCGGGCGTCCGCGCCCTCAGGGCCGTCGCCGGCCGCGATCCGCGGCCTCTCCCTCCTCGTCCTCGGATCGGGGATCGGCCCGCCCCCCTGCCCCACGCCGTGCGACCTCGTCGACCACATGCGGCGCGCCGCGGGCCGGGTCCAGCGGGAGGAGGCGGCCCGCCTGGTCCGGGTCCTGCTCCGCGAGGCCGACGGCGACCCCTTTCTCAGCCGGATGCTGGTCCAAGTCCTCCTCCCGGGGCTGGTCAGCGTGGCGGGGAAGCTGCAATGGGGACGCGGCGGGGACTGGCAGGACGGGGAGGAGTTCTTCGGCGAGCTTCTCTCCACGACCTGGGTCGTGCTCCAGGAGTGGTCCGGGCAGGACCGCCCTTACGCCGTCCTCGATCTCCTCTCCGCAATCCGCTGCCGCCTGCGGCGCCAGCTCTTCCGGTCCAAGGACGACGGCACCCGCACCATCCCTGTCGGGTCCGAACCGGGGGCGATCGGATGCCCTCTCGCCCGCCCCGAGACCGACCTCGAGGAGCTTGCCCGCGTCCTCATCGAGCTGGACCGGGAGGGCATGCGGCGCGACGAAGTCCAGGTGCTCTACGCCCACCACGTCCTGGGCTACTCCATGGCCGAGCTGGCCGCCATGACCGGGCGCGACCGCCGCGCGCTCTACGCCCGACGTGACCGCGGTCAGCGCCGCCTGTGTGCCTGAGCGCCAAATGCGGGAGGCGTGACGCGTGCGTATCGTGGGCCGGTGTTTGGCGGTGGGCACGACGCCGATGAAGCAGTGCGCTCGCGGGTCGCGCGCGGCCGTCCCAACTGGTGGGTCATCCTGGCCGTCTCGCTCGGACTGATGGCGCTGCTCGTGGCGACGGCCGGCAACACCACGCCGGCGTCACACAGGGACGGCCACCCGGCCGAGACGGCGGCCCGGATTCCGGTGCCAGGAGCGCGCCGGCACGCGGCTGTATCGCCTCGGACCACGACGAGTACGACCACGACGAAGACCACGACGACCACCACGCCGAGGGCGACTTCGGCTCCGGCCAACGTCCCCGCGTCACTCCGCACGGCTGGGACGTCGGGCACCGTCAGCGCGCCGCAGACCGCCGGGCCGAGCGTGACCACCACCACCGCGACGCCATCGACGACCAGCACCACGACGACCCTCCCGGGTGGGGCGCTGCCCGCCGACCGCACGCAGACGCAGGGCTACCTGAATCCTCCGCTCCAGACGTCGAGCAAATACGGCTTCACCGGGACGGGCGCCATGGAGGTCTCGGTGGTCTGGTCCGGGAGCACGTATCTCACGATGGAGGTCAGCTGCCCGAGCGGCTCGCAGAGCGTCGGCGGCACCGCTGCAATGGCGGCGTCCCTCCCTGACGCCAGCGGGAGTTGCCTGGCCACGGTGAGCGAACCCCCGTCGGAAGCGACCGCGCTGACCTACACCATCTCCATCGGCCCCGCCGGTGGATAGCGCGCCGCGGAGCGGGCGGGCCAAGAGGTTCGTGGACGTCCTCGGTGCCGCGTGCGCCGCCCTTCTGGCGTTCACGGCCGTGCCGGCCGTGCTCCTCGTGATCGTCGGCAATCCGCTGGCGGGCGGCCTCGGGCACGGGTGGCGACCGCTGCCCCGCGACGTCCTGTGCCTCCTCGTCCTGGCCGCCTGGGTGGCCTGGGCAGCCTGCTGCGCGCAGCTGCTCCGGGGGGTCGTGACCCACGTCCGCAATGGTGAGGTCGGAATGCCCGGGGGACCGTCGGTCCTCGACCGTGTGGCCGCCCGCATCGCACTCGGCGTGCTGGCCCTCACCAGCTTCGGCGCCCCTCTCTCGCTTGCCGCCGGCGCCGGCGCGAGCAGCCCGGTCAGCGGAGGGCTGGGCTCGTCGCCCACCGCCCCGCTCGCGGTCCACGCGGCGGCCTCCCCGGTGTCACGCTCAGCCCCGACCTACTCGGTGCGGTCGGGCGACACGCTCTGGCACATCGCGGACGATCTCCTGGGCGACGGTGCGGATTGGACGTCGCTCGCGATGCTCAACCTCGGCCACGACATCGGCGGCGGGTCACGCTTCGTGGACCCGGACCAGCTCCGGGAGGGATGGCGCCTGCGCCTGCCGGCGGACGCACGCCACACCGGCGACTCCGGACACGTGGGCGCGGGCCGCGCACCGTCGCACCCCGAGCCACCGGGACATCTGCCCGAGCTGATTGCCCTCGGCCTCGGTTCCATCGCCTGTGCGGCCCTGGCCCGACGGGCCGGACGGCGACGCAGACCGGGCGACCGATTCAGCGAAGATCCGATCGCGCCGCCGTCGGAAGGGGCCTTGGACGCTGCGACGTTGCTGCAACGCTTCGCGGAGACACCTGCGCTCCACTCGTTCGAAGCGGCCAACTGTCTCTTGGGCCTGGTTCTGGACGATCGAGACTCCCGTCCGCGGATTCGAGCGGTCTGCGTGTCGCCCTCCGGTGTCACGTTCCATCTTGCCGGAGCACCGGCGGACGATCCGCCCGAGGATTTCGACAGCGTGGACAATGGCGCCGCCTGGCGCGTCCGCCATGACGCTCTCGAGGGCCATGACCCCTCCTCCCCGTACTTGCCCGTCGTGCTCCCCGTCGGCGACGACGCCGACGGAACCTGGCTCGTCCCGCTCGAGCCGGGGGACGTGCTGCCCGTGTTGGGGGAGTCGGCGCCGGCACTCTGGCGCGCCGCACGCGCCGCAGCCGGATCGTGGGCCTGGTCGGAGACGAGTCCTGATCACCGAGGATCCGGACGACACCGAGCTCCGTGCCGAGACCGCGGTGGATCCCTCCATCGCCCGACGCGTGCTCTTCTGCGGTGACCCGGCCTCCCTTCCCCGGACGGTGAGAGACCGCTGTGCCGTGGTCACGATGCAACCGGTCGCGGCCACCGACCTCACCGTGCTCGTCGATCAGCAGGCCGCCACGCTGCACCCGCTGGGCCGGGTCGTCCGACCACACCTGCAATCGGCGGCAACTGCCGCGCGCATTGCCGAGCTCGTCGGCCCGGCTCCCCCGGAGGACCGCACGCCGGACGTCTCTCTGCCGCCCGCCGACCCCGGCTCAAGCGACCACGGTCGTGGCCGCCCTGGCGCCCGGGGTCATCGACGTGCGCCTCCTCACCATGACCCCCAGGCTGGACGGGCTCCAAGACGAACTCCCTCCGAACCGGGCGCGGCGGGCGGTGGAGCTGGTGGCCTATCTGGCCCTGCACCAGCCGGACGTCATCACGAGCGATCGATTGCGCACGCGTGTGCTCGGGTCGTCCGACGCCGATGCTGCGGCAAAGACACTGTTCAACACGGCGTACGCGGCCCGACGCGCCATGGGTGTCGACGAGGACGGCGATCCCCTCTTTCCCGCCGGGACGCGCCACGGTCACTACCAGTTGTCGCCCCGTGTCACGGTCGACGTGCAGCGCGCCGTTGCGCTTGCCGCCGAGGCGAAGACACAGGTGGACCCGTCTGCGGCTATGGCGTTCTTCCAGGCCGCGCTGGCTCTGGTCGAGGGTGAGCCCTTGGCCAACGCACTGTCGGGGTACGCCTGGTGGGAGGCGGAGGGTCACGGCGGGCGCGTGACCACCGTGCTCGTCGACGCCGCCTGTGGCCTGGCCTCACTGGCCTCCGAGGCCGGGCTCTTCGATCTCGCCCGCTGGGGCCTCGAGCAAGCACGGATCGTCGAGCCCTACAGCGAGGCGCTTTCCCGCTCCGCCATGCAGGTGGCGGCGGCCGAAGGCGATGCCGATCGCCTTCGCCTCGAGTGGCGGGAGTGCCAGCGTCGCATTGACGCGTTGGACCCGGGTGGGTCCCCCTCGGCGCGGACGGAATCGCTGTACGGCGAGCTGTCGCGTCGGGTGCTCGTCGGCGCAATGCTGCCGGAGGGAGCACCGGGCACCAGGCCGGAGACGCATGTCTAGGACCCGGCAGCTTCTCCGTACCGCTCGACGACATCCTCCAGGCGCGCCACCCGGCTCCCCTTCACGAGGGCGGCGTCGCTCGGGCCCAGGGTGAGAAGCAACGCGACGGCGTCGTCGGCGTTGCTCATCTCGGTGGGCCCGTAGAGCGAGGTCTGGTACCCGACCACTTCGATCCCGAGCTCTTCGGCCAGGCGGGCGGCCCGCTGGTGCTCGGCATCGGTCTCGGTCCCCAGCTCGGCCATCACCCCGAGCAGGGCCAGCTTCCGCCCGGCGGGCAGCGCGGCGAGCGATCGGAGCGCCGCCTCGATCGAAGCCGGATTGGCGTTGTAGCAGTCGACCACCAGGACAGGGCCACCTGGGATCCGTCGCACCTCCATGCGGAGTGGCGAACCCGTGGCAGTGGCGAGCGCCCCCACCACGGCATCCAACGGGGCGCCACACCACAATGCCGCGCCGGCCGCCGCCAGCGCGTTGGGAACCTGCTGCACCCCGTGCAGTGCGAGCCGAACGTCGCCGGCGCCCCACGGCGTCGCCAGGCGAAAGCCCGGTCGGAGATCCTGATCGAGGACGATGTGCTCGGCGCGCACGTCGGCATCCCCTTCCACGCCGTAGCTCAGAACAGGACAGGGGCTGAGCGACGCCATGCGGGCCACGAGCGGGTCGTCGAAATTCAGGACAGCGACCCCGGAGGGAGGGAGTGCGGTCACGAGTTCGCTCTTGGCCCGTGCGACACCGGCCAGGTCGCCGAAGTACTCGACATGCGCCATCACCACGCTGGTGACGATGCCGACATCCGGCTGGCCGACCTCGGCCAGTCGTGCGATGTGACCCGCGCCTCGCGCGCCCATCTCGAGGACGACCCACTCGACATCGTCCGGTGCGTTGAGCAGCGTCAGCGGGAGACCGAGCTCGTTGTTGAATGACCGTTCGCTGGCTGACACCCGGAAGGACGACGCGAGGCAGCTGCGGAGCAGGTCCTTGGTCGTCGTCTTTCCCACCGATCCGGTGATGCCAACCACCCGCCCGCTCATCTGCTCACGGCAGAGCAGGCCGAGGCGAAGGAGCGACGCGGCCGTGTCCGCCACGACGATGGCCGTGGCGCCGGAGGGCTCGCGCTGGGTGAGGTAGGCGGGCGCCCCACGATCGAGGGCCGCACCGATGAATTCGTGTCCGTCCCGGTCGGCGACGATCGGAACGTACAGCTGCCCGGGCAGCAGCGTCCTGGTGTCGATGCTCGCTCCCGTGACGGTGACCTCGGGTCCGACCCGCTCCCCACCGAGCCACGCCGCGAGTTCAGAAGTGGAGAATCGCACGCATCACGCTCGCGGCCGATTGTATAGCCTCGGTCGATGCCTGATCCCGGAGTGCTCGCGGTCATTTACGGAGGCCCGTCCGCCGAGCACGAAGTGTCGTGCATCTCGGCGCGTCGCATCGTGGCCGCCGCGCTCGAAGGCGGGTTCACGGTCAAGGTGATCGGCCTGACCCACGACAAGCAGTGGGTGGATGCCAGCCAAGTGCTGTCCGAGGTGGCCGGTGTGGATGCGCTCCCGTCTCCCGACGACCTGATGCGCCACGATCCCGCCCTCGGCTTCGCCCACCTCGGCCGGGGCCTGTTGCCCGACACTGTGGTGTTCCCCGCCCTGCACGGGCCCTTCGGTGAGGATGGTGTCCTACAGGGCCATCTCGAGACGATCGGTGTGCCGTACGTCGGAGCCGGTGTGCTCGCCTCCGCCGTCTGTATGGACAAGGACATCGCCAAGTCGGTGCTGCGTGACCACGGCCTGCCCGTAGCGGAGTGGCGCCTCGTGGCGCGCTCTTCCTGGTCCGCTGATGTCATGGAGGAGGCGATCGGAGCGCTCGGACTTGCCGATCTTCGTCAAGCCCGCCAACCTCGGTTCCTCCATCGGTGTGGACAAAGTCTCCGATGCGGCGGCCCTGGGGGACGCGGTCCTGTCGGCTTTCGAGTTCGACGACCGCGTGATCCTCGAGGAGTTCGTCGCAGGACGTGAACTGGAGCTCGCCCTGTTGGGCAACGAAGACGTGCGGGTCACCCGTGCCGGCGAGATCATCGCCAGCCGGGAGTTCTACGACTACGACGACAAATACGTACTGGGGCTCGCGGAAACCGTTGCGCCGACCGACCTGAACGACGTCCAGCTGGCCAGGGCGCAGCACCTTGTCCGGTCCGCCTACCGTGCGCTGCGCGTCGAGGGCCTGGCGCGCATCGACGTCTTCCTCCGCGAGGACGACGAGATCGTGATCAACGAGGTGAACACCATGCCGGGATTCACCCCGATCTCCATGTTCCCCATGCTCTGGGAGGCCGAAGGGGTCCCGTTCAAGGGGGTTGTCGAGGAGCTGGTCTCACTGGCGCGGGCTCGGGACGTCCGCCGGCGTTCCCTGCGCACGCATCGGGTGCTCTGAGCGCCCCGATCGGCCCGTCGCCCTCCCGATGGGGCACCGACGACCCCGATCGGCCACGATAGGCGCAGGTCCGGCGGGTGCTGCGCGCACCCCTTCTGTACCGTGCGGAGTGTGGTCATGACGTTCGAGGGCTTGGAGACCGACACCTGGGATTCCCTCCCCGGGGCCAACCGCCTCACCGTGACCCAGCGCGAGGCCATCGAATCGGACAAACCCCTGCTCTGCGTCGTGGCCGGCGCCGGCGCCGGCAAGACCAGGGTGCTCACGCTGCGGGTGGCCCGGCGGGTACGCGATGGGTCCATCGAGCCCGACCGCACGCTCGTCACCACCTTCAGTCGCAAGGCGGCAGACGAGTTGCGGACCCGTCTCTATTCGCTCGGGGTGTCCGGGGTGAAGGCCGGCACGTTCCACCGCACCGCGCTCGGCCTGTTACGCGAGCACCGGGAGCTGAGGGGCCGGCCTCTCCCCCAGCTGCTCCCGGATCGGCGTCGCCTGCTGGCCGAGGTGACGACCGGCGACGCCCGCCGCACCCGCGCCCTCGACGGTGAGATCGGCTGGGCCAAGGCTCGCCTGGTCTCACCCGAGCAGTACGAGGCCGAGGCCCGGCGGCACCGGCGCCGCAGCGGCATCAGCCCCGAACAGGTGGCAGAGGCGTTTTCCCGTTATGAGACCGAACGGGCTCGCCGGCGCCTCCTCGACTTCGACGACCTGATCGTGTCCTGCGCGGACGCGCTGGCGGGCGACAGCGAGTTCGCCGATTCCATCCGCTGGCGCACACGGCACCTCTTCGTGGACGAGATGCAGGACGTCAACCCGGCCCAGTTCCGCCTCCTCACGGCCATGCTGGCCGACGAGCCCGACCTCTTCGTGGTGGGTGACCCCAACCAGTCCGTCTACGGGTTCAACGGCGCCGACCCGACGCTGCTCAATCGGTTGCCCGACATCTTGCGCGGGACGGCGGTCATCCGGCTGGACGAGAACCACCGCTGCACGCCTCAGGTGGTCGCCGTGGCCACCGCCGTCCTGCGGGAGGGCGGTGCGTTCGGAGCAGCAGGCGAAGTGGTCCTGCCCCGCACGACGCGGGTGGACGGGCCGGTTCCCAAGGTCGTGTCGCACGCCACGAGCGAGGACGAGGCGGCCTGGGTGGCCGACCGGGTCAAGATGTCACGCGCGCCGGGACGGCAGTGGTCCAGCATCGCCGTGTTGACCCGGACCAATGCGCAACTGGCCGTGGTGCAGGCCGCCCTGGACGCGGCGCGGGTGCCGAACCTGATCGCCGGGTCGGACCTCGGCCCGGCATCGGACCTGCGCGGCGACCCCGGGCGACGCGGTGCCGAGGAGGACCACGACGAGTCGAGTCGCCCTGAGGCCCCGGGTGACCGGGACCGCGTGGTACTCACCACCTTCCACCGAGCCAAGGGCCTGCAGTGGCCCACGGTCATCGTCCTTGGCCTCGGCGTCGGCCTCATGCCCATCGCATCTGCTCAGACCCCTGCCGCCATCGACGAGGAGCGGCGCCTCCTCTATGTGGCGCTGACCCGATCCGAGGAGGAGCTCTGGTGCAGCTGGTTCGAGCGATCGGGTGACGACGCCGGGTCGAGCACCCGCACCGGCCGCGGGCCCAGCCCGTGGTTGGCGGCGATCGAGCGAACGATCATCGAGCTCGAGAAGGAAGCAGCACCGACAGAGGCGGAGGAGGTCTCGCGGCGCGTTGCGGAGCTGCGGCGCCGGCTGGCCGAGGGTGTCGAGACCGGAGACGACGACGGCTGAGGCCCGGTAAGGTCGGGCCGCCCGATCGATCCGAGGTGGGGGTGGCACGTCGCATGTCGGAACTCCTGGAGCAGCTTCGCAAGGTCGTCGGAGAGAGCAACGTCTTCGTCGGCGCATCGGTCCACGACGACTACACGCATGACGAGGCGCTGACGACGGTGCCGGTCGCCCCGATGGCGGTCGTCATGCCGGCCTCGACCAACGAGGTCTCCGAGGTCCTGCAGCTGGCGAGCGACCATGGCATCCCGGTGGTCGCCCGGGGCAGCGGCACGGGGCTCTCCGGCGCCGCCGTACCGGTGGCGGATGGCATCCTGCTGGCGTTCGACCACATGAAGCGGATTCTGGAGATCGACACCGAGAACCAGGTGGCCGTGGTCCAGCCGGGCGTCACGCTGGAGCAGCTCAACGGCGAGCTTGCTCCGTTGGGCCTGATCTACCCGGTGTCACCGGGCGAGCAGACCGGCTCGCTCGGGGGGAACGTGGCGACCAATGCCGGCGGCATGCGCGCTGTCCGCTACGGGGTGACGCGCCACCACGTGCTCGGGCTCGAGGTGGTTCTGGCCGACGGGACCGTCGTGCGGACCGGTGGAAAGTTCGTCAAGTGCTCGAGCGGCTACGACCTCACGCAACTCCTCATCGGCTCCGAGGGGACCCTGGCCATCACCACGGAGGTCACCGTCAAGCTCCAACCAAGGTTCACCGAGTCCTCGACGGTGTTGGCCCCGTTCGCCACCCTTTCGGAAGTGGCTCATGCGGTGCCGCACATCGTGCACAGCGGCATTGATCCTTCCATTCTCGAGTACATCGATGTGCTGGTGATGGGCGGCATCACCCGGGCCGCCGGGCTCGACCTCGGCGTGCCCGAAGCAGTCCAAGACCGCACCCTCGCCTATCTCGTCGTGGTCCTCGAGGGCATGGACGCCGACCGGGTGGAAGAGGACGTCGAACGCCTCGCCACCTTGTTGGAGGGGTTGGGGGCACTCGACGTGTACGTGCTGCCTCCGACGTCGGGGGCACAGCTCATCGCCGCCCGAGAGCGTGCGTTCTTCGTGGGGAAAGCGGCCGGCTGCGACGACCTGATCGATGCGGTCATCCCGCGGGCAACCATCCCCGACTACCTGGCCCAGGTGGCGGTTCTGGCACAGGAGCACGGCGCCTTCATCACGGGCTGCGGTCACATCGGCGACGGCAACGTGCACATCACGGTCTTCCAACCCGATGACGAGCGGCGACACGCCCTGATGCAGGCGAGCTTCCAGCTCGCCCTGTCCGTCGGGGGCGCGATCTCGGGCGAGCACGGCATCGGCACGGCGAAGCTGCCGTACTTCTTGGAATTGGAGGATCCGGTGACTCTGGAGCTGATGCGCTCCATCAAGCGAGCCTTCGACCCGCAGGGAATCCTCGGACCGGACCGGCTCCTCGGGGTCGCTCGGGCCGGAGCACGCGCATGAACGGCGCCCGCGCGCTGCTCTCGACGCTGGTGGACGCCGGGGTCGACGTCTGCTTCGCCAACCCCGGCACTTCGGAGATGCACTTCGTGGCCGCACTCGACGACGTGCCGGACATGCGGGGCGTCCTCTGCCTCTTCGAGGGCGTCGTGACCGGCGCAGCCGACGGGTACGGACGCGTCGCCGGGCGGCCTGCCGCGACGCTCCTGCACCTCGGACCGGGCCTCGGCAACGGGTTGGCCAACCTGCACAACGCCCGCCGGGCCCGGACACCGATCGTCAATATCGTCGGCGACCACGCGACGTATCACGCGCGCTACGACGCTCCCCTGCAGTCGGAGATCGCCTCCATTGCCGGCCCGGTCTCGGGGTGGTACCGCAGCACGGTGCGCGCCGACGACGTGGCCGCCGACGCGGCGGATGCCGTCGCCGCCGCGTTCGGTCCCCCCGGCTGTGTGGCCACCTTGGTCCTGCCGGCGGACGCATCGTGGTCGGAGTCGGGCACTGGCCCCTGCCCGCCACGACCGCGGGGCCGGTCGAGCCTGGTGCCGGGTGACACGGTCGACGAAGTGGCCAAGGCGCTGCGTAGCGGTGAGAGGGCGGCGCTCCTGCTCGGTGGCAGCGCCCTGCGGGCCGGCGGCCTGCAGGCCGCCAGCCGGGTGGCCACGACGTCGGGGGCGGCGCTCCTGGGCGAGACCTTTCCCGCCAACCTCGAGCGCGGGGCGGGCATCCCGCCGGTCGACCGCCTGGCTTACTTGGCAGAAATGGCCCAGACCCAGCTCGACGGGATCCGGCACCTCGTCCTGGTCGACGCCAAATCTCCGGTGTCCTTCTTCGCGTACCCCGGCAAGGCGAGCGACCTGGTCCCGCCCGGCTGCACCGTGCACACCCTGGCCCGGCCGGGCGAGGACGCAACCGGCGCACTCGAGGCGTTGGCCGACGCGTTGGGCGCACCGGGCGACGGCGGCATGCCCGCGCCTTTCAGCCGACCCGATCGGCCGACCGGTGCCGTGACGACCGAAACGCTCGCCGCTGCCGTCGGTGCCACGCTGCCCGAAGGAGCCATCGTCGTCGACGAGGGAAACACGTCGGGCCTCTTCGTTCCGGCTGCGACCGCTGGCGCGCCGCGGCACGACTGGCTCACGCTGACGGGCGGTGCCATCGGCATCGGTCTTCCGATGGCGACCGGCGCCGCGGTGGCAGCACCGGAGCGCCCTGTTCTCTGCCTGCAGGCGGACGGCAGCGCCATGTACACGCTCCAAGCCCTGTGGACTCAGGCCCGTGAACGGTTGAACGTGACGACCCTTCTCCTTTCCAACCGCAGTTACGCCATATTGAACATGGAACTGCACCGCGTGGGCGCCGACGCCGGTGGGCCACTCGCTCGCCGGTTGCTCGACCTCACCGACCCCGAGCTCGACTTCTGCGACCTCGCCCGCGGCATGGGGGTGCCGGCCCGCCGGGTCGAAAACGCCGAAGACCTGACGGCGGCGCTGACCGCCGGTTTCGACGAGGCGGGCCCGACCCTGATTGAGGTGTTGCTCTGAGGCCATTCGTGCCTGCGGCGAGCAACGACTGGACAACGGTTCAACGCGCCGACAACAAACGTGCCCGGCCCGCCGAATAGGTTCCAACGGCTCTATAGCGCCTGAAAACGGCCTGTCAGCATGGATTTTCGAAGAGGGCGTGCTCGCTGGAGCGCACCCGGGGACGGGCTTCACCCAGGAGGCGCAGATGCAGATGGAGATGGACAGCCATCCTCCTTCCGATCCGCGTGCCGTTGACGACGCCGCCCTCGACCGGCTGCGGCGGGACCTCCTGCACACGCCGCCGGTCGCGCCCGAGCAGTTCGAGGTGCCAACCAACGAGCCCGACGCAATCGACTTCGCCTCGGTGGAATTCGAGGTGGAGCGGATGCGCCAGCGACTGGCCATCTGGGAGATCTTCATGGCCTACATGCGCGACGGCGCCACGAGCTGGTCGAAGCTGCAACAGGTGCTGACCTCTGAGGACTTCGACCGGATCATGGCCATCTGCAACGGCGTCCCGTTGCGCGACCTGCTGCTGGATCTCCGGTAGGGGGAGCACAGTTCACTGATTTCCTGAGCGGATCGTGAGTTCCTGGCCTAGCGGCTCTGCCGCTCGTGGCGAGGGCCAGGAACTGACGATCCACGGGAGGCCCCACGGGGGCGTTTGGCCGAGCGGCTCTGCCGCTCTTGGCGACGGCCAAGCGCCCTCGGGCCTCAGTGGCCAGAGGGCATGAGGTCATGGAGCCATCACCCGTGACCTGAACGACAGGAGCCGGCGAAGTCCGCCACCACGGGAGCGTGGTCGGAGGCTTCTGACCCTTGCAGGCGTCCCGGTCCCCGAAGGCTCCGGTCGCTCGCGACACAAGATCGTCACTCACTGGGACGCGGTCGAAGCGCGACCAGCGGCCCTCGTGGAAGTCGCCCGCTCGGTAGTCCCACTACGTGAAGGTGCCCGGGTCGTTGAAACGCCGGAAGACGTCGTCGAGCCCCAAACCCTCGACGGCGCGCAACGCAGCTGCGCTCGGCTCGCTCACTGGCGTCGCACCCACAAAGCCACACGTCACCGTCGTCGGGTGCCACGTTGAAGTCGCCACACACCGCGACGGAGGACCCCGGCGGACACGTCTGGTCGAGGGTCGAAGTGAGACGCGCCAGCCATGCCAGCTTGACCACGTACATCTCGTTGTCGAGGCAGCGGCTGGCGGACACGTAGACCGAAAACACACGCGTCCCCGCGCTCTCCGCCGAGAAGATGCGCTTGCCACTGCCTCGAAAACCCAGAAACGGTCACCGTGGCTGAGGACCACGTCCTCGTCAACCTGGCGCTACGGAGCTACATCCCCGGTGCTGATCGACGC
Organism: uncultured Acidimicrobiaceae bacterium; assembly: GCA_963817735.1. Taxonomy (GTDB): domain Bacteria; phylum Actinomycetota; class Acidimicrobiia; order Acidimicrobiales; family RAAP-2; genus Bog-473. Next base: position 159,651 of record CAWFPP010000001.1, on the reverse strand, counting down.
CGACTTCTCCGATACGACATCCCCATTCCCTGGTGGGCGTACGACGCCAGGGAGTTGGCTTCCCGCCACGCCGAACTCAGGGAGCGAAAGCTCTAGGGGAGTTATCTCCCCGGAGGATTACGGTAGTTAATAGGTGTAGACCGGAGCTCCACTAGAACCGCTGGCATACTGCGTGCCGTTCCATGTCGTGGTGACCTCGACGTAGTACGTCGTCCCGGTGGCAGCCGGCATCGTCGTGGTAAGAGACGTCCCCCCAGAGGAAACGGAGATATTCGCGGCGCTTATATTCAGGGTGCCGCCGAACCCCGATGTCGGCACCAGTTGGATCGTGGTCGCACCGCTGACGAAACCCAGCCCTGTGACGGTCACCGATGTCCCCCCAGCCGCCGGTCCGGTTGCCGGGTTGATGCTATCCGGGATGGGATACAGCGCCTGGAAGGTGAACTCATTCGCCGTGCTCTCGGCGCTGGTACCGCCGGGTTGGGTAAACACGGTCACGTAGTACGTGGTGCCGGTAATAATCTGGGGCGTGGTCGCCGTCACTGTCTGGACCCCGTTGACGTACTGATTGACGATCACATACGGGGCCTCAAGGCAGTTTGAGCTCGGGCACGTGGCCCCGGGGTCCGCGGTGTTCACGAAGTTGACCGTCGTGCTGTCGCCCGCGATGTTGGTCATGAACCCGGTCCCGCTGATGGTCAGCGACGTGCCACCGGCGGCCGAACCGGTTGCTACTCCGGAACTGGTCGTGATACCGGTGATTGTCGGGACCACCGGCTGGTAGGTGTACGTGGCCTGGGATCCCGCCGGACTCGATCCGTCCGGCGTGCTGACGATGACGTAGAAGCTCGTTTGGGTCGTGGTCGGCGGGATCGTCACTGACAGTGAAGTGGTCGAACCCGCGGCCACGGTGGGGTCGATACCGGCGAGAACGATGTTCGTCGTTGCATTGGTCGCGACAAAGTTCACCGTCGTGGATCCAGCCACGAAACCGGATCCGGTCACGGTCAGGGTGGTGTCGCCGGTGACGAGGCCCTGGGTGCTCGAGAGAGATGTAACAGTCGGGTTGGCGACACCAATCGTCGAACTATTGATGGTCATTCCTGTGCCGCAGCTCCCCTGGGGCGGCGGGGAACACTTGACTTGGGTAGGCGTCGGATTGGACAGCGGAGTAATCGTCGAAGGTCACGATCGTCTGGACCCCCGGGTGCGCCACGCAGGAGACAGCGGCCGACTGGACCGAGTTGAGAGGGCTGCCACTGCTCGGCGTCGGGACCACGCTGGTCAGGCAGGCCGACACCGTGACGACACGGGTGGACTGGCTCGTGGGGTCAAACGCGGTGCTGCACCACACCGCCACCTGAAGGCCCGCCGGATTGTTCTGGTCGGGCACAGTGAGCTCGGAGACGGTGCCGTCTCCGGGGGCCGGGTCCGGGCCCCAGCAGTACGACGGGGGACTGGCGTTCAGCGTCTGGCTCGGGTCGTTCTGATCACCCAGCAGCGGCGTGTACCGGATGTTCTGGATCGCCACCTGTGAGGTGCTCGAAAGCCGCGTATTGGACGTTCCGAGCGCTCTGGAAAACGAGTGAGTCTTGAAGGTCATTCGCCGTCCACGACGCCAACCCCCCCACGATGAGGCCGATGGCCACCAAAAAGACCAGGGCCAGGATAAGGACGGCCCCTGATTCGTCGCCGTCGCGCCGTGCGGCGGTCGTCAAGGATTGCCGGTTCTGTCCTGCCACGTGTCTCGGGATCATCGCATCGATCCTCTGCATATCGTCGTGCCCTGCCGTTCTCGACTTCATCACGGCTCAAAACTCGCAACGGCCGCCGACCACACGTACACGCCCGTGCCTGGACCGGTCCACGTCGTCGAAATGCTTGAGGAGGCCCCATCAACGAGGTAGGCCCCGTAACCCTTGTAGTTGCCCGATGTTCCTGCAGATTGGGTCAGCGCCGTAAATCCGTTGCTCGGCGCAGGTTGGCTGCCGGTGCCGTTGGACAGATACGCGTCCGAAACGATCAGTTCGCCGCTCTCGCTGGGAGTGACGGACCCCGCGCTAACGGGAGCGCTGCCGGTGCCGCTGCCGGTGTTCGAGGTCTTTTGGTCTAGGGCGCTGGCGGTGGCTACGCCCGAGTACTCGCTGACGTCTGCGATCTGGACGTTGGTGGTGCCGGAGAGAGTTGCGGTGATCGTCTTTGAGGCACTGCTCGGCACATTGACGCGTACCAGATCTCCGCATCGCCGTCGGCCGTGGAACCGGTCGACTGCGCCTTGGCCCAGGTGGCTCCCGTCTCGGTCACACCGCTGACAGTGGAGGTGTTCTGGCTCTGATCGGCAATCACGAGAACGAGGGCATCACCGGTGGTGATGGTATTCGGCAACGTCAATGGCACACTGTTCACGGCTGCACCGGAGGTCGCGACATTCAGTGTTTGCTGCTGAACGAAGGCGATGGCCTTGTTCACCGTGAGCTGTTCATTGCCCGACGCCGTGCAGGGGCTCGAGGCGCCGTTGTTGTTGGCGTCGCCGCTGTAGACCGCCTGCCAGTAGTAGGTCCCGGCGCTGTTGAATGTCGCGGCGTTCGAGTTGGGCACGATGCCGCTCGCGGGCACCGTCACAGTGTTCACCGCCACCTTGGCCGTGGTGCAGGTGTTGTTGGTGTAGTAGCTGTAGGCCACCGTCGCGGTGCCCGTCGAGGTGCCGGCGCCGGTCAGCGTCGCGGTATCGTGCGCTGTCTGGCCAGCCGTGATCGTGGCCGCCGACAGCGTGGTGGCGATCGTCGGCGACGGCCTGGCCCACCGTCGTCTCGGACATCGTCGAGCCGCAGGTCGAGGTCGCCGTGGTGTTGTTGGCGTCGCCGCCGTAGGAGGCGTACCACCAGTAGTCACCGATGGCGCCCGGCGTGTAGGCGGCCGACGGGTTGTAGGTGGCGTTGCCCGGAGACCATGGTCCCGGTGCCGACCGTCGTGCCCCCGCTGGTGCAGGTGGTCGGGGCGCCTGGCCTGGGGCCCGAAGACCTTGATGGTGATGGTGCCGCTCACCGCCGGGGCGGTGGTGCCCCCGGCAAGAACCGAGTTGATGGAGCTCGCCGCGATGGCCGCCCCGGCGGTGCCGGTCCCCGGGCCGGTCGCCGTCAGCGTCGGGGCGGCCTGGCCCACCGTCGATATCGGTCATCCCCGAGCCACAGGTCGATGTCGCCGTGTTGTTGTCGTCGTCGCCGCCGTAGGAGGCGACCCACCAGTAGTCACCGATCGCTGTCGGCGTGTAGCCGGCCGACGGGTTGTAGGTGGCGTTGCCCGCGACCGTTTAGCCGATGCCCCACCGTGGTGCCCCCGCCTGGTGCAGGTGGTCGGGGCCCCTGGCCTGGGGCCCGAAGACCTTGATGGTGATGGTGCCGCTCACCGCCGGGGCGGTGGTGCCCCCCGGCAAGAACCGAGTTGATGGAGCTCGCCACGATGGCCGTCCCGGCGGTGCCGGTCCCCGGGACCGCCGGCCGTGACCGTCGGGGAGAACTTGGCCACCGTCGTCTCGGACATCGCCGAGCCGCAAGTGGAGGCGCAATGGTGTTGTTGGTGTCCGGCACCTCGGCGTAGGAGACGTACCACCAGTAATCGCCGCACCTGGTCAAGAGCGTGTAGCTGGCCGCACCGAGGCTGTAGGTGCCGTTGCCACTCGACTGTGGCCGAGCCCGCCGGCGATCCCCCGCTCGTGCACGTCGTCGGTGCGCTGGTCTGGGGGCCGAAGACCGTGAAGGTGATGGTGCCGGTCACGCCGGGGCATTCGAACCGCCAGACTCAGTATCCCAATGTTGCGCACGATTGACGCCGGCCGATAACGGGGCCCGGCGGTGCGCCGGTGGCCGGGGCGGTCGCCGTGAGCGTGGTGGTTGAGCTTGGGGACGATCGTCTTGGACATGCCCGAGCCGCAGGTCGAGGGCGGCGAGCTGTTGTTGGTGTCGCCGCCGTACGAGGCGTACCACCAGTAGTCGCCGGCGCGCTTCGGAGTGAAGCACAGGCGCTCGGGGTGGTAGGTGGTGTTGCCCGAGACTGTGGCCCCGGAGCCTACCGTGGTGCCCCCGCTTGTGCACGTTGTCGGAGCCAGGTCTGGGGCCCGAAGACGGTGAAGGTGATCGTGCCGGTCGTGCCCGGGCCGGGGTGCCCGCGAGGGCACCGAGTCGATCGCGGTCGTCGCGATGGCGGTGCCGGCCGTGCCGGTGGCCGGGCCGGTCGCCGTCAGGGTCGGGGAGGCCTTGGGGAACGACGGTCTCGGTCATGTCGGAGCCGCAGGTGCTAGGTCGCGGTGTTGTTGTTGGTGTCCCCGTCGTAGGAGGCGTACCACCAGTAGTCACCGGCCGCGGTCGGGCGTGTAGCCGGCCGGCGGGTGGTAGGCAGCGTTGCCCGACGACCGTGTCGCCCTTGCCCACCGTGGTGCCGCCCGCTTGTGCAGGTGGTGGGGGCGCGTGGTCTGGGGCCCGAAGACCGTGAAGGTGATCGTGCCGGAGGCGTTGGCACCCGAGGAGGGGGTGAGCACCGAGGTGATGTTGCGATCCGGTGGCGATGGCGGTGCCGGCGGTGCCCGTGGCCGGACCGGTCGCCGTGAGCGTCGGTGAGGCCTTGGCCACGACCGTCTCGGACATGCCCGAGCCACAGGTCGCGGTGGCGGTGTTGTTGTTGGTGTCGCCGCCGTAGGAGGCATACCACCAGTAGTCACCGGGCGGTGTCGGGGTGTAACCGGCCGATCGGGTTGTAGGTGCCGTTGCCCGACGACGGTCAGCCGGTGCCGACCGTGGTGCCTCCGCGAGGTGCAGGTGGTGGGCGCGCTTGCCTGGGGGCCGAAGACCTTGAAGGTGATCGTGCCGGTCGCGTTGGCGCCGGACGTGCGCCGGCGAGCGCCGAGCTGACCGACCAGGCGGTGATCGCCGTGCCGGCGGTGCCAGTTCCCGGGCCGGCCGCGGTGAGGGTCGGTGAGGCCTTGGCTACCGACGGTCTCGGACATGCCCGAGCCACAGGTGGAGGGGCCGTATTGTTGTTGGTGTCGCCGCCGTAGGAGGCGTACCACCAGTAGTCGCCGGCGGTCGTCGGGTTAAAGCCGGCGGTCGGGTTGTAGGTGCTGTTGCCGGTCACGGTGGCCGTGCCGACGGTGGTGCCGCCGCTGGTGCAGGTGGTGGGAGCGGTGGCCTGCGGGCCGAAGACCGTGAAGGTGATCGTGCCCGTCGGGCTCGAAACGCCGATGCGGGTCACGCGAGCGCCGAGTTGAACTGAGCCGGCGCGATGGCGGTGCCGGCGCTCCCAGTCGCTGGGCCGGAGGTGGTGACGCGTCGGCGTGGCGCTTGGCGACCATGGTCTCGGACATGTCCCGAGCCACAGGTGCGGCGAGCGGTGTTGTTGTTGGAGTCGCCGCCGTAGGAGGCGTACCACCAGTAGTCGCCGTCGCGTGTCGGGGTGAAGCCGGCCGTCGGGTTGTAGGTGGCGTTGCCCGAGACGGTGGTCCGGGCCGACGGTGGTCCTACCGGTCGTGCAGGTCGTGGGGGCGCGTCGCTGGGGGCCGAAGACCTTGAAGGTGATCGTCCCGCTCGCGTTCGAGGCCGGAGCTGGCGGCGCGAGGGTCGAGGTGATCGCGGTCGTCGCGTATGGCGGTGTCGATCGTGCCGGACGCCGAGGGCCGGTGGCTGTCACCGTCGGGGATGACCTTGGCGACGACGGTCTCGGACATGCCCGAGCCACAGGTCGTGGGGCGGTGTTGTTGTTCGTGTCACCGCCGTAGGAGGCGTACCACCAGTAGTCGCCGGCCGCGGTCGGGGTGTAGCCCGCCGACGAGTGGTAGGTGCCGTTGCCCGCGCACGTGTCGCCGTCCCGACGGTGGTGCCCCCGCTGTGCAGCTGGTCGGGGCGCGTGGCCTGGGGCCGAAGACCGTGAAGGTGATCGCCGCGGCGTTCGATTCCCGAGGCGCCGCCTAGCACCGAGCTGATCGAGCGTGGCGCGATGGCCGTGCCGGTGGCGCCGGTCGTCGGCCCGCTCGCCGTCAGCGTCGGTGATGGCCTTGGCAACGACCGTCACCCACATGGCCGAGCCGCAGGTGCTCGCGGCGGTGTTGTTGTTCGAGTCTCCGCCGTAGCTCGAGGCGTACCAGCAGTAGTTGCCTGGCGCACTCGGGGTGTAGCCCACTGGACGGGTTGTAGGTGGTGTTGCCGCTCACTGTCGCCGATGCCCGACCGTCGTCCCGCCCGGCTCGAGCAGCTCGTCGGGGCCGTGACCTGCGCGGGCCGAAGACCATGAAGGCGATCGTTCCGGTGGCGTTGACCCCATGTAAGCGCCGGTCAGCGTGCCGAGCTGATCGAGCTAGTCGACCATGGCCGTGCCCGTGGTGCCGGTCGCCGGACCGACGGCCGTGAGCGTCGGGGGAGGTCTTGGCAACCGCGGTCTCGGACATCGCCGAGCCGCAGGTCGGGTCGCCGTGTTGTTGTTGGCGTCGCCGCCGTAGGAGGCGTACCACCAGTAGTTCCTGCCGGTCGGTGTGTAGCCGCCGCCGGGTGGTAGGTGGCGTTGCCGGCGACCGTGCGTGCCGACCGTCGTGCCCCCGCTGGTGCAGGTGGTCGGGGCGCTGGCCTGGGGCCGAAGACCGTGAAGGTGATCGTGCCGGTGCGTTCGCGCCCGAGGACCCGCCAGCGCCGAGTCGATCGAGCTCGCTGCGATGGCCGTCCCGATCGTGCCCGTCCCCGGGCCGGTCGCCGAGCGTCGGGGCGGCCTGGCCCACGTCGTCTCGGACATCGCCGAGCCGCAGGTCGAGGTCGCCGTGCTGTTGTTGGCGTCGCCGCCGTAGGAGGCGTACCACCAGTAGTCACCGGTGCGCTCGGCGTGTAGCCGGCCGACGGGTGATAGGTGGCGTTGCCCGCGACCGTGGCCGTGCCGACGGTCGTGCCCCCGGATGTGCAGGTCGTCGGGGCCGTGGCCTGGGGGCCGAAGACCGTGATGGTGATGGTGCCGCTCACCGCCGGGGCGGTGGTGCCCCCCGCGAGCACCGAGTTGATGGAGCTCGCCGCGATGGCCGTGCCAGCGGTGCCGGTCCCCGGGCTGGTCGCCGTGATCGTCGGGGGGCCTGGCCCACCGTGTCTCGGACATCGTCGAGCCACAGGTCGAGGTCGCCGTCGTGTTGTTGGCGTCGCCGCCGTAGGAGGCGTACCACCAGTAGTCACCGGCCGCGCCCGGCGTGTAGCCGGCCGACGGGTGTAGGTCGCGTTGCCCGTGACCGTTGCCGTGCCCACCGTCGTGCCCCCGGTGGTGCAGGTGGTCGGGGCCCTGGCCTGGGGCCCGAAGACCTTGAAGGTGATGGTGCCGGTGGCGTTCGCGCCCGAGGACGCCGCGAGCGCCGAGGAGATGTTGGCCGTCGTGATCGCGGTCCCGGCGGTGCCGGTCCCCGGGCCGGTCGCCGTCACCGTCGGGGCGGCCTTGGCCACCATCGTCTCGGACATCGTCGAGCCACAGGTCGATGTCGCCGTGTTGTTGTTGGCGTCGCCGCCGTAGGAGGCGTACCACCAGTAGTCACCGGCCGCTGTCGGCGTGTAGCCCGCCGAACTGGTTGTAGGTGGCGTTGCCCGCGACCGTGGCCCCGTGCCCACCGTCGTGCCCCCGGTGGTGCAGGTGGTCGGGGCCGTGGCCTGGGGCCCGAAGACCTTGAGGGTGACGGTGCCGGTCACCGCCGGGGCGGTGGTGCCGCCCGCGACACCGAGTTGATGGAGCTCGCCGCGATGGCGTCCCGGCCGTACCGGTCCCCGGGCCGGTCGCCGTCAGCGTCGGGGCGAACTTGGTCACCGTCGTCTCGGACATCGTCGAGCCACAGGTCGAGGTCGCCGTGTTGTTGTTGGCGTCGCCGCCATAAGAGGCGTACCACCAGTAGTCACCCGCACCCGTCGGCGTGTAGCCGGCCGACGGGTTGTAGGTGGCGTTGCCCGCGACCGTGGCCGTGCCGACCGTCGTGCCCCCGGAGGTCAGGTGGTCGGGGCCGTGGCCTGGGGCCCAAGACGGTGATGGTGATGGTGCCGGTCACCGCCGGGGCGGTGGTGCCGCCCGCCAGAACCGAGGAGATGTTCGTCGTCGCGATGGCCGTCCCGATCGTGCCCGTTCCCGGGCCGGTCGCCGACAGCGTCGGGGCGAACTTGGCCACCGTCGTCTCGGACATCGTCGAGCCACAGGTCGAGGTCGCCGTCCCGTTGTTGGCGTCGCCGCCGTAGAGGCGTACCACCAGTAGTCACCGGCCGCTGTCGGCGTGTAGCCGGCCGACGGGTGGTAGGTGGCGTTGCCGGTGACCGTGGTCCCGGTCCCCACCGTCGTGCCACCGGTGGTGCAGGTGGTCGGGGCCGTGGCTGGGGCCCGAACACGGTGAAGGTTATGGTGCCGGTGGCGTTCGCGCCCGACGACGCCGCAAGAACCGAGGAGATGTTCGTCGTCGGATGGCGGTCCCGATCGTGGCCGTCCCCGGGCCGGTCGCCGTGATCGTCGGGGTGGCCTGGCCCACCACCGTCTCGGACATCGTCGAGCCACAGGTCGAGGTCGCCGTGTTGTTGTTGGCGTCGCCGCCGTAGGAGGCGTACCACCAGTAGTCACCGATCGCTGTCGGCGTGTAGCCGGCCGACGGGTTGTAGGTGGCGTTGCCCGTGACCGTGGCCGTGCCCACCGTCGTGCCCCCGGTGGTGCAGGTGGTCGGGGCCGTGGCCTGGGGCCGAAGACCTTGAAGGTGATGGTGCCGGTGGCGTTCGCGCCCGACGACGCCGCAAGAACCGAGGAGATGTTCGTCGTCGCGATGGCCGTGCCAGCCGTGCCGGTCCCCGGGCCGGTCGCCGTCAGTGTCGGGCGCCCTTGGCCACCGTGAGCTGCTCGTTGTTCGTCGCCGTGCACGGGCTCGTCGCACCGTTGTTGTTGGCGTCGCCGCTGTAGACCGCCTGCCAGTAGTAGGTGTTGACGCTGTTGAAGGTGACGGTGCTCGAGTTGGGCACGGCTCCGCTCGTCGGCACCGTCACCGCGCCCACGGTGACGTGGCCTGCCGTGCAGGTGTTGTTGGTGTAGTAGCTGTAGGTGACCGTCCCGGCCCCCGTCGAGTTTCCCGCCCCACTCAGCGTCGAGGTGTCATACGCCGTGGTGCCGGCCAGGATCGAGCCCGACGACAGCGTGGTGGCGATCGTCGGCGACGCCTTGGTGACCGTGAGCTGCTCGTTGTTCCCGAACGTGCAGGGGCTCGAGGCGCCGTTGTTGTTGGCGTCGCCGCTGTAGACCGCCTGCCAGTAGTAGGTCCCGACGCTGCCGAGGGTGGCCGCGGGCGAGTTGGGCACCGTGCCGCTGGTCGGCACCGTGACCGTGCCCACGACGACCGCGTTCGCCGTGCAGGTGTTGTTGGTGTAGTAGCTGTAGGTGACCGTCCCGTCCCCGTCGAATTCACCAGCCCGGTGATGGTCGAGCTGTCGTGGGCGGTAGTACCGGCCACAATCGAGCCCGCCGACAGGGTCGTGGTGATGCCGGGCGACGCCTTGTTCACCGTCAGCAGCTCGTTGCTCGTCGCCGTGCACGGGCTCGAGGCGCCGTTGTTGTTGGCGTCGCCGGTGTAGACGGCCTGCCAGTAGTAGCTCCCGGCGTTGTTGAAGGTGACCGTGCTCGAGTTGGGCACCGTGCCATTCGTCGCCACCGTCACCGTGTTCACGGTTACCGGGTTCGCCGTGCAGGTGTTGTTGGTGTAGTAGCTGTAGGTGACCGTCCCCGTCCCCGATGAGTTCACCAGCCCGGTGATGGTCGAGCTGTCGTGGGCCGTGGCGCCCATTGCGATACTCGTCGCCGACAGCGTGGTCGCGATCGTGGGCGAGGTCTTGTTCACTATCAGCTGCTCGTTGTTCGTCGCCGTGCACGGGCTCGTCGCCCCGTTGTTGTTGGCGTCGCCGCTGTAGACCGCCTGCCAGTAGTAGGTGCCCGCGCTGTTGAAGGTGACCGTGCTGGAATTGGCACGGTGCCGCTCGTCGGCACCGTCACCGTGTTGACCGCCACCGCACCGGTCGTGCAGGTGTTGTTCGTGTAGTAGCTGTAGACGACGGTCGCGGTGCCCGTCGAGTTCCCGGCTCCACTCAGCGTCGACGTGTCGTGGGCCGTCTGGCCGACGTGATGGAGGCCGACGACAGGGTGGTACTGATGCTGGGCGCGCCCTTGGCCACCGTGAGCTGCTCGTTGTTCGTCGCCGTGCACGGGCTCGTCGCACCGTTGTTGTTGGCGTCGCCGCTGTAGACCGCCTGCCAGTAGTAGGTGTTGACGCTGTTGAAGGTGACGGTGCTCGAGTTGGGCACGGCTCCGCTGGTCGGCACCGTCACCGCGCCCACGGTGACGTGGCCTGTCGTGCAGGTGTTGTTGGTGTAGTAGCTGTAGGTGACCGTCCCGGCCCCCGTCGAGTTTCCGGCCCCACTCAGCGTCGAGGTGTCATACGCCGTGGTGCCGGCCAGGATCGAGCCCGACGACAGCGTGTGGCGATCGTCGGCGACGCCTTGGTGACCGTGAGCTGCTCGTTGTTCCCGAACGTGCAGGGGCTCGAGGCGCCGTTGTTGTTGGCGTCGCCGCTGTAGACCGCCTGCCAGTAGTAGGTCCCGACGCTGCCGAGGGTGGCCGCGGGCGAGTTGGGCACCGTGCCGCTGGTCGGCACTGTCACCGATCCCACCGCCACGGCCTTCGCCGTGCAGGTGTTGTTCGTGTAGTAGCTGTAGGCCACCGTCCTGGTCCCCGTCGAGGTGCCCGGCCCGGTGATGGTCGAGCTGTCATGGGCGGTGTACCGGCGATGATGGAGCTCGCCGACAGCGATGTCCTGATCCTCGGCGACGCCTTGTTCACCGTCAGCTGTTCGTTGTTCCCCGCTGTGCACGGGCTGGAGGCGCCGTTGTTGTTGGCGTCGCCGCTGTAGTCGGCCTGCCAGTAGTAGGTCCCGACGTTGTTGAAGGTCACCGTGTTGGAGTTGGGCACGTTGCCGTTGGTCGGCACCGTTACTGTGTTCACGGAGACCTGGTTGGCCGTGCAGGTGTTGTTCGTGTAGTAGCTGTAGGTGACGCCGGTGATCCCGACGAGTTGACCGCTCCGGTGATGGCCGAGCTGTCGTTGGCCGTGGCGCCCATGGCGATACTCGACACGGACAGCGTGGTCGCGATCGTGGGCGAGGTCTTGTTCACGGTCAGCTGCTCGTTGTTCCCCGCCGTGCACGGGCTCGAGGCGCCGTTGTTGTTGGCGTCGCCGCTGTAGACCGCCTGCCAGTAGTAGGTGCCGACGGTGTTGAAGGTGACGCGGCCGAGTTGGGCACCGCGCCGCTGGTCGACACTGTCACCGGGGCCACGTTCACGGCTTCGGCGTGCAGGTGTTGTTGGTGTAGTAGCTGTAGGCGACGGTCCCGGCCCCGGTCGAATTCACGAGACCGGTGAGGGTCGAGCTGTCGTGGGCAGTGGCGCCTAGGTTGATGGTCCCCGCCGACAGGCTGGTGCCGATGGTCGGTGACGCCTTGGTCACCGTGATGCCGCTCTGGGTGCCGGTGATGGGGCAGTGGCCGTGTTAGTGGCCGTGACCGACTGGGTGCCCGCGGTGTTGAGCGTCACCCCGTTGGTGAAGGTGGGCCCCGGCGTTCGCCGGAGTGAAGGTGTAGTTGGCAGGCAGGATGGCCTTGGAGTCGCTGCTGCTGAACTTGACGGTACCCCTGTAGCCGCTGGCGACGTTGCCGTACGCGTCATCGGCGGTGACGGTGACACTGCCGGCCGTTCCGGCCACGGCCGTGTTGGGGAAGCCGGAGACGGTGAACGTTTTTGCCGTGGGGCTCACTGTGAGGTTGGTCGAGGTCCCCGTGACCCGCCCCTGTGCCGTGTCAGCGTCGCTGTGAGGTTGGTCGTCTGGGCGTTGGACAGCTTGACGCCGTTGGTGGCCGTGGCGATGCCGCTGGTGAAGTTGACCGGCGACGGATAGACCGGGGTTGTCCCGTTGGGAGAGTTGGCGGGGCCGCTGAAGACGATGGCCTGGGGACCGATGAGCCCCGGGAATGTGTACCCGGACTGATCCAGCGCGGTGATGGTCACGCTGAAGGCCGATCCGGCCGTCTGGGTCCCCGTGGACGGGACGACGGAGAAGGAGGTCAGCACCGGCGCAGAAATGTTGAACGGGCTGCTGAAGGCGGGCTGTAGTGTCCTTCCTTGGCCTCGAGGGTGTAGCCGTTGCCTGGCTTGTTGATGGGACAGCCAGTGAACTGGCCACGCCGGCAGTCGTGGTCTCCGTGCATCCGGAGAGGATTCCACCCCTGGGGTTGGTGGCGATGGTCAGCGACACGTGCTGGGGTGCGCCGTCGGTGTTCCCGCCGAGGTCCTGGATTGTCACGAGGGGCTGCGTCCCGAACTTGTCCCCCGTCACCCTGCTCCCGGGAGACGTCGTGAACGCGAGCTGGTCGGCCTGACCGACGGTGATGTCGAACGGGTTGCTACGTTGTGCGTTGTCAGGCCGTCGCCCGATCGGTCGCGGCCAGCGTGTACCCGGTGCCGGCCTTGTCGATCTTGCAGCCGTGATTTTGGCGACGCCGTTGACGGCCGGGACGGTGACCGTTCAGCGTTCCGTGGCCGGGGTTGATCCCGATGGCGAGTGTCACCGGGTGCTGTCTCCCGGATACGGTGCCTGAGGAGTCCTCGATCCACACCGTGGGTTTCGTGCTAGGCGGAGGGCCACCTAGTCCGTTACCCGGCTCCATCTGGAAGGCGAACTTCGTCGGGAAACCCAGGCTGATGACGAACGGGTTGCTCGGCGGCGACGTCAGGCCGTCCGTCGTGCTGTGCCATGAGGGTGTAGGTCCCTGGAGTGTTGAGGCTGCAGTCTGGATCTCGTCTCGCCCGGGCCGAGGTTGGGAGTGCAGTTGTTCAGGGTTCCCGCAGACAACCCGGAATTAGGCGGTGGAGTGTAGGAGTCGATCGCCAGGTGGACCGCCGAGGCATCGTTCGTTTCGACACAGCCACTGGCGTCCTCGAGCGAAAGCGTCGGTGGCGGGTAGAGGGCGGACCCGGCCGTCCCGTTTGCGGGCTCTTGCACCCAGACCAGTTGCGTGGCCGTTGTCGGCTGTCCTTGAGCATTGACGCAGCCCGAAGGCGGCGTCGGGGCGGCGGGGTCTTGGACGACCGTCGTGATGGTCTGGCTCGCACCACCCCCGGAGGGTGTCACCGTGATCGTCAGTTGTTGCGGCCCTGGCACGCTCGAACTGACGCCGGATGGACACCCGGCGTCTGTCGGCGCCGTGGGGCTCGTGAACTGCGGCTGCGGCAGGCCCGTACTGGTGTCCCAGTACGCGACTCCCGTGATGCTGGCCGTGTACTGAACAGCCGGCGCCGGGTTGTTCGGGAGGACGATCCACCCCGGCGTGGTAGTCAGCACGTAGGCCCCTGAACAGTTCACGAAGTCCGTCATCGACTGCTGCTGTATTGCCGACGTCACCTCGGCGGCGGCCGTCCTCAACATGGTGTCCATGGTCACGGAGTTGCGGTGGGCCGACGAGCCCGAGATGCTCGTCGCGAACGCCAAGAGGATCGGGTGGCCGCGACGCCGAGCACCGTAAGGGCGATCAGGATCTCCACAAGGGTGTCGCCGGCCTCCGAGCGTCGCCCGCTCTTGGGCGGTACCGGGTCGTCGCTCGTTTGGTCAGTTGCCGGCTCCATGGCAGCAGCACTCCCAGGACATCGCTTGCAACCCAATGCCGACCATGTCACCGTCAGCGAACTCGGTGTCTGGGCCTCGAGCATGGGAGTACCCGTGTCGGTCCACCCCGTTGTAGGGCACCCCCTCGTACGTCGTTGGGCTCGAGCACTGACCGTCGTGGTACCGACGTTTTTCAGATAGGTGGTGTTGTAATCAGGCGGAGAGACCGTCGAAGGCCCGAAGCTCATGCAGGCGTTGCCAACGGGCGAAACGGGCAAAACCTGAACGCCGGGGGGGGGCACAACCGGGAGTCGTAAAGCAGGTTCAGGTCCTCGTTGGAGGTCCACGTGATCGACTCACCATCGTCGGTCGATTCGGCGTCACCGGTCACGAGCTCCCAGTTCGTGGCGGTGGCGCCGCTCGAGCTCAGCAGCTCGATGCGGTGATGTTCACGGTGGCCGTCGAGGTTCGTCGACCTCGTAGAGCGCCGGGTCGCCCGGCACTCCGGTTAGAAGCCGTTGTTCCCGAGGTACGCCTCGCTGCCCGGTGGACACGAATAGGTCGGGAGAGGAACTGCGGTGAGGTCGTTGTAACCTGTCCTGGGTGCCACACCGCAGGCCGAAAAGCCCACGCTCTCGGTGACGGTTGTGGCAATAGGCGACTGATTGAGCGTCAGCGTGTTCGTGCCCTGCCCACTCACGACGTGGTGTTGGGTACCACGTTGTTGCCCGAGAGGTACTGCCCGTTCGAATTGCCAGGGAAGTTCCCGCCACCGCTGATCGTCACGGAGGAGGAGCCCGCCGTAAGGATCACGTTGGCTATGGTCTCCCCTGAACTCGTTTGCCCCGTGATCGGCCCGTTGCTGTTGGTTGCGGCGACCTGCATGCAGAAGTCCAGGGTGAAGGGGGTGCCAGTCACCCCGGCCGACATCGCAAGATATCCGCTGGAGCAGTAGTTAGGCAGCGAGGACGCTCCCGTCTGGGTGTTCCAAGGCGCGAAATTCACGAAGCACAACGTTCGTGCGTAGGTCGACTGAGGGTCGTTCGTTGCGAAGCCGCACCCCGTCGACGGGATCGTAGTTTGAGCCAAGCTCGTCGAGTTTGAGGACGCGACCGGGACCCCTACCAATTGGTATGTGTAGTTGCTCTCGGGCTCCGTCGTCTGGAGTGTGACCTTGGTGATGCCGAGGGTCGTGACCCATTCGCTCTGATATGCGGGCGCATTGGTAGGTGGCGACAGGCGCACAGGCAGCACCCGTCGTTGTGCACAAGATCGCGACGGGTGGGAAGCTCACGCTTTCTGTGATCGTGGTGGCAACAGGCGACTGGTTGAGTGTGAGCGTGGGTGTGCCGCCCCCGCTCAGGACGTACGTACCCGGAACCACGTTCTCGCCCGAGAGGTACTGCCCGTTCGATACGCCCGTGAAGCTGCCGCCACTACTGATCGTGATAGAGGTGGAGTTGGCCGTGAGGATCACGCCTGCCAGGGTGTCGCCTCCGGAAGTGAGCATGGACGAAGGGACGTCGTTCGCCATGACCTCCGAACTCGTCTGGGTGTCCCCGTTGCAGACGTTCCGGAAGAGGTTGACCGTGCCCCCGCTGCCGGCCGCGACAGCGGAATAGGAGACCACATTCCCGTTCCCGAAGTAGAGCCCCATGACCTGAAAGCCGGAACCGCACGTCGCGGCGGACGAGGTCGAGGGCACGTTTGAAGGCGCGTTCGAGGTCGTGATCATCGCCGCGCTCTGGACGTCGTTCTGGTAGTTCACAGCGATCACCTGAGCGTCGCCGGAGTCGGTGAGCCGGTTGGACACGGTCGACTGCAGAGAAAAGACGGAGAGGATCCCGACGGCGAGGGCACCGATGACGAGGGGCATGACGCCGATCGACGATCACGAGCTCGATGAGCGTGAACCCGGCACTCGACGAGCGGTCCGAAGAAGTCGGCGCGGCATTCGCGATCTCCGCAGTGCGGAACGGCGCCCGACGGGCGCGAGCACGCGTGGGGTACGGGTTTGCCCCGTTACCCAAGGGTGCAGCTTCGCCAATACGCCACTTCGCCAAATCTCACACTCCCGTGAGAAGAACCGCCTCCGCCGTGCTCTACCGGTTCGCAACCCCGGTGAAGCCCGGTTAATTTACTCCAAAAGCCCAGGTGGAGAGGAGCATCACCCCTCGCTACTTCCGGCGACAGGACGCTGGAGGAACTTCCGCTCCGCCTGCGCCTCGCACACCCCCCATGAAGAAGTCCTGCTCAGTGGGGGCTTCACGTCGCCTGCCGCATCAACCACTCTCGTATCTCTCGGCCGTTTCCGAGCGATGCTTGATTAACAACTTCTAACCAATTCGGTGGCTGGCGCCGCCTCAGGACGCCGCGAAGTCGACGACAACTGGCGCGTGGTCGGAGGGTTTCTGCCCCTTTCGTGCGTCGCGATCCCGGAAGGCACCCAAGGCCCGCTGCACCAAGTCGTCGCTGACGAGGACGAGATCGATGCGCAGTCCCCGTCCCTGGTGGAAGTCCCCGGCGCGATAGTCCCACCACGTGAAGGTGCCGGGGTCGTTGAAGCGCCGGAACACATCATCGAGGCCCCAAGCCTCAACCTTTTGTAAAGCCTTACGCTCAGGCACGCTCACGTGCGTGGCGCCGACGAAGGCAGCCGGGTCCCACACGTCCCCGTCGTCGGGTGCCACGTTGAAGTCACCGCACACGGCGACCGAGGAGCCCGGCGGGCAGGTCTGATCGAGCGTGGCACGCAACCGGGCCAGCCAGGCCAACTTGACTTGGTAGAACTCGTTGTCGAGGGCGCGCCCGTTGGGGACGTAGACCGAGAAGACCCGCGTCCCCGCGCATTCCCCCGACACGATCCGCCGGCCGGCCTCGTCGTCCGACGTGCCGAAGCCGCGGGTGACTCCGGCGAGGCCCACCCTGCTGATGATGGCCACGCCGTTCCAGCGCCCGTCGCCGTAGTGGGCGGACTCGTAGCCCAGCTCAGCGAACGCCTCCTCGGGGAACTTGTCGTCGGCCTGCTTGGTCTCCTGCATGCAGAGCACGTCGGGTTGCTGCTGCTCGAGCCATTCGACGACCCGTGGCAGGCGGGCTGTCAGCGAGTTCACGTTCCACGTCGCCAGACGCATCAGTTCGCTCCCCCATCGACGATGACAAAGAGAAGATCAGCTTCGCAGGCGGTCTGCCCTTCTACCGACGCCCGGCCATGCCCCTTTCCCGCCCGGGCGGACAACCGGTCCATGGTCACCCGCAGCTCGAGGGTCTCGCCTGGAAGGACCTGGCGGCGAAAGCGCGCCCGCTCGATCCCGCCGAACAGGGGCAGCTTGCCGGCATAGCGAGGGTCGAGGAGCACGGCGATGCCCCCCAGTTGGGCGATCGACTCGACCATCAGCACCCCGGGGAGGGTTGGCCGCCCGGGGAAGTGGCCGCCGAAGAACGGCTCGTCACCGGTCAGCTCCCAGCGCCCCTCTGCGGAGACGCCAGGCTCGACCGCCGTCAACTCGCTGACGAACAGGAAGGGCGGGCGGTGCGGCAGGACGTCGGCGGGTCGCGGGAGCTCGGTCATGGACACGGGCCGATCCTCACTCGGCTCGCGCCTTCCGGGCCTTCTTGGCCGGGGCCTTCTTGGCCGGGGCCTTCTTGGCCGGGGCCTTCTTGGCCGGGGCCTTCTTGGCCGGGGCCTGTTTGGCGGGCACCTTCTTGGCGGGAACCTTCTTGGCCTTGGCCGCCTTCTTGGCCGTCTTCTTGGCCGCCCTCGCCGCCTTTTTCGTCGCCTTCTTCGCCGGTGCGGCCGCCTTCTTCGCCGCGGCCTTCTTGGCCGGAGGCGCCGCCTTCACGGTGGGGGCCCGCTTCGCCGTGGGTGCCACCTTCCCGTCCGCCGTCGTCTTCGCCGTCGACGGGATCGCCAGCTCGGCCACCCGACGGGGCGGGTCCAGCCCGGCCAGCACGAAGGAGCGCACCTCACCCTTCTTCAACACCTGGCGTGCCTTTGTCGGCGGCGGCGTGCCCATGGCGGTCAGCGGGATGTAGCAGTGCAGCGCCCCGCCGACGGGCAGCGGCACGTCCACCATCGCCCCGTGCGACGTGAACGACACCACCTCACCCTCGATCGTGCTCCCCACGGGGAAGGCGGCGACGAAATTGATGAAGGTCAACGGCTCGTTGACGGCCGGTGGCGGTGTCGACCGCTGCCGCTGGTTCCGCCCACCGTCGCCCGACCGCGACCTGTCACGTCCCTGCGCTCGCTTGCCATCGCCACGCCTCTGGGAGTGGGCGTCCTTCTTGGCCTTGGCACTCTTCTCCGGCATTGCCTTCTTGGCCGCCGCCTGCTTCTTGGCCGCCCCCCGCGACTTCTCGGGCGTAGGGGGGTGGAGCGCCTCCTCGACCGCCTCGTCGATCGCACTCGAGAAGACAGGATTCACCTTGGCCCGGCCGGGTGGTGGCGCAGCCGGCGTGATGGGCCACGAGCTGTCGACCGGTGCCGCCTGCTTGGGGGCACTCTTGCGGGCCTTGGATGCCTTCTTGGCCGCTTTCTTGGCCGCCTTGGCCAGCTCGGCGGCCTTGGCCGGCGCCGACTCGGGGTCCTTCTTCGCCCTGGCCTCGGCGGTGGCTGCCCGGCTCTTCGGGCCGCGGATGGGCAGCCGGGGCGTGAAGATCCACCCGACGCCGGGCACCGGCTTGCCGCCGATGAGGCGCCCGTCGTCGAAGAGCCAGGGGTGCTCCCCGTGGAATTCCTGGAAGGAATCATTGGACAGCACGGTGGCCCCGGTGCGCTCGGCGATCCGCAACACGAACGCATCGCCGCGCCCGATGGCGCCGGCCGGCGGCGAGATGATCTCGCCGTTGAGCATGGCCTGGCGCACCTCCTCGCGCTCGTCGTCCGCCACCCGGTGCTCGAAGGTGGCGTCCACGACCACGATGATGCTGGCGCCGGGGTCTTCGGAGGCGTACGCGCGCACCGCCTCGTCGAGCTGCTTGAGGCTGGGGAACGTTCGTCCTTCGGTGGCAAGGTTGGACCCGTCCACCACGACGTGGTGCGTATCAGCCAATGGCACGTCGCAACAGGTCGGCCTGCTCCAGCTGGTGCAGGGCGGCGCTCCCGATGGCCGGGCTGGCCGATTCGGGCCGGCTCACATGGCGGAGCCGCAGGCGCTCGGGCAGGCAGGCGTGGAGGCGGGCGTGCACGAAGGACCAGGCTCCCATGTTCTCGGGCTCCTCCTGCAACCACACGACTTCTGACGCCTCGCCGTAGCGCTCGAAGATGCCGGTCAGCAGTTGCACCGGCCAGGGGTAGAGCTGCTCGACGCGGACGACCGCCACCGCGGCCGCCTCGGCGGGCTCGAGCTCGGACCGATGCTGCAGGGCCTCATGGGCGATCTTCCCGCTGCACAGCACGATGCGGCGGACCGTCGCCGGATCCTCTATCGACGAGTCGTCGATCACATGTTGAAAGGACCCCACCTCGAGCTCGGCGAAGCTCGAACGCGACGCCCGGGCCCGCAGCATCGACTTGGGGGTGACCACGACCAGCGGCCGCTTCGGGCTGGTCAACGCCTGGGACCGCAGCAGGTGGAAGTACTGGGCCGACGTCGTGGGGACGGTCACGCGCAGGTTGTCGCGCGCGGACAGCGACAGGAAGCGTTCGTAGCGCGCCGAGGAGTGCTCGGGGCCCTGCCCTTCGTAGCCGTGGGGCAGCAGCAGGACGAGACCGGAGAACTGGCCCCACTTGCTCTCGGCCGCCACCATGAAGTTGTCGATGATGATCTGGGCACCGTTGGCGAAGTCGCCGAACTGGGCCTCCCAGGCCACCAGCGCCTCGGGCGCCTCGACGGAGTAGCCGTACTCGAACCCCACGGCGGCGTATTCGGAGAGCAGCGAGTCGCGCACCGTGAAGTTGCCCATCTGCCCCGCCGGCTCCAGCGCATCGGCGCCGATGCGGTGCAGGCCGTCACGGATGTGGGCGAGGGGGACGTACTCCTCGCCGTTCGAGTAGTCGACCAGGACGGCGTGGCGGTGGCTGAACGTGCCTCGACGGGTGTCCTGGCCGGTCAGGCGCACGTTGATGCCCTCGTACATGAGCGAGCCGATGGCCAGCGCCTCGGCCAGGGCCCAGTCGACCTGCCCGCTGGCCACCAGCTCGTCACGCTGGACGAACTGGCGCTCGAGCTTGGGGTGGATGGTGAAGCCGTCGGGCACGGAGCGCACCACCGAGGACAGGGCGTGCAGCACGTCCGGCGCCACTCCCGTCTCGGGCGAACCGGTGTCCGCCGACACCGGTTCCGGCGGCGGCAGCTCGGTCGGCGTCAGCGAAGGCTCGTTCCGCACGTCGTCGAGGACGACCTGCAGGCTGGCGTTGAAGTCGTTCAGGGCGGACTCGGCCTCCTCGAGCGTGATGTCGCCCCGGCGCACCAGGGCCTCGGTGTAGAGCTTGCGCACCGAGCGCTTGGCCTCGATCCGCTGGTACATGAGAGGTTGCGTGTAGCTCGGGTCGTCGCCCTCGTTGTGCCCGTGCTTGCGGTAGCAGACGAGGTCGATGACGACGTCCTTGTGGAACGTCTGGCGGAAGGTGAAGGCCAGCCGGGCCGCCCGCACGCACGCCTCGGGGTCGTCGCCGTTCACGTGGAAGATCGGGGCCTGGACCATTTTCGCCACGTCGGTCGGGTACACCGAGGTGCGCGCCGACGCCGGCGCGGTGGTGAAGCCGAGCTGGTTGTTGATGACGACGTGCACCGTGCCACCGGTGCGGTAGCCCGAGAGCCCCGAGAGGTTGAGGGTCTCGGCCACTACGCCTTGGCCGGCGAAGGCGGCGTCGCCGTGCACGAGGACCGACATGCACGGGAACCCGTCCAGGGCTTCGGCCGCCGCCGCCGGCGTGCCGTCGGTGGGCGGGGACATCCTGTCCTGCTTGGCCCGCGTCATGCCCTCTACGACGGGGTCCACCGCCTCGAGGTGCGAGGGGTTGGAGGCGAGGGTGATGGGGAGCTCCTCGCCGGCGCTGCCATGGAAGACCCCGCGGGCTCCCTTGTGGTACTTGACGTCGCCCGAGCCCTGCACGGACTCGGGATCGAGGTTGCCCTCGAACTCCTCGAAGATCTCCCTGTAGGACTTGCCGACGATGTTGGCCAGCACGTTGAGGCGGCCGCGGTGCGCCATCCCCATCACGACCTCGGCCACCCCCGAGCCCGCTGCGGTATCGAGCAGGGCGTCGAGCAGGACGATGGTCGACTCCGCGCCCTCCAGACCGAACCGCTTCTGCCCGACGTAGCGCGTGTGGAGGAAGCGCTCGAACACCTCCGCCGCGTTGAGGCGGCCGAGGATGTGCCGTTGCTCGTCCGGGCTGAGGGTGGTCGGCTGGCCTTCGACGTGCTGCTGGATCCAGCGCTTCTGCTCGGGATCCTGAATGTGCATGTACTCGATGCCCAGCGTCCGGCAGTAGGCGTCGCGCAGCACGTGGAGGATCTCGTCGAGGGTGGCCACGTCGCGCCCGGCCAGGCCGTCGGCGACGAACTGGCGCGGCAGGTCCCAGATGGTGAGCCCGTAGGTCAGGGGGTCGAGCTCTGGGTGGATGTGCGGAGGCTCGGCGTCGAGCGGGTCGAGGTGGGCGATGAGGTGGCCGCGCACGCGGTACATGTTGATGAGCGTCTGCACGTGTACCTGCTTGACCAGGCGCTGACGCTCTCCGTCCTCGCTCTCGGCGCCGGCGTTGTTGTCGACCTGCCAGCGGACGGGCTCGTAGGGCACGCCCATCGACTCGAAGAGGTCGTCGTAGAACCCGTCGGCCCCCGTGATCAGGGCGGCCACCCGTCCGAGGAACAGGCCCGATTCGGCCCCCTGAATGATGCGATGGTCGTAGGTGGAGGTCAGCGTCACCACCTTGCCGAGCCCGAGCTGGGCGAGCACGCGGGGGTCGGCGGCCTCGAACCCGGCGGGATAGCCGAGCGCCCCGACGCCGATGATGGCACCCTGCCCCGGCATGAGCCGCGGCACGGACTGGACGGTGCCGAGCGTCCCGGGGTTGGTCAGGGACACGGTCGTGCCGGAGAAGTCGTCGGGAGCGATCTTGTTGGTGTGGATCTTGCGGATGAGGTCCTCGTAGGCCAGCACGAAGGAACGGAAGTCGAGCGTGTCGGCCTCCTTGATGCACGGCACGAGCAGCGTGCGGCTGCCGTCGCTCTTCTCCCGGTCGACGGCCAGGCCCAGTCCCACGTGCTTGTGGTGGATGACGCCGGGCTTTCCCGTGCCGCCCGTGTCGGCCACGAAGGCCGAATTCATGGCGGGGACGTCGTGCAGGGCGCGGACGACCGCGTAGCCGATGATGTGCGTGAAGCTGACCTTGGCACCGGTGGTCCGCGCCAGCTGGTTGTTCAGGATCAGGCGGTTGACCTCGAGGAGCCGGGCCGGCACCGTCCGGACGCTGGTGGCCGTGGGGACGGCCAGGCTGGCTTCCATGTTGGCCACGATCCGGGAGGCCGCGCCGCGTAGCGGGGTGGCCTCCTCGTTCGCCGCCGGCACGACGGGGGCCGGAGCCGGGGCGGTGGCGGCCCGCGGGTCGGACCCCGATGGCGGCGCCTCGGTCGTCGTCGCCGCGGTCATCGTCGCGGTTGTGGTTGCGGCAGGTGCCGGAGCCGGGGGTTGGGGCGCGGGAACGGGAGCGGGCCGGTAGTCGGCGAAGAACTCCCGCCAGCTGTCGCTGACCGAGTCGGGATCGGCCAGAAAGCGGTCGTACATGTCGTCGACCAGCCAGGCATTGGGGCCGAACGAGCCCCCTGCGCCACCGATCTGGGTCATGGGCCAACCCTACCGGCGACGGTCGGGTCTCATGGGCAGGCCAGGTAGCGTCTGCCCTGCCCATGAGCTATCCGGCCGCCCTCCATTTCACCGCGCGACCGGCATCCACACCCGGTGCGGGGACGGTCGTGTTCGTGCACGGATCGCTCGACCGCGGCGACAGCTTCCGGCTGGCGATGCGCCGGCTCCCCGAGGTCTCCGGGCTGGCCTACGACCGCCGGGGCTACCAGGGCTCCCGGGACGGTGGGATCGTGGACCTGGGGGGCCACGTCGACGACCTGCTCTCCATTGCGGATACGGCCCGCGCCGGGGACGGCGGGCCGGTGGTGGCCGTCGGGCACAGCCTCGGGGGCAACGTCGTGGTCGCCGCCGCCCTGGCCGACCCCCGGGCCTTCGCCTCCATCGGGGCCTTCGAGCCACCCATGCCGTGGCTGGGCTTCCGACGCCGGGAAGGGATCCCGTGGCCCGCGCTGTCCGACGACGCCGGGGAGGAGGCCGAGCGCTTCTTCAACCGGATGGTGGGCGAGGGCGCCTGGGACCGCCTCACCGAGGAGGGCCGGGCGCAGCGGCGAGCCGACGGTCCCGCGTTGGTGGCCGACCTGCGCAGCATGCGGACCGAGGGGCCACCGTTCGACGTCACCGCGCTCGACGTGCCCGCCGTGTTCGGCCGGGGGGGCCCGAAGTCGGCACCCCACCACCGGCGCACGGTCGAGTGGCTCGGAGCGAACGTGCCGGGCGCCGTCATCTACGAGATCCCCAACGCGCAGCACGGCGCCCACCTGTCGCACCCGGATCACTTCGCCACGATGACGCGGCTCGTGCTGGAGCGGGCCGGAGGTCCTGACTCCTGAGGGACGCTGCTCCCCGATCAGGCGGACGAGAACGGTGGCAGGCCGCCGTCGCTCACAGCCTCCTGGGCGGCGGCGTGGTGCGGGTGCTTGAGGCGCCGCGACAGCATCTCGTCGTACTCGACGCCCTTGCCCTCGCTCTTCATGCCCGTGATCAACGGCGAGTTGGACAGGAACACCGCGCCCATGAACATGACGAGGAGCGACAGAGCCTCGAGCGGCCCGTAGGGGCCCGAGGTGCGCAGGGAATCCCCGAAGAGGGCGATGCCCATGCAGATGCTGACGAGAGGGTCGACCAGCACCAGCGTCGACTGCGAGGCGGCGAGCGGCCCGGCGTGGAAGGCGTTCTGCGTCAGGAAGAGACCGAGGAGGCCGAAGGCGATGACGCCGTAAGTCTGCCAGTGCACGAACAGGGTCACCCAGTTGGTCGCCGCGTAGTCGCTCACCACTTTGATGAGCGCAGCCGTGAACGCGTACGAAATAGCGGCGGCGCTGCCGAACATGGCGGCCTTCCACCAGCGCGGGCCCCAGCGGGTGGCCACCACGGTGACGACGATGAGGGCGACCGCACTCCCACCGACCACGATCCAGCCGAGGTTGGTGGGAGTCTGCTCGCCTCCCCCCGGCGCGGCGAAGAACAGGAAGCCCGAGAGCCCGAACGCGATGGCGCCGGCACCGACCCATTCGCGGATGGAGATGGAGAAGCGGAAGTACGTCCCGAGGATGAACACGAGGAACAGCAGCTCCATGGTGAGGATCGGCTGCACGACGGAGAGCGTCCCGATGTGCAGGGCGAAGGCCTGCAACAGGAAGGCGCAGATCATGAATCCGAAACCCAACAGCCAGACGCCGCGTCGGATGGCGTGCGCCATCAGGCTGAGGCGCATGGTGGACTCCTCAGGGGCGTCTTCAACGCCCATGCGCTGGAACACGCTGGTCAGCGCGTTGGAGAGTGCCGCTAGGACCGCAAGGACGTAGACCATCGCCTCGCGTCGAATTTAGCGGTCTGTTGTCACGATCACGCAGGAGACTCTCAGCTGACACTCAGGTTCTGGCTCCCGCGGCCCAAGGCCCGCGCGCGCAGGAATCGTGTGTCAACGGCGATTGAACAGCGGATCGAGAACGCGCGTGGCACCTTTCCGCAGAAATCCTTGGGACGATGACCCAAAATAATGTGGCAATTGCGTTACATTTACGATCATCTTCCGAATTTGACAGTGAACATTACGGAAACTGTCAGTGCTGGAGGGCGCGGTAATCGGTCGTCACCGGGGCGGCCGAGGAGCAAAGGGGCACAATGGGACTCAAGGGGTACGTGAAGCGGTCGGCCTTCGCCGCCATGGCAGCCGCAGCGCTGTCGGTGTCGATCGTCGCCGTGGCACCGGCAACGAGTGGTGCGGCAACCAAGGCGTCGTCGTCGTCGGGTGGCACGGCCACCATGGCGCTCGACGAGAACCTGGCCGGGTTCAACATCAACACCTCGGCCGCTTCGGAGTTCGTCCTGCAGGAGATCCTCAACATGGTGTGGCCGCAGGTCTTCATCATCACCAACAAGCTGCAGCCGGTCCTCAACACCCAGCTCATGGAGAGCGCCGAGGTCACGAGCACCAACCCCCAGACCGTGGTCTACAAGATCAACCCGAAGGCGGTGTGGTCCGACGGGGTGCCGATCACGGCGGACGACTTCATCTACAACTGGCAGGCGCAGAGCGGGAACCCGGCCTACACCGACGTCGGCGGCCAGCCGTACGACGACGCCTCCACCTCCGGGTACAACCAGGTCCAATCGGTGGTCGGCTCCGATCCCTCCGGTGGCGCCGCCTGCGACCCGGGCTCCACGGCCGACCGCAACGTCGGCCTCTGCCCCAACGGCCGCACCTTCACGGTGACCTTCAAGCCGTCGTTCGCCGACTGGCGCAGCCTGTTCAGTGGCGCCGGCGTCGTCCCGGCCCACATCGCGCGGACGGTCGGCTGGAACACCGGCTTCGCGGGTCCGGCCCAGGTGATATCCGGTAGCTGGTACAAGATCCAGAGCTACAACGCGAACCAGTCGCTGGTCCTCGTCCGGAACCCGTCCTACTGGGGTACGCCCGGGAAGCTGAACAAAATCGTCTTCCAGTTCTTCTCGGACGACAGCCAGCTGGTGCCGGCGCTCCAGAACAAGGAGATCAACATCTTCAACCCCTCGACCGTGAACCTCTCGATCGTGCAGACGGCCAACCAGGTGCCGAACACGACGAAGGTGACGCTCCCGGGCCTGGAGTTCGAGCACTTCGACTTCAACCAAGCCGACCCGTACCTGGCCAAGCTCCAGGTCCGTGAGGCCATCGCGCACGGCGTAGACCGCCAGTCCATCATCACCCGCACCGTGGGTGAGATCGAGAAGGGCATCACGCCGCTGGGCAGCCGCATGCTGGTGTCGACGCAGAAGGGCTACAAGGGCACGAGCTACGCCTTCAGCACGTCGCAGTCGATCAACCTCATGAAGGAAGCAGGCTTCAAGAAGGCCTCGGACGGGTACTTCCAGCCCAACTACGGCCCGCAGAAGGGCAAGGACCTGACGTTCACGATCCAATCGACGTCGGGCAACAGCATCCGCGCCCAGACGGAGGAGCTGTTCCAGGCCCAGATGAAGGCGATCGGGATCAAGATCAACATCCAGAACTACGACGCCAACACCTTCTTCGGGACCAACCTCCCCAACGGCACGTTCCAGATCGCCGAGTTCGCCTGGGTCACGACGCCATTCGTCTCCGGGAACCAGCCCCTCTACTGCTCCTACACGAACGGCAGCATGTGCGACGAGAACTGGAACCACTACGCCAACGCCGACTCGGACAAGCTGATGGCCGAGGGATCGGCGGCCCCCAGCCTGTCCAAGGAGATCTCGGACTACAACGAGGCCGACGCCGTCCTCTGGCAGAACATGGTGACCCTGCCGCTGTACCAGAAGCCCCAGTTCTGGGCCTGGTCCAACAACCTGAAGGGTGTCCTGCCCAACACGTCGAGTGTGGGCGTCACCTGGAACGCCAACGACTGGACGATGAGCTCGTAGCGAGCCACTGAACGCGAGGGAGGGGTCCGCCGCAACCCGGTCGGCCCCTCCCTCGACGTTTCCGGCCCGACACCTAGACTCCGCTCATGTTCGCCTACATCATGAGGCGCCTGCTGATCAGCATCGTCGTCCTCTTCTTCGCGACGATCTTCGTCTTCCTCCTCGTTGCCAGCTCGGGCAACCCCCTGGCGCTCCTCAACGCCAACCCCCACATCCCCCACTCCACCATCGTGGCCCGGGAGAACCTGCTTCACCTCAACGACCCGCTGTGGCAGCGCTACTGGATCTGGTTCACCGGCGCCATCCACGGCAACCTCGGCACGACCATCAACGGTCAGGACGTGGCGTCCCAGCTGACATCGCACCTCTTCGTCACCCTGCGCATGGTGGTCGTCGCCACGATCATCGCCATCTTCGTCGCCATCTTCATGGGCGTCATGGCGGCCGTGCGCCAGGGCAAGGTCACCGACCACGCCATCACCGTCACCAACTTCGTGCTGCTGGCGACTCCGATCTTCGTCCTGGGCCTCGCCCTCAAGGAGTTCGTCGCCATCCCGATCAACCAGCACCTCGGGACGACCATCTTCTACACCGACGGCGAGCAGAGCCCCACGCTGAGCGGTTCGTTCCTCAGCCGGCTCCCCGACTACGCCGAGCACACCGCGTTGCCGGTGATCACGCTCGTCCTCATCTCCTATGCCTCATGGGCGATCTACCAGCGCTCGTCCATGATCGAGACGCTCGACGCCGACCATGTCCGCCTGGCCCGGGCCAAGGGCCTCAGCCGGCGCCGCGTCCTCATCCGCCACGTCCTGCGCAACGCGCTCATCCCCGTCACCACCGTCGTCGCGCTGGACTTCGCCGCCGTCCTCGGCGGCGCCATCATCACCGAGATCGTCTTCGGGTGGCAGGGCCTCGGGCAGTGGTACCTCACCGGGGTGACCAACCTCGACGTCAACGTGATGCTGGCCTACCTGCTTGATCACCGCCACCTTCGTCATCCTCTTCAACCTGTTGGCCGACATCCTCTACGGCGTGCTCGATCCGAGGATCCGCTATGGCTGATCCGACGTCGAACGAGGACTTCGTGATCCAGACGCCCGAGCGGGTGGCGACGGTCGAGGCCGGTGCGCACACCCTCGCCGGCGTCGGCGCCGGCGTGGAGCTGGGTGGGGCCGACGCCTACGGGCTGTCGGGGGAGGCCAAGAGCCAGTGGCGCATCGTCTTCGGCCGCTTCTTCCACCAGCGGATGGGCATGATCGGGCTTTGCGTGTTCGCCCTCCTCGGTCTGTCGTCCGTGCTGGTCGGGCACTTCTGGCAGTTCAGCTACACCACGATCACCAACAACCTCAACGACCCGCCCTCGTGGACGAACCCCTTCGGCACCAACTCCATCGGGAACGACATGTTCGCCCAGGTCATGGCCGGGGTCGAGAAGGACATCGAGATCGCGCTGACGGTGGCCGCCATGGCCACGCTCATCGGCGTCACCGTCGGCGCCATCGCCGGCTTCTACCGCGGCTGGGTCGACTCGCTGCTGATGCGCTTCGTCGACCTGGTCCTCGTGCTGCCGGTGCTGGCCGTGCTGATCGTGCTGGCCAACAAGCTCTCCAAGGAGTCCGACAACTGGCTCGGCCTGGCCATCATCATCGGCCTGCTCTCGTGGACCTACGTGGCCCGCCTCGTGCGGGCCGACTTCCTTTCGCTGCGCGAGCGTGACTTCGTGGAGGCCTCGCGGGCGCTCGGCGCCACCAACAAGCGCATCATCGTCAAGCACATGCTGCCCAACGCCGTCGGGCCCATCATCGTCAACGCCACGCTGACGGTCGCGCTGAGCATCATCTTCGAGTCCACCCTGTCGTTCCTCGGGCTCGGGGTGCAGCCGCCGAACGTGTCGTTGGGGCTGCTGGTGGACCAGGGCCAGGACTCCGCCACGACCGAGTGGTGGCTCTTCGTCTTCCCGGTGGCCTTCCTGATCATCCTCATCCTCTCGATCTTCCTCATCGGCGACGGCCTGCGCGAGGCGTTCGACCCCAAGAAGAGCCGGGTCAGGGCCTGAGTGGCTGAGCCGGCGCTGCAGATCGAGCATCTGGAGGTCGACTTCCCGACCAAGGACGGCGTCGTCCACGCCGTGCGGGGCGTCGACCTGTCCCTGGCGCCCGGTGAGGTGCTGGGCATCGTCGGGGAATCGGGCTCGGGCAAGTCGGTGACGGCACTGGCGACCATGGGCCTGCTGCCCAAGGGCGCCGCCGTGCGGGGGTCCATCCGCTTCCAGGGGCGCGAGCTCCTCGGCCTGAAGGAGAAGCAGCTGAACGAGGTCCGGGGCACGGGGATCGCCATGATCTTCCAGGACCCGATGACGTCGCTGAACCCCGTCTACTCCATCGGATGGCAGATCTCCGAGGCGATCCTGGCCCACCAGGACCTCTCCAAGGACGCAGCGCAGGCCCGCGCGGTCGAGCTCCTCGCCAAGGTCGGCATCCCCAACCCGGCGGAGCGGATCGACAACTACCCGCACGAGTTCTCCGGCGGCATGCGCCAGCGCGCCGTCATCGCCATCGGCATGGCCAACGACCCCGAGGTGATCCTCGCCGACGAGCCCACCACGGCGCTCGACGTGACGGTGCAGGCACAGGTGCTCGAATCGCTCAGGACGGCACTCACCGAGACCGGGAGCCGCGCTGCTGCTCATCACCCACGACCTCGGCGTGATCGCGGGCCTGGCCGACCGCGTGCTGGTGATGTACGCGGGGCGCCCGGTGGAGATCGGGACGGCCGAGGACGTCTTCTACCGGCCCTCCATGCCCTACACGCTCGGCCTGCTCGGCTCGCTGCCGCGCCTCGACGGCGACGGCACCGAGAGGCTGCGGCAGATCCCCGGCGCCCCGCCCTCCATGCTGGGTGACCGCACCGGCTGCCCGTTCGCGCCCCGCTGCCCCCTGGCCACCGACCTCTGCCTCGAGACCGAGCCGGAGCTCGTCGTGGTGCCGTCGGTCACCTCCGAAGTCGGCAACCACCGGGCCGCCTGCCACTACGCCGAAGCCGTGGGCCGGGGCGACCACGGTCGGGTGTTCTCCGACGGCGTCGTGGACAACGTGATCCCGTGACCGTCTCCGAACTCGGGACCGAAGGATCGTCAACGGGCGCCGCCCCGGCGCTCCTGGAGGTCACGGACCTGGTGAAGGAGTTCCCGCTGCGGGGCGGGTCCTTCGTGCGGCACCGGGTCGGCGTCGTCCATGCCGTGTCCGGGGTCTCCTTCAGCATCGCCCCGGGCGAGACCCTGGGCCTCGTCGGCGAGTCGGGATGCGGGAAGTCGACCACCGGGCGAGCGATCCTCCAGCTGATCAAACCGACGTCGGGCTCGGTCAAGTTCGACGGGACCGAGCTGACCGGGCTGGGCACGTCGGAGATGCGGAAGGTGCGCCGGGACATCCAGGTGGTCTTCCAGGACCCGTTCGCCTCGCTCGACCCGCGGCTGGCCGATCGGGGAGGCCATCGCCGAGCCGCTGCACATCCACGGGATCCGCGACCGGCCCGCCGTCCAGCGCCGGGTGGCCGAGATGCTGCGGCTGGTGGGCCTCGAGCCCTACCACGCCAACCGCTACCCGAACGAGTTCTCCGGCGGTCAGCGCCAGCGGGTCGGCATCGCCCGGGCCCTGGTGCTCCAGCCCAAGCTGCTGGTCCTCGACGAACCGGTCTCCGCTCTCGACGTGTCGATTCAGGCGGGTGTCGTCAACCTGCTCGACGATCTCCAGAAGGAGCTTGGGGTCGCCTTCCTCTTCATTGCGCACGACCTGTCGGTGGTGCGGCACATCTCCGACCGGGTGGCCGTCATGTACCTGGGCAAGATCGTCGAGATCGGTGACCGCCAGAACGTCTACGAGCGACCGGCCCACCCCTACACCCAGGCACTCCTCTCGGCCGTGCCTATCCCCGACCCCAGGGCCGAGCGGGCCCGCAGGCACATCGTGCTCGAGGGTGACGTGCCGAGCCCGCAGTCACCGCCCTCGGGCTGCCGCTTCCGCACCCGGTGCTGGAAGGCCCAGGAGATCTGCGCCACCGAAGAGCCCGCCCTGGTGGACCGGGGACAGGGCCACCCGGTCGCCTGCCACTTCGCCGAGGTCTCCGCAGTCGTCTGAGCGGCCCACGCCAGCCCTGCCCGCACCAGGGGAGGTCGCGCACGAAGGCCCAGCTGCGGCGGTGGATCGCCGTTGGCCCGTACCCCCGCAGCGCCGCCTGGTGGACGGGCGAGGGGTAGCCCTTGTTCCGCTCGAAGTCGTAGGCCGGGAAGTGGTCCGCCTCCTGGCGCATGAGCCGGTCCCGCACGACCTTGGCCAGGACCGACGCCGCCGCCACCGACGCGCACTTGGCGTCCCCGTCGACGATGGGCCGGACCGCGCCGGCGAAGGGATCCTCGGGGTGGCGCAACAGGTCGACCGGCCCGTCGACCAGAAGGGCGGCCGGAGGCTCGCCGAGCCCGGCCAGGGCGCGCCGCGCCGCCACCCGGAGGGCCTCGGTCATCCCCCACTCGTCGCACTCGGCCGGCGAGGCGTGACCCACGGACCAGTCCTGGCACCACGCACCGACCGCGGCGAAGATCTCTTCGCGGCGCGCCTCGCTCAGCATCTTGGAGTCCCGCAGCCACACCGGCATGGACCGGTGCTGCACGCGGGGACGCACGACGGCGACGCCGACCGTCAACGGGCCGGCCCAGGCGCCGCGACCAACCTCGTCCAGCCCGGCCACCGACTCGTAGCCCTGCGAGCGCAGCCGGCGCTCCTCCTTGAGATCGGGCGAGCAGACCGTCATCGGCCCACACGCGCGCGCGGCTCGTACGATGGGGGTGTGAGCACCGACCGGGGGGAGTCAGCCAACGCGCAGGCGCGTACCCCGTTGGCGCCGGGGACGAAGGTGGACGTGCGCAACCGCTTCCAGGGCACGTGGGTGCGCGGGTTCGAGATCGCCGAAGTCACCGAGGAGGGGTACCGCCTCCGCCGCATGTCGGACGGGAGTGTCCTGGGCGAGCTCTTCTCACGGGACGACGTGCGCCGGGAGCGGTCCCGTCAGGGCTTCTGGTGGCACTGAGGCCTCAGCCCTGCTGCGCCTTGAGCACACCCTCGATGTAGTCGTCGATCGGGATGGCCGAGAGCGTGAGCGTCTTGAGGGTGCCCCGCGAGCCCAGGACCAGCGACACCCGGGCCATGGTGGTCTCGTCCGGTGCGTCGAGCACGGTACAGAAGTCGTACTGCCCGAGCAGCGCCCACTGTGCCACCACCCGCACGCCCATGGCCTCCACCTCGGCATTCACGGCCTTCAGCCGATCGGGGTTCTCGGTGAGCGTCGCCGCCCCGTCCGGCCCCACCGTGGAGAGCATGAGGAAGGTTGCCATGGGTGCACGCTACCGCAGCCGCCGGGTCGCTCCCCGGCCCGGCCGGGTCAGCCGAGCTCGCCCCTGAGCACCTTGCCCAGCGCGTTACGCGGCAGCGCGTCGACCCGCCGCACCTCGCGTGGGCACTTGAACGGCGCCAGCTCGGCCCCCGCCAGCGCCCGGAGCGAGTCCAGGTCGGCATCCCCCACCACGTACGCCACCACGGTCTCACCCCATTCGGCCGACGGCAGGCCCACCACGGCCACCTCGACCACGCCGGGGTGACGGGCCAAGACAGCCTCGACCTCGGCCGGGTAGACGTTGTGGCCGCCGGTGATGATCAGCTCGGTGCGGCGCCCGCGGACGGTGACGTAGCCGTCATCGGCGACCGACACCAGATCCCCCGTGGCGAACCAGCCGTCGGCGGCGAAGTCGTCCCGACCCCAGTAGCCCCGGCACAACGACGGACCGCGCACGTGCAGCTCCCCGATGCCGTTGTCGTCGATCCCGTCGAGGGCGGCCTCCACCCCGGGGAGCGGTCGCCCCACCGAGCCGGGGCGACGCTCGCCCACCAGCGGGTTGGACAGCGTCAGGAGGGTCTCGGTCATGCCGTAGCGCTCCAGCACGGCCACGCCCCGGCGGGCCAGCTGGTGCCACAGGTCGGGGGCCAAGGGCGCCGAGCCCGAGACGCACAGGCGCAGCGCACCCAGCGCGGACGCCTCCCCCGCCGCAGCCAGGCGGTGGTACATCGTCGGGACGCCGAAGAACATGGTGGCGGCGGGCGCCGCCCGCAAGACCGCCGTCTCGTCGAAGCGGTCGAACACGACGGCGGAGCCACCGGCGGTGAGGGTGCCGAACAGCCCGGCGCACAAGCCGTGCACGTGGAAGAGGGGGAGGCTGAGCACGAGGCGGTCCTCGGCGGTCCACTCCCAGGCGGTCAGCAGCGCCGAGACGCCGGCCAGCAGGGAGCCGTGCGTGTGCACCGCCCCTTTTGGTCTGCCCGTGGTCCCCGAGGTGTAGACGATCAGCGCATCGTCGTCGCGGCCGATGGGCGTGGCGACGGGCGCTGCGCCCACCGGGGCCGCGGTCAGCTCGTCGACACGCAGCAACGGCGGGCCCGCCGTGAACGCGTCCGACCGCTCCCGGTCGCACAGGGCCAGGACCGGACGGGCGTCACCGACCACGTGGTCGATCTCGGACGTGGTCGCCGACGGGCTGAGGGGCACCAGGACGGCGCCACGCCGCAGCACGGCCAGGAGGGCCGCGATGGAGGGAAGGGTGGCCCGGGCACACCACAGCACGCGGTCACCCGCCGCGACTCCCCGCTCGGCCAAGGCGGCGGCCAAGGAGGCCGTCCGGCCGTCGAGCGTTCCGGCGTCCAGTGCCGGCGCGCCGCCCCAGCCGTCGAGCAAGGCCGGTGCGTCCGGTCTCGCCGCCCACTGCCGGGCCCAGACCTCCGGGAGCGTCCGGCCGGACACGGACTGGCGGCCGTCCGGCCACTGTCCGGCGGGGACGAGCGCTCTCACCACCGGCGAGCGCAGGTCATAGTCTGACGGTCATGACCGCCCGCCGGATTGCCATCGTTCCGCACACGCACTGGGACCGCGAATGGTACAAGTCCTACCAGGACTTCCGCCTCGCCCTGGTGGACCTGATCGACACGCTGCTCCCGCTGCTCGAGCGCGATGCGAGCTATCCCTACTTCATGCTGGACGGGCAGATGGCCGTGGTGGACGACTACCTCGAGGTTCGTCCCGAGGCCGAGGGCCGGCTGCGGGCGCTGGCGGCGGCGGGCCGGGTCAGCATGGGGCCCTGGTACATCCTGATGGACGAGTTCCTCGCCTCCGGTGAGACGATCATCCGCAACCTGCAGATGGGACTCGGTCGCGGCGCCGCGTTCGGGGGCGTCATGGAGCTGGGCTACCTGCCCGACATGTTCGGCCACATCGCGCAGATGCCCCAGATCCTCCGGCTGGCCGGCTTCCACGACGCCGTGGTCTGGCGGGGCGTCCCCTCGCAGGTGACCAAGAACGCCTTCGTCTGGGAGGCCCCCGACGGCTCCTCGGTCCGGGCCGAGTACCTCCCTGTCGGCTACGGCAACGCCGCGGCGCTCCCCGACGACGCCAAGGCATTGATCCGCCGGACGGCCGACAACGTGGCCGAAGTGGCCGATTTCCTCATGGGTGACCTGCTGTGCATGAACGGGTCCGACCACCTCATGCCCCAACCCTGGCTGGGGCGGGTCGTCGCCGAGGCCAACGACCTGCAGGACGACTTCGACTTCGAGGTGACCTCGCTCCCCCGCTACCTGGCGAACGCTCCCACCGAAGGTCTGACGACGGTGGCCGGTGAGCTGCGCTCGGGGGCCCGGTCGAACATGCTCATGGGCGTCACCTCGAACCGTGTCGACGTGAAGCGCCGGGGCGCGCTGGCCGAGCGGGAGCTCGAGCGCCGCGCCGAGCCGCTGGCGGCGTTGTTCCAGGAGCCCGGGGACTACCCGGACCGCCTGCTGGAACTGGCCTGGCTCGAGATGGTGCGCAACTCCGCTCACGACTCCATCTGCGCCTGCTCCGTCGACGACGTCGTCGACGCCGTCCTGCACCGCTACGCCGAGGCGCGCGCGATCGCCGCCGGCCTGGCCGAGCGTGCCGTGAAGACCTTCGCCCGTTCGCTGTCCCACGTCGGCCCCACGGTGCTCAACCCGTCGCAGCGGGCCCGGTCCGGTGTCGTCGAGCTCATCGTCCCCGCCGACGGCCCGGCCCCCGCCGACGTGCAGGTTGTTTCCGAGCGGTCCGGGCTCCCCGGATCGATGGTGCTCGACGCCGATACCGTCCGCACCGTGCTCGGGATGATGCAGGGACCGAGGATCGACGACGAGGCATGGATTCACGACGTGCTGATCGAAGACACCGAGGAGGGCTTCGACATCACCATCGCCGTCGGTACCGAGGAGAAGCCCGGCGTCCCTATCGCGGAGGCCAAACAGGACGTCTACACGAGGCTCGGGGCCAGGCCGGACGCCGTGGTCCGGGTGGGCATGGAGCAGCCGGCGACGCGGAAGATCCTGGCCCGCACCGGCGAGGTGCCGGCGTATGGCTGGAGCGCCTTCGAGGCAGTCCCGCTGGCCCACCCCGTGGAGGTGAGCGAGACCGACGGTGCGGTCGCGCTCACCAACGGACTCGTGCGCATCGACGTCGACGCGGCGACCGGCACCTTCGCGCTGAACGGCAGGGCGGGCTACGGGCGGTTGGTGGACGGCGGCGACCTCGGCGACTCGTACAACTACTCCCCGCCGCGGCAGGACTCCTTCGTGGACGCGCCCCTGGCGGTGACCGTCCGGGTCGACGAGCGCGGCCCGGTCCGGGCGCGTGTGCGCATCACGGGCACCTACGACTGGCCCGATCACGTGGACGGCTCCTCCCAGACGCGCGTCGGCGGGCACCAGGTCGACGTGGACACCGATGTGGAGGTACGGGCCGACGACGCCACCGTGCGCGTGGTGACCTCGTTCGTCAACCCGAGCGGCGACCACCGCCTCCGGGCCCACCTGCCACTCCCCGAGCCCGCCCGGCACTCGCACGCCGAGAGCGCCTTCACCGTCGTGACGCGGGGGTTGACGGCCGAAGGCCGGCCCGACGAGTTCGGGCTGCCCACTGCGCCCGCCAACCGCTTCGTCAGCGCCGGGGGGCTGACGGTGGTCCACGAGGGCGTGTGCGAGTACGAGCTGATCGACATCGAGGGCGACGCCGCACACACCATGGCGCTGACCGTCCTGCGCTCCACCGGCATGCTGTCCCGACTCGGCATGGCCTACCGCCCCTTCCCCGCCGGTCCGATCACACCAGTGGAGGGTCTGCAGATGCGCGGCAAGCGGGTGGAGCTGCGCTACGCGCTGGCGCTCGACTGCGACGACCCCTACCGGCTGGCCGACGACGTGCTGCTCCCGCTGGAGCCCGTCCTCAGCCTGGGCGGTGGCCCGCGCCCGGCCGCGGGTAGCGAGCTGACCGTGCACGGGGCCGAGGTCAGCGCGCTCCACCGCGTCGCCGGTGTCCTCGAGGTCCGCGTCTTCAACCCGACCGCGCGCCCCGCTGTGGTGTCGTTTCCCGGTCGCTCTGGCTGGCTCGTCAATCTGCGGGGCTACCCCGAGGAGCCGTTCGAGGGGTCGTTCGAGCTACGTCCCTTCGGCATCGCCACGGCCCGGCTGCGCCACGCCTGAGCCGGGAGCCCGGTTGGCGCTGAGCAGCCGCTCACCCACGCCTCGCAGCTCCTCGAGGTCACGCAGGACCTCCGAGATCCGCTCCCAGCGCAGGTTGCGCCGGCGGTCGGCGGCGGCGCTGGTGCCGTCGGCTTCCTGCCCCGCCCGCCCGCACCACCACAACTGCACGCGGCCCAGGTCCTTCAGCAGCCGGGGCCGGAGCGCCTGCGCGGTGAATTCGCCGGGGGCCTCCTGCAGCAGGGCGGCATGGAAATCGTCCGACATCAGGACGGTCCCGGGGTTGCCGATGTTCACGATGCGGTGGGCCAGGTTGACCGTCGGCCCGAAGTAATCGCCGTCGCGCAGCAGGACCGGCCCCAGGGCCAGGCCGACCCGCACGTCCGAGAGCAGGTCGTCGTCGGCGTAGGCCTCGGCGAGGCCGAGCCCGATCCGCGCCGCGTCGGCCGCGCTGTCCACCACGAACATGACCTCGTCGCCGATCATCTTGACCACCCGACCCCGGGCGCTCGTCACGATGTCGTGGGAGATCTCTTCGAAGCGCCGCACCACGGCAGCGAGCTCCTCGTCGCTCAGGTGCTGGCTCAGGAGCGTGAAGCCGACCATGTCGGCGAAGCCGACCGCGATGGCCGGGCTCTGCCCCGGTGCCAGCCCGTGACTGCGCAACATCATGCTGCGCTGGATGCCCGCCGCCATCTGGCGCCGCCACACGAACTCCAGCAGCTTCGCCATGGCGGGGATCGTCACGTCGGCCACGCCGGCGAAGGCTTCGGCGGAGAGAACCGGGTCGACCTCTGCGCTCTCCATGTCCCCCGGCACGAGCTCCGACTCCGCGATACGGGCCATGGACGAACCGATCACCCGGGCCCTCTGCACGGCCGTCTCGGCGTCGGCTGCCCCGAGTGCCTGCAGGCCCTGGAAGAGGCGGACCGCTTCGAGATCGAGGTCGGTGAAGGCCCGGTCGTCGTCGTCGACACCGGGGAAGCCAAGGGCGCGCCAGAACCGCTCCAGCATGCCGATATCGACACCGGTCAGCTCGGCCACCTCGGCCCTCGTATAGCGCCGACGCGACGGGACGAGCAGGCGATCGGCCGCGAAGAGGTCGATCACACCGTCGGCCACGGCCCGGTCGATCTCCTCCGCGGTGGCGCCGTGCATCAGGAGGGTCTCGGTGACGTGGTCCAGCGCAGCCTCCCGGCGCGGATCACCGTCGGCCTCGGACGCCAGGTCGTCGCCGGGGAAGAGCCCGCTCATGTCGGGAGCCCCCGCAGGAGCGACTCGTCCCATTCGGGACGCGACGGTCGCTGCATCAGGTTCAGGAGTGCCTGCGCCGGGGAACAGCGCCCTTCCACGATCGCCTGCACCTGTTCCGCGATCGGCATCTCGACGCCGTGCGACTGCGCCAGGCCGACCAAGGGCCCCGCGCTCTTGATGCCCTCGGCCACCATGTGCATGCCTCCCACGATGTCGTCGAGCGATCGTCCCTCCCCCAGGGCGAACCCGACCGTCCGGTTCCGGCTCTGCGGGCTGGCACAGGTCGCCACCAGGTCACCGACCCCGGCGAGGCCGCCGAAGGTCAGTACCTTCCCGCCCAGGGCCACGCCGAGCCGCCCCAGTTCGGCGAGCCCGCGCGTGATGAGGACGGCCCGGGTGTTGTCCCCGAGACCCAACCCGTCGCCGATGCCGGCGGCGATCGCCATCACGTTCTTCGCGGCACCGGCGATCTCGCACCCGACGACATCGGTCCCCATATAGGTGCGGAACGTGCGCGTGTGCACCAGTGCCTGCACGCGGCGCGCCAGAGCCTCGTCCGGCAGGGCCACCACGCAGGCGGCCGGATGGCCCTGCGCGACCTCGCGCGCCAGGTTCGGCCCGGTGAGGACTCCCGCGGGCACCCCGGGCAACACCTCACCGGCCACCTGGGACATGCGCAGGTTGGTTCCCATCTCGATTCCCTTGGCCAGGCTCACGACGGCCTCGATCCCGCCCGCCAGCGGCTGCATCCGTGTGAGGACGTCACGGAATCCGTGCGACGGCACGGCCATGAACACGATGCTGGCACCGTCGAGCGCCTCGGCCAGCGACGACGTGACGGCCAAGCCGTCAGGAAGGTGCACGCCCGGCAGGTACCTCTCGTTCTGGCGCGTCCGGGTCATGGACGCCGCCAGCTCGGGTGCGCGCGCCCACAGAGAGGCCGGACGTGTGGCACCGACGATGCTCCCGACCGCGGTGCCCCAGGAGCCCGCACCGATCACCGCCACCCGGTCGTCCATGCCACCAGAGCCTACGGCGGCACCGCAGCGGCCCCCGCGTGGACCCGTACACTGTCCCGGTGTCGAAGGCCAACGTGCCGGCAACGCAGCACGACGGGCGACAGGCCGACGTCGAGCTGGGGCACGAGGTCGTCCTGATCCCGGTCAAGGCCTTCGACCAGGCCAAGCGGAGACTCGGCTCGACCCTGTCCGACGGCGATCGCATCGCGCTCGTCCGTGCCATGGCCGCGCAGGTGGTGGCGGCGTGCGACCCGTTGCCGGTCGCGGTGGTCTGCGACGACCCGGACGTGGCGCAGTGGGCGTCGGAGGTGGGTGCCACCGTGATGTGGGAGCCCGGCCAGGGTCTCAACGGCGCGGTGCGGGCCGGCGTCGACCGGCTGGCCCGGACCGGCACACGCTGGGTCACCGTCGCCCACGGCGACCTTCCCCGGGCGCAGGGGCTCGGCGTGCTGGCACCGTTCGACGGAGTCACCCTCGCTCCCGACCGGCGTGATGACGGCACCAACGTGCTGCGACTCCCGGCCGGGTCCGACTTTTGCTTCGCCTACGGTCCGGGCTCCTTCCGCGCCCACCGGGCGGAGGCGACCCGCCTCGGCCTCCCGGTGCGCGTCCTGCGGCAGCCCGATCTGGCCTACGACGTCGACTGGCCCGCCGACGTGGTCGAGCTCAACCGGACCTCGTAATCGGGGCCGCACGCGGAGCCGGGGGCCCGAAGGCCCCCGGTCTCGCGTGTTCCCGAAGGAACGAAGCGCTCAGCGCCGACGTGCCGCCTTGCGTGCCGGAGCCCGCTTCTTCGCAGCCTTGCGTGCCGGAGCCCGCTTCTTGGTGGCCTTGCGTGCCGGAGCCCGCTTGGCCGCCCTTTTCGCCGGAGCCCGCTTCTTGGTGGCTTTGCGTGCCGGAGCCCGCTTGGCCGCCCTTTTCGCCGGAGCCCGCTTCTTGGTGGCCTTGCGTGCCGGAGCCCGCTTGGCCGCCCTTTTCGCCGGAGCCCGCTTCTTGGTGGCCTTGCGTGCCGGAGCCCGCTTCGCCGCCTTCTTCGCAGGAGCCCGCTTCTTCGCAGCCTTCCGTGCCGGAGCCCGTTTCACGGACTTCCGTGCCGGAGCCCGCTTCACGGCCTTCTTGGCCGGGGCGCGCTTCGCTGCCTTCTTTGCGGGGGCCCGCTTTTTCGCGGCCTTTTTGGCCGGGGCCCTTCTTTTTGCGGCTACTGCCACAGGTGCACCTCCCTAGGAGCATGGTCACTGAATAGAGGTGAAGCCTGCGCCACATTGAGGTCGACTGCCCCTCGCCGTGCGCACTGCCGCACCGGTTTCATTTGCACTGCGCCGGCCGTCGTTTCTGCGCCAGCGTCATGAACGCCGCCACTTATCACGCCAAACCGGCTTGTTTCCCCGACTTGCGAAGTCACGTTGACGTCGTGCCGCAACGGAACGAGCGCGCCAAAACGAAGCCGACAGATTCCGTTTTGCGCGCCACACTTCGTTGTGTCGCAGCACATGTCATACCCTCCCTCACACGTCGGGTAGACACCATTCTTCTGTTGTCTGCATGCTCAGGTCAAGCATTCTTTTTTCGCGGCGTCATTTTGCTCGCGTTGACGACCATCGTTTCGCTCTCTTTTGCGCCGCGCAATTCATCTGCATCCAGCGTCTGCGCACGACGCTCACCGTGCTGTTGTCGCCGCATTGCGTCATATGTCCTATGGATTTTCCTGTTCCCCAACGCAAACATCGCGTGTGTGGAACGCGGCGCTCATACACATGTCGACACCGACGATTCGTGCCTGATTTCGACGGCCGCGCTGCAGAAGGTCCACCGTTTGTCTGGCCGTGGCATCTATGTTGGGAACGGCACGCAGGGCTGGGTGTGGGCGGGCGCGCAATGTTCGACGCTCGTGCTCGGCCCGCCGCGCTCCGGGAAGACATCTTCCCTGGTCATACCCAATATCTTGCTGAGCGAGGGTCCAGTCGTCTCGACGTCGACCAAGCCCGATGTGATGCAGGCGACCGCGCTGGCGCGCGGCGACGAAGGATGGTCGTTTCTCTACGACCCGAGCGGCGAGGTGCCGTGCCCACCGGGTGTTGAACGCGTCGGTTGGTCGCCCCTCACGACAGCCTCCGATTGGGATACCGCGGTGGTCACGGCCGACGCCATGGTCGGCGCCAGCCGGTTGAGCGGACAACGCGGTGGTGAGCACCACTGGACCGAAAGGGCCGGCGCGCTGCTCTCCACGCTCCTCCACGCGGCCGCCTGGGAGGAGCTCACAATGCGAGACGTCCTGAAATGGATCGATCGCCACAATGGAGCCCCCGCCCTCGAAATTCTCGCCTCGCACGCCGGAGGCGATGCTCCGTCCACCGATCTGCTCACGGGGATCGTCGCGACGGATTCCCGTGAGCAGTCAGGTATCTGGTCCACCGCGTCGGGTGTCCTGGCCGCGTATCGCACGGAGGGCGCACTGGCGTCCACCCGTGCCGCCCCTCTGGACTTCGAGGCGTTCTGCGGCGGAGCCCACACGCTCTACATCTGCTCGGCAGGTAGGCGCCAGCGCCAGTTCGCGCCGCTCGTGGTGGCGGTCCTCGGCGACGTGCGCGACGCCGCGTATGCCAGGTCCCGTGACAGGCGAGCCGGCCCACCCACCCTCCTCGCTCTCGACGAGGTGGCCAACATTGCGCCGGTCCCCGACCTCCCGGCCATGGTGAGCGAGGGCGCCGGGCAGGGGCTCCTCGTCCTGGCCTGCCTGCAGGATCTCTCCCAGGCCCGGGTGCGATGGGGCGCAGCGGCCGACGGGTTCCTCTCGCTCTTCGGCACCACCGTGGTCCTGCGCGGCATCGCCGACACCTCCACGCTCCGCGACATCAGTGCCCTGGCGGGCGACCGGGAGGTCGCCACGACGACGATCAGCCGGTCGGTGGACCGCTGGGGTCGCATCCGTCCCTCCACCTCGGTGAGCAGCACGCGCCAGCACCGCCTGCCGGTGGATGCGATCGCGCACGGCGCGCCCGGCCGCGCCCTGGTCCTCGGGACGGACAAGGAGGTCCGGGAGGTCTCGCTCACCCCCGCCCACGCGTCGTCACCTTGGCGCGAGCTCCTGCCGCCGGGTCGCCAGCTCGGTGCGCCGGCGTTGGGCGACCGCCGGCGCTGATTCAGCGCCCGAGCCCGAGCTCCACCTTCATGGGCTCGCGCCACCCGAGCCGTGAACGGGCCGCCGCCACTACGTGCTCGGTCCGGACGTGATCGGCGAGGCGATGCGTCGGGAGGGCGGCCAGGCCCTGCGGAGTGCTCGTGAGACCAAGCGGTTCCGGCGACTGGGTGATGCCCCAGCGGTCCCGGTACGCGTCCAGGGCACGGACGGCGCCCAACCACACCGCGTGATCGTCGGGGTCGACCGGCCGGGGTCCCAGGGCGCGCAGATGATGGGTGGCCGGGACGACCGCACGGCGTTGCGCAATCGGCTCCGCCACGCCGGGGGGTCCGGGTCGTACCCACTGGTCGACGAGGCACTCGAGCGTCGAGGCGGTGGCGCCCTCTGCGGCCGCGGTGGCGAAGGCCGTCACGACATCGCGGCGGCGGGCGCCGCCGTGCGCCGGGAGCGAGATGATCCCGGCGAAGCGGTGCTCGTCGAGCACGGCCGGGCCCCTCCGGGAACGGCCCCGCTCGGGCTGCGGGGGGCCACCCACGGCACGGGCCCGTTGCTGCCAGTGCTCCGCCAGCTCGGCGAATTGCGTGCCGGGCGCCTTGTCCGGGCGGGTCGCCGCCCAGGCGACACGGGCACCGCGGCCAGAACGCGCGCCGTGTTCGTACATGTGGCGCCGTATGTCCGCGCCGCGACTCGAGAATTCCGCCAGCAGCTCGGTCCCGACCCCGGCCACCTCGGCCGAACGCCCCGGGGCGCCGACGAAGCGCAGGCCCAGCGCGCCCGTCAGCCCGGCCCGGAGATGCGCCTCGTAGACCGCGGCAGCGGCGGTGCGGTGCGCGGCGATACCGCGCCGGTCGCACGCACCCCAGCGCCCGTCAGTGCCGTGGACGAGGTTGACCAGCGCGACGTGGCTGTGGAGGTGCGGGTCGCCGTTCCGGCTCACTCCATGCGTGAACACCGCCGCCAGGGCCCCGCTGGTCGGCAACACCACACGGTCAGGACCCGATCGCCGGATGGCGGTGATGCCGTGCTGCTCGAGGTAGGAGAGTGCACCGGCGACAGCCTCACCGTGTGCGGCCACGACCGTGCGCGCCGTATCGGCGGCGGCCAAGGCGAACAGCACACTGACCGACTTCGGAGGGCTGAACGTGAGGTCGAACGCCGCCACGGCGGCGCGCCCCGACCCGAGCACGGCGCCGGTGCGCGGCTGGCGGCCCTCCAGCATGTTCGTGAACTCCTCCGCCCGCACCGGGCCCTCGAGCCCGAGTCGACCGGCGGCTCCCCCCGCCCAGCGGCCCCCGCCGGCCACCGGCAACTCACGGGCGAGGTCGGACAGGTAGTAGCCGGCGCGATCCCGCCCGATCCCGTGAATCCCGAGCATGGTGGCCTCCCGTCACGCCGGCACGCCGGCGCGCCGGTGGGGATGAACGGTCGGCCGGGACTCAGGCCCGACGCAGCTCCACCACCGGGATCACCCTGGTCGTCGCCTTCTCGTAGTCGGCGAAGCCGGGCTGTACCGCCACCTGGGCGGCGTAGAGGCGGTCCCGCTCGGGTCCCGAGACGATCGGCAGGGCGGTGGCCTCGAAGCGGTCGTCGCCGAACTCGACCTCCACCTCAGGATGCGCCAGCAGGTTGTGGTACCAGTCCGGGCTGGTGGGCGCCCCCGCCTTGGAGGCGATCACGTACATGCGGTCGCCATCGACCAGCGCCACGAGCGGGTTCACGCGCTTCTGTCCCGACTTGGCACCGGTGGTCGTCAGC
The DNA here is from genome assembly GCA_963817735.1 of uncultured Acidimicrobiaceae bacterium. Lineage (GTDB taxonomy): Bacteria > Actinomycetota > Acidimicrobiia > Acidimicrobiales > RAAP-2 > Bog-473. The sequence goes on along the minus strand of CAWFPP010000001.1, from coordinate 116,536 downwards.
AGCACCATGGGGGCGCCGGCGAAACCGCCCCCGACCTTGCCGTGGTTGGCCCTGAACTCCTCGATCACCGCACGGTTGAAATCGCTCATGTCGCTCATGGGGCGACGTTATCCGTCTCGCCGGCGCCGTATTGCGCCAGCACCCGGCGAGCGGCCGCCGCCGCCAGGCCGGTCAGCTCGGGCGGGCTCACGACCCGTACGGCGGGGCCGAGCTGCAGGAGCAGCCGTTCGAACCAGGCCATGCCCGAGACGTCGAGCACCACGTCGGTCACCCTGCCGTCGTCGCGCCGGACGGCGCGCACCGGCACGGACTCGGGCACCCACTGCGCCCCCGGGCCGAGCTGCAGGTGGACCTCGACGGCGCCGGGTCCCGGCACGAACATCTCCTCGAGGGGCCGCGCCCGCGTCGCGGCCGGACCGGGACTCTGCTCCAGCGGGCGCACGGTGCCGATGCGGTCTACCCGGAAGCGCCGCATGTCTCCGGCCCGATGGCAGTACGCGTCGAGGTACCAGTGCCCGTCGATGGTGGCCACCTGCACGGGTTCCACGGTGCGGGTGGTGAGCTCGTCGCGCGAACCGGAGAGGTAGTCGATCTCGACCGCCCGATGGGCTTCGGCCGCGTCACGCACCGCGACCAGGTGGGCCGGCGCGTCGACATCGAGGCCGACCGCCTCCCGGGACCCCGAGCGCGGCATCGAGCTTGGCCAGCGCGCGGCGCAGGGCGTCATTCTCCGAGCCCGGCACCGTGAGCAGCAGCCGGGCCGACGCCGCCACGGCGAAACCTTCGGCCGGGGTCAGTCGGCGGGGCCGCGCGTACTCCGCCGGGAGGAAGGCCCGGACGGAATGCTCGGACACCTCGATCTCCATCAGTGTGTCCGGCGTGTACGGGGGGATGCCGCAGCAGGCGGCCAGCTCCAACTCGGCCACCAGCTCGTTCTCGCTCATGCCGAACCGCTGCGCCGCGTCGGCGATGGGTGCCTCCCCCACCTGCGCCAGCCAGCCGATCAACGCCAACAGGCGCCGCAGGCGCCGGCTCGTCTCACGCCCCGGCGCGCTGCGTGCGGTGGCCGGCTCCTCCTCGACGGCGGCACTCCCGGCCTCGGGGTAGCGGGGTTCGGCCGGGAACGGCGACGCCGGTTCGACCACCGCGCCGAGCCACGCGAGCAGCTCGGAGCGGAAGGCGTCCGGCTCGGTGACGATGACGTGGTCCAGCAGTCCGAGCACCCAGGAGCGGATGGAAGCGAAGGACGACACGCCGAGGACGAGGTCGACCGACCCGTCGCCGAGCCGGCCCACGACCTTGTCGGCGCCCACCTCCTCGATGACCCGGCGCGCCTCGAGCGCGTCGACCCTCACCCGCATGTCGATCCGGTTCTCGTCGTCCACTTCCCACGGCTCTTCGGGCAGCGCCGCCTTCACGTCCACGGTCACGTCGTCCGGCACCTCGGCATCGCCCGCCTCACCACGGACGACGTCCCCTTCGATGCGGTCCACCCGGAAGGTACGCACGGCCGTCCGCTCGAGGTCCCAGGCCACGAGGTACCAGTGGCCGAAGCGGAACCACAGGCCCACGGGTGCGACGCGCCGCTCCTCGCCGCGGTAGGAGAAGGTGGCGGTGGCATGGGTGCGCACGGCCTCGAAGAGCTCGATGAGCGCCGCGGGCGGCACCAGGGACGCAATGGGGCGCACGTCACCCAGCCCGGCCGCCCCCAGCTTCAACAGCGCATCACGACCACTAGGATCGCCCAGGTGGACGCCGGCGACGGCGAGGTGGAGCGCGACCTGCTCGTCGGGTTCGAGGTCGAGGTCGGGCAAGTAGAACGACTCACGGTCGATCTGGTACCCGTACTGCTCGTGGCCCGGCAAGCGTTGCGTGAGGACCGGAATGCCCTCGTCGCGCAACAGCCTCTTGTCCCGCTCGAAGGCCTGGCGCCGGGCGGAGTGCTCGGTGGGATACCCGGGGACCTGGTGGGCGATGGCATCGAGCGTCAGGGGCTGGCGCGTGTCGAGCAACACCAGCACGAGGTCGGTGACGCGCTCCAGCCGGTCGAGTTTCGCGGGGGCCTCCATCGCCCAGAGCCTACGGCGAGCGCCGGTCGATGATCGCCGCCGGCCACCCCTTCGACTGGCATCTCCACCTCGTGTGGCTGCTGGCCCTGTTGGGACTCGTGGCCGGCTACCTGTGGGCGACCCGGCAGGCGGGCTCCGCCGCAACGACCCGCCAGACACTCCTCTTTCTCTGTGGTGTCCTGCTCCTGGCCGGCGCCGTCACGTGGCCGCTGGGCGACCTGGCCAGCCACTGGCTGCTGTTTGCGCTGGTGCTCCAGCGGTTGTTGCTGACCCTGGCCGTGCCACCGCTGCTGGTGCTCGGGACGCCCCGTCCGGTCATCGCCCGCCTCACCCGGCCGGCCGCGGTCGATGCCGTCCTGCGGGTGGCGGTCCGGCCGCTGCCCGCCGTGGGCATCGTCACCGTGGTGGCCGTCGCGACGCTCACCGTCGGCGCGGTCAACCTCGCCGCACAGTCGGTGACCGCCCGCACCGCCATCCAACTGCTGGTGCTCGCCTCGGGCTTCGTGCTGTGGGCGCCGGTCCTGACGGAGCTTCCGGGAACAGTGCGCCTCTCGGCCCTTGGTCGCGGGGGCTATCTCATCGTGCAGTCGATCGTGCCGAGCTTCCTCTCGATCGTCTGGATCTTCGCCCGGCACGCCCTTTACCCCACCTTCACCTACCAGGGGAAGATCCTGGGCATGACACCACTCCTCGACCAGGAGCTGGCGGGATTCCTGGCCAAGCTGAGCACCATCGCCGTCCTCTGGACCGTGGCGTTCGTGATCATGACGCGGGCCCAGGCGGCCGAGACCGCCGGCCAGGACACCGATCCCCTGGTCTGGTCGGACGTCGAACGCGAGATCGAGCGCGCCGACCGCCGGGACAGGCGGCAGGGTTCGCCCGGACCTCGTCCACCCGGGCCGTTCTGAGGCTGGCGCGGGCGCCGTCATGAGGGCACAATGTCCGGCGATGGGTGCAACGGGTCTCTTCCGTGTCCGCGGACAGGCGGACGCCCCGGGACGAGCGACGACGCCGTCTCGGGCAGAACTTCCTCCGGCCTGACCTCGCCGACACGCTGGTCGCCGAAGCGGCCTTCGACGCCGGTGATCTCGTCGTGGAGATCGGGGCGGGACGCGGCGCCTGCACGTTCGCGCTCGCCCGGCGCGGCATTGAGGTCGTGGCGCTGGAACGCGATCCGCACTGGGCGGAACAACTGCGCCGCGAGGTGCAACGACGAGGCACGGCGGGGGTGCGCGTGGTGTGCTGCGACGCGCTGCGCTACCGAATGCCGCGCCGTCCCTACCGGGTCATGGGCTCGCTCCCCTTCGGTGCCACCACGGCGCTGCTGCGTCACCTGCTCGACGAGCCCGACAGCGGTCTGCGCCGTGCGGACCTGATCGTCCAATGGGAGGTGGCGCGCAAACGCGCCGCGACACCTCCGACCACCATGCTCTCGACGACCTGGGCTCCCTGGTGGTCCTTCGGCCTGGGGCGGCGCATCCCGGCCGACTCGTTCCGGCCGGTGCCCTCCGTCGACGCCGCCGTCCTCTCCGTGGCGCGTCGGGATCCGCCGCTCCTGCCCGACCACATGGCCGCCGCGTATGCGACGTTCGTCCGACAGCAATGGCACTAGCGTCGCGTGCTCGTATGGAAGAGGCATGGTCGGTACCCGACGTCTACCTGCTGACGCAGGGGCGGGAGGGCGAGGTGGCCGTCCCCCATCTCACGCTGACCTTCTTCGACTCGGGCCTCGCGCTGAACAAGGCCGACGGCGAGGCCGTCTGGGACTGTGACTGGGCCGGGCTGTCAGAGCTCTCTGCGGTGGAGCGCTCCGTGCTGCCCGACGGCCGCGCCGGCGTGGTCATCGCCGTCGTGGAGCGCGACGGACGCCAGCGTCACCGCTTCGTACTGGCCACCGACGACGCCCTTGTCACCGAGGCCGCGTTGCGTGATCGTGCCGCCGCGCATGGGCTGCGCTCCAGATCGACGCGTCGTGCGGCGTCGCCCCTGTTGACCGTGACCATCGTGGTGGCCGTGCTGGCAACCTTGACGGTCCTGCTGCTGTCGGCCGCGCACGTCATCCACTTGTAGGCGCGGGGCGGGTTGCAGGCGCGGGGACGGCCCTCAGGCCAGGGATGCGCTCCTCAGCTCGTCGAGCGAGAGCTCGGCGGTCTGGTTCCCTCCGCACTGCGGGCAGTGCTCCACGTGGCGCCAAGACCGGAGCAGGCGGGTGCCCTCCGGGTTCAACAGCACGACGAACGACTCTGAGATGGGATCGATCTCGAGCCCGTAGTAGGCCCGCCACGCCGTCGTGGCGGCGTGCGCGTCGAGGGCCAAGCCCTTCAGCACGCGCCGGAAGCGCATTCTGTCGGTATCGAAGATCCACGTGCTGTGGCAGGACTCAAGGACGAACAACGCGTCGTCTGTGGGGGGGACCACATCGCTGATCATGCCCGATTCATTACCGGGTTCGGCGTCGAATGCGCCTCAGCCTTGTTACGAAATGGTGACAATCCGCGTTTCCCCTGGTGAACCCCTATTGAGGACCGGCATCATGCTTCCGACCCACCATCAGCTCCCGTTTCGTACAGAGCTGACGCAGCATGCTGCAGAGCACGATGCGGCTCTCCGCCGGGTCCACCACCTGGTCGACCAGCCCCCGCTCCGAGGCCGGCCAGGGATTGAGGTAGGCCCCCTCGTAGGCCAGCTCCCGGTCCGCCCGCTCCCCCAGCTCGAGGCCCCGGTACAGAATCTGGACCGCGCCCGCCGCCCCCATGACCGCCACCTCGGCCCCCGGCCAGGCCAGGCAGACGTCGTTGCCGATGCCTCGGGAGTCCATGACGATGTAGGCGCCGCCAAAGGCCTTTCGCAAGATGAGGCACAGCCGGGGCACGGTCGCCTCCGCATAGGCGAAGGCCAGCTCGGCGCCGTGCCGGATCATGCCGCGCCACTCGAGGTCCTTCCCGGGCAGGAACCCCGGCGTGTCGACCAGGCTGACGATGGGCAGGTTGAAGGCATCGCAGAGCCGCACGAAGCGGGCCCCCTTCTGGGAGGCGGCGATGTCGAGGGTCCCGGCCAGAATGCGGGGCTGGTTGGCCACGAACCCGACCGGCATCCCACCCAGACGGGCGAACGCGGTGACCAGCTGGCCGGCCCAGCGCGGCCACAGCTCGCGGAACTCGCCGTCGTCGCACAACGAGCGCAGCACGTCCCGAGCGTCGTAGGTGGCGGCCTTGCGGTCGGGGATGACGGTGCGCAGCTCGGGTGTCGGGCGCAGCACCGAATCGCTGACGGGCGCCGGCGGGGGGACCTCGTCGGTGTTGGATGGCAGATACTCGAGGAGCTCGGCCACCGCTCCGTCCACGTCGTCGGATTGCACGGCGCACAGGCCACTGGCGGTGGCATGGACGGCGGCGCCGCCCAGCTGGCTGATCCCCACCTCTATACCGGTGAACTCCGCCACCATCTCCGGGCCCGAGACGAAGGCCACCGCCTCTGAGCTCATGACGACCAGGTCCGAAAGGCCGAGGAGCAGCGCCGGCCCGGAGACCACCGGTCCCGTCGCCACGGTGATGACGGGCACCTGCCCGCTGCACCGAGCCACGGCGGCGGCGGCACGGCCCCACCCGTGCAACGCTGCCACGCCGTCGAGCACGTCGGCTCCGCTGGAGGCCACGAAGAAGACGAAGGGGACGCCAAGGTCGCGGGCCTGGTCGGCCGCCTCGGCCAGCCGTACCCCGTCCGCGTAGGTGATGGCGCCGCGCCGCATGGTCCCGAGCGACCGCGCGATCACCGCGTTGCGCCCGCCGATCCGCCCGACCTCCGACGTGATGGCGCCGACGATTCCCTTGCCGACCGCGGGCGCCTCTTCGACTCGGGTCACCGGGCCCGAATGTAGACCACTCGCCGGCGCCGGCCGTCCGGCGACGGGCGCCGCCGGTGCTCGCTCGCGGTGAGGCCAGCGAAAGGAGTTAGAGGTGATTGACCTCGGGCCGGCGCCAGGGCCCGGAGCGGCCCCCGGACTTCTCCCAGAGCGCCAGGTGCTCCACGGTCATGGTGCGGTCGGCCGACTTGCACATGTCATAGACCGTGAGGGCTGCGACGGCACACGCGGTCATGGCCTCCATTTCGACCCCGGTGCGATCGACGGTCTCGACCTGGGCCTCGACCTCGACATAGTCGTCGCCGATGGAGAAATTGACGCCGATGGAACCGACCAGGACCGGGTGGCACATGGGGATCAGCTCGGCCGTGCGCTTGGCCGCCTGGATGCCGGCGATGCGCGCCGCCGCGAGCACGTCCCCCTTTGTGATGGCGTTGTTGGCCACCTTCGTCGTCGTCTCGGGCAACATCGAGACCCGGCAGCGGGCCAGGGCCCGGCGGTGGGTGGGCTCCCGGGGGGTGACGTCGACCATGCGGGCGCCGCTCAGCGGGTCGAGGTTCGCCAGCATGCGGTCGGACACGAGGGTGGAGTCTATGACCTGCGATGACCGCGGTCCGACGCTGCCGGCGCCCTGCGGCGGGTAAACTTGGCAGTCTCAGGCAGTGAGTGCCAGCGAGCGGCCCCCGGAGGAGTCCATTGCCCACCTATGAATACGCGTGCACGGCGTGCGGGCACCGCCTCGAAGCGGTCCAGAGCTTCGCGGACGACCCGTTGACCGAGTGCCCCGACTGCGGGGGGGCGCTGCGCAAGGTCTACGGGGCCGTGGGCATCGTGCTCAAGGGCAGCGGCTTCTACAAGACGGACTCGCGGGCGGCCGCGGGGGGCAACGGCTCCGCCAAGAAGAGCGCCGACAGCCCCAACAGCGAGGCCTCCGGCAGCGATTCGTCGAACGGCGATTCGTCCCCAAAGAAGGAGTCCACCCCCGACAAGGGTGGCTCGGCGAACGGCAGCGCCGACAAGGGCAGCCAAGGACACGACCCCCGCCTCGAGCACGGCGAGCTGAAGGCTCAATCGCCGCTCAGGGCCATGTCGGCGATCGCCAGCGTCTGACCCGCGGCCACCCCGGGCAGCCAACGCAGGTCGCCGCCGATCTCCACCACCGACTGCAGCATGCGCTGCAGGGTCGAGGCGACCGTCACCTCGCGCACCGGCTGGGCCAGCGCGCCTCCTTCGATCATGAGGCCCTCGGCCCCGACCGAGAAATCGCCGCTCACCGTGTTGACCCCGGAGTGGATGCCCGACACCGACTGCACGTACAGACCGTCGCCGACAGCGGCCAGGACCTCGTCGTGGCTCTTCGTCCCCGGGGACAGGACCAGGGCGCGGCACCCCGCCCCCGGCGTCCCGGCGAAGCCGCCCCGCACTGCTGATCCGGTCGACACGGTGCCGGCCCGGCGCGCCGAGACCGTGTCGTAGACGAACATGCGCAGGACGCCTTCGGAGATCAGCACGTTGCGCCGGCTGGCCAACCCCTCGCCGTCGTGCGACGACGCGCCGTACGCCCTCGGATCGGTGGGGTCGTCCACGAGGGTGATGCCGCCGGTGGCGACGGTCTCGCCGATGCGTCCGGCGAAGAAGGAACGACCCTTGACGACCGCCTCCCCGGAGAGGGCCGAGGCGATCACGGCCAGCAAGGTGGACGCCACGCGCGCGTCGAACACGACCGTGCAGTGCGCCGAACGCACCTTCTGCGCCCCGAGCATGCGCGTGGCCCGGAGCACGGCGTCGTCCATGGCCTCGTCGGGCACCAGATCGGCCGGACCGCGACCGACGCTGAAGCCGCCACCCGTCTGCGTCTCGGCGCCCTCCCCGACGATGGCGTCGACCGACAAGGACGCACTCGTGCGCCGCCGCGACGAGGAGAGGCCGGTGGTGGAGGCCAGCGCCACCTCGACCCGGCTGTCCGAGTAGTTCGCCGACGAGACCTGCCGGACCCTGGGGTCGGCGGCGCGCGTCGCCCGCTCCAGCTCGATCGCCAGCGCCACCTTCTTCTCCATCGGGGTGGTCACGACGCCGTCGTCCCACAGGTCGAGCTCCACGGCTCCGACTCCGTCGGGGGTGGCGAGGACGACGTCAGGGTCCGGGGTGGCGAAGCGGGCATTGTCGCGAGCGTCGGCCAGCGTGGCGGCGATGACGTCGGGCTCGAGTGAACCAGCCCAGGCGAAGCCGACCTGGCTGCCGGCGCCCTCGGCGTCCCCGACCACGACGCGGATGCCGACACCCGAGGAATCGGCCGAGGTCAGGGACTCGACCTCGCCCTCGTATGACGCGACCTCGGTCTCGGTGCCCCGGGTCACGTAGACCTCCAGGCCCTCGCCGGGCCCGGCCCGCCCGACGACGGACCGGGCGAGATCCAGCAGCTCGTCGCTCATGCCGTCCCCCCGAGAGTGACGCCGGTGATGCGCAATGTCGCCTGGCCGCAGCCCACCGGCACGCTCTGCCCGGCCTTGCCGCAGGTTCCCGGCGTCATGTCGAAGTCGGTGGCCACCGCGTCGATGCGTCGCAGCACCTCGGGCCCGTTGCCGATGAGGTTGGCGTCGCGCAGCGGCTCGGTGATGCGACCGCCCTCAATGAGGTAGGCCTCGGTGGTCCCGAACACGAAGTCGCCCGTGGCCGTATTGACCTGCCCCCCGCCGAGCTTCTTGACGTAGACGCCCGACGGCGTCTGGGCGACGATCTCCTCGGGGTCCTCGGTGCCCGCGAGAAGGTACGTGTTGGTCATCCGCACCATCGGGAGATGCTGGTAGCTCTGGCGGCGGCCGTTGCCCGAGGACACCCGGCCCTCCTTGCGTGCCCGCAGCCAGTCCCACATGTAGTCCGTGAGGATCCCGTTCTCGATGAGGACGTTGCGCGCCGGCAGGCACCCCTCGTCGTCGACCGCGAAGTTGCCCCACTCCCCCAGCACCGTTCCGTCGTCGACCAACGTCACGAGCGGGCTGGCCACCAATTGCCCGACCTGGCCGGTGTAGACTGACGAGTCCTTGACGATGTGGTCAGCCTCGAGCCCGTGGCCGCACGCCTCGTGAAAGAGGATGCCGCCGCTCCCGCCGGCCAGCACGATCGGCACCTCCCCCGACGGGGCAGGGCGGGCGGACAACTTGGCCAGCGCCCTCGCCGCCGCCACCGCAGCGATGTCCTCCACCCGGTGCCGTTCGAAGAGCTCGTACCCCTCGGTGCGGGCCAGCGACTCAAAGCCGGTCTGCATGCCGGTGTCGCCGTTGGCCACGCACGAGACGTTGAAGCGCGTGCGGATCTGCTCGTCCTGGGCCAGCAACCCGTCGGAGTTGGCGATCAGGATGCGCCGCCGGCTGTCGCCGCAACCGACCTGGACCTGCGTGATGGCGTCGCCGGCGGCGCGGGCGGCCTCGTCGGCCCGGGTGAGCAACTCGAGCTTGCGCGCCTTTTCGACCGAATCCGGCGGCGTGCGGTCTCCCCGTCCATGCGAGGTGAGCGGGCCGAGGGCGACGGTGCGCACAGCGTCCCCGCCCTGCCGGGCGACGGCCGCAGCCGCCCTGGCCGCGGCCAGCAGCCCTGCCTCGCTCAGGTCGGCGGTGTGGGCGAAACCGGTCGTCTCGCCCTCGACGACCCGGATCCCGGCGCCGCGAGACCGGCCGGAGGAGAGCTCTTCGACGCGGCGGTCGTCCAGCAGGGCGCCCGTCGTGACAGCGTCCTCGGCGAAGACCTCCGCCATGTCGCCGCCGCCGACCAAGGCAGCGGACAGGACGCGTTCGAGCACGTCAGGGTCAATGAGGGCGGTGTCGGTCACGGCGGTATCGTAATCGTCGTGCCTGCCGATCCATCCCAGCCGCCCACCGCAGCGGGTCACGGGCCACACGCCGGGCTGAGCGCCCAACTCGAGCTGAGCGTCGCCGCCGAGGACACCGCCGAGCACTTTCGTTCCGGCGACGTCCCGGTGCTCGCGACCCCCCGCCTCATCGCCCTGTGCGAGGAGGCCACGTGCCGGGCCACCGACGGGCATCTCAACGAGCTGCAGTCGAGCGTGGCCACCCGGGTCCAATTCGACCACCTGGCTCCCGTGGCCATGGGGTCCGTAGTCCTGGCCGAGGCCACGTTGGTCAAAGTCGAGGGGCGGCGGCTGGTCTTCACCGTGTCCGCGGCCCGGCTCGAAGGCGACGGGGGCGGCCTCGTCGGTGCGGGTCGCGTCACCCGGGTCGTCGTCGACCGGTCCACTTTTCTCGCCAGGGCGGGCGCCGCAGGCCCGCCCTGAGCGCGACCCCGCTCGCGACCGACGGGCGCGCCCTGCTGGCGGGCGCCGGGCCCGTGGTGGCGTCGTTCTTCACTTTCGGCCTCTTCTGGGGCAGCTGGGCCGTGATGCTGTTCAACATCCAGCACACCTTCTCGCTCAACGACGCGCAGCTCGGTGTCCTCCTGGCAGTGGCCATCGCGGTGGCCGGAGCCTCCAGCGCGGTCATGGCGCACTTCTGCGACCGGGTCGGCGCGCGCCGGCTCCTGTGGATCGCGTTGATGGCCTGGTCCGTCCTCCTCTGCGTGCTGGCTCTGACCCACGACAAGTGGTCGTTCGGCATCGTGCTCGTCCTGGCGGAAGTGGCGGGCGGCTCCATCGACACGGCCATGAACGCCGAGGCGTCCCATCGGCTGATGAGCAGTCCCAAGACGCTGGTGCGCCTGCACGCCCTGTTCAACACCGGCGCGCTGACCGGGGCCGCTATCGCCGCGCTGATCATCCACGCCGGCGTCTCCTGGCGCTGGGTCTGGCCGGGGATCGCGGTCGTGGCGTTGGGCGTGGGTGTCTGGGCCCTCGTCACCGATCCGGGCACGGCCCTGGTCCAAGCCGACTCCGCCGGGTCGCAGCGCTCCTCCCGGCACCCGCTGCGCCGGCTGCGACGCGACGGACTGCTCCTGCTCCTGGCCGTGTTCGCACTGGCGGAGATCACCGAAGGCGGCGTCGACACCTGGGGCGTGCTCTACCTGCGCAACCACCTCGCCACGGGCGTGCTGCTCGGGGCCGGGGCCTACGTCGTGGGCCAGCTGGTGGCCGCGACCACACGCGGCGCCGGCGGCCACCTCCTCGGGCGGCTCTCCACGCGCGCGGGCCCTCATCACCGGCGGCTGTGTGGCGGGCGCCGGCATTCTGCTCGAATCGCTCACGTCCGTGTCGGGCGTCGCCGCGCTCGGCCTGGCTCTGGGTGCCGGTGGCGCCTCCCTGTTCTGGCCACTCGTCATGAGCACGGTCAGCCGGATGGCCACCCAGGTGGTGAGCGCGGTGGGCGCCTTCACCGCCGCCGGGTACGTCGGCTGGGTCGCCGGCGCCCCCATCGTCGGGTGGGTCTCGCAGAACCTGGGGGCCGCACGTGGACTCCAGGTGCTGGCCCTCGCCTCCTTCGGCGTCGCCGTGTGCAGCGCGCTCGGCACCAAGCGTAAGGAAGGCGCGGCGAACCAGCGGGTAGCCTGGCCGCCATCGCCATGATCCTGCCAAGCATCGAGACGCCCGCCGATCTGAAGGGCCTGAACGAAGAGCAACTCGCACAATTGTGCGAGGAGATCAGGACGTTCATCGTCGACACGGTGACGACGACCGGGGGGCATCTCGGCTCCAACCTCGGCGCCGTCGAGCTGACGCTGGCCCTCCACCGGGTCTTCGACTCGCCCCGTGACGTCATCCTCTGGGACACCGGCCACCAGGCCTACGTGCACAAGCTGCTGACCGGCCGGCGCTACGGCTTCAAGACCCTGAAGCAGGCGGGCGGGATGTCGGGCTACCCCAACCGGGCCGAGTCCGAGCACGACTGGATAGAGAACAGCCACGCGTCCACCGCGCTCTCCTACGCCCACGGGATCGCCAGCGGATTCGCACTGCGGGGCATCGACGGCGAGCGCAAAGTGGTGGCGGTCGTCGGTGACGGTGCCCTCACTGGGGGCATGGCCTACGAGGCCCTGAACAATCTGGGCCATTCACGGCGACGTGTCGTCATCGTGCTCAACGACAACGGGCGGTCCTATGCGCCGACCGTATCGCAGCTGTCCCAGAGCCTGACGGCCCTGCGGCTCAATCCCACCTACACCGCGGCCAGGGAGCGCCTGCGCCTGCGTCTGCGCGAGTTGCCCGCTCTGGGCGAGCTGGCCTACTCGGGCGTGCACTCGGTCACCAGCGCCCTGCGCGACATGGTGGCGCCACACACCTTCTTCGAAGCGCTGGGTGTGCGCTACGCCGGGCCGATCGACGGCCACGACATCGAGCACATGGAACAGGCCTTCGCCCATGCCGCCGACTGGGACGGGCCGATCGTGGTGCACGTTCTCACGCAGAAGGGCCGCGGCTACGCCCCCGCCGAAGAGGACGACATCCAGCGCCTGCACGACGTGAAGGCCACCAAGCCGGTCACGCTCGAGAACACCGTGGGCAACTCGGCCGGCCGGGCGGTCGGCGGCTACGCCAGTTCGGACGGCGGCGGCATCTCCTCGCCGGGCTCGACGTCCGAGTGCGCGAACGACGAGTCTCCCGAACGCGCCGGCACCTACACCGAGGCTTTCACCCGAGCATTGCTGGGCCTGGCGGAGGAGGACCCGCGCGTCGTGGCGCTCACCGCGGCCATGCCCGGCCCGACGGGACTCCTGGCCTTCCAGACCCGCTTCCCCGACCGCTTCTTCGACGTCGGCATTGCCGAGCAGCATGGGGCCACGTCGGCCGCCGGCATGGCCATGGCCGGGCTGCGGCCCGTCGTGGCGGTGTACTCGACCTTCTGGTCACGGTCCTTCGACCAGGCCAACCTCGACGTGGGCCTCCACGGATGCCCGGTGGTGTTCGTGCTCGACCGGGCCGGCATCACCGGTGACGACGGGCCGAGCCACCACGGCATTCTCGACCTGGCTCTGGCGCTCTCCATCCCCGGCATGACGGTCTTCGCGCCGTCCTCGGCCGAGGAGGTCGAGCCCATGTTGCGCACCGCACTCGAGCTGCCGGGACCTTCCACCATCCGCGTGCCCAAGACGGCGCCGCGGCATGTGGACCGCGACGACGTGGGGACCGGCCTCCAGGCGCGCCAGCTACGCGCCGGCGACGGGTCGGTGTGCCTGCTCGGGGTGGGCAAGACGGTGGGCGCGTGCCTGAGCGCCGCCGACGAGCTGGCGGAGGAGGGGATCGACGCCACCGTGTGGGACGCGCGTGTGATCTCGCCCCCCGACAGCGCCATGCTCCAGGACGCGGCGCGCCATCGCCTGGTGGTGACGGCGGAGGACGGCGTCCGCCACGGAGGAGCCGGGGCCTTCCTGCTCGACGCCATGGCGGCCCAGACGGAGCCCGCCGGCCTGCCGGCGCCGGCGACCCGGGTCCTCGGCGTGCCGCGCCAGTTCCTCGCCCAGGGCAAGGCGGACGACATCCTCGCCGGCCTTGGTCTCGACGGCGCCGGCATCGCCGCGTGCGTCCGCCGGGTCAGCCTCGGCGTTCCCGTCGTGCCCCGTCCCGACTGAGCCGCGACCGTCAGGCGGCGTCAGGTCGCGTCACGTCGCGTTGGCACCGTTCTGGCGCACGAAGTCGTTCACGGCGTAGTACGCCTCGATCGACTCCCCGGCGTCACCCCAGAAACCCTCCTGCACGTCATGGGCCATCTGACCCTGGCCGACGAAGTGGTTGTTGACATCGGTGATCTCGAGCTCGCCGCGACCGGAAGGAACAAGATCGCCGATGATGTCGAAGACGCCGGCTTCGTAGCAGTAGATCCCGGTCACGCAGTAGTCCGAGGCCGGATGCTCGGGCTTTTCGTCGATGTGCGTCACCCGGCCGTCGGCTCCGAAGACGGGCACGCCGAGGTGGCGCAGGTGTTCCGGCTCCTCCACCTTGGACAGCAGGATGCCGCGCGCCGACCGGGTCGGCACGGAACGCGTCGACCATCGGCCGGATGGACCGCTCGACGATGTTGTCGGCCAGCATGACGAGCACCGGCCCGCCCTCGGCGAAATGGGCCGCCAGCCCCAACGCCTCGGCGATGCCGCCCGCCTTCTCCTGATAGGCGTAGGACAGCTGGTTGATGCCGTACTCGCGCCCATTGCCGAGCAGCCGGAGGAACTCGCCGGCGTGGGTCCCCCCGGTCACGAGCATGATCTCGTCAATGCCGCTCGACACCACCGCCTCGATCGACCACGCGATCATCGGGCGGTCGTAGATCGGGAGGAGATGCTTGTTGGTGATCCGGGTGAGGGGGTACAGGCGCGACCCCGTCCCCCCGGCAAGGATGACGCCCTTCACCATCGGGCTCCTGTCGGCATGGCTCGTTTCTAGTCGAAGGTGAGCACGCCACGCGCCACGCGGCCGGCATGCATCTCGTCGACGACCTCGCCGAAGCGATCGAGTGGGCGGGTCAGGGAGACGAGCTCGTCGAGCATGAGCAAACCCGACTTGTAGAAGTCGATCATGAGGGGGATGTCGTGGTGCGGCCGGGCCGAGCCGTAGCGGCACCCCAGCAACCCGCGGTCGACGTAGGCCAGCGCGTTGACGTCCACCGCCACCTCTGTGCCCCGGGGCGGGATGCCGATGGCGACCGCATTGCCGGCCCAGTCGAGACAGTCGAGGGCACTGCGGAGGACGGCTGGATGGCCGACGCAGTCGAAGGCCCACGTCACGCCGCCGAGCGGGAAGAGGGCGCCTGCGGCCGACTCCCGGTCCGCCGGCACCAGCTCGCGCACGGCCGCGGCCGCGTCACCCTTGCCGGCGTCGACGAAGTGCGTGGCGCCGAATTGCCTGCCGAGCTTCTCCTTGCCGGCCACGGTGTCGACCGCCACGATCCTGGTCGCGCCTGCGATGCGCAGCCCTTGAATGACGTTGAGTCCCACGCCCCCGACACCGAACACGGCGGCCGTGTCACCGGGCTTGACCTTGGCTCGGTTCAAGACGGCACCGACGCCCGTCAGGACGCCGCAGCCGATGAGGCAGGCCGACGACAGGGGGACGTCCTTGGGAATACGCACGGCCTGGACCTCGCTGACGATCGTGACCTCCGAAAAGACAGACGCCGCCGCGAAGTTGGACGCCGGCTGACCCTTGAAGGTGAACGGCGTCGAGATATTCCCGAGCGAGCTCTTACACCAGGTCGGGTGGCCCGTCCCGCAGGCTCGGCAGGCGCCGCAGCTGGCCAGGGTGGCGATCACCACGTGATCGCCCGGCTTCACCGACCGCACGGCATCACCGACGGCCTCCACGATCCCGGCGCCTTCGTGGCCGAGCACGGCCGGCGCCGGGAACGGGATGGTCCCGTCGATCACCGAGAGGTCGGAATGGCACACCCCGGCCGCCTGCATGCGCACCTGCACCTCGGTGGGCCCGGGACCGCGCACGTCGAGCTCGTCGGTGACCTCGACGCCCTCCCCGGTGTAGACGATGCCTCGCATACTGTGCTCCTCTCGTTTCCTAGGACTCTTTGGTAATCACGGTGTCCGCGCCCTCCGCGTGGCGCTGGCGCAGCTCTCGTTTGAGGACCTTCCCGCTGGCGTTCACCGGCAGCGCGTCGACCACGACGACGCTGCGGGGGACTTTGTAGTTGGCCATGGCGTCGCGGGACCAGCTCAGGATGGAGCGTCCCAGCGTAACGGGGTCGCCGGCGGCGGCGTCCGGCGTCGGCACGACGTAGGCGCAGCCCACCTCACCCATGCGCTGGTCCGGCACGCCGACCACGGCCACCTGGCCCACCGCGTCGTGGCCGCGCAGAATGGCTTCGATCTCCGCCGGGTAGGCGTTGAAGCCCCCGACCACGAACATGTCCTTGACCCGGTCGGTGATGGTGACGTTGCCCGCGGCGTCGAGGACACCGATGTCGCCGGTGTGCAGCCAGCCCCCTTCGTCGATCGCCTCGGCCGTGGCCGCCTCGTTGCCCCAGTAGCCGGGCATGACGGTGTAGCCCCGCACGACGATCTCGCCCGGCTCACCCGGCGCGACTTCGGCCCCACCGGCTACGGCCCTGACCTCGAGGCCGGGAATGGCCCGGCCCGACGTCCCGGCCACGATGTCGGGCGGATCGCTGCGCCGGCACATGGTGACCGTCCCGCACGACTCGGTGAGGCCGTAGGCGGTCAGGACCGTGTCGAAGCCGAGCTCGTCACGCATGGCCTGCACGAGCTCCACCGGCACGATGGCCGCACCGGTGACCCCGAGGCGGAGCGACGACAGGTCGTAGTCGGCGCGCCGCGGGTCCGACAGCAGCGTCTGGTAGAGCGTGGGCGGCCCCGGGAGCACGCTGATGCGCTCGCTCCCGATGCGCGCCATGACCGCGACGGGGTCGAAGACCGGCTCGGGCACGACGGCGGCGCCGGCCATGAGACAGGCCAGGATCCCCGCCTTGTACCCGAAGGTGTGGAAGAAGGGGTTGACCACGAGGTAACGGTCGCCCGCGGCGAGGCCGACGATGGACGACCACGTCCCGAACGTGCGCAGCGACTGCGCGTGCGTCGCCGCCGCGCCTTTGGGGTGACCCGTCGTGCCCGACGTGAAGATGAGATCCGACAGGTCGTCGGGCTGCACCGCGGCGGACCGTGCCGCCGACACGGCCGGGTCGACGTGCTCCCCGTCGCGAAGAAAGGCGTCCAGGCCGGTCAGCGGCACCGCGGCCACCGCCGCGGCATCGGCCGGGCCCTCGTCGCGCAGCAGGAGGATGCGGGCGAGATCGCCCAGGTCCTGACCGGCCAGCATGGCGGGGTAGTCGGCGCCCAGGAAGCCCCGCACCGTCACGAGCGTCGACGCACCGGCGTCCCGGATGATGTAGGCCCCCTCGCCGCCCTTGAACCGTGTGTTCAGCGGCACGAGCACCGCGCCGGCGCGCAGCAGCCCCAGCGCGGCGAGCATCCATTCGGCGCAGTTGGGCGCCCACAGGGCGGCCCGCTCCCCGGCGCCCACGCCGGCGGCCACGAAGCCGCGGGCGTAGCGGTCGACCTCGGGGGCCAACTGCGCGTAGGTCAGGCGCAGCGGGCCGTCGACCAACGCCTCCGCGTCCCCGTGCCGCTGCGCAGCGTCCTCGACCAGGCGCGGCACCGTGCCCCAGATGAGGTCGGCCCGCGGGTCCTCCTGCTCGGCCGGCGCGCCACCGATGCCGCCGCTCACGGGTGCTGACTGCTCACGGAGATCACCTCTCCGGATAGGTACGACGAGTAGTCGCTGGCCAGGAACACGATCACGTTGGCCACCTCCCACGTCTCGGCGCCGCGGCCGAAGAGCTCGCGGCGGCGCAGCACGGCGAGGTCCTCATCGGGGATGGCCCGGTTCAAGAACGGGTGCTCGGCCAGGCTGGGCGACACGGCGTTGACCCGGACGCCGGCCGGGGCGGCTTCGGCGGCAGCGCAGCGGGTCAGGGCCATCACCCCGGCCTTGGCCGCGGCGTAGTGGGCCTGGCCCGGCTGGGCCCGCCAGCCGAGCACCGACGCGTTGTTGACGATGACCCCGGCCTTCTGCGGCAGCATCCGCGTCAGCGCGGCGCGGGTACAGCGGAACGTGCCGGTGAGCGTGATGTCCAGCACGGTGGACCACTGCTCGTCGCTCATCTCCACCAGCGGGACCGTCCCCCCGAGCCCGGCGTTGTGTACCGCCACGTCGATGCGGCCGAACCGCGCCAGCGCACCGTCGTAGAGCGCGCCCACCTGCGCCTCGTCGCGCACGTCGCAGACCAGCGCGTGCACACGGCCCGGCCCGTCCGCACCGAGCTCGCCCACCAGCTGCTCGGCGGTCTCGGCCAGGCGCCTGGCGTGGGCGTCCGAGACCAGGACCGACGCGCCCTCTTCCAGGCAGCGCCGGGCTGTGGCCGACCCGATGCCGGTCCCCGCCGCCGCGGTCACGATGACGACCTTGTCCCGGAGCAACCCGTGGCCGCCCGGCGGCGGGGGCGGGGGCGGCGGGTCGAAGGACGCATTGAGGTCGGTGCTCACGCCGCCCCTTTCGGCTCGGGCGGCAGGCCGAGCACCCGCTCGCCGATGATGTTGCGTTGAATCTCGTTGGACCCGCCGTAAATGGTCTCCGCCCGCGCGAACAGAAAGGAGCGCTGGAGCTCGCCGAGCCCGTATCCCCGGTTCTCGGGTAGCGGCTCGCCGTCCAGGACGGTCGCCGCCGGTCCCATGACGGCCATGGCCAGCTCGCCGAGCCGGCGGTGCCAACTCCCCCAGTACAGCTTGGCGATCGAGGCCTCGGGCGGGGCGGTGGGACCGTCGATGCCGGCGAGGCTTCGCAACGTGTTGTAGCGCATGATGGTCAGCTCTATGTGCGCCTGGGCCAGCTGCTGGCGCACCACAGGACGCCGCGCCGCGCCGTTCTCCCCGGCCAGCGCCACCAGCCGGTCGAGCTCACGCCGGAAGCCGAGTTGGAAGCCGAGCAGCGCCACGCCGCGCTCGAAGGCCAAGGTGGCCAGCGCGACGCGCCAGCCCTCACCGACCCCGCCCACCACGTTGTCGACACGGGTGCGAGCCCCGTCGAAGAACACCTCGTTGAACTCGCTGGTGCGGGTGAGCTGGGTGATGGGCCGCACCTCGACGCCCGGCTGGTCCATGGGCACCAGCAGATAAGAGAGCCCTTTGTGCCGCGCCGAGGCCGGGTCGGTCCGGCACACGACGAAGCACCAGTCCGCCTGGTGCGCGAGGGATGTCCAGACCTTCTGCCCCGTCACGACCCACTGGTCGCCGTCGCGGACGGCCCGCGTCTTGACGTTGGCCAGGTCGCTTCCCGCGTCGGGCTCGGAGTAGCCCTGGCACCACAGCTCGGCGCCCTCCCGGATGGGCGGCAGGAAGCGGGCCTGCTCCGCGGGCGTGCCGTAGTGGATCAGGGTCGGGCCGAGGAGCCCTTCACCCATGACGTTGACGCGGCCGGGCGCGGCGGCACGGGCGTACTCCTCGTTGAAGATGACCTGCTCGGTCATGCTGGCCCCCCGGCCGCCGTGCTCGACCGGCCAGCCGAGGCAGGTCCAGCCGCCCCCCGCCAGCACCTTCTCCCAGCGCCGGCGCACCTCGAAGCCGAAGGTCTCGTCGCCCGAGCCGCCCCGGCCCCCCAGCTCGGCGAACTCCCCGACCAGATGCTCGGCCAGGAAGCCCCGGACCTCCTGGCGGAACGCCACGTCCTCGGGGCGGTCGCGCAGATCCATCGCCGGGGAGCGTAGCCAAGCCGGGCGGCCCGACCTGACGGGTCGTCAGATACGTGCTGTGGCCTCCCGCCAGGTCGGCGCCTGGAATACTGGCCAGCGCTGCACCGCATGACCACGGCACGAGGGAGTGCCAGAGGGAGGGAGACATGCCCTACTCCCAGGGCCGCGTCGTCCACGACGCCGACGCCCACATCATGGAGACGCCGACCTGGCTGCGGGACCACGCGGAGGCGGCCTACCGGGAACGGCTTCCCGTGCTGCGCTATCCGGGTGGGAACGAGCTGCGCCAGACCGGGGACCCGGCCGACCAGCAGCGCGACCTCGTGGCGGCCTTCGAGAAGTTGCGGGCCCGGCACGCCTCGCCCGAGTACCGGGCCGACGAGGAGGCCGAGATCATGGCGCGCAAGAACTTCGCCGCCACGGGCTCCTTCATCCCCGAGGACCGCTCGCGTGCCCTCGATCTTCTCGGGTTCTCGAGCCAGCTCGTCTTCAACACGTTCCACAACGGGCGCCTGCACGACATGGAGCACGCCGACGCCGACCTGGCCTACGCCGCCGCCCGCGCCCACAACCGGGGGATGCTCGAGTTCTGCGCGGGCGACCCCCGCCTGCTGCCGTCCCTGTACGTGCCGCTGGCCGACCCGGCCCGGGCCGTCGCCGCCACCGAGGACGCGCTGGCCCAGGGCGCGGCCGCGCTGCTCATCGCGTCGGGTTGTCCGCCGGGGCACTCCCCCAGCCACACCGACCTCTTCGGCGTCTGGGCCCGCGCCGAGGAGGCGGGCATCCCCGTGGTGTTCCACGTGGGGGGGACGGGGACGCTGATCGATCCCGACTACTTCGCCAACGGCAAGCCCGTCCCGCCCGACTTCCACGGCGGCGAGGAGAACTTCCGCTCGGTCGACTACATGGGCATCCCGGTCCCACCGGCGCAGACGCTGGCCACCCTGATCTTCGACGGGGTGCTCGAGGCGTTCCCGGACCTGCACATCGGGGTCATTGAGCAGGGCGCCATCTGGGTCCCGTCGTGGCTGCGCCAGATGGAGTCCGCCTTCGAGGCCTTCCACCGCCACGAGGAGCGCCTGCAGGAGCTGTCGCTCCGGCCGAGCGACTACGTGCACCGCCAGTGCCGCTTCACGCCCTACCCGACCGAGGACGTCGGCTGGATAGTGGAGCAGGCCGGCGCCGACCTCGTGCTGTTCTCCTCCGACTACCCCCACGTGGAGGGAGGGCGCAAGCCCCTCGAGCGCTTCGAGGCCTCGCTCGGCGACGCCGATGCAGAGGTGCGCCGGCAATTCTACGCCGACAACTTCCTCTTCCTCATGGGGACCGCGGGCGCCGCGCTGGCGGCCTGAACCGTGTGCACCGAGGCCGCTCCGGTGGGCCTCGCCGTCGTCAACCAGTGCCGGGCGCCTGGGCGGGGGACGTCACGACCGCGCCGTGCGACGTGCAGTCGACCGCCGGGTAGTCGCACATCGTCCGCAGCAGCCACGGTTGCAGCTCGGCCGTCGGCTCCAGACTGCTTGGTGAGGGCACCACGCCGACGCCGCCGACAAGGAACAAGCTCACGCCGATGAGCACTCCGACGAAGAACAGTTTGAGCCTCTTCCGGGCGCCCATCCGACACCTCCGCATTTGGCGGCTCCCGCCCGCCGAGCACGACTGATCCCTCATAAATTGTCCAATAGTTGTCGGGCCGAAACACAGATTTCGTGCACGCCGATTGCGGGGAGGGGAACACCATGTTCAGGCGCAGGCCACGCGACGATGAGACGGCCTTCGAGGTAAGCCGGACCGACGAGGAGTGGAAGGCCGGGCTCTCGGCCGAGCGCTACGCCGTCCTGCGCCGGGCCGGCACCGAGCCCCCGTGGTCGGGAGACCTCCTGCACGTCGATGGCGCGGGGGTGTTCCGCTGTGCCGGTTGCGGCGCCGATCTCTTCGACTCCGACGCCAAGTTCGAGTCCGGCACCGGCTGGCCGAGCTTCGACCGGGCCCGCGCCGCGGGAACGGTCCTCGAACGCAGGGAACGCACGTTCGGCCTCGCACGCACCGAGATCCTGTGCGCCCGGTGCGGCGGCCATCTGGGGCACGTGTTCCCCGACGGGCCGACCGACACCGGGCAGCGCTACTGCGTCAACTCGCTCTCGCTGACCTACGTCCCCGCGGGCCGCGCCACCGGCGAGGAGGACGCACCTCCGGGAGCCTGAGGGTCAGCCCGACGAGGCCCGCCGGCGCAGCACGATCCGACTCCGGACCAGCGCGGCAGCGGCACAGGCAGCACCCGCGGCACCGGTCGTGGCGCCCGCGATGCCCGGGTCGACCACCAGGCGCGCCATGGCGGCGGCGACGGGTGCTGTCAACGCGGGCCATGCGGCCGTGGAGATGAGCCACGGCCACATCTCAGGCCTCGACGGCCAGCGCCTCGGCCCCGTCGGCGTCGGCCAGCTCGGGCGAGGCCGAGCCCCGCCGCTCCACCTTGTGGACGTCGACCGTGGCGAAGCGCAAACTGGCGCCCACCTCGTCCGCCGTGATCTCCACCTTCGAACGGTGCTCCCCCTCCTCGGTCTCCCAGGTCCGGTGCTCCAGCCGGCCGGTGACCACGACACGCATGCCCTTGGTCAAGCTCAACGCCACGTTCTCCGCCAGGTCGCGCCAGCAGATGACGTCGAAGAAGGAGGTGGACTCCTGCCACTCCTGGGTCGCCCGGTCCTGCCACCGCCGGTTCACGGCGACGCCGAGCTGGGCCGTCGCCTGCCCCTCGCGCGTGTAGCGGATTTCCGGCTCTCGGGTCAGGTTCCCCGTGATCGTCGTGGTGTTGGCCATCTGCATCCTCGCTTTCGTGCACGCCCTCCGTCCGAGGGCGCGGCCCAGCGTGGTGGCACCTCCTAGGCGCGAACCTTGCCGCGAACCTCGCCGGACCGGAATTTCTCCGGAACCGGGCGCTTTTGCCTCAGGCCTTGGGCTTCATCCCCAGGCAGCGCAGCACGAAGGCGCCGAAGCGCCCGGGCTCCTTCTGCTGCGGGTGATGGTCGGCCGAGTGCCCGTAGCGCGACCCGAACACGGCACCGGAGCTGCCGGTCAGGCCCGGCGCGGGCAGCGTGTTGGGCTCCTCGTACTTGGGCACCTTGGCTAATCGCCGCCTTTGCTTCCTGGGCTTGTCGCCGGCACTCCCCATGCGCTCAGTCTGGCCCAGATGTCGGACCGGCGCGCCGCATGCGACCGCCGATCACGTAGAGGGTCACCCCGATGACGAGCGCGCCGACGATGATCCAACGGACCACGGCGGTCTCGGCCGACGTCGGCGCACCGTTCGAGCTGATCTCGGCGAAGCCCCCGCCGATCACCAGCGCGGCGAACGCCAGGATGGCGCACACCAGGGAGCCCTTGCGGGCGTTGTTGCAGAGGAAGCGCGACCCCGAGAGGTCGGGTTTCGAGCCGTTGGCGGAAGCGCGTCGCGGCCGCTCGGTCACGGCGCGTCGAGCTCCTGCATGGAAGTGCAACGTACAGCACGCGAATTCACGGGATGCGCCGGGAGTGCAACCCGATGGCACCCCGATCAACCCTCTCGAGGGCTAGGTTGCGCCAGGTGGGGGACGTGGTCGGGGGCCTCGTGGTGGATGCACCCGCGGCGGTGAGCGCCGCGCCGCCGGCCACGACCCGGGCCGTGCGCGCCGGGCGCTGGCAATGCTGGCGCTCGCCACCCGATCAACCCCGCTGGGCCCGGCCGGCGCTCCTCCTGGTGGCCGCACTCGCCCTCTTCTCCTACAGCTGGGGGACCAGCGACGCCCAACTCGAGACGTTCTACGGCGCCGCCGTCCGCAGCATGTCGCAGAGCTGGCACAACTTCTTCTTCGGCGCCTTCGACCCCTGGGGCACGGTTTCGGTCGACAAGCTTCCCGGCGCCTTCTGGCTGCAGGCCCTGTCCGTCCGCCTCTTCGGCTTCCACATCTGGGCCATGGTGCTGCCGCAGGCCCTCGAAGGGACGCTCACCGTCCTCGTCCTCTACCGCGCCGTCCGGAGGGTCGGCGGCGCCGGCGCCGGCCTCGTCGCCGCCGTGGCGCTCGCCACGACGCCGGTCACCATCCTGCTGAACCGCGGCAACATCTCGGACTCGCTCCTCATCCTTCTGCTGGTGCTGGCGGCGGACGCCACCACGTCCGCCTACCAGTCCGGCCGCCTGCGGCCCCTCGTGCTGGCCGGTGTCTGGGTCGGCCTCGCCTTCCAAGCCAAGATGCTGCAGGCCTGGATCGTCCTGCCGGCGCTCTATCTCGTCTACATCCTCGCCGCGCCCGTCGCCCGCCTGGAACGCCGCGTCGGCCAGGTCGCGCTGTCGATCCTCGCCGTCGTCGTCGTATCGCTCAGCTACATGTGCGTGGTCTCGCTCGTCCCCGCCCAGGACCGCCCGTACGTCGACGGCAGCTGCAACAACTCGGTCTTCAGCCAGGTGTTCCTCTACAACGGCGCCGACCGCCTCAGCGGCGACCTGCTCGACCAACCGGGCTGCAGCCACCCGCCGGCGGGCCGGACCACGTCCCCCAGCGGCGGCGCGCCCACCCACGCACTCGCACGCGGGCCCGGTCGCTTCCTCGACGGCGGATTGGGACGCGAGGCAGCGTGGCTCTTCGTCCCGTCAGTGGCCGCGCTGGTCGGCATCGTCGTGGCGCGCCGGCGCAAGCCGCGGACCGATCCCTGGCGCGCCGCAGCGCTGCTGTGGGGCATCTGGCTGATCCTCACCTGGAGCTTCATCTCCTCCTCGCACTTCCTCAACGGGTATTACCTGGCCGCGCTGGCGCCGGCGATGGCCGCCCTGTGCGGGCTGGGCTTCGCGCTGGCCTGGAAGCTCCGGGAGCGGTCCCGCCTCGTGCCCGTGCTGGCCATGGCCACCGTCGGGGTCGGGGTGGCCTACGCCAACTACCTGGTACCCGATGCGGCCGGGGTCCGGCCCTGGGTCATCGCCACCAGTGCGCTCGCCACCGCCGGGGCGCTGGGCTGCCTCGCCCTCTCCCTGCGCCGGCACCGGCGCATCTGGGAGCGGCAGGCCGGGCTCGGCCTCGCCCTGGTGGCGCTCCTCCTCGGTGGCGTCTGGGCCTCGGCCACCGCCGTGGGTGACCAGCTGGGACCGTTCGACTCGCCGTACCAACCCGCCGCAGCGACCGCCGCCGCGCAGGCGAGCTGGCAGCGCACGATCGCGGGCTGGCCCACCAGCGCGGCCAGGGCGGCACACTTCCCTTCGACGCAGAGCGTCGTGACCAACGAGACCTCCGCCCTGTCGAGTGGCGACGTCCTGGCCACCGGCCGCGAATTCCTCCCGGTTGGCGGGTTCTCGGGTCAGGTGCCGGCGACGCCGCTGCGCGCCTTCATCGGCGACGTCCGCGGCGGCCGCGTGGGCTACGTGCTGGTGGAGGTGGCCCCGCTCACCCGCAATCCCGACATGCGGTGGGTGCTGGCGCACTGCCGCGCCCAGTCCGGCCGCACCGCGACAGTGCACTCCGACATCGGTGTGTCCCGCTTCTACCTCTGTGCGCCGGCCGACGCCGGCGGCTGAGCACCGGCGCGCCGGCGGGGTGGCGCCGGTGCTCAGACGTCGAGGAAACGCCGAATCGCGATGGCGGAGCCGATGGAGCCGATCGCCATGCCGACGATCACCACGACCACGTTCGTCAACAGGACCTCGGACCCCGACATGTGCATGGCGGTGAAGATGTTGCTGGACGTCTTCCCGCTCCCCTCGTGGTTGATGAAGAGGTACACGAAGTAGACGACGACCGCGGCGAGTAACGATCCGAACAGGCCCTGCAGCAGGCCCTCGGACATGAACGGGACCCGGATGAACCAGTTGGTGGCCCCGACCAGCTTCATCACGGAGACCTCACGACGCCGGGCGAAGATGGCCATGCGGATGGTGTTCAGGATCAGGACGGCGGCCGAGACGATCAGGACGATGGCGATGGCCAGGCAGACCCATTTCGAGACGTTGATCACTGTCTCCTCGTTGTGGATGGTCTGCTGCGGCTCGGTTACGGAGAGGACGCCGGCGGTGCCGGTGAAGGTGTGCACCACCTGGGCGGCGTCGGCCAGCGCAACGGGCGTGCACCAGTAGGACGTCGGCATCTCCGACTCGGTGGTCGCCTGGAACACGTCCGAGGGGAGCAACCGGCGGGCCTCGGAGAAGTTCCGGGCCTTGTTCCAGTACGCGCAGGGCTGCGTGACGTCGTTCAGCTGGGACAGCTGGGTCCCGACCGCGGCGATCTCCTGCGCGTTGGCGTCGGGCTGCATCCAAACCGTGACCTGGGTGCCCCGCTCGAGTGTCCCGGTGGCGTTGGCCGATCCCTGGCGGAGCAGCAGTGCTGCGCCCACGAGCGACAGCGACACGGCGACGGTGAGGACGGCGGCGATCGTCATGAGGCGGTTGCGCCACAGGTTCGACGCCGTCTCGCGCACGACGTAGTCGACGGAAACCGGCATCAGGCGATGCCCCGGGTCACCACTTAGACCGCCTCCTGCCCCGAGCCGTCGAAGCCGTAGACGCCGCGCGCCTGGTCGCGCACCATTCTGCCGTTGCTGAGCTCAATGACGCGCCGGCGCATTTTGTCCACCAGGACCTCGTCGTGCGTCGCCACCACGACCGTCGTGCCGGTCCGGTTGATGCGGTCGAGCAACTGCATGATGCCCTGGCTCGTCTGGGGGTCGAGGTTCCCCGTGGGCTCGTCGGCCAGCAGGATGAGCGGCCGGTTGACGAAGGCACGGGCCACGGCCACCCGCTGCTGCTCGCCACCCGAGAGCTCGTTGGGCAGGTTGTCCCGCTTGTTGGCCAGGCCCACCAGGTCCAGCACCTGGGGCACCTGGTTGGCCACGACGTGGCGGGGCCGCCCGATCACCTCGAGGGCGAAGGCCACGTTCTCGAACACGGTCTTGTTCGGCAGGAGACGGAAGTCCTGGAAGACGCAGCCGATGTTGCGGCGCAGGTAAGGCACCCGCCACTTCGGCAGCTCCACGATGTTGCGGCCGGCTTCGAGGATCTGACCCGCGTCGGGCAATTCCTCGCGCAGGAGGAGCCGGATGAAAGTGGTCTTCCCGGATCCGGACGCGCCGACGAGGAAGACGAATTCACCCTTTTCGATGTCGACGGTGATGTCGCGCAGGGCGACCGTCGATCCCTTATAGGTCTTGGTGACGTTTTCGAATCGGATCATCGGCAGGAGAGGTGTCGCCCCAGCCGGCGCAGGCGGGGCACCGCACAATCCTAACGACTCCGTGTTGCCGTTTCGGGTCAGCGACTCCGGCGCAGGTCACAGCGTTCTGCCGTCCGGATCATGCAGCAACCCACCGCGTTCGACGCGTCCGCAACCGGCCGGGACGTCCGAGGTGGCGCGGCGCCGGCCCGGAGGCGGCACGGCCCGTGCCCTGCGAGCGACGCTCCACGATCGCCGCCGTGCGCGGCGCGGCGCCTCCGGCGCGGGCGCGGCGGCAGACCGGATGGCGTGAGCACGAGAGGGGCGCCGGGAACCCGGGTGGCGCCGGCACCCCTGCCGATCGACGTCGCGGCAGGTCAGCGGTGTCCAGCGGTGACCGCCGGCCGCCGCGGCCGGGAGCGGGCAGGGCGCCACCGGAGCGGTGTGACCTCCGGGCGAGTCGGGGCTGAGACGGCGAACGTGCACCAGCGGACGCCGGTCGGGAGACGGCTGCGACCCCCGACGTCGGCCCTCGTGCGCACTGGGGTGGGAGGCGACGCACGTCTCCCCTTCCCGTTGCCGTGGCCGACTTGCGAGCGCCCGCGGATCGACGCCCGCCGCGGGCCGGCTCGCCGCCGCGACCCACGTGTGCGACGACACATCCGTGGTGCGCGCGCCATGCCTACGATCGCGCAACCGCGCGCCATGCGCCCCATCGCGCGACCGCGCGCGAACGCGCCCGATCTCGCGACCGCGCGCAACGCGCCCGTTGCCCGCCGCGGAGGAGGCTGCCTCTATGCGTTGACCTCGCGCTGGCGACGCAACTCGGCTTCCATGAACGCGTCGAGGTCGCCGTCGAGCACCGCGTCGACGTTGCCCGTCTCGTAGCCCGTGCGGAGATCCTTGACGAGTTGGTACGGCGCCATCACGTACGACCGGATCTGGTTCCCCCACGCGTTGTCGACGCGGTCGCCGCTCAACGCGTCGAGCTCGGCGCGCCGCTCCATGCGGGCCCGGTCGGCCAGCTTGGCTCCGAGGATCTGCAGTGCCTTGGCCTTGTTCTGGTGCTGGCTGCGCTCGTTCTGGCACGACACCACGAGGCCGGTCGGCAGGTGGGTCAGGCGCACCGCGGAGTCCGTCTTGTTGACGTGCTGGCCCCCGGCCCCCGAGGACCGGTATGTGTCGATACGCAGGTCTTTCTCGTCGATCTCCACCTCGGACGACACGTCCTCGAGGAAGGGTGTGACATCCATGGAGGCGAAGCTGGTCTGGCGTCGGTGCTGGGAGTCGAAGGGTGACATCCTGACCAGCCGGTGCACCCCGCGCTCGGTCGCCAGCAGCCCGTAGGCGAACCGGCCGTGGACGATGAACGTGGCCGAGAGCAGGCCGGCCTCCTGTCCCTCGGTCGCCTCGTCCACCTCGACAGTGAAGCCGCGCCGCTCGGCCCAGCGCTGGTACATGCGCAGGAGCAGCTCGGTCCAGTCCTGGGCGTCGGTCCCGCCTGCACCGGCGTGCACTTCGCACACGGCGTCGAGCTCGTCGTACTCACCGGAGAACAGCGACTGCAGCTCGAGCGAGCCCAGCCGCGTGCCCAGCGCGTCGACCATCTCCACCAGCTCCGCGTCGAGCGCGGCGTCACTGCCCCCGTCGGCCGCCGATTCCTGCGTGAGCTCGCGCATCGCCTGCGCGTCCTCGAGCGCACGACGCAGCGTGTCGAGCTGATCGAGATCAGCCGAGACGCGACCGAGCTCCTTGGTCACCGCGCGCGCGTTGTCGGCGTCGTCCCACAGATCGGAGCGGGCCACCTCTGCCTCGAGCTCGGCGCGGCGCACCTCGAGCTTCTCGCGTCCGAGATAGCGCTCGGCCTCGGCCAACCGTTCCCGCAGCGCTCCGAGTTCGGATGTGAAGTCGCGGGGGAGGTCGGCCGACGGCCCGTCAGGCGGCGCCATGGCACAACTTGAACTTCTTGCCGCTCCCGCACCAGCAGGGCTCGTTGCGGCCGATCTTCTCGTGTTGCTCCTTGACGATCGGCACCAGGGCGTCGGGGTCGGGCGCGTTGGGCTGCTTGATCTGCGTCTTGCCGCCGCCGGCCCGCCCGTTGCCGCCGGCCTCGGTGGGCCGAGGCAGCACGGCGGTCTGCGCGGGAACGTTGGTCCCCTGGTCGGCCAGCAGCGCCGAGGCCAACGCCCCCGTCTCGGCCACCGGGTCCTCGGCGGCGGCGTAGACCGCCCGGTCGAGGTCGGGCTCGCTCGCCGGCTGCTGGATCGCCTCAACGTGGAGGATGTAGCGGAGATAGTCGTTGTCGACCACTTCGAGGAGCTGGCCGAACATGGAGTAGCCCTCCTGCTGCCACGCGTTGAGCGGGTCGGCCTGCACCGTCCAGCGCAGGTGGATGCCGTCCTTCAGGTTGTCCATCTCGGCCAGGTGGTCGCGCCAGCGCGCGTCCATGATCTGCAGGTAGACGTCGCGCTCGATCTGCCGCATCGTCTCGGAGCCACCCGGCATCGTCTCGCCGTGCTTCTCGTAGAAGTCGAGCGCCTCTTCGACGATGGACTCGACCAGGTCCTCGGTCGTCGCCGCCTGCTCGAGGTCCGCCACGGTGAACTTGGTCGCGTAGTACTGGCCCAGCGAGTCGACCAGGCCCTTGAGGTCCCAGTCCTCCTCGAACTCGGTTGGGCAGTGCTCGGCCACGAGCTTCTCCGCCGCGCCGGCCAGCAGGTCCTCGGTGTGCTCCTCGAGGTCGTCGCCGTCGATGATCTGCAGCCGGCGCTCGTAGATGACCTTGCGCTGCTGATCCATCACCTCGTCGTACTTGAGCGCGTCCTTGCGCATCTCGGCGTTGCGGGCCTCGACCGTGTTCTGTGCCCGCTCAATCGCCTTGGCCACCGTCTTGGACTCGATCGGCACGTCGTCGGGCAGGGTCCGCCCCATGACCCAGCTCATGGCCCCGGTGGCGAACAGGCGGAGCAGCTCGTCGTCGAGGCTCAGGTAGAAGCGGCTCTCCCCCGGGTCGCCCTGGCGGCCCGACCGACCGCGGAGCTGGTTGTCGATACGCCGGCTCTCGTGGCGCTCGCTCCCCAGCACGTACAGCCCGCCGAGCTTGCGCACCTCCTCGCCCTCGGCCCGGCACCGGGCCTCCACCGCCGCCTGCCGGCGCTCCAGCTCGGCCGTTCCCTCGTCGCCGGCGATGTCGATTCCCTCGGCTGCCAGCTCGTGCTGGGCCAGCAGTTCGGCGTTGCCGCCGAGGATGATGTCGACACCGCGGCCGGCCATGTTGGTGGCGACCGTCACCGCGCCCCGCCGACCGGCCTGGGCCACGATCTCAGCCTCGCGGAAGTGCTGCTTCGCGTTGAGGACGTTGTGGGGCACGCCCCGCTTCTCGAGCAGGCGGGACAGCAGCTCCGACTTCGCCACCGAGGCCGTGCCGATCAGCATCGGTTGGCCGAGCTCGTGGCGCTCGACAATGTCGTCGACCACGGCGTTGAACTTGGCCTCCTCGGACTTGAACACCAGATCGGACTCGTCGAGACGGAGCATCTCCTTGTTCGTCGGGATCGGCACCACGGGCAGGCCGTACGTCGCCGCGAACTCGCCCGCCTCCGTCTCGGCTGTACCGGTCATGCCGGACAACTTGTCGTACAGGCGGAAGTAGTTCTGCAGCGTGACCGTCGCCCAAGTGTGGTTCTCCTCCTTGATGGCCACGCGCTCCTTGGCCTCGACGGCCTGGTGGAGACCGTCGGACCACCGGCGCCCTTCGAGCGTGCGCCCGGTGAATTCGTCGACGATCTTCACCTCCCCGCCCTGCACGAGGTAGTCCTTGTCCCGCTTGTAGAGGTCCTTGGCGGTGAGGGCCTTCGTCAGCTGATGGACGTAGTTGACCGATACGGCGTCGTAGATGTTCTCGACCCCGACCGCCTGCTCGACCTTCTCGATTCCCGACTCGAGGGGGACGACCGTCTTCTTCTCCTCGTCGACCTCGTAATCGACGTCCCGGGTCAAGGTGCGGGCAATGGAGGCGAACTGGTAGTAGAGCTGCGCCGCCTCATCCGCCGGTCCCGAAATGATCAGGGGCGTGCGGGCCTCGTCGATGAGGATGGAGTCGACCTCGTCGACGATGGCGAACGCATGCTCGCGCTGTGCCATGAGATCCCGGCTACGCGTCATGTTGTCGCGCAGGTAGTCGAAGCCGAACTCGTTGTTCGTCCCGTACGTGATATCTGCGGCGTAGGCGCCCTGCTTGAGGATGGGATCGTCGATGTCCGCACCGATCCGTCCGACCGCGAGGCCGAGCCAGCGGTGGACCCGCCCCATCCACTCGGCGTCGCGGGTGGCCAAGTAATCGTTCACCGTCACCATGTGCACGCCGCGGCCGTCGAGGGCGTTGAGATAGGCCGGGAGCGTGGAGACGAGCGTCTTGCCCTCGCCGGTCTTCATTTCCGCGATCCAGCCGAAGTGCAGGGCCATGCCCCCCATCAGCTGCACGTCGAAGTGACGCTGGCCCAACACCCGCCAGGCGGCCTCGCGCACGACCGCGTAGGACTCGACGAGGAGGTCGTCGAGCGTCTCGCCCTGGTCGAGGCGCTCCTTGAATTCCACCGTCTTGTGCGCCAGGGCCTCGTCGCTCAGGCCCTGCATCTCGGGCTCGAGGTCCCCGACCAGGGGGACGAGCTCGGCCAGCCTCCTGACCTTCTTGCCTTCGCCGGCGCGCAGGACCTTCGTGAACACACTCATGGGAGAACGATCCTACCGGCCGTAGCGGGACCGGAGCCGCCGCCGGGTCAGCACCTCAAAAGCGGGCTGCGTGCGGCTGACCTGGTCTTTGACCCCACACTCGCCTGCCGCGAGGGTGACGTGCCGGCCCCGGCGGTACGGCGGCGAGCCGCCCTACCCAACGGCACCATGGTGGCGCGCATCGCCTCGTCTCCACCCGCCCCCGACAGCCGGGAGCGCAGCGGGCAGGACTTACCTCTAAGCCGCACCATGCTCAGCGACCACAAGTCGCCTTACGTGGGTCGTTTTGCCTGCGACTGGCCTCGACTTTCAACCACAGACCCGCACGCAGCCCGGCGCCATCCTACGCCCGACGGGCCCGGCTACTGCCCCGGGACGTTGGAGCCCGACGACCCCGAGGCGCTACCGGCGCTGGCCGGTGTGGCACCCTCGAGCACGGTCACGTCGGATATCTTCCACATGCCGCCGACCCGCGTCAGGTCCGCGATCAGTCGGACCACGTCGGCCTGGGGCGAGCTGATCTTGTTGTTCACGTAGGTCTGGTCGACGACGGCGTAGACCGACGCGGTGCCCGCCGCCTGATTCTCGGACTGGACGGCCACGTAGCGGATCTGGCCTCGCGATTCGGCGAGGGCCTGCTCGAGTGCCTTGCGGATCGACGCGTTGAAGAACTGCTGCGCCTGGGTGGCAAACGCACCGGTCGCCATGTCGCTGACGGCGTTGAAGTCGGCATCGACCGTCTTGGCGTTGAAGTTGAAGAAGTCGGTCAGAAAGGCCCGGGACGCGCTCACGACGGCCGGGTCCTCCACCGGCCCGTTGCTCTTGGTCGTGTAGAGAACGCCGAATGCCAGCGTGCCGGCGACTCCGAGCGCGGCGATGAGGCTGACCAGGCGGAAGGCCCGCCGGCTCGGGACGGTGCCGTCACCCCCACCGCGGCGACGCATCCTCCCCCGGCGTGCCGACTCGGCTGCAGCCGGTCCTTCGCCTTCCGTTGCGGTGGCACCGACCACCTTCACTCCACTGTCTGTCTCTTCCGTCATGGTCATGTCTCTCCGTACTCCCTCCGTGTCTCACTGCTTCCGGCGCACCAGGCGGCGTGCCGTGACATCTCTCAGGCCCGCCGGCGGCTGCGCCGGCGCGAGGGGCGGGCGCCCCAGGCCAGGAACAGAGCCGGGACCACCAGCCCTCCGAGCGCCAGCACCGGTGCCTGGCGGTTGGCCGGCTCTCGGTACGAAGCGCTGGTCACCGGCGCGGCCGGCGTCGCCGAGGCGACCTCGACGTCGGCCTCCTGGGCCGACGGTGCCACGACGTGGCCTCCGGCGGCGGGCGTGAAGCCCGGCTGGGTCGCCGGGCCGGCTCCGTTGCCGAACGCCGTCACGCACCCGGCACCGGGGAGCGTGTCGGGGATGCTGTTCGCCGTGCCGTAGGACTGTGCCTGCTGGTCGAGGACCGGGGGGATCAGCAGGCGGGTCCGCAGGAACGTCTGGTTGGTGTCCGACCCGCCTGTCGTGGTGGGCTTGGCCACGCCCTGCACGGCGATGTGGTCGACGGCGCCGAAGAAGTATGTGTTGTACGCGAGCCCTTGCGACAGGTTGGTCAGGTTGGTGGGCTCGGCGACATTGGAGAGGATGTCAGCGCTGTCGTGCAGGAAGCAGCCCAGGTTGGCCGACTGTGACGTCAGGAGGCTGTCGACGGCATTGAACGCGGACGAACCTGACGTGAGCAGGGTGTGGAGCCCGGTCTTCTGCTCGGCCAGCACCTGGACCAGGGCCGCGGTGTTGGCCAGGTCCTGCCGCAGCTCGGGCGCGACCGCAGTGATCGCATCGAGGGAGGGAGGTGCGTTGGCCAGGAGCTCGGTGAACTGCTGCTGATAGGCCACGAACTCCTTCGAGAAGGTCGTCCCCGCGCTGATGAGGGTGCGCAGGTTGCCGGCCTGTCCCGACAGCGCCGTCGCCAGCTCCCCGATCAGCTTGTTGAGGTCGCCGCCCGGGATGGCCTGGAGCAGACGGGTGGCCGAGGCGACGACGGCGCCGACGTTGGCGGGTACCTGGTCTGGAGCAGCCGGCACCGTGGCGCCACTGGCCAGCGGGGGCGCCGCACCACCGCGGGAGGGGACCAGATTGACGACCTGCTCGCCGAGGTCGTTGGCGATCTGGACCGAGGACTGGACGTCATCGGGCACGGTCGTCCCGGGGTTGATGCGCATCGTCACGCTGGTCGCGGTCTTGGTCAACGCCGTCGACGTCACTGTGCCGACGGGCACGCCGTTCAACTCGACCTCGAAGCCCGGGTAGAGCCCGGACGCGTCGGCGAACCGGGTCGTGAGCATCGTTGGGCTCTGCAGCGGGTTGCCGAGGAGGTTCACGACGCCGTAGGCAACGAGCGCGAAGCTCACGACGAAGAACGCGACCAGGTTCACAATGAGGCGACGGTTGATCATGAGGAGTTCGCCCCTGCCGAGCTCGGTGCGCAGGTGAAGGCGGGCGTGCTGTCCTCGCCCAGGCCCGGGATGCCGCAGACGATGATGTTCTCGTAGAGCTGGACGTAGCCCCCTCGCACGGCTTGGGGTAGGGCGCTGTCGGCCGCCGGGATCTCGGACAGGAGCCCGGCCAGATCGGATTGGTGTTGCGCCAACTGGCCGCTGACGGCCTGCAGCGTCTGCAGCTGCGTCACGATCTGGGGGTAGTAGTTCTCGAGAAGGCTGCGCCCCTGGGAGGACAGGTCGTCGAGGGACTGCAGCAGCGTCTCGAACTGCGACGAGTTCTGGGCCAGGATGGCAACCGTCTGTGACAGGTTGGAGAGCGCCGTGGCGGTGGCGCTGGTGGTGGGGGCCAGCGAGGCGCTCAGGCTGTTGAGGCCGTTGACCGCCTGGGTGATGTCGCTCGTGTGCTGCGAATACCCGTTGGCGACCGCGGTCAGATCGGTGAGGAAGGCCTTGAGAGAGGCCTCCTGCCCGGTAAAGCCCTCGCCACCGGCCTCAATGATCTGTTCGAGCTCCGTCGTGGAGATGGCCCCGAAGACCTGCGATCCGGCCGCAACGAACTGCTCCACGTCCGGGACGAGCGACGTGTGGGCGATGCGGGTCCCGTCGGCCAGCTGCGGGGCCGTGGCGGCCGCGGCTCCCGTCTCGTTCTTGGGGACACTGAGCTGCACGAACTGGTCACCGAGGATCGTCGTGCGATTGATGGCAGCGCTCACGTCGGCCGGGATGCGCACACCGCTGTCGAAGGCCAGCGTCACCTTCGCCTCGTCGCCGTCGAGCGCGATCGAGCGAACCGAGCCGACGGGCACGTCGGCCAACTGCACTTGGGCGCCGCTGGCGAGATCGCCGACGTCCGTGAAGACCGCCGTCGCCGTGCGTTGGCTGCCGCCGCCGGACACGGAACACCCGGCCAGCGCAACGACCAGCGCCGCCAGGAGCGGCGGCACCGCGACACGTCGAATCGCCGACGACCGGGTGTGCGGCACCCTCATCAGAACCACCCCGCCACGTCGTGCGCCCAGCCCGCGAGAAGTCCCCGGTGCGCATGCGTGCGGTGGACGGGCCTCGGCCCCTGGGGCAGGGGGGGCAACAGGGAAGCCGCGGGGGCCGTGAGTGTCGGATCGGCGTTGGCCGAGGGCTTCGATGGTGTTGCCACGTCCAGCGTCGCGGCGGACTGGCTCGCCGCATGGGTGACTTGGTCGGACAACAGGCCCCCGAGCCCCGAGCTCGAGGAGCTCGAATCGCCCGACGAGCTCGAGCCCGATCCGGAACCCGAGCTCCCGGGGCAACCGAGCACGACCCCGAGGAGCCCGCACGGGGTAGTGGTGGTGGTCGTCGAATTGGGCACGGTCGTGGTCGTCGTCGTGGTCGAGGCCGGGCTCTTCTGTGCCGGCGTCGGCGCGGCCGGCGCCTCCGGCGGCGCCGTGGACCCCTGCGCGGCCTTGGCGATCTGGGACACGCCCTGCTGGAGCAGCGACTGAGCGGTGGCGGCGTCGCTGCCTCCGCTCAGCGTGTTCAAGATGGTCGGGATGTCGTTGAGCAGAGGATCGAAGAATCCCGACGAGGGGTTGCCACACTGGTTCAGGGTTGCGAGCACCGCGGCGGACAGGCCGCTCGAGTGGTTGGCCGCGATGCGACGGCAGATACCGGCCAGCCGGTCTCGCAGGAGCCCCGCTATGTAGGCACCGGTCACACCCGGCGCCGTGGCGAGGTTCAGGTTCAGCCAGTTGTAATTCGGGTCGTAGGCGCGCTTGGCCCCTTGGAAGAGATTGTTGCCGTTCTGCAGGATCTCGTCGACCGATGACAGGTTGCGATCGAGGGTGCGGCCGACGGTCGTGACGGTGCCAACGTCCGCCTCCAGCGGCTGGAGGTTCGGCACCAGCAGGCTGACCAGGCCCGAACTGGCCCCCGCCAGTTGCGTGATGGCGTCGTTGAGTTGGCCCGAATGCTGGGCCACCGTTGTCGACACCGTGTCGTACTGCTCGACCAGTTGCTCTATCTGGTTCGTGTCGGTGTCGAGCGTCCCGGTGAGCTGGGCCAGCGTGCCGTTGAGCTGCCCGAGGTCGTCCCCTTTGTTCGCCAGAAGCTGCACCGTCCCGGCCGCCGACGCGATCAGCTTGTTGAGGCTTGCGCCCTGTCCGTCGAGGTCGCTTGCCAGATTGCTGACGAGGTTGCCCACGGCGTGGGGCTTGATGGCATTGAGCGTCCTCTGCAATTCCTTCAGCAGCTCGTCCGTCGAGACGGGTACGGCGGTGTGGTCCGGCGGGATGGTCGAGCCGGCCGCCAGCGTCGGGCCTCCGGCGTAGCCGGGGTTGAGGTCGACATCCGGTGAACCCAGTAACTGGGGCGCGACGAGGGAGGCAAAGGCCGACGAAGGGATCTTCGTCGCTTGGTCCACCGCCAGGGCGACGTCGACCTTGTCACCGACGTTCTGCACGTCAGTGACGGTGCCGACCTTGACCCCGAGGACATCGACGGCGGCCCCGGTGAAGAGTCCAGGCGCGCTCGGGTACACGACGTTGATCCGGTAGGTCGCCGGACCCTTCGTCACTTCGACCCCCACGATGACGGCGGCGACAATGACCACGCCGGCCAGGGCGAAACGGACGGCCTTCGAGGTGAGCGCGGCGCGCAGCTGGCCCATCACCCGATCCCCTGCAGTAGCGGGCTGATCAGCTGGGACAGGCCACCCAGCCCCGAGTTCGGCCCGGTCAGTTCATTTCCCGCGGCGGGCGGGCTCGACGACGAGCCGGTCGAGGACGGAGAGGACGTCGACGTCGTCGCGGACGAGCCCGACGAGGGAGACGCGGGAGCCGCGGTGGTCCCCTGGCTGGCGTTCGATCCCTCTCCCGGCAACGGGCCCGTCTGGTCGTCACAAGGCGCGGGGTCCGGTCCCAGCACCTGGTTCAGGACCTGGTCGAACGCCCCGCATGGTCCGATGACGCCGAAGGTGTTGGTCAGAGACGCCGGGTTGACGAAGATGTTGCCCCAAGGCACGGGCGTAGACCCGCTGTAGGCGATGGACTGGAACCCCTTGAGCGCACTGCCCAGATAGCTCACGCCCTCGGCCAGGTCTTCCTGGTGTTGGCCCACGACGGTGAGATCGGAGTGCAGGCTCTTGAGCAACGAGTTGAGGGCGGGTGAATCCTGGCTCACCAGGTTGTTGGTCTGGCTGGCCATGGCGTCGACGTTCGTGATGAGGTTGGACAGGTTCTGGCTGTTGGCCGCCAGACCGGTGGACACCGTGTCGAGGTTGTTGATGATGGAGAGCAGTTGCTGGTCCCGGCCGGCCAGCGTCGAGGAGAGGGTGTTCGCCGAGTCGATCAGCTGGGACACCTGACCGGAGCGCTGGTCGACGGTCGTCGTGAGCGCGCCGAGGCCGGAGATGATCTGGGCGACCTGCGTCTGCTTGTCCTTGCTGATGGTGGCCAGAGACGTCACGAGACTGTTCAGCGCGTTGGCGTTTGTCTTGGAAAGAAGCGAGTGCGCGGTGTTCTGAAGCTCGTAGAACTCGGTCGGCACCGACGTGTTCGTGATGAGTGCTTGCGGCCGCAACGGATCATCCCAGCCGCTGACCGGCTTCAAGGTCACGTCCACCACGCCCAGGAGCGTCTCGACCTCGATGGCCGCCGTCGTGGTATGTGGCAGGACCACCGAGCGATTCACCGAGAGCTGGGCGTCGACGGCATTGCCGTGGACCTGGACCGAGCTGACCGTCCCGACGTCGACGCCGGCCTCCATCACCTCGGTGCCCTTGGCGATGCCCGCGGCGTTGGCGAAGCGCGCGTCGATGGTGTAACCCGAACTGAAGAAGCTTCGATTGAGAAACAGGATCGCCAACACGCAGGCCGACATCACGATCACCGCGACAATGCCGACCACCTTCGGGTTGCGCTCGGTCACCGCCTTCACTGCGAACCTCCCGTGGTGGCCCCACTCACCGCCTGCAGGTTCATTCCGAGGCTCGATGCCGCCAGCGGGTCGCCGCCAGAGGTGGAACCGTTGGCGTTCGACGAGGTCGACGCGGATGAGCTGCTCGGCAGTCCCGGGGTGGTCACGCCCGAGAGGGGGGCCGGGAGCGGGGGGCTCCCGAAGGGCCCGGAACCCGCGGGCGGATTGCCGGGCTGGTAGTAGGGACAGACCGACTGGCCGGCCAGGCAGGTGTAGATGGTCTCCACTGCGAACCACTGCCCCCACTGGGAAATCTGGATGTACGGCGCCAGACCGGCCCCGAGGCTCGAGAGGCTGTTCGCCAGGTTCTGCTGGTTGTTCTGGACGTCCGCTGCCACGGACTGCAGGTTGTCGATCGTGCTCGAGATCGTGTTGTGGTTGTTCCCGATCAGACCGGCCAAGTCGGTCGCCACCAGCGACAGGTTGCCGACGACACCGTCAAGCAACGAGTTCTTGGACGCCAGGGCGGACGAGACGGTCTGCAGGTTGGTCACCAGCGAATCGATGTCGCCGGTGCGCGAGGCCAGCGCCGTCAAGACCTGGTTCAGGTTCCCGATGATCTGGCCGACCTGGGAGTCGAGCGCCTGGACGGTGGAGGACACGGTGGCGCCGCTGTTGATGAGCTGGTTGATCTCGGCGGTGTCGCCCTCCAGCGCACCGGACACGTTCTCGACGAACGCGTTCGCCTCCTTGGCGTTGATGGAGGAGAGGACCGGACCCAGTGAATTCAAGAACGTGTCGATGCTGGCGTCGGTCACGTCGTGCGTGAGCGGGATGGTGGACCCCGGCGACAGGATCGGACCACCGCGGCCCGGGAACAGCTCAATCTCTTTCTGTCCGATCACGTTGTGCCATCGCATTCCCACGTCCGTCGAGCGACGGAGGGTCACCGTGTTGTTGATGCTCAAAGCGATGAGTGCGTGCCCGTGCTGCACGCCGATGCTCGAGACCTGGCCCACGGGGACGCCTGCGATGTTGACGTTGTCACCACTGGCCAGGCCCGTCACGTCACTCAACTGCGCGTTGATCGTGTGACGGCTGGTGAACAACGAGATGTTCCCGATCTTGACCGCCAGCCCTGCCAGCAGGACGAGACACACCAAGGCGAAGAGGGCGAACTTGAAGGCAGACTTGGGGAAGTGCCGCAACACCCTCATCACAGTCCCCCGAGAAGCTGGGTGATGATGCCGCCAAGGTTGGTGGGCGTGGACTGATCGGGTTGCCCGATCATGCCGTAGGCCTGGGTGGCCGCGGCCGCGGCAGCGCTGTTGGCACCCGACGTGGTGGAAGCGGACGGTTGTGAGGCCGGCGCTGTCGCCGGCGCCGGCGCCGAGCTGCCCTGCAGCGCGTTGAACGTCGCGAATTCGGAGGAGCAACTGAACGCAGAGCCGGTCCCCGCCAACGCCTGCTGAATCGGCTGCAGGAACGACATGCCACCCGTCGGGGGCGCGATCAGATTGCAGACCAGGCTGTTGACGTCGCTGAAGAGGATGAACGTGTTGAAGTAGGCGTACGTGCTGCCGTCGGGCAACTTGGTCAGTCCTGACGCACCCTCGGCGATCTTCTGGAAGTAGTGGTAGGCGCCGTTGATCACCTGACCGATTGAGCCCTGCTGCGCGAGCAGCACCCGCGAGACGTTGTCGCCCGACTCCAGAATGGTCGCGATGTCGGGGTGGTACGTCGACAGCAGCGCGGCGAGTCGGTTGGAGAACGGGATCAGCGTGTTGAGGAGATTCTCATAGTCCGCCTCTTCCGCGTTGAACGAGGGCAGGCCTGCGTTGATCTCCGCGTTGAGGTTGTTGAGGTCCCCGGCCGCCGGGACGATCGCTTGCGTAAACCTGGCGAAGGACTGCAGTGCGAGAATCTGGCTGTTGAGGGTCCGATCGAGAAGTCCGGCCAACTGGGTCCCTGCGCTTATGGAGGCGGCGATCTTGGGTCCCTCACCCTGCGAGGCCTGCGCCAGCTCTCCCAGCACGGTGGACAGATTGGTGGTGTCGATGCTGTTCAGCAGGGGCGTAGCCGCCGCGAAGAGGTCTCCCAATTCGTCGCTGCTCTCGGCGTGTGCGAACGAGGCGCCCGGCGTGAGATAGGGCCCCGCATCGGTGTTGCGGTGAGGTGTGGACAGAGCGACCTGCTCGGCGCCGAACAGGTTCACCGGCTCCACCGTCGCGGTCGCGGTGCTCGGCACCTTGAAGGACGGCTCTATCAGGACGGTGATCCGGGCCAGGTTGTGGTCGAGCGAGATCGTTGAGACGCGACCCACCTGCACGCCGCGAAACACGACAGCCGAGCCGGGGTTGAGGCCCTCTCCGGCGCGGGGGAACGTGCCGCTGAGGGTGTAGTCACCGGCGAAGTCTCCGTTGGCCAGACGCACGAGGGTGATGGTTCCGAACACCAGTCCGAACACCACGACCACGCTGACGACGATGCGCAGAAGCCTCTTCATCCGACCAACCTGGCCGTCGCATTGACGCCACCGAAGAGGATCAGCGACATGAAGAGATTCACGACCACGACGAGGATGATCGAGAGGCGGATGGCCCGCCCGGCAGCCACACCGACACCGGCCGGACCGCCCGTCGCGTTATAGCCGTAGTAGCAGTGCACGAACGTCACAATCACGGCGAACACCATCGCCTTGAGGAAGGAGTAGAAGATGTCGAGCGGCGGCAGGTAGAGCCGGAAATAGTGCGTGTAGGTGCCGGTCGACAGCCCGAAGAACTTGGTCACTACCAGCTCGGAGGCGAGGTAACTGGCGAAGAGCGCCGCCAGGTAGAGCGGGATCATCGTGATCAGGGCCGCCCAGACACGGGTGCCCACCAGGTAGACGACGCTGTTGACGCCCATCACCTCGAGCGCGTCGATCTCGTCGCTGATGCGCATCGCCCCGAGCTGCGCGGTGAACCCCGCGCCCACCTGCGCGGCCAGAGCCACTCCGGCCACGAGCGGGGTGATCTCGCGGGTATTGGCGAGTGCGGTGATGACGCCGGTGAAGGCCTCAGCCCCGATCTGCTGCAAGCCGTTGAAGCCTTCCAGGCCAACCTCGGTCCCGGTGAAGAAGGAGATCGAGACCACCACGAAGAACATGCCGCCGCCGACAACCAGCGCACCCGAGCCCAGGGAGATGTCCGACATCAAGACGAGGATCTCCTTGGGGTACCGCAAGGCGCGCGGCACGGCGCGGATGATCTGCACGTAGAACTTCAGCTGCGCGTAGAGCACGTCGAACAACCCGAGGACGGCATCGCCGGACTCAACCGCCTTGCTGCCCATCGCCTTGCCGGCAGAGACGATCTTGGCGGGCTCTTCCCGCGTGGGGGCATCAATCGCCATCAAAGGCCCTTCTGCGGAATGAAGTTGAAGTAGAAGACAGTCAGCAAGAAGTTGACGAAGAACGACAGGATGAAGGTCACCACGACCGCCTGGTTGACCGCGTCACCGACGCCCTTCGGACCACTCTTGCAATAGAGGCCCTTGTAACACGCGACCATCGCCGCGATGAAGCCGAAGATGCCGGCCTTGACCAGGGCGATGACGAGGTCGGCCATCTGGCTGAGCTCGCCGAAGGTGGCGAAGAAACTGCTCGTCGTGATGTGGATGGCGTGCGTGCCGAACCAGAGGCCCCCGGCGATTCCGGCGACGCTGACGACCGCGTCCAGCAGTACGGCGACCACGGTGGCGGCGAGAAGACGCGGCAGCACGAGGCGGTGCAGCGGATTGACGCCCATGACCTCCATGGCGCTGATTTCGTCGCGGATGCGACGCGACCCGAGGTCGGCGCACATGGCCGACCCTCCGGCGCCGGCGATGAGCAGCGCTGTTGCCACGGGCGCCTGTTCGCGGACGACAGCCAAGACCATGGCCGCGCCGAGCTGCGACTGCGCCCCGATCTGCTGCAGGAGGGAGCCGACTTCGAGCGCGATCACCATGCCGAACGGGATGGAAAGCAAAATGAGGGGCAGCGTGGTGACGCGGGCCAGGAACCAGCACTGGTCGAAGAATTTCAGAGATGGGCACGCCCTTCAGGGGCGCCTGCCGGAGGGCTTCGAAAGCCGTGGCAAACATGTTGCCGGTCTCCCGCACCGCTGTGGCGATCTTGCCGTCGTCGGTCACCGGGCGGCTGGGCCGGGGCAGCACCCCCGTTGCGCCCGGATGACCGCTCGGAGTGCCCAGCCGGCGCGCCATCTCGTCGCGGCTGAGGGGCTCGGTGGTGCCGGGTGCCTGACCGGCTACGACGCCCGTCCTGTCACCCGTCTCAGCCAACGCCGTCCCCCCTTCCGAGGCCTCCTCTGGCACGTGAACGGGTCAAGCGGCCCGCTCCCCCGTTCCTTCTGCACAGAGAAAAACGGAAGGTGGCGCCGAACCTTGCGGCTGGCGCGCTTCGCGGCCTTTGCACAGGGCGGGTCATCCGCTTCGCGTCAGCCGGCTGCCGCGAAGCGTCAAGGTGGTACGCGCCAATTTCCGCTGACTTCGCAAACACATTTCTCAACTTTGTTGTGCAGATGTTTGCGTTGGCCGTGCAATGTTTGCCCAACCCCCGTTAGGGGAAATCAACACGACAGGTTTCGAAAAACCGAGAAACACGGCAATAATGTTCGG
Source organism: uncultured Acidimicrobiaceae bacterium (assembly GCA_963817735.1). Taxonomy (GTDB): domain Bacteria; phylum Actinomycetota; class Acidimicrobiia; order Acidimicrobiales; family RAAP-2; genus Bog-473. Next base: position 74,528 of record CAWFPP010000001.1, on the reverse strand, counting down.
TAGCTCCGAGTGGGAGGACGAACGGGGGGAGGGACGGGATCAGTTGGCGCTCCGCGAAGAAGAGCTGACAAGCCTCTGTGACGACGTTGATCTCGACCGTGATCGCGCGCTCGTCGAGCGGTGCCAGGCCGGCGATTCGGCGGCGTTCGGGAATCTCTACGCGCGCTACTACGAGCGTCTCCTGCGCTTCTGCCTACGACGGCTGAACGACCGCCACGAGGCCGAGGATGCAGCGCAGGAAGCATTCGCCCGCGCCTGGAAGGCCCTCCCCCGCTTTGCCGGCGAGCGGCGCTTCTACCCCTGGCTCACCGTGATCGCCGGGAACATCTGCACCGACATGCTGCGCCGTCGGTCCCGCAGCACGCCAACCGACGACATGGAGCTCACCGCACAACGTCCCGTGGGTGTGGTCGGCGAGGACACCTCCGAGGAACTGGTCTTGGCTGCCGTCGACGGCGAGCTGGTGAACCGGGCGCTCGACCGTCTGTCGACGCGCCACCGTCACGTGCTCGCCATGCGCGAGGGCTCTGGCTGGACCTACCAGCAGATCGCCGACCACGAGGGTGTGGAGATCGGGACCATCGAGACCCTCCTGTGGCGTGCCCGCCAGGCACTCAAGCGGGAATTCGCCGTCGTGTCCGAGTCGAAGGAAGCGCTGGCAGGCTTCCTCATCGCCACCGGCGCACTCATCCGCCGCACCATCTTCCGAGCTGCGCACCGCAGCGCGACCGTGCACCACAACAGCAGCACCAGCGGTGCCTCGGGAGCGATGCGCAACGCGGTGGCAGGGGTGGCCGTGACTGGCGCAGCCGTCGCGGCCGCCTTCATTGCACCGCACGCGCTCTCGAGCGGGCCGAGCGGCGCCGCGTCGTCGCCCGGTTCCGCGCTGGCCGCTCCACCCCTCGTCCTGGGATCCGCCCATGGCGGCGGCGGAGGCGGCGGGGGCTCGTTCGCGGGCGAGGCGTTGGCACTCGGCGGGACGGCCACAGCGTCCGGCGGCGGCTCAGGCATCAACGGTTCCGATGGGACGTCCGGGGGCAACGGGTCACTGGCCGCCGGCAAAGGAGCCGGAAAGGGGTCAGGCGGAGGCACCTCACTTCTTGGCGGCGCCCTGGGTAGCGGGGCGACGGGCGCAGGCGCGACGGGCCTCGCCGGCGGGCTCAACCAGGCCGCGGGAGGCCTGAACAACACGGTCAACGGCGCCACAGGCGGCATCAGTCAGGCCGTCAGCGCCGCCAGCGGCGGTCTCGGAGAGACGGTCAGCGGCGTGACGGGCGGCCTCGGACAGACCGTGAGCGGCGTCACGGGTGCCGTCGGAAAGACGGTCGGCGGGGTGACCGGCGGACTGGGGCAGACGGTCGGTGGCGCAGTCGGTGGTGTGGTTGGCGGCGTGACCGGCGGTCTCAGCGGGGTGACAAGTGGTGTCTCGGGCGGGGGAACCGCGGGCGGCGTGACCGGCGCGCTCGGGGGCGTGACGGGCGGGGTCACCAGCGGGGTGAACGGCCTGACGCAGTCAATCGGGCTCGGCAGTGTGATCCCCACGTCAGGCTCAGGTTCCGGTTCAAGTTCTTCGACGCCCTCGACCCCCACCGCGACGACGACCACCACCACGACGAACCCTGTGCAAGGAATCGTCGGGGGGGCGACCAAGACGGTGGGTGGCCTCCTCGGAGGCTGACCGGCCTCAGTCCCTCAGGCGGGACGCAAGCCTGGCGCCGGGTATGAGTTCTCCTCATATGACTGAGCGGCGCGAGGGCACAGAGCAGAGCTGGATCGCACCGGGAGAGCCGATCATCTCCCTCCGTGGGGTCACCAAGTCGTTCGGCTCCCACACCGTGCTCGAGGACATCACCTTTGACGTGCCGAAGGGCAGAATCACGGCGATTCTCGGGCCATCCGGCACCGGCAAGTCCGTGCTCCTCAAGAACATCCTCGGGCTGCTCCGCCCCGAGCGCGGCGAGATCTGGGTCGACGGGGATCAGATCGTGGGCCTGCGCGAAAAACGGCTCTACGAGGTGCGAAAGAAGTTCGGCGTCCTGTTCCAGGACGGCGCGTTGTTCGGTTCGATGAACCTCTACGACAACATCGCCTTCCCTTTGCGCGAACATACGCGCAAGAGCGAGGCCGCCATCCGGGAGCTGGTTCACCGGAACGCGGAACTGGTGGGACTGATGGACCACTTGAAGAAACTCCCCGGGGAGGTCTCGGGCGGTATGAAGAAACGGGCCGGCCTGGCCCGGGCCATGGTGACCGAACCGGAGATCGTGCTCTTCGACGAACCGGACTCGGGCCTCGATCCGGTCCGCGTCGCCTACCTCGACGAGCTCGTCGTGACCGCCCAGAGGGAGACGGGTGCCACCTTCTTCATCATCACCCACAACATCCAGTCGGTTATGCGGACCGCGGACTACATGGGCATCCTGTTCCGTTCCAACCTGGTGAAGTTCGCCAGCAAGCCGGACATGGTCGCCACCGACAATCCGATCATCCAACAGTTCCTGGCCGGCCGCCCCGAGGGTCCCATCGGCATGGACGAGATGGCCGATGCCGGAGATGACGCCGGCCGCTACATCGAAGGCGACACGGAAGCGCTGGCCTATGGACCACTCGCCCGACCCGGTGAACCCGCTCTCGCGGCGCACGCGCCGAGCGATCAGCCGGTGCCACCGAGCTAGCGCCCAGACGAGAAACGCCGCCGGCCCCAGGTGGTGCGCTCCCGGTGCCAGCGGCGTTCCCGATCACAGCCTGGTCAGTCGCCGGCGGCAGCCCCGCAGACGGTCTCGACCATGAGGCCGCTCACGACGTAGGGGTCCATGTTGGCGTTGGGCCGGCGGTCCTCGAGCCAGCCCTTCTTGTTCTTGGCCGTGGCCCACGGAATTCGGATGGAGGCGCCACGGTCAGAGGTGCCGTAGCTGAACGTGGTGAAGTGGGCCGTTTCGTGCGCGCCGGTGAGGCGGCTCTCGATGCCGATGCCGTAGTTGGACACGTGCTCTTCGACCCGCTTCCCGAGGGCCTCACAGCCGGCGATGATGGCATCCCAGCCACCGTCCTCCCGCATGGCCTTTGTCGAGAAGTTCGTGTGCGCCCCGGCGCCGTTCCAGTCCCCCATCACCGGCTTGGGCTCCAGGGTCGCGAACACGTCGAAGTCCTCGGCGATGCGGAAGAGCAGCCAACGTGCCACCCAGAGCTGGTCACCGATGGCCGGCGGAGCGAGCACCCCGATCTGGAACTCCCACTGGCCCATCATGACCTCGGCGTTGGTTCCTTCGATCCCCAGGCCGGCCTTCAGACAGGCGGCAGTGTGACGCTCGACGATCTCACGGCCCGGCATCTTGTCGCCGCCGACTCCGCAGTAGTAGGGGCCCTGGGGGGCGGGGAACCCGGCTTCGGGCCAGCCCAAGGGACGTCCGTACTGGAAGAAGGTGTATTCCTGCTCGATCCCGAACCAGGGCTCCTGATCTGCGTACTTCTCGGCCAACTCGGCGCACTTCCGGCGCGTGTTCGTGCTGTGCGGCGTCATGTCGGGGTGCAGGACTTCGCACATCACGAGCTTGTCGCCCTCCGCCCGCAAGGGGTCAGGGCAGACGAACACAGGCTGGAGGACACAGTCCGAGTCGTTGCCCTCGGCCTGGTTGGTGCTCGAGCCGTCGAAGCCCCAGATGCCGGGCTCCTTGCCGCCCTCGACGATCTTGGTCTTGCTGCGCAGGAGCGGAGTGGGCTCCGTCCCGTCGATCCAGATGTACTCGGCCTGGTAGCTCATGAGTTCTCCTGTGTTCCCCTTCTTCTCCGTGGTCACGTCCCGGGCGGGACTCCCGGCATCTTCCGGACACGACACTCCACACCAGATTGCGGTTTTCAGTCTCGTTGGACCCTATTTCACCGCCGTATCGGTTATGTGAACCGACGATGAAATCCTGCTGTGGGCGTCCGCATGCAGGCTGCATCGTAACGAGACTTCGGCTCGACGGCCCCACCAGCTCCCGACCCTCAGGGACGACCGAGCCCCGGACGCGACGGAGGGCCGGATCCTTCGATCCGGCCCTCCGGGTTGCCTCTCGGCAAATGGCCACCTCAGGGGTGGTCCGTTCTCTGGGCGGTCGAGACCGCCCGCCGACTAACAGGTGCTGGCGTTACCGACGCAGTTGTTGGCACTGTTGAACAGCCCCGTGATGCCCCCGCCGAGCGCGGCGATGGCAACGACAGCGACGACAGCGATCAGACCCACGAGCAGTGCGTACTCCACCATGGAGGCGCCCCGCTCGGTGCGTGCCCGATTCAGCATCGCCCCGTGCGCAGACCTGACTGCGACGAACGCGTTCATGAAATATCCGATCATCAAACTTCTCCCCTCTTTGCCCCTCAAAGCCGGCTCTACTCCGGCTCCCGACTAAAGCATCGGGCACAGAAGCGACATGGTAAATAGGACTTTCTGACCTATTACCGTGTGTCGCGCTCTCGCTCGACTGTCGCTTCGGGTCCCTGTTTTCTGCATGTTGCGTTTCGGAATACGACCCCCAAAACCGACGGAGGGCCGGGTCCGCCGAAGCCGACCCAGCCCTACCGTCATCCCATGGGGAAGGGGGAATATTCCCTTAGGGAATTCATTGCCCTCGCGTGGAGGCCGCCGCCGGCGACTCAGCAGGTGCTGGCGTTGCCGACACAGTTGTTGGCCGTGTTGAACAGGCCCTTGATGCCTCCACCAAGTGCGGCAATGGCCACAACGGCCACGACGGCGATCAGGCCGACGAGCAGTGCGTACTCCACCATGGAGGCGCCCCGCTCGGTGCGTGCCCGCTCGAGCATGCCGGCGTGGAAACCACGCACGGCCAAGAACGCATTGAGAAACAGTTCGGTCATTCGGTCATTCCCCTCTTCTCGCCCCAATCTCCCCGGACGATTGTCCGGATCGCGTTGGGGCTCCCAGCACATTGTCGGCTCCATGCAGGCCCACATTCCATAGGCTTATCGGACCATTTGGGCTGGGACTTTCCGCGTCGAAGGCGGTTGTTACTCGATGGTGACGAGCCCCATGACGACGGCGCGCACGAGCGCGTGCGTGCGATTCGTCACGTCGAGCTTCTGGAAGATCGCAGCGAGATGGTTCTTGGTTGTCTTCGGGCTGATATAGAGCCGCTGCGAGATCTCACCGTTCGTAGCACCCTCGGCGAGAAGCTGGAGCACCTCGAGCTCGCGCTGTGTCAGGGACCAGGGGCCCCACTGCCGGTCTTCGCGCCGCTGGGCCGGAGCCTGCCGATCACAGAACTCGTCGTCGGTCACCACCCGAAGATCGTCTCTGGTGAGCGTGGCCCTGGCGCCACGCAAGCTCTCGCCTCGGTGCACCGTGGTGCAGACCGACGGGCCCGAAACCGAGACCTGCGTGTAGAACGTCCATTCCGGCACGCTCCCGACCTCGAGCGCCGGCGACGGCTGCGCGCTCGGCCACAGAATCGAGGCTGTGTTTGCCATTCTCCCCCTCTTTTCCGCCCGGACACTTTGCGGCCGGTGCGACTCCACCTCCACCGCTGTGCGGCGGAAACTCCCAGGTCATTGTATGCTTTTGCCCTCAAACGACAGTCGCAGCCCTGTTGCGACCGGGGTGCGACCCGGGCAGAACGGACAATTCTCCGCGGGGACTGACGGCGGCGGCTCAGCCCGAGTGGAAGGCGTGCTTGATCGGCCCCACTATGGGCCCGAGCACGATGATCATGATCGCCGGCAGGAAGCAGAGGGCCAGCGGGAAGAGGATCTTGACGGGCACCTTCGCCGCCTTCTCGCGGGCGCGCTGGCGGCGCTTGTCCCGCATTTCGTCCGCCTGGGCCTGCAGCACACGGCCAATCGGCAGACCCAGCGCATCGGCTTGCGAGAGCACCACCGCGAAGGTCACCAGGTCGTCGATGTCGGTGCGCAACTTCATGTTCTCGAGGGCATCGTGCCGCGAGAGCCCGAGTTCCATCTCGCGCAGCGTCAGGCGCAGTTCATGACACACGGGCGACTCGAACCGCGCACAGGAGACCTGCATGGCCTGCTCCAGGCCGAGGCCCGCAGCAACGGAGATGCACATGAGGTCGAGCAGGTCGGGCAGGTCGTTCTGGACCGTCAGGCGCCGGACCTTGATGCGGTGGCGTAACCAGTAGCTGGGGGCCAGGCCCCCGATCATGGGAAGGATGAACAGGCACGCCAGGCCGGTCTTCAGGCTGACGGCGCCACTCACCAGCGCAACGAGACCCAGGCCGAAGCCGAGCATGGCAGATCCCACTTGCACGGCGACGAATTCCTCGGCACGCACCGTTCCAGTGAGACCGGCCTTGAGGAGATCGGCGTGGACGCGGTCGACCTCGCTGGACGGGTAGAGCCGGGAGAGGACGTTCTTGAAGCCCCGCGCGGCCGGGCCGAAGATGCGGGTGACCAAGGGAGTCTGCACCCGCTCGAGGACCGGAGCCGGTTCGGCGAAGAGCTCGGCATCGGTGCCCAGCGACTGGATGAACTTGAGCCGGGTGGAGATCTTGTGCGAGCGCCAGGCCGCAGCACCGACGCCACACAGGCCGATCGCCATCAGCGTGATGCCGACCAACGGAACGATGTAGCTCGCGTTCACGAATGCCCCCTTGGTTCAGATCTTGATGTTGACCATGCGGCGCACGATCCAAAACCCCAGCGCCATCAGCCCTGCCGTCCCGATGAGAACGATGAGGCCAGCGCCGTGCAACATGGGCTGGAGGTAGTCGGGATCCTTCAGTTCGAGCGCGCACACCAGGAAGAGCGGGATGGCGAACAGGACGTATCCAGACATGCGCCCCTCGGCCGAGAGCGTTTGCACCTCGCGTCGCACTTCTTGACGGGTCCGCATGAAGTCGGCCAGCGTGTGGAGGATCGGGGCCAGGCGTCCACCGGTGGACTGCTGAATCCGAACCGCCTCCACCGCCCACGTGAGGTCCTCGACGCCGGATCGGTCGGCCATGTTCTCGAGTGCCACCACCAGGTCGGAGCCCACGGCCACCTCGGCCATCACCCGGTCGAGCTCCTGCGACAGGGGTGGCTTGGCATCCCTCCGGTACATGTCAATGGAGCGCTGGAAGGTCTGCCCACCCTCGACCGAGGCCGACATGAGGGCCAGGGCGTCGGGCAGCTGCTCCTGGATCTGCTTGATCCGCTTTGCCGCGCGCCGCGACGGCAGGTGCCAGGCGATTCCGGCGACCAGCGCAATGGCGATGACAGAGCCGATCGGAGAAGCGGTCATGACGCCGATCACGACCGCCAGGGCAAAGGCGATGCCGGAGCTGATCACGAGGTACTCCCCCGCCCGCAGCGGGATGGCGGCCCGCTCCAGTCGCTTCTCCAGCGCGCCGTGGGTGTCGACCCGTCCGAAGATCCCGGCGATGCGGACCGTGAGCGCCGAGAGCTCGCCGTGCTCGGGCGACTCGGAGATCACCTCGACGGGGATCTCTGCCGTCCCCATGGTGTCGTCGAGGATCTCGGCCAACGTGCGTTGCTTCGTCCGCACGCGCATGATCAAACCGACGACGGCCAGGGCCAGCCCTCCGCCGACGAGGACCGCCGCCACCAACGCCGCACCAGTTGTGCCCATCGCGGTTGCCGGCACCATCGGGCTCACTTCCCTCCGTCGCGCCGGCGCGCCAGCATTTCGTACAGCTCTTCGGAAGGTGGCTCGACGGCTCGTCCCGGTCGGGCCGGGCGATGATGACGGCCCGAGGATCGGCCACCTGCGCCGGACGCCCCGTCGCCGTCATTGCGGAAGAGGTGCGCAGGCACCTCGACGCCGTTGAGCGCCAGCTCGTCGAGGATCTTGGGCCGCAGCCCGGTCGAGACCAAGCGTCCTATTCCTTGCTGCATGTCGACCCTATGGAAGATGTCCTGCAGCAGGACCGTTTCACCTTCCATTCCCTGGATCTCCGTGATGGAGTGCACCACACGGGGCCCGGCCGGTGTCCGCTGGAGCTGGATGAGGCAGCCGATCGCCATCACGATCTGATCCCGGATGGCGCGTTGCGGCAACTCTACGCCTCCCATCATGACCATCGTCTCAAGGCGGCCGAGGAGCTCCCGCGGCGTGTTGGCGTGGACCGTCGTCATGGACCCGGCGTGGCCGGTGTTCATGGCCTGCAGCATGTCCAGCGTCTCGGCGCCACGACATTCTCCGACGATGATCCGGTCGGGTCGCATACGAAGTGAGTTGCGGACAAGGTCGCGGATACGGACCTCTCCGCTCCCTTCAGCATTGGACGGGCGGGTCTCGAGCGTCACGACGTGCTGACCCTGGATCTGCAATTCGGCGGACTCCTCAATGGTGATCAAGCGCTCACCGTCCGGGATGTAATTGGAGAGCACATTCAGCATCGTGGTCTTCCCGGTGCCGGTCCCGCCCACCACGATCAGGCTGATCTTGCCCCGCACCAGGGCCTCCAGGAACACGGCGGCGTCCATGGTGAGCGAGCCGAGCTTGATGAGATCCTCCATGAGGAAGGCTCGCTCCGGGAATTTCCGGATGGTGAGAACCGGTCCATGCAGCGCGAGCGGCGGCACAATGGCGTTGATCCGGGAGCCGTCGGCGAGCCGGGCATCCACCATGGGCGAGGACTCGTCAACGCGGCGGCCGACGCCGTGCACCATCCGATCGATGATCCGACGGTACTGATGAGGCGAATTGAAGACGGTCTCGCTGCGCTCGAGCTTGCCTTTGCGCTCGATCCAGATCTCGTCGTACTTGTTGCACATGACTTCGGAGATGGTGCCGTCGGCCAGGAGCGCCTCGAGCGGCCCGTAGCCGAGGGAGTCCTCGAGCATCTCCTCCACGAAGCGCTGACGTTCGATGGGCGAGATCCCGATGTCTTCCTTGTCGAGGATCTCATTGACCGTGGAACGGACCTTGTCGCGCAACTCGTCGGGCGAAAGGTCGGCCGCCTTCGGGGCGATCTCGGCCAAGACCCTGGCCTGGACCTTCTGTTTGGACTGCTTCCACGCCGAGTCGAGAGCGGTGCGATCGGACGACCGCCGCATGGGGTGTCCCTTGGCGCCGGGAGCCACAGGGATGTTCGTCACGCGCCGCTCCACGCCGCCGGGCGGCCCCGGATCACGATTCCGCGGCGAAAGACCCTCATCCTCCGGCGGTTGAGCCTGGGGTGGCGGCGAAACGGTGCCGTCGGCTGCGGCGAGCTTTTCGGACAGGTTCATGCCGCTCAGGCCCTCTCGAGCTCAGGCACCTTGTCGGTGCGGCCCTTCTTCTTCCGCCGCCAGAAGCCACGCGACTCCCCGATCTCGGCCGGATCCGAGCCCGAATCGAGCGTCGGTGTCATGTCATCCGACAGGAACTGGTGCATCCCACCCGCCAGCTTCTTCCCTATTTCGGAGCTGGCTGCGGAGACCAGAGCAGGCTTGCCCTTGTTGATCGACTTCATCACTTCCCGTGAGTACGGGAGGATGGACACGATCTTGTTGTCCAAGACCTCCTGAACGTCGTTGATGTCGATGCCGACGTCATCCTCGACCTTGTTGAGCACGACCCCGATGGTCTGGCTGTTGATGCGCAGCTTCTCGAGCGTGCTGAGAAACACCCGCATGTTGCGGATGCTCGGCAGGTCGAGCGTCACCATGCACAGCACCCTGGTCGAGTGATCGAAAGCCGCCAGCACGATCTCGGACAGCTGGGCCGGGGTGTCGACCACGATGTAGTCGAAATGCCGGCGCAATGCGCCCATCACCTTGTAGACATCCTTCGGCGCGATCATGTCGGCGTCGGCCGGGCTGAACGGCGCCGCCAGCACCGAAAACCCGAGCTCGTGCTCTTCGAGGTACTCCTCCACGTGCTCGTCGAGATCGTCTTCGTCGACCGGTTCCCGGGACAGCAGGTCCGAGATGGTGAACCGGGGACGAAGATGCAGGGCAGTGGACACCTCACCGAACTGCAGGTCGAGATCGACCAGGCAGACACGCTGGCCCGTCTGCGCAGCCAGGTAGCACGCCAGGTTGGTGGCGTAGAAGGTCTTCCCGCACCCACCGCTGGACGATGCCACGGTGAAGACCTCGGCGAACTGGGGCCGATCGACCACGACGCCGTGCGCCACGACCGGGAGCGTCGGGCCGTCGTTGGACGCCGAGACGTCTGCGATGTCGAAGGCGCGCTTGAGCGCGGTGGCGAGCTGCCGCTTGCTGGTCGGGTACTCGACGAGATCGACGGCGCCCGTGCGCACGATGTCGCCCAGGTTGGCCTTCGGCTTGGGCCCGAGTGCGAGAACAATGGTGGGAACGGCTCCGGCCGCCCGCAGCGTCGCCAGGCGGGCCATGCCAGCGTGGCTGTCGAAGACCGGACCGGCAACGAGCACGTCGAACGGGCCCTGCTCCTGCACCTCTTCCACCACGTCACTCACGTTGGCGCTGGTGGCGACTTCGTAGCCTGGCCCGAGCGACGCCTGAATGGCCCGGCTGAGCGCCGGCGACCGGCTGATGACGAGAATCCGTCGGCTGATCATGGCGCGGTCGAGGTCTGGTCGGTGCCGATGCACTGCTGCAGCGGTGGCGGATTCGCGTCCTGCTGGGTCTGCACGACAGACAGGGTCTCGTTCTGGGCCAGGAACTGCGCGTCTCGGGCCTGGCTCGGATTCATGGCGAGCAGCAGCGTCTCCGTGGTCGGGATGGTCCGGCCGGCAGCAGTCCTGTGCCCGGCGAAGGACGGGACCGTGCTCTGAACGTCGAGCACCTGGATGTTCGCCATCGCCAGCTCTGTACACGGCAACGGGAGCGTCGAGGTCAAGCCGCTGTTGGTGGAGACCTTCGTGACATTGGCATAGACGTCGACGCGGGCACCGGGCTGCAGATACCCGGCAAGTGCGTTCGTCCCGGTCAGCGTTACCGTGACCGCATCCATGCCACTCGGCACGGAAATGGCCGAGGCGCTCGCTGTGAGCTCGGCCGAGCTCAAGGCGTGTCCCTTCGTGACCGCTTGGGTCAGGACCTCGCTCGACAACCCCTGAAGCGAGCCCAAGTCCTCTGTCGTGTAGGTCTTCGTCGGAATTGGTTCAATGGCGACGAGTCCGTTGGAGACCATGGACTGTCCCGTCGTTCCGGCTGGGATATTGGCCTTGGCCACGACGACCGCCGTGGTTACAGGCGCCACGTTCACGCCCGATCCCGCCTGCTTGCTCGCTCCCTTCACACTGGCAAAGGCGATCGCGCTTCCTGCAATGAACAGGATCACTCCGATCATGACCAGTATGAGCGTCTGCCGTTTCACAGAACCCTCCCCCTCTCAACCGGCGTACAACGTGTTGCAAGCCGTCACGCGCCGTGCAAGCCCGTTGGCTTCGTTGGAGGGTACGACGGGAAGGGGCAAACGTACATAGGTCCTTCTGACCATTCTCCGCTGCAGGAGCCCTGGTGAGACGGGCAAATGGTCCATATGTCCTATGTACCGCCGACACCCGGCAGCCCAGAATCAAGACGGACGTAGCACCGCGACGTGCCGGCCGAATTGGTTCAGAAGTTGGTACGGGTGCACGAGGTATAGAGGAGGGGGTTTCGCCATGGGGCCGCGCACGTGGAGGATGCCCAGGCAGCGCAGTCGGCGACGGGACGAACGCGGCGCGGAAATGGTCGAGTTCGCCTTTGTCGTCGTGCTCCTCATCGCGCTGCTCTACGGCATCGTCTCGTACGGTCTGATCCTGTCGGCGCAGTCCACGGTGACGCAGGCCGCCGCGGACGGAGCGCGGGCCGGCATCGTCGCCTCGGCGACGGCGCAGGCCACCGCGGAGGCCCAGGCCGGCAACGACCTCGGCTGGATGGACAAAGGGCAGTGCTGGGAACCGGACGAAACCCCACCGGTCGGGAGCTCTGGGTCCGCGCTGTCCTGTATCGCCCAGCCACCGGCGCCCTGCGCGTCCAACCACAACAACGAATGTCTGACCGTGACCGTCACCTACAAGTACAGCCAAAGCCCGCTCTTCCCCGAGCTTCCAGGAATGGGCATCATCACGCCATCGACGCTGTCCTCGACGGACGTCCTCCAGATGTCCACCCCGAGTTCATAGGCAATGGGTGCCCGGAAACATCATCGGTCCCGCTGGGCCCGCAGCCGTGACGAGCGGGGAGCCACCTTTGTCCTGACGGCCATCTGCATGGTCCTGCTCCTGTGGGGCGGCGCCATGGGTGTGGACATCGGATTCACCGTCGACAGCTCACGACAGGCTCAAGCCCTGGCCGACACGGTCGCGCTCGACCTGGCCCGGTACATCAACCTGGCCGACAACTACTCCAAGAATGGCGGGGTCGGGGTCGACAGCTACAGCCAGTACCTCAGCGGCGAGCTGGCCAATGCCCAGTCGGACAACAATGCGGGGGCCGTCACTATGACCGCGACGGGCATGTACTGGAGCACCACCGCACCGGTCGGGTGGACGATTCCCAACGCGGCCGCCGGCCAGGGGTGCTACCGACAACTTCCGGCTCACAATCCGCCCTGCACGGCGGTCTTAGTCACGGCGAAACAGAACGTGCCCACCATCTTCGTCGGCGGCTCAGGTCCCGTGACCAGAACTGCCATCGCCGCCGTCACGCCGGAGGATGGCTTCTCCATCGGCACCTACCTGGCCTCCTTCAATTCGCAGCAGTCAGGCGTCCTCAATGCGATTTTGAGCACGCTCGGTAACAGCAGCGGACAATCCGGCGTCGTCCTGACGGCGGCGAGCTACCAAGGGCTGGCCAACAGCTACGTGACGGTGCAACAGTTGATCACGGCGTCCGTTGGAGTCCTCACACCCAGCAATATCCTCACCACGAGCCTCCCCGCGTCGAGTTGGCTTTCCTACCTGACAACCGCCATCGACACGCAGCAGTCGGCACTGAACTGCTCGTCGACACCGGAGCCTTCGGCGTGCGCGGCGTACCCAGTGTTGCAGTCGCTGAGTTTCGGCGGATCCACCGCGACGCTGTGCCAGTTGGTCACGATCAACGGGCCGACCTGTAATGGCGGATATCTGTCGCAAGCAGGCCTGTCGGCGAGCCTCAATGTGCTGCAGACGCTGACCACCGAAGCCGAAGTGGCCAACGGCACAAACGCCATCAACGTCCAATCAGCGCTCGGCATCACCGGTGTTTCCGGCGCCACGCTCAGTCTGCAGGTCGTCCAACCACCCCAGATCGCCTACGGCCCAGTCGGAACGACGGCACATGCAGCCCAGGTCACCGCCGACTTGCAGTTGAACCTGGGGGTAACCGGCGGAGGCATCCTCGATATTCCGGTCACCGGGGCGGAGGGCACCGCGACCCTCTCATCAGTCACGTGTTCCGGATCGAACAATTCGTTCACATCGGCGGCCATTAGCGCCAGCACTACGACGGCGACCGCCGCAGTGACGTTGGGCGGATCGTCGATTGGCAGCCTGACCATGAGCGGTGGGTCAAACCCGTCGATGCCGTTTCCTTCGGCTTACGTCCCTCCCACCGCGTCGACCTACGCGGCCAACACCAACCCCACCTCCTTTGGGACCACCTCGCCGAACCTGGGCTATAGCGGGACCGCGACCGGCCTCGCGGACACCCTGCTGACGAACACACTGACTCCGGTCCTCGGTCCCATTCTGCAGGCGGCCGGAGTCTCGGTTGGCGGTGCCGTCGTGGCCGACCTCGACTACAACTGCGGCGCGGTGTCGATCGTCCAGTGAGCTCCCCGATGTTGCTCCTGGCCGGCGCCGCGTTGGGCATGGCAGCCGGATTTCTCCTCGTCCCGGTGACCAGACGTGAGTTGGCGGCCGCCGTGAACCGGTCGTCACCGGCCACAGGGGACACCGCCATTGCGGTCGATGACGACATGCCACCGCAGGTGACACGCGGGCACTGGCTGGCTCTCGCCATCGTGTCGGGACTGCTCCCGGCCTACGTGTTGCATCAGGTCGGCTGGTCGCCCAATGCCGTGCCGCCACTGCTGTTGCTCATCGGGCTCGTCCAGCTGGCCTATTGCGACCTGACCCGCCGCCTGCTTCCCAAGACCATGGTCTACGCGCTGAGCGCGGCCGTCATCGCCAGCGGGCTGACGGTCGCCGTCTTCAGCGGCGAGTGGCACCGGTTCCAGGGGGCGACGCTGGGAGGCCTGGCCGCCTTCGCTCTGTTCTTCCTCGTCAACCTGATGAATCCGCGCTGGATGGCCTTCGGTGACGTGCGCCTCTCCCTCGTCTTCGGCTTCGGCCTGGCCTGGGTGAGCCCCATGGCCCTCTTCCAGGCCTTCCTCTACGCCAATTTGATGGCAATTGCCGTCGGCTTCACCCTCATTGCCGTCCACCGGGCGGAACGCCGGTCGGCGCTGCCCTTCGGCCTCTATATGGCACTCGGAGCGGGGCTGGCGCTACTCCTCTGGAGTTAGACGGAACCGCCGCAAACCAAGGGGTTAGCCACTAGAGGACCCTGACGTGGTGTGCCTCGTCGCCCTTGCGACCGGCACCAATGGTGAACTCGACCGTCGATCCCGGGACAATGCCGTTTTGGGCGTCTCCCTCGACTTGCGAGTGGTGCACGAAGAGGTCGTCGCCACCTTTGTACTCGACGAAGCCATAGCCCCGGGCGCTGTTGAAGAACTTCACCGTTCCCGTCAGCTTGCGAGACCTCCGGGCACCGCCGTTCCCGTCAGAGGGGGCTGGCATCGGCGCGGAGAACGGCGCCAACAGACCGGGCTCGAGCCCCAGCGCGTGCTGCACACCACGGACGTCCTTGTGCTGCTCCGGCGTCACCAGGGACACGACGGTCCCTGTGTGGCCGGCGCGTCCCGTGCGGCCCGAGCGGTGCACGTAGTCCACGGGGTCCGTGGGCGGGTCGAAATGCACCACGCACGGCAGGGCGTCGACATGGATGCCCCGGGCAACGACGTCCGTCGCCACCAGGGCGTCGGCCTTCCCCTTGGCGAACGAGTCCAGCGCTCGCTCCCGTTGCCCCTGGGTTCGGTCCCCGTGCATGGGAACGGCGCGCACGCCGTGGGCCTGGAGCTGCTTGACCACGCGATCGGCTCCACGCTTGGTCCGACAGAAGACGAAGGCCTGACCGTGGTGCGCGATCAGCTTGGCCGTGATAGCAACGCGCTCGGTCCGATCCACCTTCCAGAAGTGGTGGGCCACGTCGCCCTTCGCTTCCTCGGTGGCTTCGATGGCGACCCGCACGGGGTCACGTTGGTAGTTGCGCACGATCGACTCCACCTCGCGTCCGATGGTGGCCGAGAAGAGGAGGACCTGGCGCTTTGGCGCCGTCTGGTCGAGCAGGCGGCGGACAGCCGGCAGGAAGCCCATGTCGGCCATGCGGTCTGCCTCGTCGAGCACCACGGTCGAGACATCGTCGAGGCGGACGTCACCCCGTTCAATCAGATCTTCGAGCCGTCCCGGGCAGGCGACGACGATGTTGACCCCCTTGTGTAGGGCGCGCACCTGATCGCGGTAGCCGATGCCCCCGAAGATGGAGACGACCCGCTTGCTGTCATGCCCGAGAAGGTTCCCGATGACCTCGTGGACCTGCGAAGCGAGTTCGCGCGTCGGCACGAGGACGAGCGCCTTGGGGCGGCGCGGACGTGATTGGGTTGCGTTGACCACCAGGGGGAGGCCGAAGGCGAGTGTCTTGCCTGATCCGGTGGGCGCCTTGCCGCAGACGTCCTTCCCCGCGAGCGCGGGCGGAATGGTCTCTGACTGGATAGTGAGGGGTTCGGTGATCCCCTGGTGCAGAAGGCGATCCGCGTACGGCGCGGGGACGCCAAGGTCTGAGAAGGAAGAGATGACAAGACTCCGATCGAGAAAATTGTGGCCTACTCGATCAACAATCTCGAACGGGCCCGCCGGGCGAACACCCGAGGCACATCTACTGTAGCAGGCCCTGGGATTATCCTGCCGTCATGTCCGTGCTCACTCCCGAGCTGAAGGAACGCTGGCACGCCGACGGCTGGTGCGTTGTGCCCTGCGTGTTCTCTCCGGCGGAGCTCGAAGGGGCGCAGCAGGCCATGCACCATCACTTCCCCACCGCTGCCGAGATGGCCGAACAGGGCGGTACCGAGGCCGGCGAATGGCACACCTGGGACGCGCCGTGGCCCGAGTTCCCGTTTCACAGCTCGCGCCTCAACGCGCTCGTGCTGCACGAAAACGTGGTCGACCTCGCCGAAGGGCTGCTCGGCACTTCGGATCTGGCGCTCTACATGGGCATCGTCACGGCCAAGTACGCCAACCAGGCCTCGGGCTACAACCAGCTCCTGCATGCCGACTATCCCAACCACATGATGGTCGTGCCCCGACATGCACCCGGGTTCCAGCAGGTGGAATTCTTCGTCTACCTCACGGACGTCACCGCCGAGGACGGCGCCACGCGGTTCGTCTCCTGGCAGAAGACGAAGGACATTCCCGTCGAACGGCACACGCTGAATTACCTCGACTATGCCGAGCTCTACGCCGACCCTTCTGACGCGGCGGCACCGGCCGGATCTGTCGTCGCCTACCGTCCCGACGTGTACCACCGGTCGGCCGACTTCACCGACCCGAACCGCTACCGCGTCATGCTCCATGTGGGGTTCCGTCACCGCGAGGCGCACTGGGGCGGCTACCAGGCGTGGCCGTTCCGCGGCTTCTCCCCCGAGCTGTCCAAATACGTCCAGCAGGCGACGCCACGTCAGCTGGCCCTCATGGGCGTGCCCGAGCCCGGCCACGCGTACTGGAACGAGGCCACGCTCGCCGGGGTCCAGGCCCGCTACCCCGGCCTCGACATGAGCCCGTGGCGGGACGCCGCACCCTGACCGTCAGCCGGTGCGCAGGGGCGCGCCGGGTGCCACCAGTGGCCACGGCGTGGCGCGCTCGGCGACCAGCGCCAGGTCGAGCAGCAACTGCTCGCGGTGATGGCCGGCCAGCACCTGGAGTCCGACGGGCATCCCTTCGATCAGACCGGCCGGGATGCTCATGGCTGGACTGCCGTTGAGATTGGAAGGCGCCGTCAGCGCAGCCTGGTTCATGATGGCTCGCACGAAACCGACCTCGTGAATGAGGTCCCGTCCCGGAAGCGTCGCCGGGGGCGGACCTTCCGCCCCGAAGGCCACGTCGGGATGGGTCGAGCAGAACACGAAGTCGGCCTCGTCGAAGAGGTCGGCCATCGCTCCGTTGAGCTGCCGCCGGTACCGCTCAATGGATGCGGCCCGCTCCAGGCTGTAGCGCTGGCGGGCGCTTTCGAGCCCCGCCGACATCTCGGCCGAGAGCTCCGCGATGCGATCGGGATAGTTCTCACCCAGGTCGGCCACGAAGGGAGGCTGGTTGGCCATGGCCCACGCGCCACGGAGTGGCGGCAATGTCGGTGTCACCGCGACGAGCCGTAGCCCGGCCACCCGGGCCAGTTGCTCGGCGCTCGCCGCCACGAGCGCGGCAACCTCCTCGCGCACCTGTGCAATCCCGAGGTCGACGAGAATCACCGCCGTCATGCCGGAAAGGTCGTGCGTGCCGAGGTTCGCCTCCCAACCGTCCACCCGGGGCAGGCTCAGCGGGTCACGGCGGTCGAATCCGTTGCAGACGTCGAAATAGCGGGCGGTGTCACGCACCGACCGGGTGAGGCACCCCAGGACGGTGGTCATCGGCTCAATGGTCCCGTCCGGGCCCTTCGGGACTCGTCCGTAGGTCGCCTTCAGGCCGAACAGGCCGCTGAACGCCGCCGGGCCCCGGATGGATCCGCCCCCATCGCTTCCCGTGGCGATCGGGAGGAGCCCGCCGGCCACGGCCGCCGCCGTCCCCCCGGATGAGCCGCCCGGGGTGCGCGCAAGATTCCAGGGGTTGCGAGTCGTCCCGTGCAGCTCGGTCGAGGTGCAGTTGATGCCTCCGAATTCGGGGGCCGTCGTCTGGGCGGCGAGCACGGCCCCGCTGGTGCGGAGGCGGCTGAGGGAGGTGTCGTCGTGATCGGCAATCCGATCGCGGAAGATCACCGATGCCTCTGTGTACGGCCAACCCTCCACCTTCTCGAGCTCCTTGATGCCGAAGGGCACTCCGCCGAAGGGCAACATCACGTCGGCGTCGCGGGCGTACTCCCTGGCCCGATCGAAGTCGGTGAAGCTGAAGGCGTTGAGCGGAGACGCCTCCATGGCCGCAATGGAGGCGTCGAGGGCCTCGAGCGGCGACAGCTCGCCGGCCCGAAAGGCCTCGACGAGGCGGCAAGCGTCCCCCATCCACGGCGCGTCCACGCGCGGAGAGTACCCCGCGACCACTCGCCGATCATCGTCGTGCTCGGTAGCGTGCCGGTATGCGGACCTCGGAGCTCACCACGCCGGCGCTCCTCGTCGATGCCCGCCGGCTGGACGACAACATCCGTACCATGGCCGACGCCTTGCCGGGCCCTCGGTTGCGGCCTCACGTCAAGGCGCACAAGTGCACCGCCCTGGCCAGGCGCCAGGCCGCAGCGGGCCACTCCGGATTCACCTGTGCCACCGTGCGCGAGATGGAAGGGATGGTTCGAGCGGGCCTGAGCGAGGACCTCCTGCTCGCCAACGAAGTCGCCGACGCGACTCGGCTCGGAGCGCTCACTCGGGCCGGCGCCCGCGTCACCCTGGCGGTCGACTCCGATGCCACGATTGCTGCGGCGGCTCGGGCCGGCGTGCCCGAGGTACTGATCGACGTCAATGTGGGCCTCCCCCGTTGCGGCTGCCCACCCGACGAGGCCGGCCGCCTGGCCGATCACGCCCGCGCCGCCGGCCTGCACGTGCGCGGCGTCATGGGCTATGAGGGCCACATCGTCGGGCTCGAGGAGCGCGCGAAGCGCAGCGGCATGCTGGAGGATTCCATGGGCCAACTGCTGCTGGCCGCCGGCGCGGTGGGCGGCGACGTCATCTCGGCGGGAGGGACCGGCACCTACGACCTCAACTGCTGGGCCACCGAGATTCAAGCCGGTTCCTACGCGCTCATGGACACGGCCTACGGCAAGCTCGGACTGCCGTTCACCCAGGCGCTGACGGTCCTGTCCACCGTGATCTCTGTCTCGGCAGGCTGGACGGTGGCCGACTGCGGGCTGAAGGCGCTCGGCATGGACCACGGTGATCCATCGGTCGAAGGAGCCGAGGTGTGGTTCTGCTCCGACGAGCATCTGACGTTCGCCCCGGCGTCCCCCCTGCGTGTGGGCGACCGCGTGCGAGTGCTGCCCGCACACGTCGACCCGACCGTCGCCTACCACGACTCTCTCTATGTCGTTGATGGCGACGAGGTCGTCGAGCGCTGGGATGTCGACTTGCGCGGTTGGTGACGAGCATGCCTTTTCTCAGAGAGATCAGAGAGGTTCCGGCCCCCCGGTAGACCCCATTAGGGTCTTGGCCGAAAGAGGAGGACGGTATGGCAGACACCACGTTCACGATCGGGGCCGCCGCCATGTGCAGTGACGGGCCCTGCGGCGCGGTGACCCGGGTCGTCGTCGATCCGGTGGCGCGGGAGATCACCCACCTCGTCATTGAGCCCGAGCACCGCAGCGGCCTGGGCCGTCTGGTCCCACTCGACAGGGTCGAGGCGGGAACCGATGAGGTACGCCTGCACTACACCCTCTCCGAGTTCGACCAGCTTCCATCGGCCGAGGAGACGGACTTCCTGCCCGGCGGCAGCGGGTACGACGCCTATGCCGCACACGAGGCGTACTACTGGCCTTATTTCGGTTTGGAGGGTGGAGCCGATCCCAGGCTCGCACTGGCCAGTGCGGTCGAGACGCGCGACATCCTCCCGGCGGGAGAGATCGGCATACGTCGTGGCGAACCGGTGCACGCCAGCGACGGTGAGATCGGCAAGGTAGAGGGGTTCGTGATCGACACGGCCCAGGGACACGTCACGCACGTGCTCCTCCAAGAGGGTCATGTCTGGGGCCATAAGCAGGTCGCCATCCCGATCAGCGCAGTCGAGACGATCGACGACGGCATCACCGTCAAGCTGACCAAGCACGAGATCGAGGCGCTGCCGCCGGTCGGCGTCACCGAGCACCACCGGTAACAGGCGCGGGCGTCAGCGCGTCACACCACGCCGTTCCCTCCCTATGGCGGTGAGGCTTCGGGGAAGTCCCTCAGGCGGCGCATCGGCGAGGCGATCAGCCACAGCACCGCCAGCGCCTGACCCACTGCGCCGATCCACAAGGTGGTGCGAAGTCCAAGGGTTGCGCCCAGAACACCTCCGATCAGGGCTCCAACGGGGAGTACACCCCAGACGACGAAACGCATGGTGGCGTTCATGCGGCCCAGCAGCCGGTCCGGGCACAGGCGCTGACGGAAACTGACCTGGTTGACGTTGTAGACCGTCGCGGCGAAGGACACCAGGAACATGCCGAAGCCGAAGTAGAGGAGCCCCACACCCGGCATGGTCAGGGGGACCAAAAGGACGCCGACGCTGGCGCCGATGCCGATGATGGTGGCCCGCGCCCCACCGAAACGGCGGGCGATCGGACCGGCGGCAAACGCGCCAACCACACCTCCGACACCCGCCAGGGCAAAGAGAAGACCGATGACTCCGGGTGAAGCGTGGACCTCTCGCACAAGGAAGACGATCTCGACCGCAGCCGCGATGCCGCTGAACAAGTTGGCAGTGGCGGTCGTGGCTGCGATAGCCCTCAGGAGCGCATGGCCGAATACAAACCGCAGGCCTTCGGCGATGCCTCGCGCGAGCCTGGGGTGCCCGCCTTCGGGCACGGCGGGCTTCGGTTCGGGCACGCGGATGGCGCCGACGGCCACGGCAGAAACAAGGAAGCTGACCGAGTCCACGGCAACGGCAGCGGAGCTCCCGATCGCCTGGACGAGCCCACCGGCGACACTCGGACCGGCCACCGCGGCCACTTGCGCACTGCCGGTGAGCTTCGCGTTGCCCTCCACCAGGTGCTCCCGCCCCACCAGTGTCGGGAGAAAGGACTGGTAGGCGACGTCGAAAAAAACCGTCAGGATGCCACTGGCCAAGGTCACGACGAAGAGTTGGACCAGTGTGAGGCCGCCGACGGCGTAGGCCAGCGGTACAGAGCCCAAGGCCAGCATCCGGCCCAAGTCGGCGATGATCATCACTCGACGACGACGCAGCCGGTCCACCCAGACGCCGGCCGGGAGACCGACGATGAGGAAGGCCGCAGTCGACGCCGCGGTGAGCAAGCCCATTTCGAATGTCGTGGCGTGCAGGGTGCCCACCGCCAGAAGCGGAATGGCAAGAAGGCTGACCTGCGAGCCCAACTCGCTGACGGTCTCGCCGCCCCAGAGCCGCCGGAAGTCGCGGTGGCGCAGGAGGACACCCTTGGCCATCGGCGGACCATAACGCGAGGCAGGCATGCCGCCGACCATTGAGAAGGGCTCACCACCGTCCCCCTGCCTCGTCTCGCCCGGCTGGGATAGACCGGCATTGTGCGTAACCGCCGTGTCCTCATAGGCAGTGCCCTTCTGACAGTGTGCGCCTGGTGCGGTTGGGTCAGCGGCTACCACCGGACGACGGAGGCCGCGGGGTTCACCTGGCTGGTGACCCTCGGGGCCGTTCTCCTCTTCGACCTCGCGCTCTGGCGAGGCAGAGCGACCGCACACTGGGGCGTGCACCTGCGGCGGGTAGACAACCCCTGGCCCCGGCAGGGGCGCGGCGGCGGCGGACAAGCCTTCCGCGGCGTCGCGCCGTGGCTCGCGCTGCTGATGGCCGCCCTGGCCTGGGACGCGCTGGGTATCGACACCGGGCCGCACCAGTACCACCTCACGATCAGCGCGCTGGCCCAGGCCTACCGCCCGCTGAACGCCGCCCTCCTACTGGTCTGGATCCTCGTCGGAATCGGGTACGAGGCCGCCCGGGTCCGTGCACCGGCTGGCCGTATCGGGGCGGGTTCTGACGAAGGCAACCCGCGAGATCCGAACCCCGGGGGTGCGTTGGGCGCCGCTATGGCATCACTCGGACCGCATCATACCTCGCCCGCGCTGCTGCTGCCCCAGAGCCCGCCCGTCGGGGTCGCCTTCTGGGTAGCCGTGCCCGTCGTGGCGGTCCTCATCGACGCAGCCGCTCGTCACTCGCACGGCAGAACAGCGACGGCGGAGGAGTTCGTCCGTTTCATATCGACCGCACGGCTCGCACATCTCGCGCTCATCGCGGCGTGGGTCTTCGCCGGCTATCACCTCTTTGCGCGTTGACCACTGAGTCAAGAGGTCGTTCCCCGATTGCGGGCGCACCGACGGCAGACCAATCAGAGGCCGCCGGTCAAGGTGCGGTCACCAAGGCGTCGAGGCGCGCCAGCGTGAGCTCCATGTCTCGACGGGTCTTCTTCGAGTAGATGTCGCCCAGCCGCAGGAGCACCCGTTGGTGATCGTTGGTGATGTCCCAACTTTCCCGGACCATGGTCCGATCACCCTGAGGTTCGAGCTCGTAGCGCCAGATCCGTCCAGCCACGTACGGCTCCATCCTGCCCTTCGGTCCTGTTTGCCACGCAATGCGACGGTTCTCCTCGAACTCGACCACGGTGTTCACCGTCGAGTAGCGGACCCCTAGCTTCATGCCCATACTGAACGTGTCGCCGAGGGCGAGGCGAGCGGATGCCGCCTGGTTCGCTCCTTGCAGCATGCCCGAACCGTCAATGAGGGCGTGCTTGGCCGGGTCGGCCAAGACATCGAAGATCGCCTCTGGCGCAGCGCCGATGAGTCGCTCGACCGTAAACACGTTGTCCTTCATTTCCCGCTCCCCTGCCCATCGCCTGTCACCGGATGCATCAACCTCGATCCTTCCGGTGCTCGCATCATTCTCCTGCGGCGGAGGCCGTCGCAAACCTGCCGACAGGTCCCGCGCCGCAGACGTCATCGGAGAACCGGTGGCTGACTCCGTCCCGGCCACTGACGCGACGGAACCGGCGTCCACAGCGGTCGCCGCTGCTGCGGACACCGGTCCGCTTGTCGACCCAGATCAGCTCAACTCGGTTGCGGCACGATCCGGATGTAGGGCTTGGGCTCCTTCCAGGTGCCGTAGATCTCCTTGGCCTCGTCGTTGGAGACCGCGCCGGTGATGACGACATCCTCGCCCTGCTTCCAGTTGACCGGCGTGGCCACCTTGTGGTTGGCCGTGAGCTGGAGCGAGTCGATGACCCTGAGCACCTCGTCGAAGTTGCGACCGGTCGTCATGGGGTACACCAGGATCAACTTGACCTTCTTGTCGGGTCCGATCACGAAGACGTTGCGAACGGTCTGGTTGTCGGCCGGCGTGCGGTCCTTCGGGTCCCCGGAGGCGCTGGCGGGCAGCATGCCGTAGAGCTTGGACACGTTGAAGTCCGTGTCGCCGATCATCGGATAGTTGGGACGGGTGCCCTGCGTCTCTTCGATGTCGTCGGCCCACTTCTCGTGGTTCTCAGTGCTGTCCACCGACAGCCCGATGATCTTGACCCCGCGCTTGTCGAACTCGGGCTTGAGCTTGGCCATATAGCCGAGCTCGGTGGTGCAGATCGGCGTGAAGTCCTTGGGGTGGGAGAACAGGACCGCCCACGAGTCCCCGATCCAGTCATGGAACTCGATCTTGCCTTCCGTCGTATCGGCCGTGAAGTCCGGCGCCGTCTCGCCAATTGATAGGCCCATGCTCGTGCCCCTCTCTTTCCATCGTTCACCTGTCCATCAGGCTTGCCGGCCACCTTACAGATGGTGGTGGATTGAGTCAGATGGCGGTGGTCGACGTCCCCATCGTCGGAGATGACGAAGAGGCCGCGATGGTCGACCACCCCGAATTCGCCCTCTTCGCCAAAGGGAGGAGGTCGGAGCGTCTCGGCACGGGAGTGCGATTCACGCTCCGCGTCTACCAGCGCTCGGTACCGATCCTGAAGGCGCTTCAAGAGGCCGCGGTGAGCGAGGAGGCGGCTCGGGTCCGGCTGGCCCAGTGCGACGAGGACCGTCACAGCGTGACCGCTGCCGGCCTCGTCCTGATCCTCGGCGCTGAAACACCCGAGGATGTCGTTGATGCGGTCTGGGCCCTGGTCAGTCCCGAGGTGTACGTCTATCTGACCGAGGGGAGAGGCTGGTCGGAAGACAGAGTCGAGGCCTGGTTCGCTGCCATGTCGAGCGCCGCCATCGCCGACGCTTCGAGGCCAGGGGCGCATGCGGGTTGAGACGCTAGGGATCTCCCAACCTCGGGCATCATGCCTTTATCTGTGCTTGATCGCCGTCCATGCTCGCCCGACGGTGTACGCGAACGCGCTGAGCGCACCGACGAAGAAGCCGATCGGGAGGTTCGTCTCGTAGGAGACGGCGATCGCCACCCACACCGTCACGAGCGCGAAGACAACGGACAGGCCGATCGCCACGAGGGGACGGTTGGTGAACGACCTCGCGGCGGCGGGCGGGCCGATCAGCAAGCTGAAGATCAGCAGGGACCCAACCACTGGGACAGCCATGGTCGTCACCAGCGCCACCACGATCAGAAAGGCCAGATCCATCATCCGAGGGTTGATCCCGCGCGCCTCGGCGATGTCGGGGGTGACCGAAGAGAGCATCAGCGGCCGGTAGAGGGCAACGATTGCCACGATGCACACGGCGGCAATCACCGCAGTGGGAATGAGCTTGCTGGTGGAGACCCCGAGAACTTCACCGAAGAGAAGGGAGAAGATCTCGGGGGCATATTCGCTCGTGCGCGACAGGAACAGATCGCCGAGAGCCAACATCAGCACGATCGTGAGCGCAGTGGCGACGTCACTTCGAGCGCGCCGGCCAAGCCCAGCGATCATCCCGGCCCCGGCCAGGGAGAACACGCCGAGACCGACGATGGTGTTGGCGCCGATCAGGACGGCTCCGGCGGCGCCCGCGAAGGCCCCGTTCGGAAGGGAATGCGCGGCAAAGGCCGCGCCGCGAAGGACCGTGAAGAAGCCGACCACACCCGCCACGATGGCCACGATGGTCGCCGCCTCCCAAGCGTTGATCATGAAGCTGGCGAACATCAGGCGACCTCGACTGCCTCGACAGCCGACCGCAGAACGCCACCCCTTGCCCGTCGCCGATCCGCTCGGAGGCGAGAGACGATTCCGGCGGCGAAATAGAGGACGAAGATGACAGCCACGATGCAGAAGCTGACCGGCCAGCCGTTTCCCCCAGCCCAGACAGTGCTGTCGTAGGCAATCAACGTCCCGGCCCAACACGAAAGGACGCCGACCGCGGCGGCGACTGCTATGGCGATCCCGATGCGTGTGGCCAACCGTAGGGCGATGGCGGCGGGTCCGATCAAGAGCGCCGTCGAGAGGATGGCCCCGATCGTGACCGACGACATCGACACCGCCAGGGCGAGAGCCAACAGATAGCCGGCACCGACGAGGCGGACGGGCACGCGACGCGCCGCAGCCAGCTCGTAACTCACCGAGCTGAGCAAGAGAGGCCGGTACAAGACGACGATCAGTGCCACAGAAGCGAAGCCGAGGACGGCCATGACCGTCGTGATACCCGGGGGCAAGGTGAAGATAGAACCGAAGAGCACGTTCACGGTGGCCCCGGTGGTGCTCGTAGAGACGGTGTCCTCGTAGAGAAACAGGGCCGCCAACCCCAGCGAGGCGCCGAGCACGATGCCTGTGGCGAGATCCCGCCCCCGGGGCTTGCGGATGCCGATCAGCTCCATGACCCCGGCGGCAGCCACGTTGAAGACGACGAAGCCGTACAGCGTGGACGCCCCGACCAACACAGCGGCAGAACCGCCCGCAGTGCCGATGTCAGACAAGGCGTGCCCAGCGAACGATTGCCCCCGGATAACCGTGAACACTCCCACGATGCCCGACACCACTGCCGCGAGCGCACCCACGACCAGAGCGACCTGTACCGGCTCCGACGAGAAGAATCCGGGTTCGATCAGAGTCGACCACGACACTCCGACGAGCATCACAGCCCACGGAAGAACGGGTCGGCGTCTCCGGCATGGTGGGCCTGATGTTCTGCGCCCGAGACGACCAACACCCGGCCATCGACGCGGATCACCTCGACGTGATGGCCGTAGAGCCGACTGAGGGTGTCAGTTCGAACCACCTCGTCGGTCGTCCCCGATACCGCACGGCCGTCAGCGAGGTAGACGACACGGTCCATGAAGGGCAGCAGCGGGTTCATGTCATGCGCGGAAAGCAGGATGGCGATGTGCTGTTCTGCGGCGATCCGGGCCAGGAGCTCGACGATTTCGGCGGCTGAGCGGATGTCCAGGTTCGCCAGCGGTTCGTCGAGCAACAACAGCTTGGGGCGGCCGATAAGTGCCTGGGCGATCATCACACGTTGCTGCTCCCCACCCGACAGGTTCCCGATACGGGCGTCGGCGAACGCAGTGGCTCCGACCGCGTCGAGGATCTCGTCGACGGCGAGACGACGCCTCGCCGCAGGTCTGGAGATCCCGAAGCGGTGGCCGTCGAGACCGAGCCCGACCAGGTCCCGGGCCCGCAGCGGTACGTCCGGCTCGAGCACGATCTTTTGGGGGACGTAACCGATCTGCGGGTTCGATCGCGACTGGGTCCCGCCCGAGACGACGACCCGCCCCCCGCTCGGGGCGATCAGGCCGAGAATCACCCGCAGCAGCGTGGTCTTCCCGGCTCCATTGGAGCCGATGAGACCACAGAACCCGCCCTTCTCGATGGAGAAGGACACTCGGTCGAGGATGAGTCGGCCGCCCAAGGACGCGCTCACATCCTCGACCGCCAGTACCTCTTCGACACCCTCTGACATGACGGCGTGATCTTTGCCCAAAAGCGACGCCGTCGCCCTTGCCGGGTCGGCCTCCGCGATCACAGGTGCTGGGTGGAGGTACCGGTAGTGATGGCCTTTTCGATGGCGTTGAGCTCTGCCATCATCCACGACTGGTAGTCGTAGCCGGGAACTGGCATCGTCTCGTACACCCCGACCACCGGGACGCCAGCCGCCAGGGCGGTCTGGCGAATGGAGTCGGTGAGCGGATCGGTGACCTGCTGGTTGTAGCAGAACACCTTGACCTGGTGCTTGGTGAAGAAACCCTTCTCCAACGAGATGTCTTGGGGGGTGGGATCGGTACCGTTCATGATGTCGGCTTGGAACTGCCACGGCGTCAGGTTGTGGATCCCCATTGCTTGGAGCATGTAGTCGGCGACGGGCTCGGTCGTCGCCGCCGTCGTCCCCGCGTGCTTGGCCTTGAACGCTGCGATGGCCTTGAGCCAAGGCTGGAGCGAAGTCACGAACTTGGTCTCGTTCGTCCTGAAGGTCGACGAGTGAGCTGGGTCGAGCGCAGACAGATCCGCCGCCAAGGCCTTCGCCACAGCCGGCATCGTCTTGGGGTTGTACCAGAGGTGCGGATTCGCCGTGCTGTCCGGCAGGCCGAGTAGATGCTGCACATTGATGACCTTGCGCGCATTGTTCGGCGACGCGGAGGCGAGCGTGCCCATGAATGTGTCGTAGCCGACCCCGTTCTCGATCAGCAGGTTCGCGCTGGCGATCTTCTGCCCCACGCTCGGGGTGGCCTCATAGGTGTGGGGATCGGTGTTCGGGTTGGAGTCCACCGAGTAGATGTCCACGTAGTTGCCGCCGATCTGCGATGCAACGTTCCCGTATTCGTTCTCCCCCGCCACGATCGCCACTTTGCTCCTCGTCGCAGCCGACGCGGGGGTCGACGACAAGCCGAACCCCGCGGCAAGCAGGAGCGCCCCGAGCGCCACACCTCCAGTGGCCACCTTCGCGAATCTGGTCATCGTCGTCTCGTCACTTTCCTTCGTCCTGGTCGGCGTGTCCGACCGGGCTCTGCCGTCCCTCTGGGGCCGGGCCGAATCCGTGCTTGTCTGGATCCGTTCCAGATAACGTTACTTAGTATCTAAAACGATTGCAAATACGGCTGGACAGAGTAACCATGGCTTGCTGCTTATATAAGGAATGACTAATGTGTTTCAGCGGTGGACACGAACGTGAAGGACCGGCTGGCAGGAGCGGTGGATCTGCTCAAAGCCCTCGCCTCTCCGATCCGCCTGGCTACCGTGGTCGAGCTTGGAGAGGGTCCTCGCTGCGTGCACGAGCTACAGACGTCGCTCGAAGCATCGGGACGGACCGTAAGCCAGCCACTCCTCTCGCAGCACCTCAAGGTGTTGCGAGACTCCGGCCTTGTCACGACGACCAGACGCGGTGCCGAAATCACGTACCAGCTTGCCGACGACCACGTCGGTCACATCGTCGACGACGCCATCCGACACTCCCAGGAGGAACACCCATGACCGCGACGACCGGCACCGAGCGCTCCGATCACCCACATGTTCACCGTGACGGTTGCAGGCACGTAGCAATTCTGCGCGCCAACGATGTAGGCCACTGGGACAACCACTGAACCTCGAGACATCGACGACATGGTGATCACCGCCGACGACGATGGTCGGTCCCTCCGGACGCCGCAAGAGCGCTCCACGCGGCAAAAGCGCGCGCTGGCTGCCGTCCTTGAAGCATCGGACGGGTTCCGCTCCGCTCAAGAACTTCACGCCCAGCTCCGGGCCCAAGGCGAGAACGTCGCCCTCACAACCGTCTACAACCAAGTACGGGCGCTCGCCGACGCCGGCGAGCTTGACGCCCTACGAAGTGATGATGGCGAAACTCGATACCGTCGCTGCGCCAGCGGGGAACACCACCACCACCTGGTCTGCCGTCACTGCGGTGTCGCGATTGAAGTTGAAGGACCGGAGGTCGAACACTGGGCCACCAAGACCGGGAGGGACAATGGGTTCGTCGATGTGACCCATACCGTCGAAATTATTGGCACCTGTCCGAATTGCGCGTCAGCCCACTAATCCTCCCTGGCGCGGAATTGAACGGACGATACCAAGGCAGAATGCTGCGTCGCGCTCAGACGCAGGTCCCGCTATCCAATTTCAAGCCCGTTGACCTCGGATTCCGCGTTCGCAGCGAATGGCCCTCGTGTCCTCTGTGAGGACCGATCCATGGTCACGCCCAAACTCCGTTCGGGAGTGACAGCGCTCTGCTATCAAAGCGCCCGGCCGACGCGTCCGTGAGGAGCCCCACTGAGGTGAACCCGGTGCCGACCTTCCCGGCGTACCGGAGGCCGCTCTGCGAACCTGCCTCATTGCTCCACCCCTCCCGGCCCGGCCATGAACACCCACTTGCGACCTAATCGATCGCCCAACGCTCCGAATGTGAGCAGCAAGCCAGCGAAGCAGACTGCGAAGGAATCCACCACCCATTGCAGTTGCGTCGAAGTGGCCTGCAAACCCCGGACGATTGACGGCAGGGCGACGTTGAGGATCGTGTTGTCGAGGCTGATGAGCAACAAGGTGACGCACAGAACGGCCAGCGTCACCCGGCGTCTCGCCCCAGACATCCCACCATCCTCGACCTTTGGCCGTGTAGCCGAGTCGATGATCATCACGACGATGGGTCTGCTGACCAGAGTCGTCCGGGTCTTCGCGAAGGACGATTGCCGCCGAGCTCAATCAGGTACCGGGGGGATCCGCCAGCTTCGACAGCACTGAACTCTTCGGACGAGAAGACCCGCGATCTGGTGAAGAGGTATCGATCGTGGGCGGACGGCAATGAATGCCCCTTGAACTCTCCCTCGGCAAGGTCGCCGAGCACGGCGGCCGCGGTCACAGCGCCTTGCCAGCCCCGGTTGTGGAAGCGCACCACTTCAGCCTGCCTCGCGCCCACTGGAGTGAATAGAGACATAGGTCCTCCGGAGCAGACCTGGTGTTATGACGTAAGTCCCTTGTGCTCCGGCGCTCGAGCGGCATCAATTGACATCACGGAAGCTTGGGCTTCTTGCCCGCCGCTATGAGAGGGACATGCGATGAAGATTGAACTGACCGACGAGCAGGTGGTGGATCTGGGAGAGCTCCTGCGGGGAGCGCTCGGGGACCTCAGCTCAGAGATCGCGGCGACGGACAACCCCACCTATCGCGATGGGCTGCGCGCTCGGCGTGCCTCGCTCGAGGGGGTGCTGACGCAGTTCGGTTCGGAAGCGGGCGTGCAACGTGCTTGATCGGTGACCCTTTGGCACTGCTGCACACCCGATGCGTGCGAGGGGCCATGGGTGCGGCATTGGGCGTGGTCGCGCTGCACGGCACCAAATGGGACGAACGTCCCGATTTGAGAGGACCTTCGAACCTGGGCAGTTGACAGTTGCTCGCACAATCATGGGTCTCGTGACTTCTCCTGGAGATCATGAGCGAACATTGGAGTCCCTTGACGTAGTCCCGCCGAGATCCTCCGGTGTGCCTCCGCGGCTCTACTGCCCTGACGTCGACTGGAAGATGGACCCGGTGTTGGAACTGTGGGTCGATGTCCAAACAACCCCCGTCATCATTCGACTGAGGGGAATCATCGACGGGCAAACCGGTACCAACGTTCGGGGGGTAGTCGAGGAGTTGCTCCATGAGGGCTACAGCTCCATAGCCATGGAGATCGACGAGCTTGAGCAACCCGCCGCGCCCGGGTATTCGGCGCTCGGTGCCATCGAGGAGCTTGTACGACGAGCCGGAGGAAGGCTCCGCTGGTCGAGTTGGTCCTCGAACATTCGTGATAGCCGACGACCGGCTGTCTTGGCTTCCCGCGGCTGAACGAGGCGATCGATGCCATCGCCAGCAAGAGCTAGCTGACGGCGGGTAGCCCTGGCAGGGTCGGGAAACACCCGACTATCGCTTTCGTCGGTGCTCGACCTCCGATATCAGCGAGCAGGACGCCGCAACCGGAGCAGGACGCCGCAACCGGTCGAGCACAACCGGGTCCGCGCCCTCTGAAATGGACCGAAAGCGCAGCTGCGGTCGCGCCGCTGACAGCGACTCGTCATTCGTTGACCACCACCCGGACCCGGCTGAGGTTCGACGATCGGTCGAATGGGGTCGGCCGGCTCATCGCGCCACTCCCGGATATCGGTGTATGGCTGATTGATGCGCCGATCCTCGGAATCCGCCGTCACGAACATGGCGACACGTGCGTCGGCCTTCGAGTCGGTCATGATCACCACCTTCGGCCGGCCGATCCCTGCGTCAGGCGGTGCCTGCCCCGTGGAGAAGCTCGTCCATGTTGTCGTAGAAGAACTTCGAACGATCTGCTTCGCTGGAGTCGGCGAGTGCATCGTCGAACTTCTGCAATGGATCCCTGCCACCCTCGGGATGCGGGAAATCGGTCGAGAACATGAAGAGCTCGGCACCCGACTGCTCGATCATCCAGTCCACCGGTTCCCCGGGGAACGGTGTGAATTTGAGATGCCGGCGCACGTAGTCCGAGGGGGCCAACTCGAGTCGCCTGAGCGGCTCCTCCGTTCGGCGGAACGCCCGGATCCCGTAGTCGAGGTGGCGCATCCATGACACCACCCAGCCCGCTCCCTGCTCGATGCAACCTCCACGCAGCTTTGGGAAGCGGTCGAAGAGACCGTCGTAGATCAGTGCTCCCAGGAACACCTCCGGCGAGTGGGGGATCGCGAGGAAGTCCTTCGATCGGACGTTCTCGCCACCTCCCAGGTGGTCGGGAACCGGCATCGCGTTGTTGTGAAAGGCGGGGTCGAGGAGCCTCCCGCCACCGCCGACGTGCAGCACGAACGGCACGTTCGCTTCGCTGAGCACATCCCAGAACCCGTGCAGGTCGGGATGGGTGGGTGCCCGCGTGCCGGCGGACGTGGAAGGAACCATCACCGCGGCGCATCCGGCCTCGATCGCTTCGACGGCCAGATCGACGGCACGACTCGGGTCGACCAGCGGCACGAACGCCACCGGGAGCAAGCGCTTGTCCTGCGAGCAGAAGTTGGCCATGGCCTTGTTCTGCGCAGAGCTTCCCGCGTAGAGGCGGTCCTCGTCCTTGCCGACGAACCTCGCTGTGGCGAAGGTGGCGAACACGAGCTGGCCTTCGACGCCGAGGAGGTCCAGCACCCGGCTCCGCTCCGTCGGGTCGAAGGCGCCCATGGCGTGCCAACCCTTGTCCAGCAGGAGACGCTCCTCGGCCAGTTTCTCCGCTTCTGTG
This sequence comes from uncultured Acidimicrobiaceae bacterium, assembly GCA_963817735.1. Lineage (GTDB taxonomy): Bacteria > Actinomycetota > Acidimicrobiia > Acidimicrobiales > RAAP-2 > Bog-473. The sequence goes on along the minus strand of CAWFPP010000001.1, from coordinate 42,649 downwards.
TCCGAATGCCGCGCCTCGGACTTGGCAACGGCATCGGTGAGCACGGCGGCCAGGCGGTCGCTCGTCACGTCGCGCAGCCGGTCCTTGAACTCCGGGTCGACGAAGTCGTCGAGGAAGTCCGCCAGCTCCATCACATGGCTGTCGGCGTCGAGGACGCTCCGCTCCCCCACATAGGTTGTCGGCTCCACCGCGCTCACCAACCCTTCCCGTCGGTGACAAAGTGTCACTATCTGTGACACACTGACACCGTGAGCCCCACCAGCGCAAGGCCTCGGCCGACCTCCGACCGAAAATCCGTCGTGAGAGAGCGCCTGCAGAGCTCCGCGCGCCGTGATGCCCTGCTCGACGCCGCCGTGGCGCTGGTCAGGGCCAAGGGAGTGCAGGTGGTGTCGATGGAGGCGGTGGCCGAACGGGCCGGAGTCAGCAGACCCCTCGTCTACAAGCACTTCGCCAACCGCGACGAGCTCTTGGCCGCCGCATATCGTCGGGAAGCGTCGAAGTTGCACCTGGACCTCGCATCGGAAGTGGCCTCGTCGGGAAGCATCGAGGAGATGTACCGGGCCCTCCTCCGGGGTTCCATTCGGGCCGACCGTGGAGAGAGGCCAGATCTTCGCCGCCCTCGGTGCCGCCGGCGGGTGGAACCGCGACATTCGACGGGAGCAGCGTTCGAGAGATCGCGAGACGGTTCGGGCCTTCGCCGCGGTCGCGGCCCGCCAGTACGGGCTGGAGCGCAGACGTTCCACCTCTGCCACGGCCGTTCTGTTGGGCGCGCTCGATGCGGTCCTCGCGCAATGGCGCATCGATCCGACAGAGGAGAATGGAGGGATCCTCGAGGAGACGTACCTCGCCATGGTGGTCGGCGCCTATTCGCGCGGACTCCGCGCATTGTCGCGGGCTTGACAAGGCAGACGCACCGTGACCTCACTAACGTCTCCGGCCAAGCAGTAGGAAAGGGCGGGGGGGAATCCCGCCGTGCATCCATCAGACACAAAGGGGGGCCATGACATCGTCGGGCCAAAGGTCGATCAGCGTCCCGTCGCGGCACTTCGCATGGCATCGGATGGTCGCGGGGGGACGCTCCGCCATCGTGCTGGGGGTGGCCGTGCTCACCGCACTGGTGATGGTCCCGGTGGCGGGGGCGTCGAGCGGGTCCCCGGTGCTGAAGAGCTCGGGTCCGGCCGGTGAGGGGCCCTACCCGTGGGCCTACCCGGCGTCGGGCGGCATAAAGGCGGGCACCGGCACCACCAGCCCGGGCGCCAAGTGCACGCCGTCGACTCCGCAGTTCGACTCGCCGTACGCCCCGCCTTGCCTCCCGAAGTTCACCGGCAACAACGGTGGGGCCACGTACGACGGCGTGACGGCCAGCACCATCACCCTGGCCGAGCGCGAGTTCCCCAGCGCCGCCGACACCGAGGAGATCGAGGCGCAGGCCAAGGCGGCCGGGGGCGCCATCCCCCAGGTCATCAGCCAGGTGCAGCAGGTCTTCGTCAACTACTTCAACAGCGTCTATGACCTCTACGGGCGCAAGGTCGTCATCAAGCCGTACACCACCCAGGCCAGCTTCACCACCGAGGAGCTGGGGCAGGGCCAGCCGCAGGCCTGTGCCGACGCCGACGCGATCGCCAACCAGATGCACGCCTTCGGGGAGACGGGCATGACGAACGGGGACTCCTACGGAGGCACCGGCCCGTTCTCCACCTGTGCCGCCCAGGACCACCTGGTGGAGTTCGACGGTGACCCGTACTACGACGAGGCCGCGTTCGAGGCGCTCAATCCCTACGTGTGGTCGACCACCCAGAACTGCGACACGATCACGGCCTCCGAGGCCGAGGTGGTGGCCACCATGCTGGGTGGGAAGAAGGCCATTTACGCCGGTGACCCGACCCTCAAGGACCAGGTGCGCAAGTTCGCCGCCTTCGTCCCCAACGTGTCCCAGTACCTGAACTGCACCAAGGAATTCGTCAATCTGGTCGAGAACAAGTACCACGTCAACAAGAGCGAGCTGTCGCCCAGCTTCGACTACAACCTGGACATCGCCACCTTCCAGCAGTCGGCGCAGCAGGCCATCATCCAGTTCAAGGCGGCCGGGGTGACCACGGTCATCTGCTCGGCCGACCCCTTCTCGCTCGGCCTGTTGACCAAGGCGGCGGCGGCCCAGAACTACCACCCCGAGTGGTTCATGACCGGCTCGGCCCTGACCGACCTGGACCAGGTGGCCCAGGGGCTCTACGACCTGCCCGAGATCCAGGGCCACATGTTCGGCCTGTCCGAGAGCGCGCCCTCGACCGCCACGACCGGCCCGCAGTCGCTGGCCGGCCAGCTCTACCAGAAGCTGACCGGGCACGCCATCCCCAAGGGCACCGACGGCAACTACGGCGCCCTGGTGGAGATCTTCGACGACCTGCAGGCGGCCGGGCCCGACCTGACGCCGAGCAACGATGGCCCGGGGGATCCACGCGCTGCCCACGCTCGGCGCGCCGGACTATCAATACGGTCAGTGGACCTACAACCTCGGGCCGACGGGGACGCCCGGGGCAGGCGTCCACACAGCGGCTGACGATGCCCGCTTCGTCTACTGGGACGGGACCAAGACGTCGCCCCTCAACGGCGTGACGGGGACCTTCGTGGCCGTCCTCGGCGGCAAGCGCTACTCGCTGGGTCAGTGGCCGACCACCCTGCCCCCGCTCTTCGGAGCGAGTTGACCATGGCAGAGAGACGTGCGTCCGCATCCACAAGTAAGGGTTGACGGAGCGACGGGTGGCTCACTCATCCGTCGGGTGGGCACGTGGCCACCCGGCTACGAGGTGTCGACGAGGCAGTGATCGGCCGCGCCATAGAGACCTCCGGGCGTAGACGGTGATCGCGGACGGTGACGGGTCAACGTGACGATTCCTGAGGGAGGCGCGCCGCCGGGAGGTCAGGTGGACCGCGGCCTGCGTGAGCGCGGGGCCTCGCTGTGGCGGTCGACCCGCGCCGCCCTGGCCTGGTTCTTCGGTGCAGTCGGGGTGTGGATCCTCCTGGCCGCCATCCTGCCCAAGGGCCTGCCCCTCGGAATCGTGCTCCTGGGCATCGTCTACGGCGCCATCTACGCCATCCTGGCCGTGGGCATCGTCCTCATCTACCGCGGGGACCGCATCATCAACTTCGCCCAGGCCTCCGATCGGCGTGCTGCCGGCCGTGCTGGCCATCGAGCTGGTGGTCACCTACGGAGTTCCCTTCGTGCTGGCCGCGGCGGCCGGCATCGGCGCCGCCATCATCCTCGGCGCGTTGGCCAGCCTGTTGCCCCGCCACTTCCGCAACAGCTCCCGGCTGATCCTGACCGTGGCCACCATCGGGCTGGCCCAGCTCCTGACCGGGGTGGCCACCGTGGCTCCCGATCCTCTTCTGCAACCCGGCCACCAACCAGTCGTGCGTCAACGCCTCGAACAGCCAGTCGGTCAACACGCCCCTGCATGTGTCGTTCACCATCGGTCCGGTGCTCTTCAGCGGCAACGACATCGTGGCCGTGGTGGGGGCCATGCTCGCGGCGTCCGCCCTGGCCCTGTTCATGCGCTACTCCAAGTACGGGCTGGGCATCCGGGCGGCCGCCGAGAACAGCGACCGGGCCACCCTGCTCGGGATCTCGGTGGCCCGCCTCGACACCATCATCTGGGTGCTGGCCGCCGTCCTGTCCACCCTGGCCATCTTGTTGCAGGTGCCCGTCCTCGGGTTCGGCGGGTTCCAGACCGTCACCGCGGGAGGCGACGAGATCCTGCTGCGCATCCTGGCCGCCGCCGTGATCGGGCGGATGGAGAGCATGCCCCGGACCGTCGTGGCGGCACTGGCCATCGGCGTGTTCGACGCCGGGGCCACCTGGACGTACTCCAACACGACCTACGTGGACGCCTCGCTGGTGGTCGTCATCGTCGTGGCCCTCCTCCTGCAGCGGCGCTCCCGCTCGCGGGTCACCGAGGGCGAGCAGTCGAGCTGGCGCTACGTGGCCTCGGTCCGGCCCATCCCCCGCCAGCTGGCCAGCCTGCCCGAGGTGCGCTGGACCCTCCGGGTCATGAAGGTCGCCTTCGTGGCCGTGGTGGCCCTGCTCCCGCTGCTGCTCAGCGACAGCCAGACCTATCTGGCCTCGCTCATCGTGGTCTACGCCATCGTCGGGCTCTCACTGCTGGTGCTGACGGGATGGACGGGACAGATCTCCCTCGGGCAATTCGGGCTGGCCGGCATCGGCGGCGCCACCACGGTGCTCCTCTACTCCCGCCACGGGTGGGACTTCTTCGCCGCGCTGGCGGTCGGGGTCCTCGTCGGCGCCCTGGTGTCGCTGTTCATCGGGCTCCCGGCCCTGCGCATGTCCGGGCCGTTCCTGGCCGTGACCACCCTGGCCTTCGGAGTCACCGCCTCGTCGTACTTCCTGCAGCCCAACTACCTGCCCTGGTTCGTCACCACCCAGGCCAACCGGCCCACGCTGTTCGGGGCGAGCGTCTTGAACTCCGACTCCCAGGTCTATTACTTCTGCCTGGCCGGCTTCTTCCTGGTCCTCCTGGCGGTGCGCTCGCTGCGCCAGAGCAGGACGGGCCGGGACCTCATCGCCACCCGCGACAACGAGCCGGCGGCGCGGGCGGCCGCCGTCAACACCACCCGTCACAAGTTGCTGGCCTTCGCCATCTCCGGGGGCATCGCCGGGTTCGCCGGCTCGCTCTTCGCCGTCCAGCAGCAGGGCATCAACAGCGGGTCGTTCACCGCGGACATCAACATCACCATGTTCTCCATGGTGGTCATCGGCGGCCTGGGCTCCATGCCGGGCGTGATCCTGGGCGCCGCGGTGGTGTGGGGGGCCCAGTACTACCTCCCGGCCGGCTACGCCCAGCTCGTCAACGGGTTGGGCATCCTGCTGCTCCTGCTCTTCCTGCCCGAAGGCATCGGCGGCCTGCTCAACCGCGGCCGGGACCAGCTCTTGCGCGTGGTGGCCCGCCGCCGCGGCATCACCGCGGCCGGGATCTGGCGCCGGCCCGACGAGGACACCGGCGCCGGCACGGCACACGACCAGGAAACCGCGCAGCCCGGCTCGGTGGACCGCCCGACCGCCGACGTGCTCACCCTCGGCCTCGATACGGGCGCCCATGGCTGATCTCCCCTATCCCCCGACGCCCCCACGGAGGCCCTCGCGCCTCACCGGGAGCTATTCGCCGCGCCCGCTGATCGCCGTCATGGGCCTGGGCGCCCTCCTGCCCATGAGCGCCCTGACCTTCGTCCTGCTGCTGCCGCAGATGCAGGACGCCTACCACGCAGGGGCTCTCCATCCTGGCCCTGGTGGCCGTCCAGCAGGTGCAGACGGGTCTCGGCCCCGACTTCGTCTTGGCCCTGGTGGCCAACCGGACCTCGCGGACCAGGGTCCTGGTCGGTGCGGGCGGATTCTTCACCGCTGCCGCCGCCGTCCTGTGGCTGGCCGGGCGTGTTCCCCAACCAGATCCTGCTCTACGCCGGCGCCATCGGAGTGGTGCTCGGCGGCGGCGCCCTGACCTCGACTCAGAACTCCCTCCTGTGCGACTACTACCCGGTCAGCCTGCGGCCGCGGGTGATCCTGGCCCAGCGGGCAGCCCTCGTGTTCGGCCTCACCCTGTGCCCGCTCATGGTCGGAGTCCTGGCCTACGCTCTTCGGCTGGCAGGCGTCGTTCTTCGTCCTGGCGGCCGGTGCATTCGTCTTTGTGGTGCTCGCCGCCCGGCTCCCGGACCCGGTCCCCGCCGGCGGCCTGCCGGAAGGCGATCCGGACCGCCCCGAACCTCCGGTCGAGCCGGCCACGGTGCCCGAGGCCGCCCGGGTCATCGCCACTACCCGGTCCCTTCGACTGATCTACTACTCGCTCCCGTTCCTGCTCGGGACCATCCTCGGCATCACCTTCTACGCCACCGCGTACTACGAGAACATCTTCCACCAGGACGCTGCGCACCGCGCCCTGCTCTTCGGCCTGGCCGAGCCGGGAGCGGTCATCGGCCTGCTCATCGGCCTGGTGGTCCTGCCGCGGCGCATCGCCGCCGAGCCGGGGAAGGCGATGCGCACCATCGCGTGGCTGGCCGTGGCTGCCGCCGCCGGAGCAGCCTGCCTGGCCCTGGCGCCCGATGTGATCGTGGCCTTTGCCGCGCAGCTGGTCTTCGCCGGCGCCTCTGCCGTGGTGATCGGCGGCGTCTACGCCATGCTCTCGGTGGCGCTGCCGACTCGCATGCTGACCTTGGGCTTCGGGCTCTCCACGGTCTGGCTCACCTTCGGCGCGCTCCTCATCGGTCCCCCCAACGGCGTCCCCACCATCAACTCCCTCATCACCAATGCCTTCGGCTACCGAGCCTCGTTCTGGATCTTCGTCCCGCTGTTCGTCATCGGCGCGTCGCTGCTCCGTTCGGCCTCCCGATTCGTGGCGCAGGACATCGCGAAGCGCAAGATCACCGAGGCGGCGGATGCCGCCGTGCGTCAGGAACGGGCTGACGGGACAGGCCGTCTCCTCATGGTCCGCTCGCTCGATGCCGGCTATGACGGCGTCCAGGTCGTCTTCGGCGTGGACCTCGACGTGGGCGACGGCGAGATGGTGGCGGTGCTCGGCACCAACGGCGCCGGCAAGTCCACGCTCATGCGAGCCATCTCGGGCCTGGTGGTACCGACCGCCGGGGAGGTCATGTTCGACGGCACGGCCATCACGACCTACGAGGCCTACCGGATCACGGAGGCCGGCATCCTGCAGGTGCCCGGAGGGCGCGGCATCTTTCCCGGGCTCACCGTCGGCCGAGTGCCTGCGGGTGGCCGGTTGGCTGTACGACACCGATGACGAGGACCTCGCCCGGGCCACCGAGACGGTGCTCGGCTACTTCCCCGTGCTGTCCCGCCGCTGGCACACCCCGGCGGGCTCACTCTCGGGAGGCGAGCAGCAGATGCTCAGTCTCTCCATGGCCTTCATCGCCAAACCGAAGCTGCTGATCATCGACGAGCTCTCCCTGGGGCTCGCCCCCACCGTGATCGAGAGCCTGCTTGGCATCGTCCAAGGGCATCCACGACGGGGGCACCGCCATCATCCTGGTCGAGCAGTCCATCAACCTCGCCCTCCGGCTCTGCGATCGGGCCATCTTCATGGAGAAGGGTCAGGTGGTCTTCTCCGGGCGGACGGCCGACCTGCTCGACCGCCAGGACATCGTCCGCTCCGTGCTCCTGGGCGGAGCCACCGATTCGCCGACCGACCTGACCCGGGCGGTCTGTCGACAGGGCAGACCTGGCGCTGCCGCTCGACGCAGCGCTGGACGCTCAGCCGCGCCGTGTTGTCGGCCCGGGGCCTCTACCAGCGCTTTGGCGGGGTGGTGGCGGTCGATGGCGTCGACCTCGACCTCTACCGGGGCGAGATCCTGGGCCTGCTCGGGCCGAACGGTGCCGGCAAGACCACCATCTTCGAATTGCTCTCGGGCGAGCGGCGCTCCGAGAAAGGCCGATCATCATGGGAGAAGACGACATCACGTCCTGGCCCGCCTATCGAAGAGCGAAGCACGGGGTTGGCCGCTCCTTCCAGGCCGCCCGCCTGTGGCCGGGTCTCACGGTGCACGAGTCGGTCATCATGGCGATCTCTCACCACGCCTCTTCGCCTGGGGCGGTGGCCGCCTTGTTGTGCCTGCCCACCGTGCGCCGATCCGAACGCCGCCTGCGCCAAGCCGCCGACGAGATCCTCGAGCCTCTCGGGCTGATGCAATACGCGGATCAACTGACCTCAGATCTGTCGACGGGTGTGCGACGCCTTCTCGAGTTGGCGGTGATCATCGCCATGGGCCCGAACATCGTCCTGCTCGACGAGCCGTCCGCCGGCCTGGCCCAGGCCGAGACCGAAGCCATGGCCCCGGTCCTGCTCGAAACCAAGCGCCGCCTCGACTGTTCGATGATTCTCATTGAGCACGACATGGGCCTGTTGCGCCAGTTGGCCGATCGGGCCATCGCCCTCGACCTCGGCGCCGTCGTCGCGACGGGGACCCCGGAGGACGTCCTGAATGATCCGGTGGTGATTGAGTCATATCTCGGAGTCGCCGCGCTGTGAGCCGTCGCCCCCGCGGCCGCCGTGGTGGGCCTCGTTGCGATGGCCGCGGCCGCCGTGGTCCTTACGGGCTGCCACACCGCGCCGCGCTTGGGTGTGCCCACCGACCGTCTATCCGGTCGAGGGGCACTGCGACACCTCGGCCGTGGTCGAGGTGGGCGCCTCCCTTCCGTTGAGCGGGTCCGACAGCGCAGTCGGGCATGCCCAATTGCTCGGCCTCGAGCTGGGGGTCAATGGCGTCAATGCCGCCGGAGGCGTCCTCACGGCCCACCGGTGTCTGGAATTGCTCTACAAGGACGATCGCTCCGATCCCGCTGTCGACAATCAGGCGCTGCTGGACCTGGTGAACCAGGAAAAGGTGTCGTTCCTCTTGGGACCCTTTCTGGCCTTGGAGAATCCGGCCGACGTCGACCACATCGGTGCGCTCGGGACCGCGGCCGGCAGCTACTCCGCTCTCGCCGTGACCTTCAAGCCCAGTGAGTTCCCCAACACGTTCCCCATCGCATCGTCGATGGTGGACCAAGCCGGCGTGCTGGTGGCGGCGGCCAAGCGGCAGCGCCTCGACCGCATTGCCCTCGTTCGCTCGAGCTCGTAGGTGGCCGCCGAAGGGGCCACCGCATTCCGGAACGACGCCCGCTCGGCCGGTCTCACCGTCACCGCGACGACCTTCGTCGCCGATTCCCGGTCGGGCGCTGCGTCGGCATGGACCGACCTCGAAGCGGGTCGCCCGAACGTCGTCGTGATCTTCGACAGTGGGGCGACCCTGGCCCCGTTGCTCGCGGCCCGCCGAGGCGCCCGCTCGACACTGCCCGTCCTCGCCTCCACGCAGACGGCTTTGTTGCAACCGACCGCGGCCGCCGACGGAGTCCAGGTGATCGTGTCGAAGTCGCTGGTGGTGTCGGACCACGTTCCCAAGAGTCTGGACTCGTTCCGGGCCCGGGCGCTGCAGGCACTCCACCAGACCCGGCTCGTCGGCCCCATCACGCCCTATGCACAGGGGTACGACGCCCTTGAGCTCTTCGCCAGCGCCGCCAATGGCGTCAACGCCTATGACCCGGGCAGCATCCGTACCTTCGTCGAGAACACCAACTACGAGGGAGTCCTCGGAACGTACGACTACACCTCCGGTGAGCACGAGGGATTGGCCGCGTCACAGCTCACGGTGGTTCCGCTCGAATTGGCTGTCCAATGGGCTCTACGTCGTGCCAGCGCCCAAATAACGAACACCGATCCGCTCTGAATCGGTCTTTCTGGGTGGAGGTGATAGGGGATTACCCGCTGGGATCGAGCGATAGATTGCGGGTCTCGGGAATGGCCAGCCAAATAATGGGCAGCACGGTCAGGTAGATCAGCGCCAGGACGCTCACAGCGGCCCCGATGCTGCCAAGCAGACCGGTGGTCGCGCCCACGATCCCGACGATCGCGGGACCCAGGACCGAGCCGAGGTTCCCGAAACCGTTTCTGATCCATGCCGATGCTTGCGCTCGGACCTCGGTAGGGAACAGCTCGGTGGCAAAGGCCGACAGGACGGGAGCCACTCCAATGCCGAAGAAGGCCGTACCCATCAGGAACGGCAGCATCACCCAGGGAGTCCTCACCTGGAATGTAACGGTGGCGCAGATGACAGCGGCGATCACATAGAGGGCTGCCGTAGGACGCCGACCGATCTGGTCCATGAGGTACCCAGCCAGGACGTACCCGCCAACACTGAACAACGCTGCCGCGGCAAAAAAGGCCCCTGCTGTCGTCGTGCTGAAATGGCGTTCGTGCTCGGCGTAGTAGGTCCACCAGCCGATGGCACCGGCAGAGACGAGTCCCTGGAGAAGAGCGATGGCTGAGACCGCGACGACGTGCCCCCGGTCCCGTCCCCGCCAGATGGTCGAGGCTGCGACGAGGCGCTGGCGGACCGTGAGCGAACGTTGCACCCCGCGTCGGCGTGCCATGTTCACGTAAGCCCTGCTCTCCTGCAGACGGCGACGGGCGATGGACACCACCAGAAGGGGGACGGCGGCAATGAGGAAGAACGCCCTCCAGCCGAGCGGGTTGTCGAGAAATCCGACGGCCACCAGCAACCCTCCGAGGACCGCCCCCAACGGGCTCGCCAACAACAGCCACGACAGATACCTCCCCCGCTGCTCCGCCGGTACCTCCTCGGCCAGGAGTGTGACGGCGACGCCGAACTCCGTCCCGATAAACACCTGAGCGCCGAATTGGAAGGCTGCAAACGACCAGATGCTCCAGGATGCAGCGGTGAGCGTGGTGAAGATCGTGTAGCCGAGGATCGACCACAACAAGATCGGCCGTCGGCCGACGCGGTCGGCCTGGATCACAACGAAGAAGGCCACGAACTGCCCGGCCCCGATCGGGATGTTCGCCAGTCCGATGGCCGCGGTGCCGACGTGGAAACTCTCCTTGAGCTGGGTGAGCAGAACAGCCCGGAGCTCAGCGTCATACGCGTTGAAAATTGCGGCCGGCAGCAACAATGCCAGCAGGAGCCGGAGGTAGGCCGGCGAACGCTCCTCGAGCTTCGGGGCCGAACTATCCGGTCCGGTCATCAGACTCCGCACATCGGTAGCTCGGCGTGCGGCGTCTTCTGCGATAGAACATCACCACCTGGGGCCGGTCCGCTCCCAATCCACCTTCCCGGCGATAGCGAACATCCGATCCGCTTCAGACCACAGTTGAGCCATGCCACCCGCCAGCGCCTCTAGTACTGGGACGGATCCGCTCGCTCTTTGAGCATGCGCTGGCGGTCCTCAGCGCCGAGACGAGCGGGTTCCGTTGAGTCCAGGAAGTCGACCAGAGCCTTGACGAACTCTTCCGGCGCCTCGATTTGAGGGAAGTGGCCGACCCCCTCAATGATCACCAGTCGGCTCCCAGGAATGGCCTGGTGCGCAGCATGTGCATGGCTCACAGGGATGATGTCGTCCCGGTCACCCCAGATGATCAATGTCGGCATCGACGAAGCCAGGTAGAGGCGATCCATCGCGCTCACCGTCTGGCCGCCCGGGTCGATGACAGATCTGATGGTGCGGGCGAACGCCTGTCGGTTCTCCGCCTCGGCCAGCGAGGCGTACGCGCTCCACATTTCGGTAATCCGGCTGAGGCGGATGCCGCGGTCGTTGATCGACCGCAACAGGCTGTCTCCCCAGTCGCGAACGAATCCCGGGAAGATCAAGGGCATCAGGTACTCGCTCCCCGGCAGCGTCATGAATCGAAGGATCCAGTTCACTTCTCGCCCGAGGCCGCCGCTGTCTACCAGTACGAGACGATCGCACAACTCGGGATGCTGATAGGCGAGCTGCATCGCCACCCCGCCGCCGAACGACTGGCCGACTACGGATGCGCTCTTGATGTTGAGGACTTCGAGAAGATCACGGACCCCGCTGGCAAACGCACCGAGCGAGTAATCCCCGACGGGCTTTTCGGAGAGACCATGACCCATGAGGTCCGGTGCAAGGACGGTGAAGCGATCCGACAGGAGGGGGATCACGTCCCGCCAGGTCCGAGAACTACCGGCGATACCGTGGAGAAGTAGGAGCGCGGGTCCCTGGCCCTCCATACGGTACGCCATGTCGTGACCGTGGATAGAGACGTGCTGCATCTGGTCTTCCATAAGGATCATTATCTCCCAGCGAGGCGAGCAGGAGTTGCCGGAGCAGACCTACTCCACACACAAATCTCGAAGCCTGCTTGACGTTCGCGATGGCACCAGCGGCAATACCCGACCGCGACACCGGGCTCCCAGCTGAAGCACCGCTTGGAATTTGATGGACACGGCTCCATGTTGTGGCCTGCACTCCGTTCGAGCACTGCTCTCGCATCGGTTGCTGAGTGGGCGGACAGACCAGAGGGCCGAAGCTCACTTGGAGACTGGAACGGCGGCTATAGACCGGAGCGATACTCCGGCAGGGATCAGGCGCCGCAAACGGCGGCCGGGCCCGGCGTGGGAAGGGCGTTGACGGCGGCCAGATTGGCCGCCGTGCACCGCGCCAGGTTCGCCAGCCCGACCGGAGTGAGCCGATCGCACACCCAGTCCCAGTGGAGCGACACGGTGTCGCCCACCGTCACCGGTGGGGCCAAGCCCACGCCGTGCAGGCTGCGCCGCGCCACCTCCACCTCTTCTGGGCCAAGCACCAGCCGTGACCCGTCGAAGCCAAGGACGCGGTTCCGCACGGTGACCAGGTCGCCGGTGACGGCTTCTACGTGGCCCCAGCGGATACGGCAACGGTCGAGCACGGTGAGCGGGGCGCCCTCCATCCCCGCCCGCAACAGCCCCAGCCACGGGTACACCGCAAAGACGTGGAAGCTGTGTTGGCACACCCCGCCCAGGGGCACCGCGGAGGCCACATGCCCGAACCGCTGGCCGGCCCGGTCCTCGAAGCGGTCGCTCAGCGATGACAACAGCGCGGAGTTGGGCACCTTCTCGAGCAGCGGGTTGCCCACCCAGTAGGCCTCGACCACACGGGCATCGAGCGGATCGGCGATGCCGTTGCACCCGGCGATCAGCTCGAGGTACGGCCACGCGCCGGCGAACCCCGTGGCCAGGTGCGCCAGCTCAGCCAGGTCGAGGCCGTCAGAGGCCGACTCGAGGAGCGCGCCCGGATCGGAAGGCCCGCAGTAACCGAGCTCGTTGGGCGGGTAGGCGTAGCGGGCGAACAGCAGCGGCCCGGCGGGCGCCGATCGCGACGCGCCGTCACGTAGCGGGTCGGCGACCGGATCGCTCACGTCACCACCATGTGGCGCGGCATGCGCCAGGCCACCAACGCGGTGCCCGCGGTGATCAGCAACAGCCCGAGCCACTCCGGCGCCAGGGGCTGGGTTCCGGCCAGTGCCTGCAGCGCCGCTGTGATCAGGGTGCTCGCCACCAGGATCGACGTGACGTCGATGGCCCGGGCTCGACTGAGGGCGGTCATCCATGTGCCGACGTAACCGGCCAGCAACAGCCCGGTGAACAGGACCCAACCCAGCTGGCCGCGACCGAGGGCGAACAGTGAGCCGAGGCTGCCCTCTATCGCCAGGTAGGCGAGCAGGGCGGCGGATCCCACCCCCATGCGGACCAGCGAAATCGTGGCGGGGGCGATGCCCGAAAGCAGCCTCTTGGCCACCACCACCTCGACCGCCCACAGCAATGTGGCCGCCAGGACGAGAGAGGTACCGCTCCCCCAAGCCAGATGACCGATCCCCTTCGACAGCGCCACTTCGCCCCCGACGAGAAGGGCGATGGCGGCGATGTTCCACCTCGTCACCCGCTCGTGGAGAAAGGGGCCGGCCAGGAGCACCACCCAGATCACCAGGGTGTCGTGCAGGAAGGCGGCGGGAGTCGCCGTGGTGCGAGCGAGCCCGTCGAAGAAGAGCACGAAGGCCAATCCACCGCCGATGATGCCCACGTAGGCCAACCCCACCCACGTGAGGGTGCTCCGGGTGCCCGGTGCAATTCGCATCGGGGCCGTTACCCAGCGGGCAGCCATGTCACCCCCAGCCGTTGAGCGCCGCCTCCAGGCCGAGGCCGCCAGTGCGCCGACACCAAGAACCAGGAAGGCAACCAGGTTCTTCCCCGTGGTGTACACCGAAGGCGACGGCACGTGATGCACCCCGTAACTGTTGGCGAACACCGAGATGCCGCTGATGACGGCGGTAATGCCAGCGACCAGCACCCCGTTCATCCCGATCCGCCGGGCGGTCGGGCGGATGGTCTTTGCCTCGCTGCTCACTTTGCCGACCCTTTCTCTTTCTCCAGACGGGCGTTGCCCTGTGCAATCTCGGCGAGAGCCGTCTCCGCCTCTCGTGCGTCCGCCCGGTCGATGGCGTAACCGCTGTGCACGACCAGCCAATCCCCCGGCCCCGGCTCGGGGTCCTGGGGTTCGAGGGCCAACAACGACACCTCGTGCCGACGCCCGTCCATGTCCTCGACCAGCACCTTGCCCGGGCCGCACACCGACCGGACCTGATGCAACCTGCTCAGACACATCAGCTGACCTCCCTGATCATCTCCACCACGTGGCGCGCCGCATGTTCCACGCCTTCGTCGACCCCTTCGCTCAGGCCAATGCCCTGCCCGAAGTCGGATCCTTCGATGCCGACGACCACCACCCTCGACGGGGCGCGCTCGATGGCCCGGGCCAACCGGTAGACGCCGGCGAGGCCGATGCCGTGCGTGCTGTTCGTTCCCGACGCTCCTCGCACGCGAGCCGACCCCGGGTCAGCAGGATCGAGCTCGACCACCTGGACCGTTCCGGGCGGGGACCCCGACGAGACGGCATCGACGACCACGGCCAGGGCGACCCCATCCCACAGGCCGAGAAGGTCGAGCGGGTCGTCGAGCGGCCCGACCACCGTCACTCCCGGGCATTGCTGCGCCACCATGGAGACCGCGGCAGGACCAGCACCGTCGTCGCGGCGGTATTCGTTGCCCAGGCCGGCCACCACCACCCTGCGGGCAGCGCCGGCCATGCGGGCCGCCTCCACGGTGCTCGCTGTGTCGCTCACTCCCGGACCACCTTGACGTCGAGGAAGTGGGCGGCGCACGAGATGCACGGATCGTGGTTACGCACCGCCTGCTCGCAGCGCCACGACAGATCGGCGTCCGAAAGGTCGAGGCCACCTTGCACGACGCGTCTCAGGTCGGCCTCGATACTGATCTGGTTCTGCGAGGTCGGTGGCACGATACGAGCGGTGGCGATGTCGCCGTCGGCATTGAGTGCATAGGTGTGCAGGAGCAGACCCCGCGGTGCCTCTGTGACCCCGGCGCCCACGCCCGCCCTGGACCGGAATGCCGGCTGCCGGCGGTCTCGGGGGCTCGTACGACTCCACCAATCGCAGCGCCTCATCGCACGCGAACACGAGCTCGACGGCACGCACGACAATGCTCTGGAATGGGTTGGTGACGATCGGCCCCAGCCCGGCCCCGGCCGCCGCCTGAAATGCCACCTCGGGCAGGACGGAGGAGTTCAGCGCGTAACGGGCCAGCGGGCCGGTGAGGTAGTCGAGCTCACCACCTAGACGCGCGTGCAGTGCGGTGGAGCGCGCCACGTGCTCTTCGACCACCAGGTGGTCGAAGGCCGACGCGGTCAGGTCCAGCCCGTCGCTCGAGGCGACCCGGCCCGACTCGATGGGATAGCGGCCCGGGGTGCGCAGGGAGACGAAGCGGTAGTCCCCCTCCACGTCGGGAAAGTCGAAGCCCGAGACCCATGACACCGTGTCGAGGGCCTGGTCGCGGGCACGGCGCAGCGGCTCGGCCAGGGCCGCCACGTCGGCGCGAGCCGGTGCGGAGTAGAAGCCCCCCACCCGGACGTTCACGGGATGGATGGCCCGGCCGCCGACGGTCGACATGAGCAGGTTGCCGATCTTCTTGATGGCGAGGCCGCGTTCGACGGCAGCGCGATCGCGCTCGGCCAGCTCCACGGCGTCGGCACAGCCCAAGAAGTCGGGAGCGTGGAGCAGGTAGATGTGCAGGGCGTGGCTCTGTATCCACTCTCCGCAGTAGAGAAGGCGGCGCAGGTCGGCCACCTCCCGGCTCACCTCCACGCCGAGGGCGTTCTCCACCGCCGCGCAGGCGCTCATCTGGTACGCCACGGGACAGATGCCGCAGATGCGGGCCGTAATGTCGGGAGCCTCGGTGGCCCGGCGTCCCTGCAGGAGCGCCTCGAAGAATCGGGGCGGCTCGAAGATGTTGAGCGCCACCTCCCCGACCACGCCGTCGCGCACCTCCACGTGGAGTGAACCCTCTCCCTCCACGCGCGAGAGCCCCTCTACCGACACCGTGCGCTGCGCGCCCGACCCGTGGGTCATCGCCCTTCCCCGCCCTCTTCGGCGGCGACGGTCCCCGTGCCCCCGAACAGCGCCCGGGACTGCTGGCCGAACACCGGGTTGCCCGCGTAGAACGTGGCGAACAGGCGTGAGGCGTCGACCGGGGCCATGCCGCTGTCGAGCAGGCGCCGAGCCAGGGCGTCGGTGTTCGCACCCTCCGACGGTCCGAAGCAGCCGAAGCAGCCCCGGCCGATGGACGGGCACAGGGCTCCGCACCCGGCGCGCGTGACCGGACCCAGGCACGCTGTCCCGTGGGCCACGAGCAGGCACACGGTGCCCCTCCCCTTGCATTCCTGGCAGACCGTGTGCGTCGGGATGACCGGTTTGCGGCCGGCGAGCGCGGCGGTGATCACCTCGAGAAGCTGGTGCCGGTCGATCGGGCATCCTTGAACCTCGAGGTCCACAGCCACGTGCGCCGAGATGGGAGTCGAGGTGGACAGCGAGGAGATGTATTCGGGATGGGCGTAGACGGCACCGACATAGGCGCCCTCGGCGGCGAAGTTGCGCAGGGCCTGAATGCCGCCGGCCGACGCGCAGGCGCCGATGGTGATGAGCCGACGCGAGTTCGCCCTGATCTCCCGGATCCGCTCGGCATCCTCGGTCGTGGTGATCGAACCCTCCACCAATGACACGTCGTAGGGTCCGTCGACCGTCGCCCGCGACATCTCGGTGAAATGCGCGATGCGCACGGCACCGGCCAGGGTCAATAGTTCGTCCTCGCAGTCGAGCAGGCTGAGCTGGCATCCGTCGCAGGAGGCGAACTTCCACACCGCCAGCGTGGGACGGGCGTCGTCATGGGCGCCATGGGCGCCGGCGGGCCGTGCCGGCGTCACCGGTTGCGCTCCATGAACAGCTCGTCGGCCACTCCCCCGTACGGCACCACCGGCCCGTCACGGCACAACAGCAGTGGGCCGAGCTGGCAGTGGCCGCACAGCCCCACCCCACACTGCATATTGCGCTCCAGCGAGACCCTTATCCGGGATGGGTCCATCCCCTGGTCGACGAGTTGACGCGCCACGAAACGCATCATGATCTCGGGACCGCAGAGCAGCGCCACCGCCCCGGCCGGCTCGAATGGCGCCTGGGGAAGGAGCACGGTCACCACACCCACCGAACCATCCCAACCGGGTGCGCCGATGTCGACCGTGACGCCGACGTGAATCCCGGCCGTTCGCCACGCCTCGAGGTCATCCGGGAAGAGGATCTGAGAAGGCGAGCGCATCCCGACCAGCACGAAGACTCGACCTCCGCGCCGCCTGCGACGTTCGGCCAAATCACGTATGGCACCACGCAGCGGAGCCAGCCCGATCCCGCCCGCCACCACCACGACGTCGGCCGCATCGTCAATGGTGTCGAGTCCCCAGTCGTGCCCGAAGGGGCCGCGCACGCCGATCACCGATCCGACCGGTGCGGCGCACAGCGCACGGGTCACCGCACCCACATCGCGCACGGTGTGCTCAATGGGTCCCTCTCTTGCGGGTGCGCTCGAAATCGAGATCGCCACCTCCCCCACACCGAAGGAGGTCAGCATGTTGAACTGTCCGTGGGTGAAGGTGAAGTGGAAGGGCTCGCCGGCCTCTGCCGACACCGGGACGACGGACATGGTGACGACGTCATCGAGCTCCACCCGCCGCTTCACGATCCGGTACGGAACTGGGGTCAGCGGGCTGCGCTGGGCCGGCGAGCCGACCGCCAGATCAGTGGCCGGCATTGGCGTAGAGGTCAAGGAGACGGATCCGAGTGGCCTGCAGCCGCGCCAGCACCACCGCGGCGAGGCGCTGGTGGAGCTCGGCAGCCGCCTCCGGGTGTACCGCCAGATTCTCCCTCAGGTGTTGCACGTCGATTGCGACCGCTTCGACGGGCTCCAGCGCCCTCGCATCGAACTGCCAGCGGAAGGGGGCGGCCATCCAGCTGAGCCCGACGACGTGACCCGGCTCGACGGTGTCGATGACGATGGGCCCGACCGACGGGGCGTGGATCTCAATGGCCACCCTTCCCCGGGTGATGAGGAAGACGGTGCCGGCATCCTCGCCCTCCCGGAGGAGCAAGGCACCCGGGTCGAAACTCACGATCCTTGCCGCCTCCGACAAGAGCGCAAGCGTCCCACGCGAAACCCCGGCCAGAAATCCGTGCTCGCGCAGGAGCTGGTCCGTCGTCCTGCCCTCACCGATCATGATTCCCTCACCATCTGGTTGATCGTGTCGATGACCGACGCGCCATCGGTTGCCCGAATGGCAGCAGCCTCCTCGGTGATGTCGATGCCGACCGGGCACCACGCGATGCACCTGCCACACCCCACGCAACCCGACTCGTCGAACTGATCCCACCACGTCGAGAGCTTGTGGGTCATCCACTGCCGATAGCGCGAAGAGGTCGTGGGTCGCACGGAGCCACCGTGCAGGTAGGAGTGCTCGAGGTCGAAGCAGGAAGCCCAGCGACGCTGACGCTCGACCGTGCCGCTCACGTCGGTGACGTCCGTGACGTCACTGCAGAAGCAAGTGGGGCAGACCAGGGTGCAATTGCCGCACGATAGGCAACGTTCGGCCACCTCGCCCCAGCGCGGGTGTTCGAGATTCCGGGCCAGGAGTCCGGGCAGGTCCTCGGTGTCGAGGGACCGGCTCCATCCGCTTCGGAAGCCCCGTCGACGACCGCCCGGCGACCCGAGCGCACGGTGTCGTCGGCGGCCCCGTGGGGAACCTGGGCCAAGACCTCGGCCCCGGCGACCGAACCGACCCGGACGTAGTACGTACGTTCACCGTCGACCGGCCCTGCCAGCTCGGTGAGGGCCAGGTCGTACCCGGCACCGGCCCCGGGGCCGGTGCCCATAGAGGTGCAGAAGCAGGTGCTCGAGGGAGTTCCACACTCGACCGCCACAATGAACGCTCCATCACGGCGCGCCTCGTACCTGTCATCGGGCACCGCGCCGTCCCGGAGCACTCGATCGAGGGTCCCGAGCGCGGCCACCTCGCATGGCCGCGCCCCGATGACGGCCACGGGGACCGGCTCGTCCCGGGACTCGGACAAGGCCACCTGGCCCTCGGCGACCGCTGCCCGCCACACGGTCTCAGCGGGGACGAAGAACTCGGACTTCCACGACGCTGGGCCGACGGCCCACCCGAACAGCTCAGAGCTTCCGTCGTGGGTGAGCCGGTACTTTCCAGGCTCGGCATGGTCGTGCCAGCCCTCGGGCAGCTCAGAGGTGGTACCGATCTCCCCGTGCACGATCGCCCCGTCACGCACAACCGGCCCCATGGTCCTCAGGCCACGCCCCTGGAGGACGTCGATCAGAATGTCGAAGCCGTACCTGATCGATCACCGCGTCATCCCCGACGTCCACCACACGAGGCTACGGCCTGGCCCGGGGCACGCATAGGGCCAATTCTCCAGAGCGGAGGCTCGAACAACTGCGGCCCTCCAGGTGCTCGGACGATGGCTGTGCCCGGCCATCTGTGTCAGGAGGTCCTTCATCCCATGGCCAGGTCGCGGAGGGTCCCCTGTTCAACAGGATGCACTCCGCCCGTTGCGCCATCACAGGGTCGGTGACCTCCGCGCAAGAGGAGTGTCCGGTGCGCGCCAGACTGTCCAACACTTCCGTGGTCTGATCACCGGCGGGCTTGCGGGTTCGCGTGGTGGGGGCATCGGCCTGGTGCCTCTCGACTCACTCAGACGGGTTGCGTCGCCGCCTCCCAAGCGGCCGCTCCAACCAGGCCGGCGTCGTCACCCAGCGCCGACGGCACGATGGTCAGGTCGGCCGGGTGGTGTTCGGGCCGGCTCATCACCTGGTCACGGAGCGAGCCGAAGAACTCCGGGTCGCATCCGAGCCCGCCGCCGACGACCACCATGCTCGGGTAGAAGGCCATCACGAGGTTGGAGACCCCGACCGCGCAGGCCGCGATGGCACCCTGCCAGATGACCAACGCTCGGGCCTCACCGTTCTTTGCCGCCGTTTCGATCCCCCGGGCATCGAGGGACCCGAGCCCGGCCTCGCGGGCCAGGCGCGCGAGGCCGCTACCCGATCCCAATTCCTCGAGTGTGCAGGGTGACCCCTGCCGCCACGCGCTCCAGTCGATGACGGTGTGTCCTATTTCTGCGAGGGAGCGTCTCCCCCGGACCAGCCGAAGGTCGTGGATCACGCCGGCTCCGATGCCAGTCGAGATGGTCAGGTAGGCGACGTCAGCGATCCCGATGGCGGCGCCGAAGACGGCCTCGCCTACTGCTGCGAGGTCGGCGTCGTTGGCGATATGGGTGGGCAGGCCGAGCCGGGCCGACAGCTCATCGCGCGACAACAGGTCGCACCAGCGCTCCGGGAGATGTGGTGCCCACAGCAGCCTCCCGGCCCTGTAGTCCACGGCGCCAGGTAAGCCGACGACCGCGTGGGACACGGCGCCGAGATCGCGTTCGGCGCCGACGTTGCCAACAAGGTCGATCAGTGCCTCCGGCACGTCGGCATGGCCGGGCGTCGGGACCGACCGCCGCAGCAGCAAGGTCCCGCGCTGATCCACCAGGGCGGCTCGCATCCGCGTGCCGCCGACGTCGGCGGCCAGGACGAGCTGCGCCGTCACATGTCTGCCCTCATATGCCGGCCCTCATGGCCCCCAGTGTCCCGCAGCCGGTGACGCGGGCGTTCCGCCCACCGGCGGTGCAGCTCACCAGGCCGTGACCGCGTACGCTTCGGGGGCTTCCGCGAGGTACTTGCGCAGCTGGCTTTCGCTCAGCAGTCCTGTTTGGGAGCCAACCTCCTGGACCACGGTCATGGCGTTCACGGGGGCCCAGGAGAGCGCCGCCTGCAGCGGGAGACCTTTGACCATAGCGGCGACGAGCGCGGACGAGAACGCATCGCCGGCGCCCGTGCGCTCCTTGGGCGGGGCGGGATCGGGATAGGCCGGGACGAAGTAGCGCTCCGACCCGTTCGAGGCGTAGGCGCCCTCCGGTCCGTCCGTGACGACGACGATCTCGGGGCCCAGGCGGTGCAGCGAGTCGAGGAGCTCGCCCACCAATGCGTGGTCGCCGCCGCCGATCTCGGCCGCCTCCTCTCTGTTGCAGATCAGCACGCTGGCCCGCCGGTAGAGGCCCCGCATGGCTTCGACGCCCTGAGCGATCTGGAACGTCCCGGGTTGGAACGCAAACCGCACCGAGGGCTCTGCTCGAAGCCAGGCGACAATCTTGTCGTAATAGTCAGGGGCATCGGAACCGACCGAGCTCAAATACAGCCAACGAGGGACCTCCCGCGGGCTCAGGTTGGCCCAGTGGTAGTCGTAGAGCTGGTGGCGGACCAGGATCGTGCGGTCCGGACCGAACCAGAGCACGAAGTTGCGATTGCTCGGCTGATTGGGGTCGAACTGCACGAGGTGGGTGTCGACACACTCGCGTTCGAGTGCGGCCTGCATCGTGCGGCCGACGTCGTCATTGCCGGCGTGTGCCGCTATGGCGGTGGAAAGTCCAAGCCGTGCGAACCCCACGGCGGCATTTGCCGCGTTCCCACCCGCGTCGACCACCACGGCGTAGTCGAACGGGACCTTGCCGCCGAACGGGAGGTCCATCCACTGCCCGTGGTCGTCCTCCCGGATGCGGACATGCGCGTCGGACAGCCGGATGAACACGTCGGTCGCGGTGTCGCCCACGCTGAGCACGTCGAACTGGGCCATAGGGCGATATGAACAGAAATCCGGGCCGTGCAACAGGGACCAATTTCCCCTATACCGGCACTTGCTCGCACATGAGCAGCGGTCTTCCGCCAGGGCGACTCGCCGAGTACGCGGGTGAGTGCACCGATCCGGTCTTCCGCGAGGCTCTCGAACAGGATCCTTCCCTCGAGCCGGCCGTGGCCGCCGAAGAACTGCAGCTGCGGGAACTGGGGGCGCCGCTCGAGGATCCCGAGCCCTGGTGACACTCGAAGGCAGCATCGACGAACCGAATGGGATCGACGGCGCCCGCCACGCGCGCCAAGCCGGGTCCGACGAGGGATAGGCCCTGGACGCCCCCTTCGCCGCTGATGAAGACGACGACGAGGACGGGGAGCAGAACTCTGGTCAGTCGATCTCGCGCAGGCCCAGGAGCCCGCTCGCCTCGGCGAGGCCAGCCCGGGCGCGGGGGTCGGCCACATATTCAATGAGGAGCTGGGCTTGCGCTCGTTGCGAGCGCCCGAAGAGTTCAGCACACCCGTGCTCGCTGATCACCGCCGAGTGCTGGAACGACGTCACCGGGTTCGTCAGGACTGGGACGACCGTAGAGGAGTCCGTTTTGTCGTGCCAGGCGTGCATGGCCACGATGGCGTGCCCGCCTGGTGAGTGCAGGGCCCCGGAGACGAAGTCGGGCTGCCCGCCGAAGCCCGAGTGGATGTGCCCGTCCACGAAGCTGGCGTTGGCCTGGGCGAACAGGTCGACCTGCATGGCGGCGTTGATCGAGAGCATGCACGGGTGGGCGGCGATGCGCGCCGGGTCGTTGACGGTCTCGGTCCTCAGCATGCGGAGCTGCTCGTTCCCGTCCGCCCACTGGTAGAGCTCGGACGACCCGATCAGGAAGGAAGTGCAGATTTGTGCACCCGGATCGAACGCGCCGGCGTGATCGAGGTCCATGACCCCGTCGCTGATCATCTCCGACCACACCCGCAGACCTCGGCGGCTCGACATCATCCGGGCCGCCACGGTGGGGATGAGCCCGATGCCGAGCTGCAGCGTCGTGCCGTCGGTCGCGAAGGCCGCGATGCGCTCTCCGACCGCGGTTGCGGCCTCCTCGGAGCCTTGCCAGCCCGGTGAACCCAACGGCTCGTCGACCTCCATCAGGCCGTCGATCGATTCGACGGGTATCTCGCCGGCGCCAAAGGTGTAGGGCATGCGGGGATTCATCTGAGCCAGGACCAGGCCGCCACGCGCCCGGGTTTGCTCGATCGCGGCGGGAAGCACGTTGACCTCGATCCCGAGGGAAACCTTGCCGTTGCGAGGGAGTGATGTGTGGAGCAGCACGGCGTCTGGCCGGCGCACGGTGTCGAAGAGCCGCGGCACGAGCGAGAGGCGCATCGGGAGGTAGTCGAGCATCGGGTCGTGGCGCATGCCGGGTCCGACGAACGGCGTCTCACAGATGAACCCCCTGTGTGCGGAGAAGTCGTACTGCGCGTTGAGCTGGAACACGCGGCACGTCTCAAGTGCTCGGGTGAGGGCCCCGACCAGCGTGAACGGCGTCGCCGAGTTGCCCGAGATCACGATCCGCGGTTCGCGCCCTTCCAGGGCGCCGATCCGCGCCACGGCCTCCTCGAAGGTCATCGTGTGCATCGAGTCAGTGTCACAGAGGCCGAAACCGGAAAACAGGGACGTTGGTCCCTATCGACACCGCCGCTGATCAGGGACGATCGATACAGGTGGCGCACGCCACGCGCATTCCGGAGGTGTGGGTCGTGAAGGAGATTCGCTGGTTCGAAGACATCGGGCTGCAGGACACGGCCTCGGTGGGAGGCAAGGGTGCCAACCTCGGTGAGCTGACGTCAGGCGGGCTCCCCGTCCCACCCGGGTTCGTGATCACCGGTGAGGCCTACCTCGACGCCATCGGCCGGGCGGGCATCCGCGACCGACTCGTGGCCATTCTGGCCGAGGCACGCGCCGCGGGACAGGACGATCTCGACCGGCTGGCGTCCGAGGCCAGGGGCCTCGTCCACACGGTGCCGATCCCCGACGACCTGGCGGCCGGCATCCTCGAGGGGTACGCGCGCCTCGGGGACGCCGTGCGGGTGGCCGTGCGGTCGTCCGGAATCGGCGAGGATGCCGAAGGTACGTCCTTCGCCGGTATGAACGAAACCTTCACCAACGTCGCCGGACCCGAGCAGCTGTTGGCGCGGGTCGTCGACTGCTGGGCCTCGCTGTGGGGTGCCCGCTCCATCTTCTACCGCGGCGACAAGGATCTGACGGCAGAGCCGGCCATCGCCGTGGTGATCCAGGAGATGGTGCCCTCCGAGCGCTCCGGTGTGATGTTCACGGTCGACCCCTCGACGGGCGAGACGGACCACATCGTGATCGAGGCCGCCTTCGGCCAGGGCGAGGTGGTCGTGAGCGGCCAGGTCGAGCCCGACACCTACGTGGTGGCGAAGGACGGGCCCCGCCTGTTGCACGCCCGGGTCGGCACGCAGCATTTCAAGATCGTGCGTGGGCCCGACGGTGAGGACGAGAGGGTGGACCTCGACGCGGCCGAGGGCGGCCGCCGCGTGCTCAGCGACGAGGAAGTCGTCGAGGTGGCGCGGCTCGGCCTGGCCACGGAGGCCCACTACGGCTCACCGCAGGACACGGAGTGGGCCATGGCTGCAGGCCGCACCTACCTCGTGCAGTCGCGTCCCGTGACGGCCGTCGGCGGAGGAGCCGGGGGCACGGTCTCGCCCGGGCAGGGGACGCTGCTCGTGCAGGGTCTGGCGGCCTCGGCGGGCCGGGCTTCAGGGGTGGTGCGCGTGTTGCAGTCGCCCGACCAGGGCGACCGTCTGCAGGCCGGTGAGGTCCTCGTGGCGCCGATGACGAGCCCCGATTGGGTCCCGACCATGCGCCGCTCCGCCGCCATCGTCACCGATGGTGGCGGCATGACGTGCCACGCCGCCATCGTCTCGCGCGAACTGGGCGTCCCCGCCGTCGTGGGTGCCCGCAACGCCACGACCCTGCTCCGCGACGGCGAGCTCGTCACCGTCGACGGCGCCCAGGGGACGGTGACCGAGGGGGCTGTGGCTCAGGCGGTGGCCCCGTCGGCGGCGGCTGCAGTGCCGCAGGAGGCTGGGGCCGGGGGGCCGGGCGTCCTCGCGACGAAGATCTACGTCAACCTGGCTTTCGCCGAGCACGCCGAGGAAGTGGCCGCCTTGCCGGTCGACGGCGTCGGCCTGTTGCGGGCGGAGTTCATGGTCACGGACGCCCTGAAAGGGGTGCACCCACGCAAGCTGCTCGAGCGCGGCGACGAGAAGACGTTCGTCGACGACATGGCCAAGTCGCTGCTGCGCATCGCGAGAGCCTTCGAACCACGGCCCGTGGTGTACCGGAGCATCGACTTCCGTTCCAACGAGTTCTCCAACCTCGAAGGTGGTGACCAGTTCGAGCCGCACGAGGAGAACCCGATGATCGGGTACCGGGGCTGCTACCGCTACGTCAGAGAGCCGGACCTGTTCCGTCTGGAGCTCGACGTGCTGGCTCGCGTGCTCCAGGAGTCGGCGAACCTCGTGCTGATGATCCCATTCGTGCGCACGGCCTGGGAGCTCGAGGCGTGTCTCGATGTGGTCGATACCAGCCCGGTGGCAGGCTCCCTCCCGGTGTGGGTCATGGCCGAAGTCCCGTCGGTGGCCTACTGGATCCCGACCTACGCGGGCATGGGGATTCAGGGCGTGTCGATCGGCAGCAACGATCTGACCCAGCTGATGCTCGGCGTGGACCGCGACTCACAGATCTGTGCCGACGTCTTCGACGAGGCTGACCCCGCCGTGCTCGATGCGATCGGGCGCATCATCGGAGGCTGCCAGTCCTCGGGCATCACCTCCTCGCTCTGTGGCCAGGCCCCTTCCAACCGGCCGGCCTTCGCCGAGCATCTTGTCGGCAAGGGCATCACGTCGATCTCGGTGAACCCCGATGCTGTCGCGGCCGTGCGCCACACCGTGGCGGCCGCCGAGTGGCGACTGCTGCTTCAGGCCACCGTGCCGGGCCGCCCTGATGTGGCGGGCGGGGTGGCTCCCCGTCACCCCCTCCGCCACCATCGCTAGCGGGATCTCCGCTCGCGGGATTCGCTCGGCGGCCCACCTCGACGGGGACGCCCAGGCCCGGAGTTCAGGTTGCCTCGGGCACCATCTCGATCGCGCCGCAGGGGCATTCCTGCACGCACAGGCCGCATCCCTTGCAGAAGTCGTAATTGAAGCGGTACCCGTGCGCCTCGTCGACCTTCATGACCGCGTTGTCCGGGCAGACGCCGAAGCAGTTGTCGCACTGGAAGCAGTTGCCGCAGGACATGCAGCGACGCGCCTCGAACAGCGCGGTCGACTCGTCAAGGCCCCCGACGACCTCGTCGAAGGTCGAGGCGCGCCGGGCGGCGTCGAGACGGGGACGGACCGCATGGGGCGCGTCGGCGTAGTACCACGTGTTGAGGTGCTCGGGCGTCGCCAACTCGTGCCGGGGCGGGCGGTCGATTCGGCGGCCGCCCAGCCAGGCGTCGATGGCCCGTGCCGCCTTCTTGCCGTGGCCGATGGCGTCGGTCAGGGTCCGCGCTCCAGCGACCATGTCGCCGCCGGCGAACACCCCTGGCCGGTCGGTCATCATGTCGGCCCCGACCGCGACGACCCCGTCGGCCACCGTGATGTCCGGCGTCCCCGCGAGGAGCGACAGGTCAGCCTCTTGGCCGAGCGCCAGGATCACCGAGTCCGCCCGCAGCTCTTCGATCTCGCCGGTGGGCTGTGGGAAACCGTCGGCATCGAGCTCCATCCGTTCGATGGTGAGAGCCTCGCCCTCCGTGCCGACGATGGTCGACAACCATTTGAGGCCCACACCCTCGTCGACAGCGTCCTGCACCTCCTCGGCGTTGGCGGGCATGCGCTCCCGCGTCCTCCGGTAGACGACGACGGCGTCTTCGGCGCCAAGCCTCCGAGCCGTGCGGGCCGCATCCATGGCGGTGTCGCCGCCGCCGTACACCACCACGCGACGCCCGAGGACTGGCGGCTCACCGTCATCAGTCTCGTGGAGCAGCGTGACGGCGTCGAGGATCTTGGCCGAGTCGCCGGCGGGGATGTCGGCATGCCGGCCCCGTTGTGCGCCCACGGCGAGAAAAGCCGCATCGAAACCGTCGTTCCTCATAGTCGCCTCGAGATCTTCGACGGTGCGACTGCACACGAGCTGGACCCCCATGGACGCGATTCGATCGATCTTCGCCCGCGACGATGTCCCGGGGCAACCGGTAGGACGGTATGCCGTAGCGCATCATCCCCCCGGGGAGCGGCGACGACTCGTAGATCACGACTGCATGCCCCAGGAGCCGCAGGTGATAGGCGGCCGAGAGGCCACCCGGCCCGGAGCCGACGACCAGCACGCGCCTCCCCGTGGCCTCTCCCGCCGGTTCGGGTGTCCAGCGCTCGCTCAGCGCGCGGTCGCCCAGGAAGCGTTCCATGGCGTTGATCCCCACCGTCTCGTCCACTTCGGCCCGGTTGCAGGCCGTCTGGCACGGGTGGAAGCAGGCTCGTCCCATCACCGCGGGGAGCGGGTTGTCGCGCATGATCTGGCGCCAGGCCGCCTCGTAGGAGCCGTCCTCGGCCAGGTAGAGCCACTGCTGGATGTTCTCGCCGGCCGGGCAGGCGTTGCTGCACGGAGGGAGGCGATCGACGTACACCGGTCGCTCGACCCGCCACGAGCCTGTCTTGTTGGCCAGGCTGGATCCGACCTCGAGGGTGATGGCGAAGGGCTTCTCGGTCATGGGGCCGGCACCTCTCCACCCTCGAGGAGGCCGTAGCGGGAGATGTTGCGGTCGGCCATCGCCTGCAGGGCGGCAATGATGTCGGGCCGGGCCTGATTCCCTTGCTCGTCGAAGAGGTGCGCGAAGCGGCTCTGCAGGCGTAGGTACTCCTCGACCGGGGCAAGCCGCCGGATCGTCGAGACACGCACGACCTCGCCGTGCTCCGCCTCGAAGACCGGGAAGAGGCCCGTCTGGGTAGCGAGCCGGGCGACCTTCACCGTGTCGCTCGGAGCAGAGCCCCAGCCGA
The DNA here is from genome assembly GCA_963817735.1 of uncultured Acidimicrobiaceae bacterium. Taxonomy (GTDB): domain Bacteria; phylum Actinomycetota; class Acidimicrobiia; order Acidimicrobiales; family RAAP-2; genus Bog-473. The sequence goes on along the minus strand of CAWFPP010000001.1, from coordinate 15,103 downwards.
GCGGGCACGTCACCAGGACGTGGATGTAACGGGCGCCGTGGATCTCCATGGCCCGGGTGACCTTGTCCTCGAGGTCGTGGAGGTCGGCCACCGTCGCGGTCGCCACGTAAGGGATTCCGTGCGCCATTGCGAGCTCGGGCAGGTTCTTGCCCCGACCAAAGGAGTTCCCTGGATTCGGGCCGACCGCCTCGGTCGTGGCCGTCCGCGCTGCCGGCGGCGTTGCCCCCGACCGCTGCACGCCGGTGTTCATGTAGGCCTCGTTGTCGTAGCAGATGAACAGGACGTCGTCATTGCGCTCGAACATGCCCGAGAGGCAGCCGAAGCCGATATCCACCGTGCCGCCGTCGCCGGCCTGCGCGATCACCCGCGTGTCGCTCCGACCCTTGACCCGCAGCGCCGCCGCGACCCCAGTCGCCACTGCCGGGGCGTTGCCGAACAAGGAATGCAGCCACGCGATCTGCCACGATGTCTCCGGGTAGGGCGTCGAGAACACCTCGAGGCAGCCGGTGGCGTTGACGGCCACCATCTGGCCGCCGGTCGCGCTCATCGCCGCATCTATGGCGTAACGGGCGCCGAGCGCCTCGCCGCAGCCCTGGCAGGCGCGGTGGCCTGACGTCAACGAGTTCGGGCGCTCGGCGCCGGATTGCACGGTGCGCTCGGCCCGGCGCACCAACCGGTTGCCGACGGCGAAGCTCCCCACCTGGTAGAAGCGGACGGTCATGGCTCAGCCAATCCCCGAGGCGACGACGCCCAGGTCGCGCAGCATGTTTTCGGCCGTGGGCCCGGAGCGGCGGTGCAGGGCCATGCGCTCGAGCTCGCGTTCGACCAGGTCCATCTTGAGGTCGAGGAAAGTGAGGCGCCCCAGTTCGCCGCGTCCTGCCGCGTCGAAGACGCCGCCGAGCGAGGATGCGGTGATTGATCGGCCACCCAGGCCCGCCACCACCGTGGCGACCGGGATCGGCAATCCGGTGAGCGTCATGGCCACGTCGGTCGACAGCACCCCGCCGAAGCCCACACTGATGGCCTTCTCGACGACGACGACTTGCCGCGCGTTCTGCAGTGCGTTGCGGACAGCATCGATCGGGAAGGGCCGGAAGGAGGTGATGCCCACCGCACCGATCCGGTGCCCGGCGGCGCGTTGCGCATCGATGACGTCCTTGATCGTCCCGAGCACCGAGCCCATGGCCACGACCACGACGTCGGCGTCGGCGCTACGGTACGGGTGTACCAAGCCGCCTGAGTCGCGCCCGAAGGCCTCGGCGAACTCCGCGCCCAGCTCTCCGATGCAGCCCAGCGCCGTGAGCTGGCGGGCGTGCGCCAGGTAGCGCACCTCCTCGAACGCCTCGGGCCCCACCATGGCGCCGATGGAGTAGGGCTCTGCGGGGTCGAGCACCTGGCGCGGCTCGTAGGACGGCAGGAATGCATCGACCTGCTCCTGCGTGGGAAGGTCCACCCGCTCAGTGGCGTGGGTGAGGATGAACCCGTCCATGCAGACCATCACGGGGACGGAGACCTCCTCGGCGAGGCGAAAGGCCTGGATGTGCAGGTCGGCGGCCTCCTGGACCGTCTCGGCGAACAGCTGGACCCAGCCGGCGTCGCGCGCGGCCATAGCGTCGCTGTGGTCGTTCCAGATGTTGATGGGGGCGCCGACGGCGCGGTTGGCCAGCGTCATGACGATGGGAAACCCGAGCCCGCTGGCGTTGTAGACGGCCTCCATCATGAACAGCAGCCCTTGACTGGCCGTGGCGGTGAAGGCGCGGGCCCCGGCGGCGGAGGCGCCGATGGCGACCGACATCGCGGCGAACTCCGATTCCACGTTGATGAACTCGCACGGTGACAGCTCGCCTGTCTTCACCAGCTCGCCCAGAGCCTCGATTATGTGGGTCTGCGGTGAGATCGGGTAGGCACACACCACTTCCGGCCGGCAGAGAGCCACGGTCTCCGCGACGGCCCGCGAGCCCTCAATCTGACGGAGCACTGAGCATTGCCCTTCCGCTCGCCGTCATGACCTGGTGCGCCAGCCGGAACAGCTCGGCCGCCGCGGCGACGTTACGCTCGGCCACCGGGGGGGTGCGGCCGAACCGCTCGCGGATGGCTGAGCAAACCGCGCCGATGGTGACCTCGGCCGTGAGGGCGGCGAAGCTGCCGAGCAACGCGGCGTTGGGGAGCGGCCGGCCGATCTGGCGCATCGCCACCTCGGTGGCAGGGACCGTGAGAAGGCGTTCGGGCCGGAACCGGGCGGCCAGGGACCCCAGTCCGAGCTCGTCGAGGGTCGAGGTGGAGTTGACCAGCACGTAGCCGTCCGGGCCGAGCCCGGCGAAGAGGTCGACCTGGTGGACGAGGGTCGGGTCGATCACAATCAGGCAGTCCGGCGCCACCACGGGCTCACGCGTCCGTATCTCCTGCCCGCCGAGCCGGCAGTAGGCGACCACGGGGGCGCCCATCCGCTCCGAGCCGAAGCTCGGGAACGACTGCGCGAACCGGTCGTCTTCGAACGCAGCGAGCGCCAGGAGTTCGGCTGCGGTCACCGCTCCCTGCCCACCTCGACCATGGAAGCGCACTGCGAACATTGTCCTAGCGTGTCGTGCTCCTCCCCGGAGGAATAGGGACAAAGGTCCCCGGTGCCGCCCCGTCTGAGGTGACGGAGGTCCCTTCCAGCAAGCGCCGCCCCCCTTGGGGAGCTGATGGGGACCTTTGTCTCTACCGCATGCCGTGCGCCGATGGGACCATCCAAGGGGGCAGGTGGCTCCCTTGGACCACGGAGATGCACCATGGCTGTCAGAGTCGCAATCAACGGGTTCGGCCGGACCGGGCGGGCCTTCCTCCGAGCCGCTCTCAAGTCGCCCCACGACGTCGAGGTGGCCGCGGTGAACGACCTCGGCAACCCCGAGGCACTCGCCCGGTTGCTGGCCCGGGACTCGGTACACGGGCGTTTGCCCCTGCCGGTCTCTGTCGAGCACGACACCATGATCGTCGGCTCCTCGCCCGTGACCATGTTGATGGAGCCGCACCCCGAGGAGTTGCCCTGGCGGGAACTCGGCATTGACGTCGTGGTCGAGAGCACGGGTCGGCTGACCACCCGCGACAAGGCGGCAGCTCACATTGAGGCGGGGGCGCGCCGCGTCATAATTTCGGCGCCGGCGAAGGGCGTCGACGCCACCTTCGTCGTCGGCGTCAACGAAGACGCCTTCGATCCCAAGCGCGACTTCGTGGTCTCCAACGCGTCGTGCACCACCAACTGTCTCGCGGTGCTGGCGAAAGTGCTCCATGACGCCTTCGGGATGGAGCAGGGCTTCATGACGACGGTGCATGCCTATACGGACGACCAGCACCTGGTCGACGCCCTGCACAAGGACCCACGGCGCTCACGGGGTGCCGCGATCAACATCGTGCCCACCACGACGGGCGCCGCCCGGGCGACCGGCCTCGTGCTGCCCGATATCGCGGGTCGGCTCGACGGTCTGTCGCTCCGGGTCCCGGTCCCCGACGGGTCCATCACCGATTTGGTAGCCGTGCTGCAGGCAACGCCGACGGTCGCCGAGGTCTGCGACGCCTACCGGGCGGCTGCCGAGGTAGGCCGGCTGGCCGGCCTGCTCGAGTACTCCGAGGAGGACCTGGTGTCGACCGACATCCTCGGGTCCTCGGCCTCGTGCATCTTCGACTCGAAGCTGACCATGGCGAACGGCAACCTGGTCAAGGTGCTCGGCTGGTATGACAACGAAACCGGGTACTCGAACCGCCTCGTCGACCTGGCAACCGTGTTGGGTCGCCCTGTCGAGAGCTGAGCAAGGTCCGGCCCGGGAGCTGGGTGGGCGGCGCCTCGTGGGCCGTTCCGGCCCTGGCGCGGCCTAGGTTGGGCTGGGGTGTAGCTCGCAGTCCATTCGCGAAGATTGCGCTCGATGATCATCCATAGAACACGGCCCCTTCCAGCCTCCAGACCCCGTTCCCACGGGCAGCTCGTTCAGTTGCGACGGCAGAGGTTCCACGTAACGTGGCGATAGGTCGAGGAGAAGAGGTCGGTCCGTAATCCATGTGGGTGCGAAGACGCCGTTACCCGCGGTCAACAGTTGCCCAGGGAGTCGTCTCCGACCATGGGACGACCAGCGTGGCCCGCGGGACGGCCAAGGTTCCTCCCCGGCGGTACATCTCCTGGACGGTATTGGCGATGATGACGGTGGGATCCGTCGGCTACCTCGGGTCCGCACCGGCCGCGTCGGTCTTTGGTCTCGCCTCGGTGTTCTTGTATGTCGTCCCGGCATTCGTGTTCCTGGTGCCCGTCTCCTTGGTCGCCGCGGAGTTGGCGTCCGGTTGGCAGGGTGGCGTCTACAACTGGGTACGAGAAGGTGTGTCCGCCCCAATGGGACTCCTGGCCGTCTGGTGCGAGTTCGCCCAGACCATCTTCTATTACCCCGCCTTGCTCGCCTACGTCGCCGGGACGCTCGCCTACGTCATCGATCCGGGCCTGGCCGCCAATGGCGTCTACAACGCCGTGGTCATTATCGTTTTGTTCTGGGGTGGCGTGCTCATCTCCTCGCGGGGAATTGGAATCGTGGCCAAGCTCTGTTCGAGTGGGACGCTGATCGGAACCCTGATTCCAGGGGCAATTCTCGTTGCTCTCGGCATCGCCTACCTGGTGCAGGGAAACCACTCGGCTGCCCCGATGGACACTCGCCATCTCCTGCCCGCATGGACGGGAATCGCCAGTGTCGTGCTGGTCGTCAACAGCTTCTTCACCTATGCCGGCATCGAGGTGAATGCCGTGCATGTTGACGACCTGCGGAACCCTGGCCGGGAGTTTCCCAGATCCATCTTCGTCGCCATGGCCATCGTCCTGGCCGTCTTCATACTCCCCACGCTGACGATCGCTTGGGTGATACCCGAGAACAAAATCAGCTTCACGGCCGGTCTCATGCAAGCCTTCAACAGCCTCTTCGCGCACTTCGGCATCACGTTCGCCGTACCGTTGATCGCCATCGCTCTGGTAGCCGGGGCGCTTGCGGGAATGCTCGCCTGGCTCGATGGTCCCTCCGAGGGGCTGCTCAGGATCGGGCGCGAACAGGGCTTCCTCCCGCCCTTCTTTCAGAAGGTGAACCGCAATGGCATCGAGGTACGAATCCTGGCGGGACAGGCGATGGTGATCACCGTCATCGCCCTGCTCTACGCCTTCATACCGGACGTCTCTCATGCCTACTGGATATTCGCAGTGATGGCCACGCAGATCTATCTCATCATGTACGTACTGATGTTCGTTGCCGCGGTCAGGCTGCGCCGGAGGCAGCCGGACCACGCCCGCGGGTACCGTGCACCGGCTCTCAGACTCTTGTGCTTCGTCGGCGCCGTGTCGTCCGTGACCGCTCTGGTCATCGGCTTCATCGTCCCGTCGCAGTTCGGACACTTGAACCGGCTGCTTTACGCCCTCTTGATCCTGGGAGGCATACTCGTCATCGGGATCGCTCCGCCTTTCCTCATGGATCGGCTTCGCAAACCGGAGTGGAAGGTCGCCGGCAGCGCGCCGACCCCCGAACTCTGATCTCCCAGGTGTTGGAGGAACACCTCCTTGGAGGCCCCACTTCGCTCCTCTACGTGATCGTCGCGGAGTAGTCGGGGACGTAGTGGTACCGGTCGCGGGGCGGTCGTCGATAGTCCCCGATGGGCGGGCGAGGAGGAAGCTTGACTTTCGGAGCCTTGCGGGAGTCGTACGGCACGACCGAAAGGAGGTGGGCGATGCAGTTGAGCCGGGCACGCTTCTTGTCGTCGGCCTCGACCTCGTACCAGGGGGAGTCCGGTAGGTCGCAGTGAGCGAACATCTCGTCCTTTGCCTTGGAATACGCCACCCATCGGTTACGGCCCTCGAGATCCATCGCGCTGAGCTTCCAGCGCTTGAGGGGCGCGTTGACGCGCTCTTTGAACCTCCGCTCCTGTTCCTCGTCGCTCACGGAGAACCAGTACTTGAGCAGAATGATGCCGTCGTCGATCAGCATTCGCTCGAAGGCAGGACACTGTCGCAGGAAGCGGTGGTACTCCTCATCTGTACAGAAACCCATCACCCGCTCTACCCCGGCCCGGTTGTACCAGCTGCGGTCGAACAGAACGATCTCCCCTCCGGCGGGAAGGTGGGCGATGTAGCGCTGAAAGTACCACTGGCCCTCTTCACGGTCGCTCGGAGCCGGGAGGGCAGCGATCCGGCACCATCGGGGATTGAGGTATTCGGTAATGCGCTTGATCACGCCACCTTTGCCAGCGGCATCGCGACCCTCGATCACGACGACGACCCGTTGACCCCCCTCGCGGATCCACTGTTGCATCTTCACCAGCTCCTCTTGAAGGTGCAGAAGTGCCTTGTCATATGCGCCATCTTCAGCCATGCGCACATCTTGCCAGGCGATCAGGCTGTAGAGGCCGAAATGGTCCAGGAGCTCCATACCGCACCGACCTGGCGCGCCACGGTGTTGCCGCGGGAGTGCGACCTTGGGAATGGTGTTGCCGACGTGGACGATGAGCTTCCGCGGGCCACACGATGGCCGGGGCCAGGTGACGGTGTCCCTGTCGCGTTGAGCGGGCACGCCTCGCGGTTCGGTGGGCTCGACGATGCAGTCCCGCCTCGTGTGTGCCGACCGGTCCGGCCGACATTCGAACGAGAGAAGAGCCGGTTGGTGCCGCACGCCCACGCGACCCGTCACGCTCGACAATTCCACGAACCAGGGTCGTCATCCCCAATTGCGGTCGTCAATCGGCAGATCGCTTAGAGGAGCGTGACGTGTTCGATCAGTCGCGCGTAGTCAATGAGATGGCGGTCACTGAGGAACTCGGACCGGATGCGTTCCCGCGCTCGGCGTCCCAAGGCCGCCATCTCCTCCGGTTGCGCCAACAGTTGATCGAGTGTCCTGGCGAAGGAATCCAGGTCCGAAGGGTCGCTCAGTAGGATTCCCGTTCCGGGCACAACTTGGTCGACGATGCCACCAACCGCAGATGCCACGACGGGGCGCGACTTCCACATGGCCTCGGCGACGGTGAGGCCGAAGCCCTCTTCCAGGCTCTTTTGTACGACCACTGTGGCATGACGTTGGATGGCGTTGACCATGAGTCCGTTGAGATCCAAGTCGTCCATGGGCAGCGTGATCAGCCTTATGGCGCTCCGCTGCTTTGAGGGCAGATTCTCCCAACAGGTGAGACACTCGTCCAAGACCCTCGCGCCTTCGGGATCATCGGAGACGGCATCTACCGCCGGGCCCACGAGGGCCAGCCGCACATCTCGTTGTCGCGTTGACTTCCCGGCGAACCCCTCGAGTACACCCTGCATGTCCTTGAGGTGATCCCAGCGTGACACTTGGACAACAACCCGATCGTCCGTTGCTATGGGACCTGCTCCACCCATAACGGCCCCACGCGACTCCACTGAAGCATCGCCGTCGTTGAATAAGCCGACCCTTACCAATAGTTGGCGTACGTGGGTGCTGTTCAGACGCCGATTCTTCGTGGTGTATGGATCGATGGAGGGCGCAATAATTGAAACGTCGGCGTCCACGAGAAATTGAGGCACGAAACCCAGATGTGAGAAGACGTGAGCGCAACACAGCTTCAAATACGCTTGTATGAAGCTCCAGCCCTCTTCGGTGTAGGCATTCTTTCGTTCCGTGCCGATGTGGCACCGCCAAACGACCCGAGCACCCCGCTCGGCGAGGGGGTCGGCGAGGCCGGCAGTCTGAGGATCATGCAAGACGACCACGTCGCCCTCATCGACTCGGCTCATCAGTGCAGCTGCGTTCTCATCAAGGATTGCTGCGTAGTGGGCTGCCTCGGATCGTCCCAATTCACCTGCATCACCAGCTGCCCCGTGAAGACGATTATGGAGACGCTTGGTGATCTTGTAGAAGGCCTTGTCGCCGTCCATCACCACCCATCGGGTATCGACCCCACATCCGAGGGAGTATCCGACCAGAGTGTGCAACATCTCCGCGACGCCGCCACCGCTTGACGTTGCGCTGACATTCCATACTCGACCTCCGGCTAGTGCCGTGCGTGCTTGCTCCGCAGCACCGACGAGCCTGTTCAGGCGCGACGTTCCGATGAGAGAGGAGAGACGCCGAGGGTCGATAGCGGCCACCTCGATGTCACGAGGTTCGGCCATTCCCCTATCTTGACCCAGAACCGGGTGGCGACGGCGACCTACCGAACCTGTTGCCGTCGGTGTACTCACGGAAAATGAGCCGGCGCAACGTGATGCCGCACCCAGTCCTCAGCTCGGACGAGATCCATCATCTGTGTGTGTCGACGGCGTGGATCGTGTCGCCCTCGTGGTCGACGTCGAGTTCGTTGCCGTCGGGCGTTACGACAATCATTTGTGATCCCACACAGGCAGAGGTGGCATTCGTAGTTGCTTGCCGCGGAGCTTCTCCACCGTTTGGCCCGTGTGACCAGGCGGCGGGCGTGGTGCAGTTCAAGGCTGTGGTCCTTGCCTTCGCCATCTCGATCCCGTTCGTCGGGAGACCCACTACATCATCTATAAGGTCACGTCGGCCCTTTCGGGCCTCAGGGCCTCGTGACCCTTGGGGGGCTTCCACCTTCAGCCCGTTTTACCTGGGCTTTCTCTTGACCTGCACCCCAAAAAGTGGACACCCCTTGTGACAATTTGGCCCTGAGCACCAGGAGCCAGACATGCCAAGGCACTATCCCGCGGAGCTGCGACGTCGAGCCTGTGAGCGCATGCTCGCCGGCGAGGCAGTCAAAGGCCTCACCGACGAGCTGGACGTCCCCATGGAGACCCTCTATCGCTGGAGGCGCCAGGCTCTGATCGATGCCGGGCAGCGGCCCGGAGCCAAGAGCTTCGAAGCCGACCCGCTCGCCCAGGCTCGCCGACGCGTCAAAGAACTCGAAGCCGAACTCGAGATGGTCAAGGCAGCGGCCCGGATCTACGACGAGTTGGAGGCGACCGACCCAAAAGGAAGTTCCAGGTTGTCCGAGCGCTGAACAACCTGGGCTATTCGGAGAAGGCGGCCTGTCGCCTCGTCGGGCTCAGCCGCTCGACCTATTACAAGATCAAGTTCCACCGTCCGAGCGACCGCGAGATCAGGAGCCTGCTTTTGGCCGACAGCATCGCCGAGATCCACGCCCGAAGCCGTGGGACCTATGGGATGTTGCGCATCAGGGCGGCCCTCGAGATCGAGCAGGGGCTCATCGTCAACAAGAAGCTGGTCTGGAGGATCATGCGCGAGCTGGGACTCAAGGGCCTGCCCGGGCCGAAGAGGGGGCACAAGAACCTCAAGAACGCCCCCACCTGTGAGGACCTCGTGCAGCGCTCCTTCGTGGCCACTCGACCCAACCAGCTGTGGCTGACCGACATCACCGAGCACCCGACAGGCGAGGGCAAGATCTACTGCTGCGTCGTGCTCGACCTCTTCAGTCGCAAGGTCGTCGGATGGGCGATCGACCGGCGTTGCGAGTCGGCCCTCGTCATCGACGCCATCAACAAGGCCAAGGACTCGAGACCCGTGTCAGCTTCGACGATCATCCACTCGGACCACGGAGCCCAGTTCACCTCGTGGGCCTTCACCGAGAACGTGCGGCGCCTGGGCCTCATCAGCTCTATGGGCACCGTCGGCGACTGCTACGACAACGCCCCCATGGAGTCGTTCTGGGGCTCCATGCAAATCGAGCTGCTCAATCGACAACGCTGGCGAACCAACCTTCAGCTCTGCGTCGGCATGGCGGACTACATCGAGAACTTCTACAACACAGCCCGGCGCCACAGCGCCCTGAACTACCTGACCCCGGCCGAATTCGAAGAACTACACTCGACCCACATCCACCAGGCCGTTTTGTCATAAGGCCTGTCCACCGGATGGGGGAAAGGCCTTCTGGTGGAGGTGATGGGATTCGAACCCACGGCCTCTACATTGCGAATGTCTGGTTCTCGGTGTTTTGACCAGGGCCTTTCCGAGGACTTTCCTGGTGGTGGCGTTTCGACCCCCTCAGGTTCCCTCACGAACCCTCTCCTTCCCTCTCGATAAAGACACGTAAAGACACGCCCGGACAGGCCACGTGAGGCCCGTCGACGGACTGGTACCCAGGTCCGATCGACAGGCTCTCTCCATGCGCAGCGAATGGCGCTCGCGTCCTCCTGGCGACGGTCACATTCCTCGGTGAGCGAGCCGACATTGCCGGCCCTGACCGGCGGATGCTGGCTTCCGGCAGACGTCGGAACGCCGAAGTTCTGTTCGCCACCAGCCAGTCGACAACGACCAGTCGGATCACGCCCACCAAGTCACCCGCCGGGACCTGGTGCTTGCAACTGTGCCCTGCCGGGGAACGGCCCGATCTGGCCACCCTCTACCGCGGCGTGACTCCGCTTCACTCGCTGCCCGGCCATCGCAACCTGCTCAGCCGCTCACGGCAGCGGCGACAGCCGGCAGCGCGCCGCCGGGCTCGAGCGTCCCTGCTGCTACCTGTTCTGTGGCCCAGTCGATCCACTCGATCTGCATGGCGTAGAAGCGCCGGCCGAACTCGATCGAGAGCCGGCTGGCCCGGGCGACGGCGTTGGCGGCCCAGTCCCGGGTGGCGATGACGTTCTCGATGTAGCCGAGGTGGCGGACATACTCGACTCGGTCCCGGGCCAAACATTCGAGCGCCTCGTCCGGCGGGAGCACCCACAGGCAGAACACACGCAGGAGGGCCTCGTTGCGAAACGAGTAGTCGGGTTCGCTTTCACGTAGCCAGCGCCTGAGTTCGTCGACGCCAGCCGGCGTCGTCTCATAGACCTTTCGACCCCGTGCACCCTCACCGGTCTGGGAGATCAGACCCTCGGCCGCCAGTTTGCCCAGCTCGGGATAGATCTGGCTGTGTTGGGCCGGCCAGACGTTGCCCATCGAGGCCCCGAACAACCGGGCCAGGTCGTAGCCGCTCATGGGTTCGCCGGCGAGGAGGTCGAGAAGTCCGTGGCGCAAGCTCATAGTAAAGATTCTACACGTATATCTTGACATGTCAACTCCAATAGTATTGAGTACGACATGTCATTTTCAACATGTAGGAGGAATCATGAAGAACCCAACCCCCGAACAGATCCACACCCGGCGCTGGGCCACCCTCGGCGTGCTCTGCCTGTCGTTGCTCGTCGTGGTGGTGGACGGCTCCATCGTCAACGTGGCACTGCCCACGCTGGTGCGCCACCTGCACGCCTCGACGAGTGCGCTGCAGTGGGTGGTCGACGCCTACACCCTGGCCGTGGCCGGGCTGCTCCTCACGCTGGGCAGCCTGGGTGACCGCATCGGGCGGCACCGGACGCTCGCCGGCGGCCTGATCGTCTTCGCTCTGGGCTCGGTGCTGGCGGCGATGTCCACCTCGGCACACGAACTCGTCGCCAGTCGAGTCGTGATGGGGATCGGCGCCGCCGCAGTCATGCCCGCCACTCTCTCCATCTTGACCAACGTCTTTACCGTTCCCGCCGAGCGGGCCAAGGCCATCGCCATGTGGTCGTCGGTTGCCGGTCTCGGGGTCGTGGTCGGACCGACGCTGGGCGGCTGGCTCCTCGAGCACTTCGCCTGGGGATCGATCTTCATGGTGAATCTGCCGATCGTCGGCGTCGCACTTGTCGCCGGACGCCTGGTCGTCCCACCCTCGGCGAATCCTCACCCTCGGGCTCTCGACCCGATCGGCGCCCTGCTGTCCATGACCGGCATCCTCGCTGTCGTCTACGCCATCATCGAGGCCCCGTCACATGGCTGGTTCAGCCCGATCACTCTGGGCACGGTCGCCGCGGGCGCGGCGTTGCTCATGACCTTTGGTTTCTTCGAGCTGCGCAGCACACACCCGATGGTCGACCTGCGCATCTTCGCCAACGCGCGCTTCAGTGCCGCCAGCTTCGCCGTGACCATGATCTTCTTGGCTCTCTTCGGCTGGCTGTTCCTCTTCACCCAGCAGCTCCAATTTGTCCTCGGGTATTCCGCGCTGGCGGCCGGCGTGCGCTGCCTCCCCTTCGCCCTCACCATGGGGGTGGCCTCTGCCCAGTCGGCCAAGGTGGCGGCCCGGATCGGCACCAAGGCGGTCGTCACAACTGGTTTGGCGCTGATGGCGATCGGCTTCGGCGTTCTCTCGACGGCGACCGTCCACGACGGCTACCCCTTGCTCGTGGTGGCCTCCATGATGGTTGCGGCCGGAATGGGCCTGGCCATGGCGCCGGCCACCGAGTCGATCATGGGTTCGCTGCCTCGCGCCCAGGCCGGCGTGGGCTCGGCCGTCAATGACACGACCCGGTTCGTCGGCGGCGCCCTCGGCGTGGCGCTCACAGGCTCGATCGCCTCCTCGGTCTTCGCCAGTGACTTCCGTCCGGTGCTCACCCACGTGCCGGCTCGCTATGTCCTCGAGGCGAACAGCTCTGTCGGTGGCGCCGTCGCCGTCGGGCAGCACGCTCCGGGGTCTTTCGGGCAGGCCATCGTCGACATTGCCCGCCAGGCGTTCATGGCCGGATCGGACCGGGCCATGCTCGTCGCCGTCGTGGCCGCCTCCCTTGGTGCGCTGGTGGCCGCCTGGTTCCTGCCGGCCCGGGCGACGGCGCCTGCCCCTGAGTCGGTGAGCGAGGTCGCTCCCGCCGGTCTCGACCACGTCAGCCCCGCCATCACCACAACGACCATGGCGGCCGTCGTCCCCGCCACCGTCCGCTAGCCAACGAGAACAAACCACAGCAAAGGAGAACAGCACTCATGACCACCTCAATTATCCAAGAGGGCACCTCCACGGTGACCCTGGTCAACGTCTTCACTGTCGAACCGAAGGACCAGCTGCGACTCGTCGAGCACTGGCAGCAGGCGACCGAAGGGGTGATCCGTCACCTCCCGGGGTTCATCTCGGCGAATGTCCACCGGAGCCTCGACGGCACCAAAGTCATCAACTACGCGCAGTGGGAGAGCCAGGATGCCTTCGACGCCATGCGGCACAATCCCGAGGCGGCGGCGCACCTCAGAGCGCTCGGCCAGATCGGGACCCCGGCCCCTGTCGTGTGCGAGGTGGTGTCGGTGCACCACATTTGACGATCATTTGGAACTCGGTGCAAGCATTCGGTCGGACCCAAGCAAGAAGGCCCATCCAGTGGTTGGGCCTTCTTGCGCGCCGCCGAGTTCCCGATCCTCACGAGCGTCGAAGTCGCGCTGCGCTCCGTCTCTTACTAGAGCGATTTATTTTCGCCCGCACCGATGGAGTTGACCCGAGTGACTCGTTACCCACGCTGACCAGCTCCTGAGTTGCTTGCCGCGGTTCACCCGTCCACAGTCGGCCCGATCTGGCTACCCGGCGGCGGTGCGATCCCTGCCCTCAAACGAATCCTCTTTGAGTCAAGACCCCAATTCCAGGGCGGTTCGGGCGCGACGAATCGGCCCGTCACGAGACGGCGCACATGCGTAGGCTTCGTGGTGGTCCGGGAGTGACTTCGCCAAAGAGCCGGCCTTCAGGATGCAGAGCCGACCACGCAGGCTATGAGTCGTTTCCTAATGTCCTCCCGGGCCCCTTTCGGCGTCGATGACCAGCTGGCGATAGACGGCGTTGGAGACGTGGCGCTTGAGGGAGCGCAGAGCCTCTCGTTTGGTCTTGCCCTCGACGACCTTGCGATCGAAGTAGGCCCGACCGGCAGAGTGGGGCTGGCGGATCTGGCATATGGCCACCATGTGGATTGCGTTGTTGAGCCGACGATGACCGCGCAGCGAGAGCCGGTGGAACACCCGACCGCCCGACGAGTGCTCGACCGGAGCGATGCCCGCATAGGCGGCGAAGCTGTCCCGGTTGGCGAAGCGATCAACGTCGCCGGTGTAACCGATCAGCGAGCAGGCCAGGACCGGGCCCACACCGAACAGATCAGTGAGCGTGGTCTTCGATGCTCGCACGGCAGTGCGGATCCGGCGGTGTGACTCTTTGATCTGCTCGTCGAGGCGGGCCACGTCATCGACGAGTTCGAGGGCGAGCTGGTGGCGCATGTGCTCGATGGGTGTGGCCGGCTCGAAGGAGTCGAGGAGCCGATTGGCGTCAGAAACGTAGAGTTCCTTGGCAATTCCGCCCGGTGAGAGCTCAGCCAGGGCGTTGTGCAGGCGGCAGACGAGTTTGGCCGCAGTCGGCCCAGGTCGTGGTTGCGTTTGGCCAACAGCCGCATGATCTCGGTGTGATCGGCCCGCTCGACCGTGTGAAGACCACTCGAGCGCAAGGCGGCGATGGCAACGGAGAAGGCATCGTTCGGATCGTTCTTCTCCGAACGCCCCGTGCCGAGCACCCTGATCCTCGAGGCCAATGTGGGTGGGACGTCGAGCACCACTTCGCCGGCATCGACGAGCTGTTGGGCGAGCAGATAACCGAGCCCACCGGCGGACTCGATGGCCCAGGTGCGCTCGGCGAAGGGCTCAGCCCAGGCCAACAGCTTGGGCGTTTGCTGGCATGTCGCCCGGACCGTGACCTTGGCCATCTCGCGTTCGTCACCACCGATAGCCACCGCCGTGTGGCTCGCTTTGTGGGGGTCGACCCCGATGATCACCGACATGAGCACCTCCTCTTGGGCTGATGGGACACCGCGAGGGCACTCCTGATTTGGATCTGGTGCACACACTCCTCTTTTGAGCCACTCGCGGCGAAATCCAGACGAGTGGCATTTCGTTAGAAAGCCAGCCGGATGGACCGGCGGCAGGCACTTAAGAGAGCCAGCCCGTCGGGACCTCTAAACGCTACGGATCAGCCGCAGGGTCTGCTCAAAGTCTCAATCAGGCACTTAGGAGGCATGCGCCACTTCCTTATTGCACCATCAAAGTGGGACACCTCGAACCGCTGCCCGGATGTACCACTCCTCCGGCGCCTTCAGTCAGGCCCGGTGTTCTATCCGACTTCAGCGGGGGCGCCAGCCAGTCTCTCGCTCCTGAGCGAGACTTACCAGACGGCCTTCGGCAAGCAATCTCATAGAGCATCTGCCCGCGTACGCATGGTCGGCATCCCATCACCTTGCAACTGGTCGAGCGCGGCGAAACGGCCGGCCAAAGTGAGGACCAACGCCTCGATAGGGCCGGTGACTTCCAGACCGTGGCCAGCCGACCAATCCGCATCGATGGCGGTGGCTCGAATGCCCTGGAACAGCTGCGGGCCG